>JBBRCJ010000030.1:0-36872 GCA_038204955.1 Flavobacteriales bacterium
GACAGGATTCTTTCATTAATGCATTTTCATATTGGTTTGAAAATAAAAAAATTAATGAATGGAATCGTAAATTTTCTAATAGAGATAATACTATGGTAATAGAGCAAATTTATTTTGAGCATAACGAATGGTGTCTAAGGAATAATTTTCATACAACACCACTAATATTTATAAACGGTTATAAATATCCAAAAGTATATGAAAGAGAAAATTTACCTTTTTTTATAAATGAATTAATAGAAGATGATTTTTGAAAAATTTTCCTAATTATAGACAACCCGATGCCAAAGATTGCAAACTAACATGTTTAAAAATTATTGCAAAATACTATTGGCAAAATCTAAATATACAAACCTTGCGTGAGTATAGTGAAACCTATCAGTAATTTGTTATTTTAAGTGATGCCGCCGAAAAAATAGGTTTTCGTTCTTTAGTGGTTAAATTAAGTGTACAAAAATTACACGAAGCTCCACTGCCTTGCATTTTGAATTAGAATAAAAACTATTAGTTAATTTTATTTAAAACTAAAGATGTAAATCATTTGTTTGAATATTTTACCGCTAGTATAGCCTATAAAATATAATTTTATTTAACAATAAAATAATTTATTTGAAACAATATTATTAATATTTTTGGGTTTATATAAAACTCAATGAAGAATTTAGTAAAAAAATATCTAGACTTAGTTCAATATCCCAATTCAAAAAATGAATTTGAAGAGGCTTTTTTATCACACCCCAATTACCCTAGCATCTATGCAATTACTGACACGTTAAACTTACTAGAAATTGAAAATATAGCTGTAAAAGTTCCTAAAGATCAATTCATAGAACTTCCTGACCTTTTTATGGCAGTTTTTAAAGAAAATATAGTTTTGGTACACAAAACAATTTCGAGTGTTTTAATTGAAGATGAAAAAGGAAAAATTAATTTATACTACAATGATTTTTTAAATGGTTGGGATGGAATAATCGTTTTTATTGAACCAAATCCAAATGTGTTCGTTGATAAAAAACTTAATTATAATATATCATTTAAATATATTTTCCCATTTATTGCGCTAATTGGATTATCTATAATTTTTAATCAAAACACTATTAACGATTATATTTTATTAACTACTTCGATAATAGGGTTTATTATAAGTGTTTTTATAATTCAAGAAAAATTAGGAATTAAAAATGAAATCGCTTCAAAAATTTGTAATATTACCCCTAATGCATCTTGCAACGAAGTTATTAAATCTAGTGAAAGTTACTTAAATAGATGGGTTAGTTTATCTGATTTGCCTTTATTGTTTTTTAGTACTAATGTCTTATCCATTTTAATTTTACCACAACAGTCCAGTTTTGTAATTGGGTTTTTAAGTCTTTTGTCAATTCCTGTTTTGTTGTATTCAGTTTGGGTACAAAAATTTCAAATTAAAAAATGGTGCATATTATGCCTATCAGTGGCGATAGTAATTGCAATTCAAAGCATTTATTTTTCTATTAAAACTACATTTAATTTTTTAAATTTAAATTTTACAATATTCTCTGCTTATTTGTTTTCAATGGTGCTTCTTTCTTCCATTTGGTTTTTTGTAAAACCAGTTTTAGAAATCAAATTAAAAGCAGAATTAGAGGTTAATGAGCTAAAAAAATTCAAACGTAATTTTAGTCTTTTTACTTTTTTATGTAAAGAGATTCCTAACTTTAATGATTTTGCTAAATTAGAAGGAATTCATTTTGGCAACAAAAATGCCGATTTACAATTAACAACTATATTAAGTCCCAGTTGTGGACATTGCCATAAAGCTTTTGATGAGGGTCTTGCATTAGCCTTAAGGTTTCCTGAAAGAATTAGTTTCACAGTACTCTTCAACCTCAATCCTGAAAACAACGACAATCCGTATAAAATAGTTGTCGAAACATTACTTACATTAAATAACTTACATGAAGAAAATGCAAAACTAGCACTAATCGATTGGCATAGTAACAATATGGAATTTGATTTTTGGATTGCAAAATGGAAGAAAGAAACTATTGATATGAAAGCAAACCAACAAATTTTTCAGCAATATAACTGGTGTTCGCAAAACGATTTTAATCACACTCCAGTAAAACTAATTAATCAAAAAATATTTCCAACGGAATACGACATTAGTGAACTAAAATATTTTATAACCAATTTTTCAGAAAAAGCAGAAATTGAAAATCAAACTGTTTTAGAACAAGCATAAAAATATTCTTGCAAGAGTGGACAGAAGCTTTAACTGTCTTTAAAGGATTAAGGCAAAACCAAAAAACATTAAATAATATTTATTATGAAAAAATCAATTTTAAATTTAGTTGGAGTACAAGAGTTAACCAGTAAAGAGCAACAAAGCATAAAAGGATCAGGAGCTTCTGGGGGAGGTTTACCTAATGGTAGTGTATGTACTAATGTTGGTAATAACGGTTGTGCTAGTCGAAAATGTCAACTACAGGATTCAGGTGTTGCAATTTGTGTAGCATAATTTTTAAAAGTTTTTTATGGAAAGCACAGGGATTTTTCTCTGTGCTTTTTAATTAAAAATAATTAAATTTTACTTACATAAATTATTGAATGTATTAAAATAGAAATTATTCCGAGAAATAACTTACTTGTGCTTATTATCATCTTTTAATTATAAAGTTATGAATTATATTTAATTTATTTGTTGTTAACTAATAATTATTGACGAATTTGAAAACAAATTTAATTACAAAAATTTTGCTTAACTTTAATTACACAGTATATTTGAATATTCAGTGTACCAGTACAAAACAATACTATTTAAAGTCATGTAAAATTCCATCTCTTTAAATAAAAAAATAAATAAAAACCTTATTTTCGCATAAAATTAAAATTTATTTGAAAGCATTTCAATATTATATTCAAGCCGACGCTAAAGATTGCGGGCCAACATGTTTAAAAATCATAGCGAAATACTATGGACAAAATCTAAATATACAAACCTTGCGTGAGTATAGCGAAACCAATCGCGAGGGTAGTAATTTATTGTTTTTAAGTGATGCCGCCGAAAAAATAGGTTTTCGTTCTTTGGGTGTTAAACTAAGTGCCAAGAAATTATTAGAAGCGCCTTTGCCTTGCATTTTGCATTGGAATAATGTACATTACGTAGTTTTATATAAAATTAAAAAAGGAATTTATTTTATTTCCGATCCTGCTTTTGGGTTACTTGAATACAACGAACAAGATTTTTTGAAATTTTGGATTGGTAATAATGCTACCAACGAAACCGAAGAGGGAATTGCACTTCTTTTAGAAACAACACCAAACTTATTTAAAACTAACGATTCTGAAAATGAAAAAAATACATTTGGTTTTAGTTTACTATCCAGATATGTTTTTAAATATAACTCGTTTATCATTCAACTAGCCATAGGGCTTTTTGCTGGTAGTTTGCTGCAACTTTTGTTTCCATTTTTAACGCAAAGTGTGGTCGATGTTGGTATTCAAAATCATAATTTACAATTTATATACATTGTACTTATTGCGCAGTTGTTTTTGTTTTTTGGTAAAACGGCGTTGGAACTCATTCGAAGTTGGACATTATTACATTTATCCACACGAATAAACATCTCCTTAATTTCCGATTTTTTCATCAAATTAATGAATCTTCCCATATCTTTTTTTGATGTGCGAATGACGGGTGACATTATGCAACGCATTAACGACCACCATCGGATTGAACGAATTTTAACTACTTCGTCGTTAAGTGTGCTGTTTTCGGTGATCAATATGATTTTAATGGGTGGCATTTTAGCCTACTATAATTTGACCATATTTTTAGTATTCTTTTTAGGTAGTTTCTTGTATTTTGGCTGGGTAGTTTTATTTTTAAAACGACGTGAGGCACTTGATTACAAGCGTTTTTCGGAAGTTTCACAAGAGCAAAGCAAAGTTATTGAGTTAATTAACGGAATGCAAGAAATAAAATTGCACAATGCCGAAAAGCAAAAACGTTGGGGTTGGGAATACATTCAAGCCCGCTTGTTTAAAGTATCAATGAAAGGAATGGTTTTAGAACAAACCCAAACTATAGGGTCTAATTTTATAAACGAACTTAAAAATATCATCATTGTTTTTTTATCCGCCAAGTTAGTTATCGATGGGCAAATTACATTAGGTATGATGATGGCAATTAGCAGTATTGTTGGCAACTTAAACGGTCCAATTGTACAATTAATTAGTTTTATTCGAGAAGCACAAGATGCCAAAATATCATTAGCCCGATTGGCAGAAATTCATGATAAAGAAGACGAAATTCAAAACAGTGCCGATTTAAGAAATGATGTTCCTAAAGACACTGATATTATCATAAACGATTTAAGTTTTAGATACACAGGTTCGGATGTTAATGTCTTAGACAATTTAAGCCTAACCATCCCAGCCAATAAAATAACCGCAATTGTAGGTACAAGCGGTAGCGGAAAAACCACTTTAATGAAATTGTTGCTGAAGTTTTACGAACCAAATTCTGGCTCTATATCTTTAAACAAAGTGCCTTTGGCAACTATTGCTCAAAAATCTTGGCGTTATCACGTGGGTTCGGTAATGCAAGAAGGATATATTTTTAACGATACCATTGCCAATAATATAGCCATTGGAGTGGATACTATTAATAAAGAAAAACTTTTATATGCTGCCGATGTAGCCAATATAAAAGAGTTTATTGAAGATTATCCGTTGGGGTTTAATACAAAAATTGGAGCAGAAGGTGTAGGAATGAGTACAGGACAAAAGCAAAGATTATTAATTGCAAGAGCCGTGTATAAAGATCCAGAAATGCTCTTTTTTGACGAAGCAACATCAGCATTAGATGCCAACAATGAAAAAGAGATAATGCGAAAATTGGATATATTCTTTAAAAATAAAACGGTTGTTGTTATTGCTCACCGATTAAGTACGGTAATGAATGCCGACCAAATTGTGGTATTAGAAAAAGGGAAAATAATTGAAATAGGAAATCATAAAGAATTGGTAGATAAAAAAGGAAGTTATTTTGAATTGGTAAGGAATCAATTGCAGTTGGGGACTTAAGATTTTAGAACATTGAGTAACGATTTTAGATTTCAGAAGTTTAAATATATTGGAATAAATTAAACATAAAATGCCAGAAAATATAGATTTAGAATTACGGAGCGAAGAAGTACAAGAAATTCTTACCCGAGTACCCAATTGGATGATTCGGTGGGGAAATGTTGTTCTACTGTTACTTGTCGTTTTGGTTTTAGGAGTGTCTTGGATGTTAAAATATCCGGATTTAATTTCTACTAAAATAATTATTACTACAGCGGAACCTCCTCAAAAATTAATTTCTAAATCGGCTGGTAAAATTGATGTACTATTTGTAAAAGACAAATCAATTGTTTCAAAAAATACTCCTTTAGCTGTTTTAGAAAATGCTGCAAATTTTGAAGATGTTTTTAAACTGAAAAAAATTTTAGATAATAACAAATCGGTTTCCAATTTTCCGTTTGATAATTTTAGAAATGCTCAACTTGGTGATGTTGAAAATTCGTATGCCCTTTTTGAAAAAGAATATTCGGCTAATGAACTCAATAAAAATTTACAACCTTATAAAGTTGATGGAACGGCTCATACTTTAGAATCCATTCAACTAAAAGAGCGATTGAACTTGTTGGAATCACAAAAAAGTATCAATTTAAGTGAATTAGAGTTAGACAAAAAAGATTTAGATCGCTATCAAACTTTGTTTAGTAAAGGAATAATTTCGGCGCAAGAATTAGAAAAACATAGTTTAACCCATTTGCAAGCTCAAAAAAACTATAAAAATTTATTGAGTTCTATTTCATCTCTAAAATCATCATTAAATGAATTGAACAGAAGCACGAAATCAACTCAAATTAATGATAATAAAGAAACAGTAAATTTAGACCGAAATGTGACGCAAGCCTTTTATCAACTTAAAAAAGCAATTAAAGATTGGGAATTAAATTATGTTTTGCGTTCATCAATTGACGGTAAAGTTACTTTTTTACAAGTTTGGACAGAAAATCAAACTGTTGCAGCTGGTGATAATGTTTTTTCAATTATCCCAAGTAATGAAATTGGTTATTTAGGAAAATTAAAAGCACCTGCATTAAATTCGGGTAAAATAAAAGTGGGACAAGAAGTTAATATACGACTAGACAATTATCCCGACCGAGAATTTGGAATTTTAAAAGGAAAAATAAAAACAATTTCCTTAACTCCAGATAAAGATGGGAATTTATTAATTGATGTGGCTTTGCCCAACGGAATTGAAACTTCATACAAAAAGCAAATTGTTTTTCAACAAGAAATGTCAGGCACAGCTGATATTGTTACCGAAGATTTACGACTACTAGAGCGACTTTTATATCAATTTCGTGATGTTTTTAAACGATAATTTTTATAACTAAAACCCACGCTTAAACTCACTTAAAAAAATAGCTGCAGCGGTAGCCACATTTAAACTTTCTGTTTTTTGCTGGTTGCCAAACCGTGGAATTGCAATTTTATGTGTTACCAATTTTTCAACACTATCAGAAATTCCTTTGCCCTCGTTGCCTAGTAGTAAAATTGCATTTTCCGAAAGTTTTTCAGTATATACATTTTTTCCATCCATAAAAGTACCATAAATAGGTAACTTAGTTTTAGTTAAATATACCATCAAATCAACGTAAATAACAGAAACTCTAGCTATAGAACCCATTGTAGCTTGAACCACTTTCGGATTGTATAAATCAACAGTTTCTAAACTACAAATTAGCTCAGTACAACCAAACCAATCGCATAAACGAATGATAGTTCCCAAATTTCCTGGATCACGAATATCGTCTAATGCCACTTTTAGTCCGTTTTCGCTTTGCGTTTTTTGAACAGGAATTTTAAATACCGCTAAACAATTATTGGGAGTTGTTAAACAAGTTATTTTTAATAAATCGGCATTAGAAATTATAATTTTTTTAGGTTCAGAAATTTCATTAAAAATAGATGTTGTAACATATAAATTTTCCAATTCAAAGTCGGCATTTATTAATTCGGAAATTACTTTTTCACCCTCAGCAATAAACAGTTGGTGGATTTGTCTGAATTTTTTTTGCTTTAAACTGGTAATTAATTTTATTTGATTTTTACTAACCATAAAATAAATGTATTTTTGAATTAAATTTCATTGTCTTTTGAAACAACGCAGAACAAAAATAGCATTATTTATTTTAATCGGATTGATTTTCATAGCTTGTGACGTAACAAAACGCGTTCCTAAAGGAAAAAAACTGCTAGTAAAAACCGAAATTACAATTGATTCAAAAATTTCAAAAAATGAAGATATTGCCGCTCAACTATATCAAAAACGAAACTCAAGTATTTTAGGTTTAAAAATAAGATTAACACTTTTCAATTGGGCAAAACCTAAAAGTGACTCAACCTATGCACTTTGGTTGAAAAAAAAACCAAATAGAGAAGCTCACTTAAACGCGCTACTTTCAAAAAAACAAGTTGCTCGATTAGGAAAATCATTTATGGTTTCAGGAATTAGTGATTTTTTAAAAAAAACAGGTGAACCACCAACTATTTTTGACTCTATATCAACCGAAAAATCATTAAAAAGATTGGATTATTATTACTTTAGCAAAGGCTTTTTTGATGTGAAATCATCCTATAAAACCGAACAAACAGCAACTAAAAAAATAAAAATTAAATATAATATTGTTTTAGGGCAACCTTTTTTAATTGATAGTTTGAAAACAATCATTGAATCGCCAGCCTTAGATTCATTATATCAAACAAAAAAATCAAATTCATTTTTAAAAAACAATAAGCAATACAAACGAGAAGATTTTGATAACGAAAGATCACGAATCACTAATGATTTTAGAAATAACGGCGCCTACGATTTTAAAACCAATTATATCTCTTATAATTTAGATACCATAAATACTAATAAAAAAGCCAATATAAGTGTATTAATTAAAAATTATTCGTTCCGAAAAAATGACACTACTCAAACTGTTCCTTTCAAGTTATATAAAATTAGTAAAGTAAACATTTTTGCCGACCATTCAAATACTAAAAATCAGGTCAAAATAGTCGATAGTTTGGTTTATAAACAATATACTTTTTACTCTGAAAAGAAACTAAAATACAAACCAAAATCAATTACCAACGCTATTTTTTTAAGCCCTGGTAATTTATATTCAGATAACAATCAAGCACTTTCAATAAAATATTTAAGCAATTTACGTATTTTTAATTTTCCTTCAATTCTTTATACCAAAGACCCAAAAGAGGATTCAAAATTAATAGCAAATGTATATTTAACCCCTCGAAAAAAATATACATTCAATCCAGCAATTGATTTTACCCGATCTAACATACAGCTTTTTGGTGTTTCTGGAAGTGCATCATTCGGAATTAAAAACGTTTTTAATGGTGCCGAAACATTTGAAATTGGTTTTAGGGGTAATTTAGGTGCTTCAAAAGATTTTGCCAATCCTGACAATCGTTTTTTTAACATTTCTGAATATGGAATTGATACTAAATTAAATTTTCCAAGAATTGTATTGCCTTTTAATTCAGATAAAATTATACCTAAAAGTATGATTCCTAGTACAACGTTAAGTGCTGGATTTGCAAAACAAACTAATATTGGGCTTGACAAATTAAATTTTACAAGTGCTTTTTCTTATAACTGGATACCCTCAAAAAATACTAATTTTAGATTTGATTTGTTTAATATTCAATTTGTAAAAAATGTAAATACTGGAAATTATTTCAATATTTATCGTTCCTCTTTTGATGCTTTAAGTGCAATTTCAAACAATTATTTTCTTTCAGCAAATTTTTACGAAAATGGAAAACTTAAAATAGAAGAAGGGACAAATGCCTTTTTAGATGCCGTTTTAGTTAACAATTCGATTTCAGTTTCTACTAACGATTTAAAAACCATCCGTAGTATCAACGAACGTAAAAACCGATTGACTGAAAATAACTTAATTTTTGCTTCCAATATAAGTTATACTAAAACCAGTAAAAACGGACTGTTTGATGAAAATTTTTATACCTTAAGAACAAAAATTGAATCAGCCGGAAACCTACTTTCTATATTTGCAAGTGCCTCAAAAGCTTTAAAAAACCAAGGTGGAGCAAACACTATTTTTGATGTTGAATTTTCTCAATATATTAAAACCGAGTTTGAATTCATTAAACATTGGCAAATTTCTAATAAAAAGATAATAGCCGTTAGAAGTTTTACTGGAATTGCAATTCCTTACGGAAATTCAAAAAGTATTCCTTTTTCAAGAAGTTATTTCTCAGGTGGATCAAATGATAATCGTGCTTGGCAACCTTATAGTTTAGGGCCAGGAAGTAGCGGCGGAACCAACGATTTTAACGAAGCCAATTTTAAAATAGCTTTAAATGCTGAATATAGATTTAACTTAGCGGGAAAAATTAATGGAGCATTATTTATTGACTCTGGAAATATTTGGAATGCATTGGATAATATTACAGAAGAAACTTATAAATTTAAAGGTTTAAATTCGTTTAAAGAAATGGCTATCGGTTCTGGTTTCGGATTGCGTTATGACCAAGGACTGTTTGTAATTCGTGGTGATTTGGGTTTTAAAACCTACAATCCTGCCAAAGAAGAAAATGAAAAATGGTTCAAAGAAATCAATTTTTCAAAATCGGTTATAAATATCGGAATAAATTACCCATTCTAATTTTAGAAATTATTATTTTTACAAACTTAAATTAATTTAAAAACATATAAAATGTCGCACAATATAAAACCCGGAGTTGCCACTGGAGATGAAGTACAAGCAATTTTTAACTTTGCCAAAGAAAAAGGATTTGCCTTACCAGCAGTAAATGTAACTGGTTCAAGTACAATCAACGGCGTTTTAGAAGTAGCAGCCAAATTAAATGCACCTGTAATTATTCAATTTTCAAATGGTGGTGCACAATTTAATGCTGGTAAAGGTTTGTCAAATACCAACGAAAAAGCAGCTATAGCTGGCGGAATTGCAGGGGCAAAACACATTCATGAATTAGCAATTGCCTATGGTGCAACCGTAATACTTCATACAGATCATTGCGCAAAAAAATTGTTGCCTTGGATTGATGGTTTACTTGATGCGTCAGAAAAACATTTTGCCGTAACAGGAAAACCTTTATATTCATCACATATGATTGACTTGTCGGAAGAGCCAATTGAAGAAAATATCGAAATATGTAAAACGTATTTAGCGCGTATGAGCAAAATGGGAATGACATTAGAAATTGAACTAGGAATAACCGGTGGCGAAGAAGATGGTGTGGATAATTCTGATGTTGATAGTTCAAAATTATATACCCAGCCCGAAGAAGTAGCCTACGCGTATGAAGAACTTTTAAAAATAAGTCCGCGTTTTACAATTGCAGCAGCTTTTGGAAACGTTCACGGTGTTTACAAGCCAGGAAATGTAAAGTTAACTCCAAAAATTTTGAAAAACTCACAAGATTATGTTCAAAATAAATTTAAAACGGGTCATAATCCAGTTGATTTTGTTTTTCACGGAGGTTCAGGTTCAACATTAGAAGAAATTCGTGAGGGAATATCATACGGAGTTATCAAAATGAATATTGATACCGATTTACAATTTGCATTTACCGAAGGAATTAGAGATTATATGGTAAAAAATATCGACTATTTAAAAACTCAAATAGGAAATCCAGAAGGAACAGAAGCACCAAATAAAAAATATTACGATCCTCGAAAATGGGTTCGTGAAGGCGAAATGACTTTCAATACTAGATTGGAGCAGGCTTTTGCCGATTTAAACAATGTTAATACACTATAATTTTAAAATCTAAAATTGAATGAGTTGGTTTAAAAGACAAGACAAAGGAATTACAACAGCTACCGAAGATAAAATGGATGTACCAAAAGGACTGTGGTATAAATCACCATCAGGTAAAATTGTTGATGCAGATGAGTTAGAACGCAATCTATGGGTTAGTCCAGAAGACGATTTTCACGTAAGGGTTGGAAGTAATGAGTATTTTCAAATTTTATTTGATGACAATAAATTTCTTGAATTAGATGCAAAAATGACTTCAAAAGATCCACTTGGATTTGTTGATACTAAAAAATATGCCGATCGTTTGAAGGACGTTATGGAAAAAACCAAACTAAAAGATGCCGTTCGAACTGGATTTGGTAAATCAAAAGGTAACAACATTGTAATTTGTTGTATGGATTTTGCCTTTATTGGAGGCTCAATGGGAGCTGTAGTTGGTGAAAAAATTGCTCGTGGAATTGATTACGCAATTAAAAACAGAACCCCTTTTGTAATGATTTCAAAATCGGGAGGCGCCCGAATGATGGAAGCCGCCTATTCGTTAATGCAATTGGCAAAAACATCAGCAAAACTGGCACAACTTGCAGAGGCAAAATTACCTTATATTTCTTTGTGTACCGACCCTACAACTGGAGGAACAACAGCAAGTTATGCTATGCTAGGCGACATCAATATATCTGAACCAGGTGCATTAATTGGTTTTGCTGGTCCACGTGTGGTTCGTGATACTACTGGAAAAGATTTACCAGAGGGTTTTCAAACCGCCGAATTTGTTTTGGAACACGGTTTTTTAGATTTCATAGCTGCACGTAAAGATTTAAAAGATAAAATAAATTTATACATTGATTTAATCTTGAATCAAAATATTAGATGAAATGAATCAATCCTGAATTTTTAAAGTTCAGGATTTTTTTTTACATTTTATATTCATTGTTGTCCTATAAAAAGTTTATAGAATTAGTTAATGACGATAGTATGCCTAGAAAATAGATATTATCGTAAATAGTTTTAAGATAATTTGTAAATTTTTCTAAATAGCTAATCAAAACTAATTAATAAATAAATCTTGCCGAAATCACAATAAATTCAAGCTTTAGAAACTTAGAAACACCTTTAACAGAAAAATTAATGATTTTTATTTAGCTTACTTTATAAAACTGAGATATTATAAACAGTACAAACTGAATAAAAATTACAAACCAAAAAAGTGTAAGTGAGGGTTTTGATACCGTTGAAATAAAACTCTTAATTTTCAAACTTAAAACATCTGTTAATCGCAAGTTTTCGTCTTTAAAATCAATATCATCGAGTTGCACTTTTTTAATGGCATAATTCAAAATTTTTCGTTGTAGTTTTGGAGTATCTATTGTAATTGAGTTTTCACTTATTAACTTTGCTTTAAGCATAGCTTGGTTTGATATTTGAGAAGTCCAGTTACTGTTGGAAGTTATTTTTGCTCCAATTTTTTCCAATAAAGGTTCAACAAATTCTTGACCTTTATTAACCCAAATATTATAAATAACTTTTTGAATACTAAACTTATTTGCTATCACAAAAAATAAAAATATAAAAATTGGCGCACCAATTAATAGAACAAATGCAGCAGGATTAGTAGTTGTTAATTCAAAAAACTTATGGTTTTGTATCAAAACTATTGTAAATAATAAAACTGTAATTCCGGTACCAAAAACAAAAATTCCTAACCAATTTAATGTTGATTTTAACCCAATTTTAGCAAAAGTTTTTACATTTTCGTTCATACTATTTTTTATAATTTTTAAATATACAATATTTTGTATAACCTATGGATTCTTTTTAAATAACGGTTACGATTATTTTAATGCTTTACCTTAGTAAAATTATTTTATTACTCTTTTGGTAAAAAAATCTCTGCCATCATACAACGAGCACTTCCTCCACCGCAAGCCTCAATTGTATCAAGGCTTGACGACAAAATTTCGGCGTGACTACTTAATTGAATAATTTGTTTTTCAGTTAAACTTTGATGGGCAGAAGCTGACATTATTAAATATCGTTTGTCATTTTCACCTTGAACTTCTAACATATTTCCTGCAAAATTATTTACCTGTTCTTCGGTAATTAAAATAATTTCTTTATTGTCTTTTTTTAGATGGTCTAAAACCATTTTACGCTCTTTTTTATCATCGATACAATCGGCACAAATCACTGCAAATGTTTCGCCCAGACACATCATTACATTAGTATGATAAATCAGTTTTCGTTCGCCATTTACGGTTTGAAAAGCCTCAAAAAGAATGGGTTCCATATCAAAATCTTCACAAAATTCTATGAATAGTTCTTCGTCTGCGCGAGGAGAAAGGGCACAATAAGCTTTGCCATTTGCTCGGTTCAAAAGTAAACTTCCGGTACCTTCTAAATAAAAACCGTCTATTTCGGCATCGGTATAATCAACAATATTTTCAATTTGAAATCCTTTTTCTTCCAACAAATCTAAAATTTCTTCTCTTCGTTCCAGTCGTCGGTTTTCTGCAAACATTGGGTATAAAGCTACATCTGCATTTTCGTGAAAGGAAATCCAGTTGTTCGGAAAAATAGAATCAGGAGTGTCCGGATTTAAAATATCATCAACTACTGTAACATCAACTCCAACTGCTCGTAATTTTTCTACAAAAACGTCAAATTCTTGCTGTGCTTTTTCATTTACAGTTGATGGTGAAAGTCCGTCGAGTACTTTTTGATAATAGTTATTTACCGCAGTTTGCTCATTCATTCGAAACGCTACTGGGCGAATCATTAATATGGAATTTGTAGTTTGTTTCATTTTTGTTTAAAAATTTAAAAGTTTAGTTTAAACTTTACTATAAGTATTTTGCTTCTTAGCAATGATTATTAAAAATGTGTGTTATTAAAAAATTGGTATTCTGCTTTTCAAAAAAAATATACGAAGTGGTTCTTGGATTTATTTTAAAGAAAATATAATTGTTTCCAAAATGTTTTAGTTTAGATGGTGTTTTTTTATATGGGAAATTTTCGATGTTTTCATAAGTAAAATCGATAATTCGGTTTACGTATTTTTCAGAACTTTCAACAAAACCAAAATATTCTTTTTTAAATAACTTAAAAACTAAATAATCAAATTCATTGAGAACATTATTTCTGAATTGCAACATTTTTCCAAGGATAATTTCGTACTTTTTTTAACATTTGTTCTCGAAATTCTTCTAAAGGAATTCCTTTTTTAAATTCTTCGTCAAAATTAAAAGTGGCTTGGTACTTTATTCCTTTTAAAATCAACAAGGTGTCTTGGTCTTCTATGGTTGAAATCCAGTCTATCAGTTCTTGTTTTTGATTTATTACGGTTTCCATAATTTCTGAAGTTTTATCAAATATACAAAATATTTTAATCTCTGATTAGTGGTAAAGTCGAACAGCGTAGAAGTCCTTCTTGCTTGGCTATTTCGGCATAAGGAATTTCTTCCACAGTAATTCCGTTTTCACGAAGCCAATGGTTTAATCGGGTAAAGTTTTTTTCGGAAACTACGACGTCTTCGGCGATTGAAAATATGTTGGAATTCATATGATACATTTCTTCACGAGTTATATGAAAGAGGTTTTCTTTACCGAAAAGGTTGACTAAATACATATAATCGGCTTCTTCACGGAAACCGCTTTTGTAAATTATTCCTTTGTTTTTTCCGAGAGGTTGAAAACAACAATCAAGATGCAAAGCGTTGTCACGCGCCTCAATTTTTGATTTTACTAGGTCAAATTCTTTTACAATTTTGTTAGGAAATAGATTTTTTATGTAGTTTACGCCTGCCATATTAGTTCGCGCAGTGATGTAATCTTTATAATCGGAACCTTTGTAAGTACCAATAAAAATGTACTCGTTCCAAACCTCAACATCGCCACCTTCTATGTGCACTTCTTCGGGCGGGCGAACTACTTGTGCTGGATTTATTTGGTCGATGATGTATTGAATTGCGTCTAATTCTCGCTCACGATCGGGAAGAATATTGGCTTTTATAAAAACATCGTCAATTACAAAACCTATGTCTCTAGTGAAGATTTGGTTATAATTTTCTATCATTTGAGGTCGAAAAACTTGAACATCGTATTTTTGAAATACTTGGTTAAAGGCTTCCATTTCGGCAACCATATCTTTTTCAACAGGATAAGTTCCCGCTAGAATGTGTTCCAATGATTTTGGGTCGTAGGCTTCGTCCGCAGTTGGTGTTGGCCCATTATTATTGGCAGAACCCAATACGACTGCTCGTAGCCGTGATGATTCGTTTTTTATATTTAGTTGTAGCATATAATTTTTCAATTTGTAGATAAAAAAAGCGCCACAAACAGCGACGCTTTTAAAAACTTTTATTTTATTATCGTTTCTCCATTGTTTTAAAATCACGCAATGGATATCCAGTGTAAATTTGTCTCGGGCGACCTATTGGTTCCTTGTTCTCACGCATTTCTTTCCATTGTGCAATCCAACCCGGAAGACGACCTATGGCAAAAAGTACTGTAAACATATCGGTAGGTATGCCTAAAGCACGGTATATAATACCTGAGTAAAAATCAACGTTCGGATATAGTTTTCGAGATACAAAATACTCATCAACTAATGCAGATTCTTCTAATTTTTTAGCAATTGCTAAAATTGGATCGTTAACGCCTAATTCTTTTAACACCTCATCGGCAGCTTTTTTGATGATTTTAGCTCTTGGATCAAAGTTTTTATACACTCGGTGACCAAAACCCATCAAACGGAAAGGATCATCTTTATCTTTAGCCTTTGCTAAATATTTATCGGCATCGCCACCGTCTTTTTGAATATCTTCTAACATCTCTAAAACGGCTTGATTGGCACCTCCATGAAGTGGTCCCCAAAGTGCCGAGACTCCTGCAGATATTGAAGCAAACAACCCAGCATGAGAAGAACCTACCATTCTAACTGTTGATGTTGAACAATTTTGTTCATGATCGGCGTGAAGAATAAATAATTTATCTAATGCGCTTATAACTGTTGGGTTTGCTGTGAAAGGCCCAGTAGGTAGTTTAAACATTAATTGCATAAAATTATCAACATAACCGATTGTATTGTCATAATAATTTAATGGATAGCCCATGCTTTTTCTATACGTCCAAGAGGCTAATACTAAAAATTTACCCATTGTTTTGCAAATGGCTTCGTACATTTCTTTTTCATTTTCAACATTGACCACTTTTGGATTAAAAGCAGTTAACGCGCTTGTTAACGAGGATAAAACACCCATTGGATGTGCTGTTTTAGGAAACCCATCGATGATGTTTTTCATTTCTTCGTTAACTAAAGTATATTTTCTAATGTTTCTTTCAAAATCAGATAACTGTTGTTTTGTAGGTAATTCTCCAAAAATCACTAAATAGGAAACTTCTAAAAAACTTGCTTTATCTGCCAAATCTTCAATAGAATAGCCTCTGTAGCGAAGAATTCCTTCTTCACCATCTAAAAAAGTAATTTTGCTTAAACAAACTCCCGAATTTTTATAACCTGGATCCATGGTTATGGCTCCTGAAACATCACGAAGTTTGCTAATGTCAATTGCAATTTCATTTTCGCTACCCTCAATTACAGGAAACTCGTATTTTTTACCGTCTAATTCTATTGTTGCTATTTTTGACATTGTAGTATATAGTAAATTTAATTTTTGTTAATCTTACAAACATAATAAATAAAAAACAAACTTAAAAATTTTAGTTATAACGATTTCGTTAATTATTTAATAAAATCGATAAACCCTTTCAAAGTTAGATACCATGAAAGGGTTTATAGAAAAATATAAAAATCTTATTTCACCTTAAAAGCCTTTACACCAGGAAAATAAGCAACATCTCCCAATTCCTCTTCAATACGAAGCAATTGATTGTATTTAGCCATTCTGTCGCTTCTTGAAGCGGAACCCGTTTTTATTTGACCACAATTCAAAGCTACTGCCAAATCGGCAATGGTATTGTCTTCAGTTTCACCTGAACGATGACTCATTACTGAAGTATAACCCGCATTATGAGCCATATTTACAGCAGCAATTGTTTCGGTTAAAGTACCTATCTGATTAACTTTTACTAAAATCGAATTAGCAATTCCTTCTTTAATTCCACGACCCAATCTAGTTACATTGGTAACAAATAAATCATCTCCTACCAATTGAGTTTTGTTTCCAATTAGTTCTGTTAAGTATTTCCAACCTTCCCAATCGTCTTCATACATTCCATCTTCAATTGAAATAATAGGGTAATTTGCTGCCAAACTTGCCAAATATTCTGCTTGTTCTTTTGAGGTTCTTATTTTTCCTGTTTCACCTTCAAATTTTGTGTAATCGTAATTTCCATCTACATAAAATTCAGAAGCAGCACAATCCAAAGCCAACATAATTTCATCACCAAATTTATATCCTGCATTTTCAACTGCTTTTTTAATAGTGTCTAATGCGTCTTCGGTTCCACCTGCTAAATTAGGTGCAAACCCGCCCTCGTCACCTACCGCAGTTGACAATCCACGATCGTGAAGCACTTTTTTTAGATTATGAAAAATTTCAGTTCCCATTTGCATAGCTTCACTAAAAGATTGTGCTTTGACTGGCATAATCATAAATTCTTGAAATGCAATTGGTGCGTCTGAATGCGAACCTCCATTAATAATATTCATCATTGGAACAGGTAATGTATTGGCAGAAACACCGCCAATATATCGATACAAAGGCAAGCTTAATTCATTTGCAGCTGCTTTAGCCACCGCCAACGAAACTCCTAAAATAGCATTTGCTCCCAAATTTGATTTGTTTGGCGTACCGTCCAATTCAATCATCGTTTTATCAATCAAGTTTTGTTCAAAAACTGATGTACCCAACAATTCATTAGCAATTGTAATGTTAACATTTTCAACCGCTTTCATTACACCTTTGCCTAAAAATGCTTTTCCGCCATCGCGCAACTCCATTGCTTCGTGTTCACCAGTTGATGCTCCAGATGGTACTGCTGCACGACCCAAAACACCATTTTCAGTAACTACATCAACTTCTATAGTTGGGTTTCCTCTAGAATCAAAAATTTGTCGGGCGTGAATTTTAATAATAATGCTCATTATATATTTTTTTAGATTTAATAATTCAATTTTTAACAAATTTAAGCAATCTAAAATGTGAAATTCAACATTTTATTAAAACTTATAAACGCAATCGTTTTAGTCATCACAAAACTAAAAAATAAAATCTGAATTCAAACTCTGTTTTGATATTTAGAAATAGTTCCCAAACTAGTACTTAAGTATTTGATATTGGCATTCAAGCTATAGTAAACTATTTTTTAATGCCATCACATTCCACTACGAATAGCCTCAACTGGATCTAATTTTGAAGCACTGTAGGCAGGAATGATTCCGGCCAATAAGCCAATAACCATTGAAATTCCAGCGCCTAAAAAAACATTAAAAGCACTCAAAACAAATTCAAAATCTAATGCTGCCGAAAGAATTACAGAAATACCCAAAACCATTAATATTCCAATTATTCCACCAATTAAACATAAAATAACGGCTTCGAATAGAAATTGAAACAATATAAAACGATTTTTTGCGCCTAGCGATTTTTGAATTCCAATTAAATTAGTCCGTTCTTTAACCGAGACAAACATAATATTAGCCACCCCAAAACCACCTACTAAAAGCGAAAAACCTGCAATGACCCATCCACCAAGATTTAAACTACCTATAAAACCATCTATCAAATCCGTGAATCCCGAAAAAACATTAATGAAAAAACTGTCCGTTTCTGCCGTTTTCATTCCTCGTTTAGCACGTAATTTTTGCGTTAAAGTGGCTTTAAATTCCTCCATATCAATCCCTTTTTCGGGCTTGATAACGATTACTGGCGTTAACGATTTATTATTGTCACCATACATTCGTCTTAAAAAATTTATGGGCAAATATACTGATGTATCTTTACTATCGCCCATCAAACCAGCACCCTGTTTTTTAAAAACCCCTATTACTGTAAACCGTTGCCCATACAAGCGAACCTCTTTTCCCATTGGGTCAAAATTACCAAATAGTGATGTTGCAATTTGGTTACCAATTACTATAACTGCGGCTCCCGAATTGGATTCGGCTTCATTATAAAAACGACCTTCGGAAAGTTCCAAGCCTTCAATTTCAGCACCTTCAAATGAAACGGGTACAACATTTACATCACTAATCGATTTTTCATCATGTTTTACAATTTCCGATTTTACAAAAAACTGATACGATAAAGCTTGAGCACCCGATAAATTAGATTTTAAAAATTGGTATTCTTCATAATTCACATTAGGAAATTGATCCCTTTTCCATCTCGGAATTTCACTAGGTCCAAAAGAAAATTTAGCCAAATAAATAGTGTTTTTATCTAAACTGCTTAAATCTTTTTTAATTTTTTTATCTAAAGAATCAACGGCAGCTAAAACCGCTATTATCGAAAAAATTCCAATGGTAACGCCTAATAACGACAATAAAGTCCTTAATTTATTAGTTCGAAGCGCATTCATGGCAAAACTAAAACTTTCCGAAACCAGCCGAAGATACATTTTCATAACAAAACTTTAAAGTTCAAATTTAAACAATCAGACGCTAAAACCGACATTTTGTTACACATAAAAATTTTCTTCTTTTTTTGAAACAGCGCACTTGAACTTATCCGCCAAGGTAATTCCTGCCTTCACTCCCGCCCCACCAAAAATGGCGTGGCTCCGTTGCATCAGGGTTAGCGTTATAAGTTAATTTTTGATCATCAAACATTTTATAAAATTGAATAAAAAATAAATTTAAAAAACTACTTTTGCAAAACAAACAACACACAAAATGATTACAACAAAAACAATTAAATCTGCATTAATTTCAGTATTTTCTAAAGACGGTCTTGAACCAATTATCAGAGAATTACACTCACAAAAGGTAACTTTTTATTCCACAGGCGGCACCGAAGAGTTTATTAAAAACCTAGGTTTTTCTGTCACTCCAGTAGAAAACGTAACTGATTATCCCTCTATTCTTGGCGGACGTGTAAAAACCTTACATCCAAAAATTTTTGGAGGCATTTTAAACCGGCAAAATAATGTTAGCGACGTGGAACAAATGCAAGAATATGATATTCCTCAAATTGATTTAGTAATCGTTGATTTATACCCCTTTGAAGATACAGTTGCCTCAGGCGCAACCGAAAGTGATTGTATAGAAAAAATTGACATTGGTGGCATTTCACTTATTCGAGCGGCTGCAAAAAATTTCAATGATACTGCAATTGTGGCGTCATCGAATGAGTATGAACCGTTTTTAAAAATGATAACAGAAAATAACGGAGCAACAACCTTAGAGCAACGTAAATGGCTAGCTACCAAAGCATTTCATACCTCATCACATTACGATACAGCTATTTTTAACTATTTCAATACCGACGAAACTATTTTTAAAACTAGTATAGTCAACGGTCAAACGCTAAGATATGGTGAAAATCCACATCAAAAAGGCTACTTTTTTGGAAACTTTGATGAAATGTTTACCAAATTGCACGGCAAAGAACTCTCGTACAATAATTTACTTGACGTTGACGCAGCCGTAAATTTAATAGCAGAATTTAAAGATAACGATCCCACATTTGCTATTTTAAAACACAATAACGCCTGCGGATTGGCCACACGAAAAACCATTAAAGAAGCCTATTTGTCAGCTTTGGCTTGTGATCCAACATCAGCATTTGGGGGTGTTTTAATGTCGAATCGTAACATTGATATTGCAACAGCAACTGAAATAAATTTACTTTTTTGCGAAGTAGTAATTGCTCCAAGTTTTGACGAAAAAGCTATCGAAATTCTATCGGAAAAGAAAAACAGAATAATTTTGGTAATTAAAGAGACCCATTTACCTCAAAAACAAGTAAGAACTTGTCTTAATGGATTGTTAATTCAAGATAAAAACAGTAGTACCGATACTAAACAAGACTTAAAAAACGTTACACTATTGAGTCCAACTTTACAAGAAATTAACGATTTGTTATTTGCCTCAAAAGTTTGTAAAAACACCAAATCGAATACAATAGTATTTGCAAAAAACAGTACTCTATTATCGTCAGGAACAGGACAGACATCGCGAGTTGACGCTTTAAATCAAGCCATTGAAAAAGCAAAAAACTTTGGTTTTGATTTAAACGGAGCTGTTATGGCAAGTGATGCTTTTTTTCCATTTCCTGATTGTGTAGAAATTGCTCACAATGCAGGCATCACTGCCGTTATTCAGCCTGGAGGCTCAATAAAAGACGAATTAAGTATCAATTTTTGTAACGAAAATAAAGTTGCAATGGTATTTACAGGAACACGCCATTTTAAACATTAAATTGTTTAACTTTGTACATTAAATAAATAATAACTTTTAAACCCAAAAAACCGTATGGGATTTTTTGATTTCATGACCGAGGATATTGCGATAGATCTTGGTACCGCTAATACTTTAATTATTCATAATGATAAAGTTGTAATTGATTGTCCGTCAATTGTTGCCAGAGACCGAATTACTGGAAAAATTATTGCAGTTGGTAAAGAGGCCAATTTAATGCAAGGTAAAACTCATGAAAACATAAAAACCATACGTCCATTAAAAGACGGAGTTATTGCTGATTTTGATGCTTCGGAACAAATGATTAAAATGCTAATCAAAAGTATTCCAGCATTAAACAAAAAAATGTTTACACCAGCCTTGCGCATGGTTGTTTGCATACCATCTGGAATAACAGAAGTTGAAATGCGGGCAGTAAAAGAAAGTTGCGAACGTGTAAATGGTAAAGAAGTGTATTTAATACATGAACCAATGGCAGCAGCAATTGGTATTGGTATTGACATTATGCAACCAAAAGGAAACATGATTGTTGATATTGGTGGTGGAACAACCGAAATTGCGGTTATCGCTTTGGGCGGAATTGTTTGCGACAAATCGGTTAAAATTGCGGGTGATGTTTTCACGAACGACATCATTTATTATATGAGAACACAACACAATCTTTTTGTGGGTGAAACAACAGCCGAAAAAATTAAAATTCAAGTGGGTGCAGCCACCGATCAACTAGAAACTCCGCCTGAAGACATGTCAGTTCAAGGAAGAGATTTATTAACTGGAAAACCAAAACAAGTAGAGGTGTCTTTTAGAGAAATTGCCAAAGCACTTGACAAATCAATACAACGAATTGAAGATGCTGTAATGGAAACCTTGTCTCAAACACCGCCAGAATTAGCAGCGGATATTTACAATACTGGAATATATTTAGCCGGGGGTGGTTCAATGCTGCGCGGGTTGGACAAACGAATTTCTTTAAAAACTGATTTGCCAGTTTATATTGCTGAAGATCCTTTAAAAGCTGTTGTTCGTGGTACTGGAATGGCGTTGAAAAATATCAATAAATTTAAAAGTATCTTAATTAAATAATAAAACAATTTATTTATTTTAACCGAATACTATTAACTGAATACTAGAAAAAAATGCAGCAAATATTCAATTTTATATTAAAAAACAGCCATCGAATGCTGTTTTTGCTGCTTCTACTAACAGCTATTTCGTTAACTATTCAAGCACATTCATATCATAAAAGTAAAATTATAAGTTCAGCCAATTTTTTAAGTGGTGGCGTTTACAGTCAAATTAATAATATTCACGAATATTTTAATTTAAAAACTCAAAATGATGAATTGGCATTGGAAAATGCACGATTGAAAAGCTTGTTGTTTAACAAAAAAGATTCTGTTAAACACCCAGTAATTGAGGACATAAAAGGAGTTGATAAAACAAAAATAATTATTGCTAAAGTAATTAACAATTGTTATAATACGCAAGAAAATTTTTTAACCATAAATAGTGGCTCTAAACAAAACATTAAACCGGATAT
This sequence comes from Flavobacteriales bacterium, assembly GCA_038204955.1. GTDB lineage: Bacteria > Bacteroidota > Bacteroidia > Flavobacteriales > Flavobacteriaceae > Flavobacterium. The sequence continues at coordinate 22,778 of JBBRCJ010000030.1, forward strand.
GGGTGTTATAAATAGTTTAGGTATCGTTGGTGTGGTTGAAAACACTTCGGCAAATTATGCAACCGTTTTTAGTATTTTAAATGTAAATTCAAAAACAAGCGCTAAATTAAAAAAATCAAATCATTTTGGTTCATTAATTTGGAATGGTAAAAATGCAGGTTTTGTTCAATTAATTGATATTCCTAGACTGGCTTCTGTAAAAAAAGGAGATACTATTGTTACTAGTGGGCAATCAACAACGTTTCCTGAAAATATCAATATTGGAACCGTTTATAAAGTGTATGTTGATAATGAAACGAATTATTATACTGTTGATGTTAAATTATTCAACGATATGACAAGTTTAGGTAGCGTTTATATAATTCAAAACAAGGATAAAATTGAAATTGAAACTCTCGAAAAAAAATCGGTAAAAAATAATGAATAGTACTATTTTATTCAATTCGGCCCGATTTGTGCTTTTATTAGCCCTTCAAGTTATGGTTTTTAACAACATTAATTTTTTGGGCTACATAAATCCGTATCCTTATATGTTATTTATTATTTTATATCCAGTAAACGGAAACAGGAATAGTTTGTTAATCGCCAGTTTTTTTTTAGGATTGGTACTCGACTTATTTTTGAATTCAGGAGGCGTTCACACAGCAGCTTGTGTTATTTTAGCCTTTATTCGTCCATATTTATTTAAATTTTCCTTCGGTTTGAGTTATGAATATCAAACGGTTCGATTAAATGATGTTTTAACTCCTGAACGATTTTCATTTATATTTTTAGCTGTAATAATTCATCATTTTACTTTGTTTTTATTAGAATTATTTAGTGTCGAATTTATTTGGGAGATCGGTTTACGCACTTTAATAAGCACTATCTTTACCATAATAATTTGCATTTTATTAATTTACTTAATTAAGCCTTCAAAATACCGATGAGAAAAGGTTTACTTCCTGCAATTGTAGTGATTATGGCGTCAATGCTATTAATTAGGCTTTTTTATCTTCAAATTATTAACGATACTTTTAAATTAAAGTCAGAAAATAATGCTATCAAAATTAAATATGACTATCCGGAAAGAGGCTATATTTATGACCGTGATGGAAAACTTTTAGTTGCCAATCAACCTTCTTACGATATTATGGTTATTCCTAAAGACATTGATAAGTCCTTGGATATAACCCAATTTTGTACCTTACTAAACATCACGAAAAAAGAATATGATAATCGCTTAAAAAAAGCAACTGTATATTCTCCTCGATTACCGACTGTATTTTTACCTCAACTAAATAAATTAGAATACGCAGCATTTCAAGAAAAAATACGCCGTTTTGAAGGATTCTATATTCAAAAACGTTCGTTGCGTGATTATCAAGTCAATTATGGTTCCAACGTTTTTGGATTTATAACACAGGTTAATGAAGCAATTATCAAAAAAAACCCCTATTACATTGGCGGTGATTTAATTGGTAAACAAGGAGTTGAAGAGAGTTATGAAACAATTTTACGAGGTCGTAAAGGAGTTCAATATGCCTTAAAAGATAAATTTAATAGAGAAATTGGTTCTTACAAAGAAGGAAAATTTGATACCATATCCAAACAAGGTGAAGATTTAACGTTAACCATTGATTCCGAACTTCAAAAATACGGAGAACAATTAATGGTTAACAAATGGGGCGGTATTGTAGCGATTGAACCAAAAACTGGCGAGATTTTAGCCCTTGTAAGTGCTCCAGATTATGACCCTGCGTTACTTGTTGGACGCCAAAGATCTAAAAACTATACAGCACTTCATCGCGATTCAATTGCAAAACCATTGTACGATAGAGGTTTGTTGGCAGAATATCCTCCTGGTTCCCCATTTAAAATTATGACAGCCTTGGTAGGCTTGCAAGAAGGAGCCATTGATGAAACTACAGCATTTGCTTGTCGAGGCGGCTTTAGCTATGGACGTGGTCGATTTATGAAATGTCACTGCGGTTTATTTACTAGTGTAGTATTGCATAATGGAATTTATAAATCTTGCAACAGTTATTTTGCAAATGTATATATGAAAACCATCAACCAGTTTCACACCCCATCAGAAGGTGTTGATGCTTGGAGTAACCATTTAAAAAGTTTTGGGTTAGGCGAATATATGGGAACGGATATGCCAACAGGAAAACGAGGCAAAATTCCGACGGCAAAAACATATCAAAAATTATATCCAAACGGTGGTTGGAGAAGCACAGCAATTGTATCTAATGCAATTGGTCAAGGCGAAGTATTAATGACTCCAATTCAATTGGCAAATATGATGGCAGCGGTTGCGAACCGAGGTTATTTTTATACGCCACATATTATTAAAAAAATTGAAGGTCAAAAAATTGACGCTAAATTCACCACCAAACACGTAACTACTATTCAAAAAAAGTATTTTGAACCTGTAATTAGCGGTCTTTTTGATGTATATAATAAAGGGACTGCTTATGGTTTGGGCGTTGCTGGAATAGATATTTGCGGAAAAACTGGAACTGCCGAGAACTTTTTAAAAGTAAACGGTAAACGAATTAAATTGCAAGATCACTCTATTTTTGTAGCCTTTGCACCAAAAGATAATCCAAAAATCGCCATAGCCGTTTTTGTAGAAAATGGTTATTGGGGAAAACGTTGGGCTGGACCCATTACCACATTAATGATTGAAAAGTATTTACGCAAAAAAATAACCCGTAATGATTTAGAAACTAGAATGTTAAATGGAAGTTTAAAAGATCAATACGCCAAATTATTTCCCCGTAAACACCAAGACAGTTTGACTTTAACAAAAATAAAAATTACCGATAGTTTGGCAAATATTAAACACCGTCGCGATTCGATTAACGGTAAATTAATCAAAAAAGAAATTGTAATTGACACTTTAAAAAAAATTAAGTAATACCGTGAAAAATCAAAGTGTAACAAGTAATTTAGACTGGATGAGTATTCTCATTTTTATTACCTTGGTGATAATGGGATGGTTAAACATTTATTCATCGTCTTTGTCGGCAGTTGCAGAGGGTACGTCAATTTTTGACATGAATGAGTTTTTTGGAAAACAATTACTATTTATAATTTTGGACATTCCGCTAATTTTAGTAGTCTTATCATTAGATGCCAAATTTTATGAAAAATTTTCTATTATAATTTATGGGATTGGATTATTTTCAATTGCAGGATTATTTGTTTTCGGAACCACAATAAAAGGTCAAACCAACTGGTATTCAATAGGAAGTTTTAGATTACAACCATCAGAGTTTGCTAAAATAGCAACAGCATTGGCGTTGGCAAAATATTTGAGTGATGTACAAATAAATTTAAAATCGGTTAACCAACAAATAATTGCCTTAGGAATCATTTTTTTACCCGTTTTACTTATCGTTCCTCACGATCCTGGTAGTGCTTTGATTTACTTAGTTTTCATTTTAGTACTTTATCGTGAAGGTTTAGCACCTTGGTATTTATGGACTGGTTTAATAGCCATAGTAATTTTTATCTTAACATTAGTAACCAACAATCCATTTATAGTAGTAGGTTTAACAATAGTTGGACTAATTTTACATTATTTAAAAAGCCGACTTATTAACCGAAATTTAGTTTTTAGCGGTATCCTTTTAGTATTAATCTCAGGATTTAGTTTTTCTGTAAACTATATCTTTAATACAGTATTTGAACAGCATCATCGCGACCGGTTTAATATTTTATTAGGTAAAGAAGTCGATTTAAAAGGCATCGGGTACAACATCCACCAATCAGAAATTGCCATAGGGTCAGGCGGTTGGATAGGAAAAGGGTATCTTGAAGGAACGCAAACTAAAGGAGGATTTGTACCCGAGCAACACACCGATTATATATTTACAACCGTTGGCGAAGAATGGGGTTTTGCAGGTTGTTTAGTCGTAATTGCATTATTTGTCGTATTAATTTTACGTATATTTTATCTCGCCGAAAGGCAAAAAACAAAGTTCAGCAGAGTTTATGGTTATTGTGTTGGTGGTATATTATTCATACACTTTTTTGTAAACATTGCAATGGTTGTTGGAGTTTTTCCAACTGTAGGCGTTCCGCTGCCCTTCTTTTCCTACGGTGGATCAGGACTTTGGGGCTTTACCATTTTACTTTTCATTTTCTTAAAAATGGACGCTAATAAAGTGAATGAGTGGTAGTTTGTTTAGTAGCTATTCTCGCTATCCATTTCAATCTTCAATGCCGAACACCGGCATTAAAGGATTTTCATTGCTATCAAGGCTAAGGTTTTGGTAATTTAAATTAAAAAATGAATTTAATCAAAACTCCAAGATTTATAATCGCTATTTTTTTCAAGTGCTTTTTCTAGTGTATCCTCTAATTTTGGATAAAAATCTATTCCAGTTAAATCTTCAATTTTGTCAACCGAAACCACAAATTTATAAATAGGTTCGTCACTGTCTTGAGCCGGAATTAAAAAGGCAATCATTTTTGTATCATTTTCCGATTTTTTTAATAAAACCTTATAAAAATAATTAGGAACAGCAACATTTTCTTTACCAATAGTTTTTAAATCGTTAGTTAAAACAGGCCCTGTAACCACATAAATTCCATTATATTTTGCAGCCCAATATCGAACTTTTTGTTCCAAAGTATTCCATATTCCATCATTAAAACTATGAATTTGAGGTGAAATATTAGAGGTGTAAAAGGTATCATTAAAAGCATTTTCAGCAAATTGCATGTCTCCAGCGGGGCATAAATGACCTTTGTCATAACCCGATTTTTTATAATTTTTCCAGTCGGCCGAACCTGTATTAACTAAATCATCTTGAATAAAAAAAGGACGTTTATAATGGTGATTTTCTAAATTAGAAACTTTTAACTCGTATGCAACCCATTCTGCTTGTTCGTATTTTTCCAAATAGGACAACGTGAAATTTTGATGTTTTACAATTTCATTTGAAGTTGATGATGGCAAAAAATCGAACTTTAAATTGCCGTTTTGAGTTGGATTATCGCTTGACTTTGAGTCGGTAATTAAAGTGTTCTCTTGTTGTTTACAAGAATTTAAAAGTATAAAAAGTATAAAAACTTTTAAAATAACAAGATTTGAATTTTTCATAATTTGAAAATGAAATTTTTATAAAAAAAAGTAGTCTATTCGAGTTTTAAATTAATTTTCTAAAATGTAAAACAACTTCAGGTTTAATTAAAACAATACAAAAGACACCCGAAACAATAACTATTTTTAAAATATTGTGAAGCCGTAAATAGTCAATTTTATCGTCGGATTTCCAAAGAAGTATTAAAAACCCAATTAAAACTATTAAACTTATGTAAAAATAAGTATCCATATAACCAACATCATAAATCGTTATTAAAAAATATATCGGAAATAAAGTAGAGATTGTTAAAACAGTAACTACTTTTTTTGCTAAATCTTCGCTAAAAACAACTGGAATTGTTTGGTAATTATTGGCAATATCACCTTTTAAATTTTCTAAATCTTTAATAATTTCACGAGTTAAAATTAATAAGTATAAAAAAATAGCGTGAGCAAAAATTTCTGGATAAAAGTTCTTATAGTACAATAAAATAGCAAAAAAAGGAAGTACCGCTAAAACAGAGGCTGTTAAATTACCAATAATTAATTGTTTTTTAAGTTTGTGTGAGTAAAACCAAATGATAAAAATATAAACCGAAAAAAACAAAAAAGCTTTAAAAGAAACTAAAAAAGCAATTGCTGCAACCAAGAAATTCAAACTAAAATAGACTTGTAACTTTGTTTTTTGACTCACCAAACGGTCAAGTTTAGATTTAATAGGTCTGTTGATTAAATCTTTTTTTGAATCATAAAAGTTGTTGATTATATATCCTGAAGCAATTGTCAAACTTGATGCTAAAACCAATAAAAACAAATTATAATCGAGTAAAACCGAAATAGCTCTTTTTTCGGGAGCCATTATAAAAATAGATGCCAAATACTGGGCAATAGCAATAATGGCCACATTATAACCTCGCACTACAGAAACCATACTGATGATTTTCAGTGAAAAATGTTTGGTTTTGCGTGAAATCATTTTTAAGTTTTAGAAATTGTAAACTATTTCTAATTTATAATTTTTTAAGGCAAGTTTAGCCTTTTCAAAATCCTCGGTAAAGCCCAAAATATAACCGCCACCGCCCGATCCACAGAGTTTTAAATAATAATCATTACTGTCAATTCCTTGTTGCCAAAGCTTATGAAACTGCTCGGGAATCATTGGTTTAAAATTACTTAAAACTACCTTTGACAATTTTTTAGTATTTGCAAAAAGTGCTTTTAAATCGCCACCTAAAAAATTTTCTACACAAGAATCAGTATATTTAATGAATTGTGATTTCAGCATAGTTCTAAAACCTTCATCTTTCAATTTTTCCATAAAGATACTAACCATTGGAGCCGTTTCACCAACAATACCCGAATCTAACAAAAACACTGCGCCTTTCCCGTTCAATGATTGTGTTGGAATTCCAGTAGCTTCAATGTTGTCTTGTGAATTGATCAAAATTGGTATGCTTAAATAACTATTTAACGGATCTAAACCCGAACTTTTTCCGTGAAAAAATGATTCCATTTGAGAAAAAATTTGTTTTAAATTCAACAACTTTTCACGAGTTAGATTCTCTAAAACTGTAATTTTATCTTTGGCATATTTATCATAAATCGCTGCTACTAATGCACCGCTACTTCCAACGCCATAGCCTTGTGGAATGCTAGAATCAAAGTACATTCCTCGCTCAACATCCGATTTTAATAAATCTAAATTAAACGAGACTAATTTAGGTTGCGTTTGCTGTAAATTATCTAAATATACAACGAATCGTTGTAAATTTTCATTAGATTTTTTAGATTCTAAAGTAGGATTTTCATCTACTTTTAGTGCTCCATTATAAAAATTATACGGAATTGAAAGCCCTTTTGAATCACGAATGATGCCGTATTCTCCGAAAAGTAAAATTTTTGAGTAAAATAAGGGTCCTTTCATATTATTGTATTTTTTTAATCTTTTTTGGGTCTTGCCTGGTGTCGAAAACTGTAATTATTGTGATGCTTTTTGAATTAAATCGATAATAAATAGTCGTTTGTTTTGTTACAACGCATTTGTATCTACTTTTATTTATTTCAGATTTTATGAAACTTTCGGGTATTGATTTTATAATTTCAATACAATTATCTAATTTAATTTCAAACTCCTCACGAACTTTAATTGACCAAACTAGTTCTAAATGATCAAGTAAAAGCAATAATTTTTTTCTAGCCGTTTTTGAAAATATAACTTGTCTAAACATTAATTTTAGACGTTTTTCTTAATTTTATTTCTTTCTTTAAATCTTCCCAAGTAACGAATTCGCCTCTTTCAATTTCTCTTTCACCTTCTTCTATTTCGGCTTTTTGCAAATCACTCAACTCATCCCACCAATCTTTTTTTTCGGTTTTAAAAACGTTTTTAATTTTTTCTAAAATCGAAACATCTTCGGTTTGAAGCAATAAATGCATTAATTCGGTTTTTGTTGCTTGAATGTCCATCTGTTAAATCATTTTATTTGTTGACTTCCTACTCCAATTTCATCACAAATATACTGACCATTTTGACAATAGCCAACTAATTCAGCCTTAATAAATTGCAAAACTTCAACTGTAACGTTTTCGGGATACAAAACGTGCACATTTGAACCAGCATCAAGCGTGAAACAGACTGGTATTTTAGTTTCTGTTCTAAACTTCCAAATTTTATTTATAATTTCCAACGTCTTTGGTTTCATTAAAATAAAATAGGGCATCGAAGTCATCATCATTGCGTGTAAAGTCAAGGCTTCACTTTCAACAATAGCTATAAAATCGATTAAATTTCCGTTTTGTAACACCTTTTTTAATTTCGATAAATTTTCGTGTGCTTGCTCAAAACGTCTTTCGGCATAGGGATGATTGTGCATCAAATCGTGACCAATAGTACTCGAAACTTGCTTTTCAGCTTTATCGACCAACAAAATAGTATCTTGATAATTATTGAAATTTAGATGGATGCTAGTGTTGAATTCTACACCAAATAAATCCGAACTTCCATCAATTTCTTGATGTTTGCCCCAAGCAACAATTTTCCCTTTTATGCTTCGGCAAGCACTTCCGCTGCCTAAACGAGCTAAAAAAGATGCTTTTGCATAAAAATAATAATCCTTTATTTCAGGATTTAATTCTTTTTCTAAACTCATTATATTTATTGCCAAAGCAGCCATTCCTGAAGCTGAAGATGCTATACCTGAACTGTGTGGAAAAGTATTTTGAGTATCAATTATAAAATGGAAATCGGTTAAAAAAGGACAATATTGAACAATTCTTTCAAAAAATTTCTCAATTTTAGGTTTAAAATCCTCTTTTGGTTTGCCTTCAAAAAGTAAATCAAACGATATTTTTCCATCAGCTACTTTTTTAGAAAATGAAAGTTTAGTAATTGTTTTACAATTTTTTAGCGTAAAGCTTATTGAAGGATTTGCAGGGATTTGATTTTCTTTTTTTCCCCAATATTTAACTAAAGCAATATTACTGGGTGCGCTCCATTCGAATTGACCACTTTCTAAATTTTTGGAATAGTTTTTTAAAATAAAATCAGCTGTTGAAAACATTTAAATAGTGTTATTTTAATTTATATCTTGAAAAACAATATACTAAAATTCTCTTTTAGAAATTTCGTCACGAATGCGAGCTGCCTTTTCATAATCTTCTTCTTGTACAGCCATTTCTAAAAATTCGTGCAATTCTGATAAACTGAATTTTACATAACCTTCCTCAGTTTTGTTTTCTGAGGTTTCTAATCCAAACGTTTCTGGTTCAGATAAAATTCCATCTTCATTTTGGGTAGCACTTTCTGGATTCGATGAATTGGCATTTAAATATATTCCTGCTTTGTCTAATATATTTTTATAAGTAAAAATAGGAGCATTAAATCTTAGTGCCAAAGCAATAGCGTCGGAAGTTCGAGCATCAATAATTTCTTCAATTTTATCACGTTCACAAATAATACTGGAGTAAAAAACACCATCAACTAGCTTATGAATAATTACTTGTTTAACAACGATATCAAATCTATCCGCAAAATTTTTAAATAAATCATGAGTAAGTGGTCGTGGTGGTTTGATTTCTTTTTCTAAGGCAATGGCAATTGACTGCGCTTCGGATGCTCCGATGACAATTGGTAATTTTCTATCTCCATCAACTTCATTCAAAATTAAAGCATATGCGCCATTTTGTGTTTGACTATAAGATATTCCTTTTATGGTAAGTTTTACTAAACTCATTATAGATTTTAGATTATAGAAAGTTGTTTTTAGAGTATCTGATCCAAAACAAACAATCAAATTTAATTTTAACTTTAATTTTACGTTAACAACAGTATGATGCAAAGAAACGAAATCTTTTTGCTTTGAAATTATATTTCATAAAAAAACTACCTAATAAATAGATAGTTATTTTAAAATTTATAAAAATTATAATTAAAATTTATATGACATTTAATTTAAGCATTTTGTGCTTTAAATGCTTTTAGTTTTTCGGTCAATCTTGGTACAATATCAAAAGCATCACCTACAATTCCGTAATCGGCAACTTTAAAGAAAGGTGCTTCTGGATCAGAATTGATAACTACTTTTATTTTAGAAGAATTAATTCCCGCAATATGTTGAATGGCGCCCGAAACTCCAATTGCGATATATAAATTAGTCGCTACTGGTTTTCCTGTTTGCCCAACGTGCTCACTGTGAGGCCTCCAACCTAAATCAGAAACCGGTTTTGAACAAGCGGTTGCTGCTCCTAAGACAGCGGCTAAATTTTCAATTAATCCCCAATTTTCCGGTCCTTTTAAACCTCGCCCACCAGATACGACAATATCAGCATCTGCAATAGTAACTTTTCCAGTTGCTTTTTCAACTGATTCTACTTTAACATCAAAATCAGCATCATTTAAATTAGGGTTAAAAACTTCTTCTGAAATTGAGCCCTCATTTTCGTGCAATCCGTAAGAATTTTTTCCAATAGCCAAAACTTTTACATCGGTAGAAATTTCTGTAATGTTAAATGCTTTGTTAGAAAAAGCAGTTCTTTTAACTTGAAACGGACTTGTACCCAAAGGCAAGGAAACTACATTTGATGCAAAACCAGCTTCTAAACCAACAGAAACTAAGGGAGCCAAATATAAACTGTCTGTTGTAGATGAAAGTACTACTACTTTACTACCTTCTTTTTGTGCTGCTTGTTTAACTACATCGGCATAGGCTTTTGCATTAAAGTTTTCCAATTTATCATTGGTTACTTTCAATACTTTGTCAACTCCGTATTTTGCTAATTCGGAAACATCATTAGCGTTAACTGTTACTGCGGTGACAGAAGTGCCTAACATTTCCGCTACTTTTTTAGCATAGGATGCTAATTCAAGTGCTACTTTTTTTAATTTCCCATCAGCCGATTCGGCATAAATTAATAATGACATATAATTTTAGATTTTAGAAGCCTCTCTCAAATCCTTCTCTAAAAGAGCGGGGCTTTAAGCGTTGGCGAATTATTTTCAATTTTTTTAATTTTTCTTTTAAAACTCTCCTTATTTAGGGGTTAAAAGGCTATATTACTTTTGCTTCGTTATGTAACAAACTAATTAGTTCATCTAAATTATCAGCACTAACTAATTTTACTGCCGATTTTGCAGCTGGCTTTTCAAATTTTACTGCTTTAGTTTCAGCATTTGCGGCAATAGGTTCTAGAACTGTTAAAACTTTAGTTCGTGCCGTCATAATACCTCGCATATTTGGAATTCGTAAATCTTTTTCTTCAACCAGTCCTTTTTGCCCACCAATTATTAATGGTAAACTAGTTGCTATAATTTCTTTTCCGCCATCAATTTCACGAGCTGCTTTTGCAGAAATTCCATCAATTTTTAAATCGGTACAAGAATTTACAAAATTATACCCTAATAATCCCGAAATCATTCCAGGAACCATTCCGCCGTTATAATCTAACGATTCTTTACCACAAATTATTAAATCGTAACTGCCCGTTTTTATAACTTCTGCCAATTGTTTTGCAACAAAAAACCCGTCTGTTGCAGTTGCATTTATTCTTATGGCTTCGTTTGCACCAATTGCCAATGCTTTTCTTAAAGTAGGCTCAGTGTCTGGTCCACCAACATTCACAACAGTAACGTTTGCACCTTGCTGCTCTTGAAACCAAATGGCACGTGTTAAACCAAATTCATCGTTTGGATTAATTACATATTGTACTCCGTTGGTATCAAATTCAGAGTCGTTATTGATAAAATTAATTTTTGAAGTAGTATCAGGGACGTGGCTGATGCAAACTAATATTTTCATATGTTGAGTGTTATAGATTTTATTATATAACAAAAATACAAAATAGTTTTTTAATTTTAGTATGCGTGCATAGTATTTTTTATAAAACAAACGTTAAAATTTTATATTTACAACGTTTTCGTAATAAAATCAATGGTTTAGTAGTAAATTTTTGATTAGTTTTTATTAAAAGCAGCAGTTTTGTCTCTAATTAATTGGCATCGCTATCCTTTTTCCTTATTGTCAAAAAAAATCCATACATTCGAGGACAAAAATGGTTTGAGCAGCCATACTTACTTGGCTATTTTCTTTTAATAAATTATTAAAGACAGAAAAGAACTTGTATATTAATTTAGTCGAAGTTATTTTTAAATAAAATTACAATCGGATAGCAATATCATTTGATATTTAAGGTAATCCTGCTAAAAAACAATTTTAATATTAGCAAAAAACTCAAAATTTAAATAAAAAAGTTTCCTTTTGTAAAAATCTAAAAATTATGTAACATAATAAGGGAATTCTATAAGAACCAAACACCAAGATAGAGCGTAATTTGTAAAATAATATTTAAATACTAATTTTATGAAAAATGTGATTTTAACATCAATAACAGTTTTTGCAGTACTTGTTTCATCTTGCAAAAATTCTGATAGAGCAGGAATGGTTCAAAACGATAAGCAAGTAACCATAGATTCTATGAAAATTGTAATGGAAAAACAAAAAGTTATTGACTCAATGACTGCCGAAATGGTAAAAGTTGAAAAGGAAAAAAAAGTTGTCATTGTAAATAAAGTTTCTTCAACGCCTAATTCAACAACGACAACAACGACTACTAAAAGAAAAGGTTGGAGTGGTGCAGCAAAAGGCGCAGTAATTGGTGCAGGAGTTGGTGCAGTAACCGGAGCAATTATAAGTAAGAAAAAAGGCGAAGGTGCAATTATTGGTGGACTTGCTGGGGCAGGTATTGGTGCTGGTACAGGTGCTATAATTGACGGTAGCAAAAAATAATTAATTAGAATATCCATATTAAAATGGCTTAAATTTATTTTTAAGCCATTTTTATTTTAAAAAACCTCCTTTGCAATTGCTTTAATATTCTCAGCTTTTCCCATAGAATAGTAATGTAAAACCGGAATTCCAGCTTCAACTAGTTCTTTACTTTGTTGCGTGCACCATTCAATCCCAATTTGTCTAACGGCATCATTATCTTTTGCTTTTACCACCGCCATAATTAAATCATCAGGTAATTCTAACGAAAATCGGTGCGGAATCAAGTTCAATTGTTTCTTTGTTGCAATAGGTTTCAAACCCGGAATTATTGGAACCGTAATTCCAGCAGCACGACATTTAGCAACATATTCAAAGAATTTTTTATTATCAAAAAACATTTGAGTTACTATATAATCGGCACCATTTTTAATTTTTAATTTGGTAAAATGAATGTCACTGTCTAAACTTGGTGCTTCCATATGTTTTTCTGGATAACCCGTTACTCCAATACAAAAATTAGTACAAGCAGAATTTTGTAAATCTTCGTCTAAATAAATTCCTTTATTTAGGTTATTAACTTGCAAAACTAGGTCAGAAGCATATTCGTTTCCTTCCTTTTCTGGTTTAAAATACGTTTCATTTTTTAATGCATCACCTCGCATTGCCACAACATTATTAATTCCAAGAAAATCTAAATCAATTAATAAATTCTCGGTATCTTCTTTAGTAAAACCACCACAGAGTATGTGTGGAATTGCATCAACTGAATATTTGTTTTGAATTCCAGCACAAATACCAACTGTTCCAGGTCGTTTTTTCACAATTTTCTTTTGCAATAAACCGCTTGGTAATTCCTTAAATTCATATTCTTCACGATGATATGTCACGTCAATAAATGGCGGATTGAATTCCATTAATGGATCAATACTATCAAAAATTGATTGAATATTTTGTCCTTTTAATGGTGGCAAAATTTCAAAAGAAAATAAAGGTTTTCCGTTGGCGTTTTCTATGTGTTGCGTTACTTTCATTATTTTTTTGTTTCAGGTTTCAAGCTTCAAGTTTCAAGTTCTTTACGCAACCTGAAACTTTAAACTTCAAACAAATTTTTTAATCTGCTATATTCGGCGATAGCCATTTTGTAGCCATTTCGGTAGAAATTCCTCTACGTTTGGCATAATCTATTACTTGATCTTCTTTAATTTTTCCGAGTCCGAAATATTTACTTTCTGGATTTCCAAAATAATATCCGGAAACTGATGATGCCGGCCACATTGCCATACTTTCGGTTAAGGTAACTCCTATTTCTTCTTCAACATTTAACAAACTGAAAATTGTTGGTTTCTCCAAATGATCTGGACAAGCAGGATAACCTGGCGCAGGACGAATTCCTTTGTATTCTTCGGCAATCAAATCCATATTTGATAAATTTTCTTCGGAAGCATAACCCCAAATTTCTTTACGAACTTTTAAATGCAAATATTCGGCAAAAGCTTCGGCAAATCTATCAGCCAATGCTTTAATCATTATCGAATTATAATCATCTAAATCTTTTTCAAATTCGGCTGCTTTTTCATCAACTCCAAATCCTGTTGTTACACAAAAACAGCCAATATAATCTTGTTTTCCAGAATCTTTTGGAGCAATAAAATCAGCTAAAGCAATATTTGGTGCGCCAGCTGTTTTTTGAGATTGTTGTCTTATAGTTAGAAAAGTTGTTAATTTTTCACTTTCGACTTTCGACTTTCGACTT
>JBBRCJ010000031.1:0-35130 GCA_038204955.1 Flavobacteriales bacterium
CTTAGGAATACGAGTAGAACCACCTACTAAAATAACTTCGTCTATATCGCTTACAGAAAGTCCAGCATCACTTAATGCCTTTTTCACAGGATCCATAGATCGTTTTACTAGCTCATGAGCTAATTGCTCAAATTTAGATCTTGTTAAAGTCTCTACCAAGTGTTTTGGTCCACTTGCAGTAGCCGTAACATATGGTAAGTTGATTTCAGTTTGTGTAGAAGAAGATAATTCGATTTTCGCTTTTTCAGCAGCTTCTTTTATTCTTTGTAATGACATTGGGTCAAGACGTAAATCAATTCCTTCTTCAGCTTTAAATTCATCTGCCAACCAGTCAATGATTGTTTGGTCAAAATCGTCTCCACCTAAATGCGTATCTCCGTTTGTAGAAAGTACTTCAAAAACTCCGTCTCCTAATTCAAGTATAGAAATATCAAAAGTTCCACCACCTAAATCGTAAACAGCAATTTTTTGGTCTGTTCCTTTTTTGTCCAATCCGTAAGCTAATGCCGCAGCAGTTGGCTCGTTTATAATTCTCATTACTTTTAATCCTGCAATTTCTCCAGCTTCTTTTGTAGCCTGACGTTGAGCATCGTTAAAATAAGCAGGAACAGTTATAACTGCTTCTGTAACTGTTTGACCCAAATAATCTTCGGCTGTTTTTTTCATTTTTTGAAGTGTCATTGCCGACAATTCTTGTGCAGAATACAAACGTCCGTCAATATCAACTCTTGGTGTATTGTTGTCACCTTTTACAACCGAATAAGGAACTCTTTTTGCCTCGTTAGTAGTTTCCGTAAAGGTGTGTCCCATAAAACGTTTTATAGAACCAATAGTTTTTGTTGGATTGGTTACTGCTTGTCTTTTAGCAGGATCACCTACTTTGATTTCACCACCTTCTACAAATGCAATGATTGATGGTGTTGTTCTTTTTCCTTCTGAATTTGGTATTACTACAGCTTCTTGACCTTCCATTACAGATACGCAAGAATTGGTTGTACCCAAATCAATTCCGATTATTTTTCCCATTTTTATATTTATTTAATTTTTGTGAAAATTCAGTTTTATAACTCGAGTACTCAAAAAGCAATCATTATGCCAATGGGAAAATGGATTTAAATTGTCAGTTTTTGTTAAAATTGTCGGTTTATTGTATGACAAGATGTCGGATTTTGTTTTGTCATTGCGAGAAACGAAGCAATCTGGAGCTATTTCCAGCTTTACATTCCAATCTTTTTGTTCGCCGCGGCGAACAAAAAGGATTTCCATTGCAATCTGGGCTGGTAAGAAATGTAATTAAGAAGAAAACTCAACCCCAAAATAAACATCAACCAATTTCAAACTCAAACCAACAGTATCAATTAAAAATTCAGAATCTATTGACTTATATTCAGTCAATAGCCAACTGTTGTCAACATTTTTAATATACTTTTCAACTGCTACTTTTTCAGAATCAATCAAAATATATTCTTTTAAACTTTCGATTTCTCGGTACAAATAAAATTTTTTACCAATGTCATAATTTCTGGTCGATGCCGATAAAATTTCAATAATTACCGACGGATTTGTTACGGTATCAAATTTGTCATCAGTAGTTTCAATTTCGCCGCAAATTATAGAGATATCTGGATAGGTAAAAAGCATATTTGAGGAATATGAACTCTTAAATCACTACCAAAAAGTTGACAATGTTTGCCTTTTAATTTAAAGGATAATTCTCCAAAAGTATTCGAAAAAATTTTATTATGCGGAATTGATGCACCGCTAATTGCAAATACTTCTCCTTCTAAATATTCGTGCTTTTCAGTTGCGAAACGTTCTTCTTGAAGATATTCTGAAACAGTAACATATTTTAATTCAGGAACTCCCATAAACTTAATAGTTTTAAACAAAATTACAAAATTTATAACCAATTTCAAAATGGTTCAAATCCTCTTATTCTCCTCATCAATTCCAGTTTTTTTAACTGTTGATTTTACATTTGAATTCCCAAAATTATAACTCAAATTAATTTTAAATTGACGGCTGTCATAACCGCCATTTGCTTTTATAAAAACTTCGCCAAATTTGGTGTCGCCTTGCCAATTAGAAGTGTAAAACAAATCACTAACTGCCATTCGAATATTTAATTTATCTTTTAAAACCTTTTTTTGAACTGCTAAATCCAATGAGCCTAAACTTTTTGTTCGATAAGTGCCGCCCCAAACAGATGGTGTTGTAAACCAACCTGAAACTTCTAACTTAGTTTTACTTGGCAGCGAAAAAGTATTAGATGAATAACAAGAAAAATTATTTTGAGTAATTGATACAAAATTCACATCATTACCCTTATAAGAACTGTTTGAAAAGTCAACATTTGAATATACTTCCCACCATTTAGCAAACGAAAACGAATAAGAAATACCTAAATTATATACTTTTTGGTTGGCTACATTTTTGGTTGTCATTACACTTCTGTTTAAGCCTTCAGCACTTGTTACTTCGGCAAAAAAATCTTTTATAAAACTGTAACTAAAACTTGTAGTCAATGTATATTTATAGGTATGTGAAACCTTAAAACTATCCGTGTATTGTGGTTGCAAAAATGGGTTGCCTCGGCTTAAAGACAGTTCATCTAATTGCATTTCAAACGGATTTAAGGATCGATAGTTTGGTCGCTGTATTCTTTTAGAATAATTTGCAGCAAATGAATTGTTTTCGTTTGCATTAAAAGTTAAACCCGCACTTGGAAAATAATTGGTGTAATTTCGTTTTACAGAATTATTCACGTTTGATTGGTTGCTTATTAAATCACCTTGCGAAATAGTTTGCTCGGCTCGCAATCCAAACTGATAATTTATTTTTTTAAATTTATTTGAATAATTAAAATAAATCGCATTTATATTTTCTTGAAAATTAAAGGTATTACTTCTATTGGAATTCGCTATCAATTGATCATTTATTACATCAAAAAAATCAAAAACATTGTTAGTATTTACAACCGATGTCTTAAATCCAAGTCCTAATTTTCCATTCCATAAATTTTGCTCATAATCGGTTTTAAAACTCAAAATATCGATGTTAATCGGAGTATTCATTTTGTAAATAAACTGATTTTGTATAGCAGTTTCATCGCCGTTAAAGTATGAATTTGGTTGAAAATTTTCACGTTGGTTTTTATATTTTCCGTAATCAAAATCTGAATTTAAAGTATGCCCTAAAGTATCAGCAAAACGATAATTAAAATTGGTTTGAATGTTGTAAGTGTTTGCTTTCGAATTGCTTTGAGCAACTAAAACCTGATTTAGATTTGAGTTTCCGACTGTAATTATTGTAGTTCGTGTGTTTCCATCAGAAAAATTGTTGTTGAAATTGGAGTTTATAACTACTCCAAAAATATGTTTTTTGTTGGCAAAATAATCCAAACCTACTTTTATGTTATTAGTGTTTTCTTCATATTTATTTGTAGTTCTTGAATCAAAAATAGTATTCGATTGCACTCTATATAGATTTATAAAACTGTACGAATCGTTGAAATTATTGCTGTAATTTCCAAATAAATTGGTTTTCTTAGTTCGATTATTTAATGATAATGAACTATTGTATCTTGAAAATTTACCAACGGCAAAACCAAAACCCAAATTTCCGTTGGTGCCAAAACGCTTGTCTTTTTTCAATTTAATATTTACGATTCCTGCATTTCCAGCAGCATCAAATTTAGATGAAGGATTTGTAATAATCTCAATTAAATCAACATCTGACGATTGAATTGTTTTGAGATAATTGGTTAAATCTTGTCCAGAAAGTACACTTGGCTTTCCGTCAATATAAATTTGAACACCCGTTTTTCCTTCAACAATTAAATCATCATTGTTATTGATTATTATTCCAGGTGCTTTTCGTAGCAATTCAAATGCTGAAATACCAATTGCACTCAAAGTATTTTGAACATTAAAAACAGTTTTGTCTGCAAAAACTTCAACAACTGGTTTTTTCTTAACAACTACAACTTCATTTAATTGCATTGCTTTTTTTGTTACAGTAATTCTTTCTAAAACCAAATTTTGATTTTTAATTTCAAAAAATGGAGATTGGTAATCCTCAATTTCGTTTCCAGATATTCTAATAAAATAATTTCCGTTTGAAATTTCCTTATAACTAAATTCTCCTTTATTATTGGGATTATTAATTTTCATTAAAGTCGATTTGGAACTTTCAAAAAGCGAAATTGTAATTGAATTGTCTTTATTATCAAAATTTGAGACGCTTCCGCTAATTTCAAATTTTTGCGAATTCATTACAATTGTAAATAAAAGAACTAGAATTGTGATTGAAGTTTTCATAATTTATATTTTTTTGTTGGTACAAATTTTAAACATTTGCATCAAACAAAAAATCAATTTCTGTTGAGTTGACCTATTTATCGATAGATTACACAAATTTCAATTCGTCGGCAAATAGGTCAATCTGTCGAAAAAAATAGTGAATTTTTAAAAATTAATGTAATTTTATAATTAAAATTGAATCTGTATGGACAATAAAATATTAGGAATAAAAATTAAATATGCATTTGGAATTTTATTGTTTTACTTTTTTTTTATGCTTTCATATTATTTAGCATTAAATTATAGTCAGTCTGATTATAATAAAGGCCAACCAATATATAGTTTTGAAAATTTAAAGTTTCCATTTTTAGATTATTTTTTAAAATTTATAATTACAATTCCGATTTGGTTTTTAATTTTTAAATTTTTTAGAAAAAAAATATTTCTACATAGATTGCTAATTCACTTAATAACCTTGCCGATTTTTATTTTGGTTTGGCAACAATTGTATTATTTTATTATGGAATCGTTTCATTTTTCGCATCTTAGAGGCTCTGGTCAGGCTTGGGACATTTACATTCCTGGACTATTTTATTGTATTCAATTCGGAGTTTTACACGCTTTTGAATATTATAATGACAATTTAGAGCAACAAAAAATACAATCGCAACTTCGAGAATTATCGTTAAAAAATGAATTATCGGCATTAAAATCACAATTAAATCCGCATTTTTTATACAATGTTTTCAACACCATAAACGCATCTGTACCAAAAGAATTAGAAAATACTCGAAAAATGATTGCTACCTTGGCGGATATGTTTCGCTATCAATTGCAAGCATCACAATCGGATTTTGTATCTATTCGTGATGAAATAAATTTTGTAAATCAATATTTAGAACTCGAAAAAGCCAGATTCGAAAATCGTTTGCAAATAAAAATAAATATTGATGAATCTATTTTAAACGAAAAAATCCCGCCAATGATTATTCAGCCTTTAGTTGAAAATGCCGTAAAACACGGAATATCTTATTTAATTGAAGGCGGTCAAGTAGCAATTGAGATAATTAAAATTGACAGCAAATTACATTTTACAATTGCCGATACTGGAATCGGAATTATTGATACAACCCAAGTTTTTGGTAAAGGAATTGGTTTGACAAATATTAAGTTAATTCTAGAAAAAACTTATAACTCAACGCTAAAGTTATCTGATAATATTCCAAAAGGTTTAAAAATTGAATTTGAAATTGAAACCAAATGAAAAAGGTTGTAATAGTTGATGACGAATCGGCGGGACGAAAATTAATTAAAGAATATCTTGAAGATTATTCGGATTATTTTATTGTTGGCGAAGCAAATAATGGAGTTGATGCTGTTAAAATAATTAACGAATTTAAGCCTGATTTGATTTTTTTAGACATTCAAATGCCTGGATTAAATGGTTTTGAAGTAATTAATTATCTGGAAGAAATTCCGCAAATAATTTTTTCTACGGCTTACGATAAGTATGCACTTAAAGCATTTGAAGTGCACGCAGTTGATTATTTATTGAAGCCTTACACACAAGAACGATTCAAAATTGCTATTGATAGAATCGATTCTAATTTTGAAAAATTGCGCCCATTTACAGAAGATTTATTGATAAACAAAACCAATTTTCCAGAGCGTATTTTAGTTCAAACTTCAAAAAAATTAATTACAATTGCTGTAAAAGATATTGTCAGAATTGAAGCTTTTGGCGATTATTCAAAACTATTTACTAAAGAAAATTCGTTTTTAAGCAATTTTGGAATTTCGATTTTAGAAACTAAATTGAATCCTGAAATTTTTATTCGAGTACATCGTTCCTCAATTATAAATATCAATTTTGTTATTGAAGTTTCTAAAAATTTAACCGCTTTTGATATTTTAATGACTAATAATGATACCGTTCGAGTAAGTCGTGGTTATTTGGAGAATATGAAAAAATTGAAGTATTAATTTCATTTTTAAATTAAAAGATAGTTTGAAGTGTTTAAAAAAATCTATTCCTTATTTTTGCACAAATCAAATAAATGAAACCAACCATAACAATTATTGGAGCAGGAATTTCTGGTCTAACAGCCGCAGTTTACTTGCATAAAAAAGGATTCAAAATTCAAATTCTAGAGGCATCCGACCGTGCTGGAGGAAGAATAAAAACTGATATTGTGAATGGATTTCGACTGGATCAAGGTTTTCAAGTTTTATTGACCGAATATCCCGAAACAAAAGCATTGTTGGATTACGAAAAACTAAATTTAAAACGCTTTTTACCCGGAGCCACTGTACTTTATGAAAACGGACAATTTGAAATTGCTGATCCTTTTCGACGACCATCGGCTCTATTTTCTACCTTATTTGCTCCTGTTGGAACTTTAAAAGATAAAATAAATACCTTTTTCTTAAAAACTAAATTGATTAAAATTTCAGTTGAAACTATTTTTCAACAAGAAGAAACAGATACAATTGCTCAACTTAAAAAATATGGTTTCAGTACAAAAATGATTGAACGTTTTTACAAACCGTTCTTTTCAGGAATTTTTTTAGAAAATGAGTTAAAAACTTCAAGTAATATGTTTGATTTTGTGATGAAAATGTTTTCCGAGGGCGATGCCGCTATTCCAGAATTGGGTATGGAAGAAATTCCGAGACAATTGGTGGCCATGCTTCCAGAAAATTCGATTCATTATAATGTAAAAGTTAGTGAAATTGAAAACAATAAAATTATTTGTGAAAACGCGCAAACTTTTGTTACTGATAAAATTATGATTGCTACAGAAGCCACTGGTTTTGCAAGTAATTATGTTTCAAAAAGTAAACAGAATTTTAATCAAGTTACCAATGTTTATTTTGAAGCCAAAATTGCTCCGACTAGCAAAGCCGTTGTAGTTTTAAATGCTTCAATAGATAAAAAATGGGTTAATAACTTGACTGTAATGACCAATATATCAAAGAAATATGCTCCCGAAGGCAAAGTTTTAATTGCCGTTTCGTTAAACGGAATTCCAACAATTGATGATGAAACTTTAGCCGAGAATATGAAAGCAGCCCTTAAAAATTGGTATGGTAATCAAGTTGATGCTTGGAAAATGTTGAAAACGTATCGCATTAAATATGCCTTGCCCAATCAAGAAAAAGTTAAAAATGAAGTTTTAAAAAGTGATTTAAAAATTAATGATAAGCTATTCATTTGTGGTGATCATTTAATGAATGGTTCCATAAATGCAGCCATGAAATCGGGTCGATTGGTTGCAGAATTAATTGAAAATGAAAATTAAATTTTGAAAAAATTTTGTATATCAATCCTTTTTATTTTTTTGAAATTCCTAAAACTATACAATATTTACAAATAATTATATAACTAATTTTAAAATTAAATAATCAACTTTGTAAGTTAATAATCTTATTTTACTACTTGGACAAAACGGCTCAAAATCGAATTAAAATTTTTTTAAAGAAATCTTTAAAGGCAGTATTGTGGATTTTGGGTTCAATTCTAATTCTGTTTTTATTACTTGTTATTTTATTACAAATACCCTCAATTCAAAATTTCGCTAAAAATAAGGCAATTAACTATTTAGAAGGAAAAATTCATACTAAAGTTGCGCTTAATAAAATAGAAATTGGACTTCCTAAAAAAATTATTTTAGAAGGAATTTATTTTGAAGATCAAAAAAAAGATACTCTTTTGTTCGCTAAAAAAATTGCTGTAGATATTAGTTTATTTGAATTAGTTAATAACAAAGTCGAGATTAATGCTATTTTTCTTGAAGGAATTAATGCTAATATTGCGAAAGACAAAGATTCTATTTTAAATTTTGATTACATTATCAAAGCGTTTTCGTCTCCTTCTAAAAAAGAAAGCAAAGCAACTCCAATGACTTTTTCTATTAATAAAATAAAGTTAGAAGAAGTAAAATTTAGATACGATGATGCCATTTCTAAAAATAAGGTGTACACTTATATAAAACATTTTGAAACACAAATAAAGAAGTGCAATATTGATAATTTAGATTTTGAAATTCCAAGGATAAATTTGGACGGATTTAAAGCAAAATGGAAACAAGGTTATACGCAACCTTTAGAAAAAGTGAAAATAGTATCTAACAAAAAGTCTGTTGAAAAGGATTTTAAAATAAAAATTGATGAAATAAATCTTGCAAATATTGATGTTGATTATTTTAGTGATAATACTAAGTTTTCATCTAATATAGCAATTAAAAAAATAGATCTTAAAATTAATAGTATTGATTTAAAAAACCAAAAAGTAGATTTTGAGTCACTTAAAATGGTTAATACAAAGGGAAATATTATTTTGGGTAAACGTATTATAAATAAGGCAATAGTTACTATTCCAAATTCATCCTCAATTAGTTGGAATGTAAAAAGTAGGAAAACAGATATAAGTAAAATTGATTTTAAATTTGATGACAATAATTCGGTACCTTTAAAAAAAGGAATTGATTACCATCATCTTGATGTAAAAGATTTTAATTTTCAAGCAGATAAGATAAGTTACAATTCAAAAACTATTTCTGGAAACATTACAAAATTTTCTGTAAACGATAAAAGCGGAGTTTCTGTTCAAGCATTAAAAACGGATTTTTTTTATGGAGAAAAAGGAGCTTCACTAAAAAATTTATATTTAAAGATGCCTCAAACAGAAATTAAAAATCAAATTATTGTTGGTTATCCTTCCTTAAATTCAGTAACAAATAACTTTGGACAATTACAGATAAATGCTAATTTTTCAAACAGCAAAATTAGTTTTAAAGACATTTTATTGTTTGTTCCAAATTTAGAAAAAACTAAACCATTTGCAAAAAATTCAAACGCAGTTGTTCAAATTAACGGAAAAATTTTTGGTAAACTGAATGCACTTTCAATTCCAAATATTCAAGTTAGTGGTATAGGTTCCACCAAAATAACTGCCAATGGAAAAATTTTAGGTTTACCAAACATTAAAACTACTTTTTTTGATTTAAATATCAAAAATTTAAAATCTTCTGCAAAAGATGTCGATGAATTCCTGCCTAACGGAACAATTCCTAGCACAATTAAAATTCCTAATCAATTTGCAACTAAAGGGATTTTTAAAGGAACTATCGAAAATTTTATAACTAAATTAAGTGTATCCAGTAGTTTTGGAAATGCGAAGATTGATGCCAAATTAGATTTAAGAAAAAAAAATCAAGAAAAATATTTTGCCAAAGTAGCACTTTACAATTTTAATTTAGGTCAATTAATTAAAAATAGTACCATTGGAAATATTTCGGTCGCAACTTCAATTAATGGAACTGGATTTAACCCGAAAACTGCAAATACTGTTATTAATGCTATAATTTTGAAAGCTGATTATAATAAATATGTCTATAAAAATTTAAAAATAAATGGAAAAATTTCCAAAGGTAAATTTAATGCTACTGTAATTGCAAAAGATCCAAACTTGACTTTTGACTTGGTCTCTAGCGGCAGTTTTCAAGGTAAATACCCATCGGGTAAGCTAAATTTAAATATTGATATTGCCGATTTAAACAAATTAAATCTTCACGCTGGACCTATGAAAATTCGTGGCGAATTGAATGCTGATATTCAATCGGCCGATTTAGATTATCTTAATGGAAAGATAAGTGCCACCCATTTAGTTGTTGCAAATGAAAAAGAACAATTTATTTTAGATTCGATAAAAATCACCGCAATTTCTACAAAATACAATAATAGAATAGTTGTAAAATCACAATTTTTAAATGCTGATATTGATGGAAAATACAATTTATCACAATTAGGAAAATCTGTAAGCAATTCTTTTTCTAGATATTATGATATCAATAAATATAAAAGAACAGGAATCGAAAAACAGCAATTTGCTTTCAAAATTAACATCAAAGACGATAAAATTTTATATAAATTAATTCCCGAGCTTAAAAACACTTCTGCAATTGCGCTTGAAGGAAGATACAATTCTGTAAACGATACAATTGTTTTAAAAGGCACAATACCTAATGTAGTGTATGGTGCCAATTCAATTTCTGGAGCTTTAATTACCATTGATACTAAAGACAATTCATTATTTTATAAAGCAGTAATTGACGATGTAAAAAACGCAAATTTTCAATTGCCGTACACTTCTATTTCAGGAAAAATTGAAAATAATACTATTGATTACGCACTTCAATTAAAAGATTTGAAAGATAAAGAACGCTACTTAATTGCAGGAACTTTAAAGCCAGTTGGTGCGAATTATGAAATTAATGTCATTCCTAAAAATTTATTATTAAATTATGAAACTTGGAATTTATCGGAAAAAAATTCAATCCGATTTGGAAAAAAAGGTTTTAATATAAATAATTTTGAACTCAACAAGGCAGGCAATTTTATTAAATTGCAATCGCAATCGCAGCAAATTAATTCGCCATTAGCAATTAATTTTAAAGATTTTCAAATTGAAACATTGACCAATATCGCTCAAAAAAGTAATTTACAAATTGGAGGTAAAATAAATGGAAATGCGCTTTTAAAAAACTTACCAACAAAACCAATTTTTACATCAGACTTTACAGTTGAACAATTTACTTTTCAAAAAGATACTATTGGAAACTTAAAAATTCAAGTTAATAATATTACCTCGGATGCATATGCTGCAAAAATTGAACTTACTGGATTTGATAATCAAGTAAATTTAGATGGAATTTTTAAATCATCAAATGCTAGTTTTGATATGAATCTAAATATTAAAAAGCTAAATATTAAAAGTATTCAAGGTTTCAGTTTTGGAAATATTAGTGAAAGTACTGGTTTTTTAAATGGAGATTTAAAAATTTCTGGGACTTCAAAAAACCCTAAAATTAATGGTATTGTAAAATTTAATGAAGTTGGTTTTAAAATAAAAAAATTAAATGCACAGTTCAAGTCGATGAATGATAAAATTTCTTTTTCTGAGAATGTGATTTCGTTGGATAATTTTATTATAAAAGATGAAAAAGACAATAATCTTGCTATTAACGGAACCCTAAAGAGCACCGATTTTTCAAATTTAAGTTTTAATTTAAAAGTAGATGCCGATAATTTTAAAGCAATAAATTCGAAAGCAAAAGATAATGATTTGTATTATGGTGAATTGTTTTTAGACAACCATTTAACTATAAAAGGAACTTTAAATAATCCAATTGTTGACGGAACTATTAAGATAAATAAGGATACAAAATTTACAATTGTTCTGCCACAATCGGATCCATCAATTGCCGATAGAGAAGGGGTAGTAGAGTTTATTGATCAAGATCAACCCAAATTATTTAAAGACATTTCAATCGAAAATCAGTTAAGTCAATCTGAAATTAAAGGTATTTTGGCATCGGTAAATATTGAAGTAGATAAAGAGGCAGAGCTGTCAATTATAATTGATAAATCAAATGGTGATTTTTTAAAATTAAAAGGCGATGCACAACTTACAGGTGGAATCGATGCTTCAGGAAAAATTTCATTAACGGGAAGATATGAAGTGGTTGAAGGGACATATGAAATGAATTTTAATCTTATTAAGAGAAAATTTGATATAAAAAAAGGAGGTTACATTCTTTGGACAGGCGAGCCTACAAGTGCTGACATCAATATTACTGCAATCTATAAATCAAAAACTGCACCAATTGATTTAGTAAACGACCAATTAGGAAGCATTACGCCTGAGCAAAGAAATACTTACAAACAGAAAATTCCTTTTGAAACCGAACTAAAATTAAATGGGGAACTACTGAAACCGATAATTACATTCAACATCGTTTTACCCGATGGTAATAATGATGTATCAACGGCAGTAATTAATACTACTCAAGCCAAATTAGCACAATTACGTGAACAACCTGACGAACTGAATAAGCAAGTTTTTGCCTTATTATTATTGAATCGATTTGTAGGAGAAAATCCATTTTCGAGCGAAAGTGGTGGAACAACTGCATCAGGATTGGCTAGAGAGAGTGCAAGTAAAATTTTATCGCAGCAACTTAATAATTTTGCAGGAGATCTAATTGCTGGCGTTGAAGTTAATTTTGATTTGCAATCATCAGAAGATTATACAACGGGTCAAAAGCAAAATAAAACCGATTTGAATGTTGGTATTTCAAAAAAATTATTAAACGACCAATTAAAAGTTACAGTGGGAAGCAGTTTTGGAATTGAAGGGGAGCAGCAAACCAATCAAAAAACGAACAATATTGCAGGCGATGTTTCAATAGATTACCAATTAACTAAGGATGGACGTTATAAGGTGCGTGCTTATCGAGTTAACAAGTACCAGGTTGCATTACAAGGACAAGTGATAGAAACTGGTGTAGCATTTATTTTAACACTAGATTACAATAAATTCCGAGAATTATTTCACAAAAAAGAATCTAGTAAAACATCTAGTCCCAAAAAGAAATCTAATGAATAATATAAAATTATTTAGTACTTATTTGATGCTTACAATACTATTTTCTTGCAACAGCACTAAGCAGTTGCCCGAAGGCGATTTACTTTATACTGGAGCCAAAATAACGGTTAATGATACTGCAATTTCTAAAAAGGAACGCAAGAATTTAAAAATACAATTTTCAGAATTAGTGCGTCCGAAACCAAATAAAAAATTTTTGGGTTTACGACCAAAATTGTTTTTTTACAATCTGGCGGGTACTGTTAAAAAAGAAAAAGGATTTTGGTATTGGTTAAAATTTAAAGTGGGTGAACCACCAGTTTTATTTAGTCAAGTAGATATGGAATACAATAAAAGTGTATTGCAAAATTTTTCTGAAAATAACGGATATTTTAATACCAAAACTGAAGTTGATTCAACTAGAATAGGTAAAAAAGTTACAGTAAAATACACTATAAAACCAGGAAAACAATATACCATAAAATCAGTTCAATTTCCAACAGATTCAACTAAAATTAGTAGTGCAGTAAGTAAAACACAGCGCAAAAGTTTATTAAAAATTGGCAATTCATATAGTTTAAATAGCATTAAAGCAGAAAGAAATAGAATAGATACAAGATTAAAAGAAAAAGGTTTTTTCTATTTTAATGAAGATTATTTAAAAGTGCAGGTTGACAGTACCGTTGCCGATCATCAAGTAGATTTAATTATAAAAATAAAAAATGAGACTCCGTTAAATGCTCGAAAAGAATATAAAATTAATAAAATAATTGTTTATCCAAACTTTTCTGTAAACAATGATAGTTTAAGTGTTCAATCGGATTCATCGGTTGTAAAATATAATGATTTAATAATTATTGATAAGGAGAAATTATTCAAACCCAGAATTTTTGATCGTGCTTTGTACTTTAAAAAAGGTGATTTATATAATAGAACTAATCATAATTTATCATTAAATAGATTGGTAAATTTAGGTACTTTTAAATTTGTAAAAAACGAATTTAAAGTCGCTGATACTCTAGGTAATTATTTGGATGCTTACTATTATCTTACCCCTTTAGACAGAAAATCAATTCGTATTGAAGTACTTGCAAAGACTAATTCGGCAAACTATACAGGAACCGAATTAAATATTAATTGGAGTAATAGAAATACGTTTCACGGTGCCGAATTACTAACAATTTCGGCTTTTGGTGGTTTGGAAGTACAGGTTTCGGGTCAAAATAATGGTTTCAATGTATATCGATTTGGTGGTGAAGCCAACTTAATTTGGCCCCGATTTATTTCACCATTTAAATTAAATGCATCTAGCGGATTTGTACCAAAAACCAAAGCTACTCTTGGTTACGAATTTCAAAACCGAACGCAACTGTATTCTTTGCAAACTGTCAAAGGGTCGTTTGGTTACTTATGGAAAGAGAATATTCGGAAAGAACACCAATTAAATGTTACTGAAATTACGTTTGCTAGTCCACAAAATGTATCAGATTTATACCAATCGGAAATTGCACTAAACCCGTCGTTGAATAAAGTTATAGAAAAGCAATTAATTTTTGGACCAACCTATAGTTATACTTACACTAATACAACCGAAAATCGTAAAAAAAACACTTTTTATTTTAAATCATCAATTGATTTAGCGGGTAATATTACTGGTTTACTTTCAGGAGCAAACATAAAAAAAGGTGATACTACTAAGGTTTTTTCCATTCCTTTTAGTCAATTTATAAAATTAGAAACCGATTTTAGACATTATTACAAGTTGACAAAGAATTCGCAAATTGCAAGCAGAGTAATCATTGGAGCAGGTTTTGCTTACGGAAATTCAACAGAAATGCCTTTTATTAAACAGTTTTTTATTGGGGGTACCAATAGTTTAAGAGCTTTTCAAGCAAGATCACTTGGTCCGGGAAGTTTTAAAGACTCCAGTACAACAACTTTTTTACCCGATCAATCTGGCGACGTAAAATTGGAATTAAATACAGAATATCGAGCTAAAATTTATAGCGTAGTTAATGGTGCATTATTTGTTGATGCAGGAAATATTTGGACTATGAATGGAAATTCTAATAAACCAGGTGCACAATTTTCAAAAGATTTTTTAAAAGAGTTAGCTGTTGGGGTTGGAGCTGGTTTACGTTTTGATTTTAATTTTTTAGTGCTCCGAACCGATTTGGCATTTCCGGTAAGAAAACCTTATTTACCCGAGGGGGAACGTTGGGTTTTAAATCAAGTCAGTTTTGGAAATAGTAGTTGGAGAAAAGAAAATTTAGTTTTTAATTTGGCAATTGGCTATCCTTTTTAAAGTCATTTTATTTAATTTCTCTTGGCGGAATAAAGGAGATATCACGTTCTTTTTCGTGTTCCTCAACTACAACCGCATAATCGGCAGGTTCAATTTTAGAACCTTTATAATCAGCGTAAACTCTAGTAAATTCTGCGCCAATATATAATATTGCAGCGGTATAATAAACCCAAACCAATATAACAATTAGCGATCCAGCTGCACCATAAGCCAAGCCTGTATTCGTTTTTTTGATATACAATCCTATTAAAAAGCGTCCCAACATAAATAAGCAAGCCGTAAAAAAAGCACCCACTTTTACTTGCTTCCAGGAAATCTTTGCATCAGGCAATACTTTAAAAATTGTGCCAAATAATGTTGTAATTACTGCAAAACTTATCACAATATTTAAAACTTGAAAAAGAACAAGTGTTACATCAGGAAAATAACTTTTCATCCAATCGCTCAATACTAAAAGTAGTCCGTTTATAATAAAGGTTACAATGAGTAAAAAACCCAATCCAACTATTAATGATGCTGATAAAAAACGGTCTTTTAAAATTTTAACCCAGCTTCTTTTTGGTTTTGCTTTCAATTTCCAAATCATATTTATTGATTCTTGTATTTCTGCAAAAACACTTGTAGCTCCAATAATTAATGTAATTGAGCCAATAATTAATGCCGAATTAGTTTTACCTGAAAGCTCCATATTTTTTATTATTTCTTGAATTTGAGTAGCAGCAGTATTTCCAATTAAACCGTTAATTTCGTTAAAAATTTGTCCTTGAATGGCTTCTTTTCCAAAAAAAAGTCCGGCCAGTGAAATTATCAAAAGCAAAAGCGGAGCAAGTGAAAATACCGTATAATAGGCTAATGAAGCACTTAATTTTAATCCTCTATCTTCTATAAATGCTAAAAATGTATTTTTTAAAATACTTAAAATGGAGATAAAAAATTGTAATAAACTATTTTTTTGCATATTTTAAATTAATTGTTTTGAACGTAAATGTTAAATTAATTTACGAATTTATATTTTATGTGTTTAAAATAGTTACATAATTTTAATTAATAGTTGTATTTTTTTAAGATTTTAAATTATAAATCAAAAAAGGAGATAATTTTACTATAATTTCACAATTTACAATTTTACATTTTTTTCAGGATGTTAAATTAATGCTATTTTTATAATCTAGTTTTACTATTTTTGCTCAATGCATTAAAATAAAGCAAGAAAAACTTTTAAAATTAATTAAAAATTATTTTAAGTTTTGATTTAAAGTAACAAATTAATTAAAAATAGACAATGAATAAAGTAATTTTAATTACCGGAGCTTCGTCAGGAATAGGCAAGGCGATTGGTGAGTTTTTACATGAAAAAGGATTTAAAATCTATGGAACCAGTCGTAATCCTGAAAATTATCCAAGTACTTTATTTCCATTATTAGCGTTAGATGTTAGAAATTCAGCGTCCATTAAAACAGCAATCTCAGAAATCATTTCAATATCGGGTAGAGTAGATGTAGTTGTTAATAATGCTGGTGTTGGAATTACTGGATCCATTGAAGAAATCCCTATCGAGGAAATTAAAAACCATTTTGAAACTAATTTTTATGGTCCCATTGAGGTTATAAAAGCTGTGCTACCTCAAATGCGTTTACAAAATTCAGGATTGATAATTAATATAACTTCGATTGCTGGTTATATGGGTTTGCCTTATCGAGGGATTTATTCCGCTTCAAAGAGTGCATTAGAAATAATTACTGAATCTTTACGAATGGAAGTGAAGCAATTTGGAATCAACATCACTAATGTTGCTCCTGGTGATTTTGCAACCAACATTGCATCTGGTCGTTATCATGCTCCAATTTTAAAGAATTCTCCTTATGAAACTCCTTATAGCGCAACATTAAAAACTATGGATTTGCATGTTGACAAAGGAGGTAATCCAAATGAAATGGCAATTGCTATTATGAAAATTATAAATACTAAAAAACCAAAAATTCATTACAAAGTAGGTGCTTTTATGCAAAAATTTTCAATAGTTTTAAAACGCATTTTACCTGATAAAATGTATGAAAAGATGTTGATGAATCATTTTAAGTTGTAATTTTGCAACACCTTGCGTTAAGGATAGAAGTGGAAAGCCCACAGTGAGGAGGAACGACGAAGCGAGAACTTGTAACGTATAGCGTGACCCGAAGGGAAACGCCCAAATAATAACAAAGAACACAACTTAATTAATATTTTTTTATGAAATTTTTTATCGACACGGCAAATTTAGCCGAAATTAAAGCAGCACAACAATTAGGAGTTTTAGATGGTGTAACTACCAATCCGAGTCTTATGGCAAAGGAGGGAATTACAGGTAAAGATAATATCTTAAAGCATTATGTTGCTATTTGTAATATTAGCGATGGCGAAGTTAGTGCTGAAGTAAATGCGGTTGATTATGACGGAATGATTCGTGAAGGTGAAGAATTGGCAGAATTACATGAGCAAATTGTGGTTAAATTGCCAATGACTAAGGAAGGTGTGATGGCTTGCAAATATTTTTCGGACAAAGGAATTAAAACCAATGTTACTTTAGTTTTCTCGGCAGGTCAAGCCTTATTGGCTGCTAAAGCTGGAGCGACTTTTGTGTCGCCTTTTATAGGTCGATTGGATGATATTTCAACAGATGGATTGAATTTAATTGAAGAAATTAGATTAATTTATGATAATTATGGGTATGAAACTCAAATTTTAGCAGCTTCAGTTCGTCATACTATGCATATTGTGAATTGTGCTAAAATTGGTGCCGATGTAATGACTGGTCCACTTTCTGCTATTTTAGGATTATTAAAACATCCGTTAACCGATTTAGGATTAGCACAATTTATTGCTGATTTTGAAAAAGGAAATAAATAAGACAATTTATAATTTTCTAATTTACTATTTTCAGATATTTAAAAAGGCAATTTCGGATGCGAAATTGTCTTTTTATTTGTAAAAGATTGTATAATAAAATTTATGTCAACAGTCTTTCAGTTCCACTTCACTTTTTAAAAAATCAATTTGTTTTTTTACTGATTTTAATTCCTTAATTTTTCTATCTATTTGTACAATTTTTTTGTCTAAAACTTTAATTTTATCTTCTTTAGATATTACTTTATTATACCAAGCATCAATTATTTCTTGGATTTCGGCAAGAGTAAAACCAACTGATTTTGCTTCCTTTATTAAAGTTATTTTTTCAACCACTTCATCATCATAATAAGAATAATTATTTGAGGTAATTAAATTATCTTTCTTACCTGAAAATAAACCTGATTTTTCATAAAATCGAATTGTTCCTATTGGCACTCCAGTCTCTTTTGATAATTGATTTATTAATTTCATATTGAATTGTTAATAACTTTTTTAAAGTATGTACTATACTGCATACTTTGTGGTTGTAAATATAATGTTTAATTTTGCAATTCAAACAAAACAAAAATAAAAATGGGAAAAACAATTTTAATAACAGGCGCATCAACAGGAATTGGAAAAGAAACTGCAATTTATTTTGCTGAAAAAGGTTGGAATGTAGCAGCCACAATGCGTTCAACTGATAAAGGTGCAACATTGACCAAATATCCAAATTTGAAACTATTTTCGTTAGATGTAATGAATGAGTCAAGTATTAAACAAGCAATAAACGATACAATTAATGCATTTGGAACTATTGATGTTTTATTTAATAATGCAGGTTACGCTTTGGTTGGCGCTTTTGAAGCAATGACTAATGAGCAAATAAAAAAGCAATTTGACACCAATGTTTTTGGGGTTATGAATGTAACTAGAGCCATTTTACCACATTTTAGATCAAAAAAAGCGGGTACAATTATTAATACTACTTCTATGGGCGGACTCATTACATTTCCGCTATATAGCGTTTATCATAGTACTAAGTGGGCTTTAGAAGGTTTTATGGAGAGCCTGCAATTTGAGTTAAAACAATTCAACATTAAAGTTAAAAATATTGAACCAGGTGCTATTAAAACAGAGTTTACTAATGCTTTAGATTATGTTTCAACGGAAGCTTATGATAACTATACTCATCAGGCACATTCTAATATGCTAGACTCATACAAAACAGCTCCAAATGCTGATGTAGTTGCTAAAAAAGTATGGTTAGCAGCTAATGATAGTTCCTATCGTTTGCGTTATCCAGTTGGAGGTTCTGGTCCTGTTTTATTATTTATGCGCTGGTTGTTACCCCTTTCTTGGTTTTTAAAAATGGTAAGTAGTCAGGTTGAAAAAGGAATTAAATAAAATAATAAAAAAATTAAATTTCAGTGAAAAGCAATTATTTAAAATAAATATTTGTTTTTTATTGAAATTTATTAACTTATAGTTCTTTTTCAAAATTCACATCAAACAAATTAGTAAATGCGTTTTTAATAGTTTTGTCACCATTTATAATCAAAGTACGATGAATTTTGGTAATTGCCCATTTTGATTTAATTTCTTCAAAATTAACGCAATGAAACTCGTTAGATAATGAAAAATTCTTTTGGATTAAAAAAGGTTTCCATTTTAAAGATTTTTCATCTAAATTTATTGATATAAAAGTATAATCAGGATGTTTAAGTTTTAATTCCATTATTTTTTTATGCGTTTCTTCAAAATGAGACTCTAAATTTTGCGACCAAAAATAAATAACTGTTTTCGAGTTTATTAATTCATCTGAAGAGTGAATTGTACCATCAAAACTTTGTAAATTAATTTCGGGAAGTTTTTTTCCAAAAGTCAAATTTTTAATTGAATTTTCTAGTTTTATAATTTCATTTTTTTGACTTTTATCAGTCGATATTTTTTGATAGGTAAGTAAAAATTCTTTGTTATTAACCATATTTTGATCTTCCAATAGGTATTGAAAAGCTATATTGTTTAAAACTTCATTTTTTACTTTTTTGTTATCAATTAGCGTATCGGTAATTTTTAGTTTGTTCACATTCGTTCTCAATTCTAAATCTAAATTTGAATAATGATTGTGATAATTTATGCTACTTATATTATTTAACATTTGATTTATATATTTTACAAATGGCGAAAAATTAATTAGTTTTTCATTATTAAAGTCAATATTTTTACGAAAAGCATAATAATTTTCAGGGATTTGCGCTGAAACATCTTTACCTGTTCGTATTTTGTGTATAACAGGATAAAGTTCTTTTTTTGAAAAATAAGGAAAGTTGACAAGTGCGTTCGCATATAAATCGAAATCAGAACTCCAGTTGATTTCCTCTTTTTTAGAATTATAAAATTTTTGATTAAAAGTGTTAGTTTTTTCAATTGTGGAGTTGAAATTTTTAAATTCAGTATCAAAAAGGGTAAACATTTTGTTTTTATCTTTTTCGTTTTTAAGATACATATCCATTAAAAAATTATTCTTTTCATCACCTCTTCCACAAAACACTATTGATTCGTCAAAATCATTAGTATTAATATGAACCATTATACTGTCATTTTTATCAAAATAAACATATTGATATTCTGGTTCGTGTTTAAATGAGTATAAACCGGGATTTAAAGTATCGAATTTAATTAAAAAAGTATTATCAGCTTTTAATGGAATGCTGTCTAAAACTACATTATCCTTACAGAAAAGCACAAACCTTGAGGTTGGATTGGCAACTTCTCCACCAAAATAGGCAGTAGAATTTGTTGAAATTAAATCTTTTTTACAACCTGTTATTAAAATGCTGAGTGCAACAATTTTTGAAAAAAGTAAAAAGTAGTTTTTATACATATTTGTTTAAATCAGAAAACAAATATATTTTTAAATAGTATACTATTTTGTTAAGGCATAGTTAAATAAAAAGGTAATTTAATGCATTCCGCCTTATAAAAAATTAGCTGAACATGTTCCAAAATCATTAACAAATCCAATTACTTAAAAAAGCAAAATCTTTAAGCTCAATTTAAGATGCTTTCCACAAAAAATTATTAAAAAACCAATACAAAAAACTATTAAACTTATAATTGCCAAAACAATTCCAAATCTGGCTAAATTATCTTTCAATCTTTTAGTTTCACAATGCCATAATACAAGTTCCTAAAATAAATAAACAAATTATTCCTAAAATCAGCAGTATAATTCCTTTAACGTCATTTTTTGTTTTTTGAAACTTTAGTTAAACCAATTACAAATAGAACTGCAAAAACCCTAAAATTAATAGTATTTAAAATTTCATATTTTATTTATAATTAAAAATATTTTATTGGTTTGTTAACGTTCTAAATCCAATGATAAAAAATATCGTAGTATATTTTAAAAAGTCTTTTCTTAAATTTTTAACTATTTTAAATATAAAATAAATCTTAAAATAAATTTAAAAATCAAATTAAAATCATTTTATTTCAAATAAAAATTCATCCTGCTTTAAAAAAACAAGATGAATTTGTTTAAATTATTTTATTTCTTTTTAGGCAATTCGTTATTGGTATCCATCATTTCCATTAATTTAATACCCAATAACCCACTTATTCCTCCTTCTGATCCGTTAGAGCCAGTAATTAAAACATCAGGAATTACTTTAATATTTCCTTTTCCAATTTCTTCTGTGATTTTATATTTTGTAAAATTATCACCACCCATTGCTGCTACTTGTAATTCATATGATTCTGCGGTTGATTTACCAATTGCCATTATTTTTTCGGCTTCTGCTAAACCAGTTTTAGAAATTCTTTCCGCTTCAGCAGTTGCAGTTAATTTAGTAGCTTCAGCTTGAGCACCAGCTCTCGCTTTAGTAGCTTCTGCTTCTGCATTTGCTCGCATTTTTGTTGCTTCTGCCTCTGCATTTACATTCAGTTTTAAACTAGTTGCGTCACCTTCAGCTTTTTTAACAGTTGCGTCAGCGGTTCTTTGAGCAATTTCAACACTTTGAGAAGCCTTTACAATTTCTTTTTGCATATCTGCTATTGCAGTTTCCTTTTCCATTCCTTGGCGTTGTTCTTGAGCCATTCTTTGAGTTTGATAGGTTTTTTGCTCTTCCTCAGCAATTTTTCTATCGGTTAAAGTTTTCATTAATGATTCAGGAGGGACAATATCTCCAATTAAAGTATCTACAGCGTTTACGTTGTATTCATCTAAAACTACTTTAATATGATTTTTAGCTGATTCTTGACGTTCTTTACGGGTACTTAAAAACGAAATCACATCACTTTCTTGCGCCGAGTTTCTAAAATAATTCCCTATTGTTGGTTCTAAGACTTGTGAAACTAAATTGGTCATACTACCAAATCGTGCAATTACTTTAGGAGCTTCATTTGCAGGAACATGAATTATTTGAGAAACATCAAGATTAAATGGAAAACCATCTTTAGAACGAACGGTAATTGTAGATAAATTTTTATCTAAATTGTGAGATTCACTTCTTGCATCTGCCCAATTTAGCACTAAATTTGTTGTTGGTACTGGTTCAAGTTTAGTGGTGTATTTATTTAAAGCATATTTTCCTGGTCCAAGAGGTTCCATCCAAACGCCTCGTTGTCCTTTAGACACAATATTTCCATGTTTAAATGTATCACCAGTAACATCTTGTCCATCTTCACCTATATAAGAAATTACTACTCCAACATATCCAATTAAAACATCAGTCATTGGAGTTTGCTCAATTTCTAATGCCCAACTATTAATGTAATAAGAACCTGCCAACATTACCTGTGGTTGTAATCCACGATTTCCGCCTTGAGTTAAAAATTTATCAAAATCTTGAAAATTATTATGGTTTTCTACAAATTTCCCTGCAATTTGACCAATAGGAATTGGTTCGCCATCTAAAGCAGTAACAATTCCAACCATATTTTCGAAAATTTTTATTTGATCTACAACTACTATTTGAAACAAAAAAGTATTGATTCGATAAGAACCACTTGTTATAAAAGCAGTTTGACGCCCTTTTTGTCCTCCATTATTCAAAAAAGCTTCTGCATTTTGAAAGTTATCACTTTCTACTTTTTGAGCCAAAATGCGTCCAGTTGGAATTTCTTTTCCATCTTTACTTAAAACCAACCCAATTTTCCCCTCTGGAATTATTGCAAATAAGGTCATATCGACCGAATATTGCCAAATCCACATTGCCCAATACAATCCAGGAGCTAATGTTTGTGCCTGAAAACCTGCTTCACCTTTTGTTGCAATAATTCTTCCATCGGGTAAAGATTTATCGGTTCCAAAAAGCACAAATTTTTTCGTCACTAAGCCAATTTTGTCTTCGGGAACAATCACCATTCCAAAGAAAACACGTAAAACGAATTTATAAAACACCAAGAATAAAATAATTAAAACTGCCCACCAATAAGTAAATAATCCATCCATTTTTTTAATTTTTTGTTGTTACAATATAATTTGAATAATTCAAATCTAGTACTTATACGGAGGATTTATAAATTTGTTACATAAAATAAATTAAAATAATTCTTATTAAATTTCAAAAATGAAATTCAAAGGAAGGTATTGTTTTTGTTTGCTTTTAAAATGTAAACTTATTTTGAACCTAAGATTAGAATTTTAAAAAATAGTTTTCAGATTTATTCAGTTTTAATTTAACAAGTTATTATTTTAAATAATTCATAAATCAAAAAAGCCAAAGTTTCAAAAATAAAATGATAATACATTTTACTTCCAAAAAGTTCAAATTGATAAGGAAAATTCATTCATTAAATTTAATATTTTACGAATGTAAAAAAACTAATCACTAATCACTAACAACTAATTACTATTTACTACTTTTGCAACCGAATTTAACAAAACAAAAAAATGCTTTCAGTTTCTAATTTATCGGTTCAGTTTGGTAAACGAATTCTTTTCGACGAAGTAAATACCACATTTTCGCACGGCAATTGTTACGGAATTATTGGTGCCAACGGAGCTGGAAAATCTACTTTTCTAAAAATTCTTTCGGGCGAATTTGATCCAACTTCGGGGCACGTTCATTTAGAACCAGGTAAAAGAATGTCAGTGTTGAATCAAAATCACAATGTTTTTGATGAAAATACTGTTTTAGAAACCGTAATGATTGGAAACAAAGTATTGTATGCCATTAAAAAAGAATTAGACGAATTGTATGCCGATTATACCGACGATAAAGTAGATAAAATAGGAGAATTACAAGTAAAATTTGAAGAAATGAACGGTTGGAATGCCGATTCTGCAGCAGCATCATTATTATCCAATTTGGGAATTTTAGAAGAGTTTCATTATACTTTAATGGCCGATATGGATGCGAAACTAAAGGTTCGAGTACTTTTGGCGCAAGCCCTTTTTGGAAATCCAGATGTATTAATTATGGATGAGCCAACAAATGATTTGGATTATGAAACCATCAAATGGCTTGAAAATTTCTTGGCAAATTATGAAAACACAGTAATCGTAGTTTCGCACGACAGACACTTTTTAGATTCCGTTTGCACACATATTTCGGATATCGATTTTTCTAAAATAAATCACTATTCGGGCAACTATACTTTTTGGTATGAAAGTAGCCAATTAGCAGCAAAACAACGTGCGCAACAAAACAAAAAAGCCGAAGAAAAGAAAGCCGAATTAGAAGAATTCATTCGTCGTTTTAGCGCCAACGTAGCCAAATCTAAACAAGCTACATCGCGTAAAAAAATGATTGATAAATTGAATTTAGACGAAATTAGACCATCATCTCGTCGTTACCCAGCTATAATTTTTGATACAGAACGTGAAGCAGGTGATCAAATTTTGCACGTTGAAGGTTTAAGCGCATCCATTGAAGGCGAAGTTTTGTTTAAAAATGTCGATTTGAATATGGCAAAAGGCGATAAAGTACTTGTAATTTCTAAAGATTCTCGAGCAACATCGGCGTTTTATCAAATATTAAATGGCTACCAAAAACAAGATGCTGGAACTTTCGATTGGGGAATCACCACCAATCAATCCTACCTTCCTGCCGATAATCACTCGTTTTTTGAAAGTGATTTGAACCTTGTCGATTGGTTGCGTCAATACACCAAAACCGAAGAAGAACGTGATGAAGTGAACATTCGTGGCTTTCTTGGAAAAATGATTTTCTCTGGCGAAGAAGCCTTAAAAACTTGTAAAGTATTATCTGGTGGAGAAAAAGTGCGTTGTATGCTTTCACGAATGATGCTAATGCGTGCCAACGTTTTAATGCTCGACGAGCCAACATCGCACCTTGATTTAGAGTCTATTACGGCGTTCAACAATTCTTTAAAAAACTTTAAAGGTTCACAATTATTGACAACACATGATCACGAATTTGCCCAAACCGTTGCCAATAGAATTCTTGAAATTACTCCAAAAGGAGTTATTGACCGATATATGTCATTCGATGATTATCTTGAAAATGAAGGTGTTAAAGAGTTACGAGCCAAAATGTATGCTTAATTTTTGGAAGCAGTTGTCTTGGTATTTTTAGATTGATGGTTTCCCGCTTTTCGCTAAATATTTTTATTTTTTTAAAGAAAAAAAATAAAAAGGATACCGCTTCAATCGGGGCTAGGCGAGATTGTTTGGGTTTTTATTTAGTTTGTAAAATTGTAAATTAAATTTAATATATTTGAATAAAAAATAAAATGACTTTTACTGACCGACATATTATTGAAAATTATTTTGGATTATTTGATAGTTTAAATTCATTAAGTAAATTGGAACTTATAGAAAAGTTAACTAAATCATTAAAATCAGAATCAAAAAACAAAGAAAAAGATTTTTTTAAATCATTTGGTGCATTTTCTTCCGAAAAAACTTCGGATGAAATTAATTTAGAAATAAAATCGAGTAGAAAATTTAGAACTAAAGAAATTAGTTTCTAATGAAGTATTTACTCGATACAAATATTTGTGTACATTTCCTTCGAGGAAGTTTCGGAATAGATAAAATTTTAGAGGATAAAGGCTTAAAAAATTGCTATATATCAGAAGTAACAGTTTTAGAACTGAGATTTGGTGCAGAAAATAGCAACAACAAAATAAAATCTCATAATGCTGTTGATATTTTTTTAAAATGAATAGTAATAATTCCAATTTTTGGTTCTATAAAGAAATATGCAGAAGAAAAAGTTCGATTAAACAAATTAGGAAAACCTCAAAATGATGAATTTGACTTATTAATTGGTGTTACATCTATTGAAAATAAACTTATTTTAGTTACAGAAAACACTAAAGATTTTGAACAAATACAAGGAATAAAAATTGAAAATTGGATAGTTAGAAATTAATCTCTAATTTTGCTAAACATCTAAAAATAAAAATGAGCCAAAAAATCTTATTGTCTTCCTACGAAGTTACTATAATTTTACACCGTTTGGCGTGTCAGTTAATTGAGAAATACCTTGATTTTTCAAATACTATTTTAATTGGATTACAACCAAGAGGGAAATTTTTAGCCCAACGCATCAAGCAAATTCTCGAAAACGAATATCAGGTAAAAAACATACAACTAGGCTTTTTAGACATCACTTTTTTCCGTGATGATTTCCGCCGCAGTGAAAAACCACTCGAAGCCAACAAAACACAAATCAATTTTATTGTTGAAGATAAAAAAGTCGTTTTTATTGACGATGTTCTTTTTACGGGGCGAAGTATCAACGCAGCTTTAACTGCAATTCAGTCTTTTGGTCGACCATCTGAGGTAGAGCTTTTAGTGCTAATTGATCGTCGATTTAGTCGTCATTTACCCATTCAACCCGATTATCGTGGGCGACAAGTTGACGCTATAAATAATGAAAAAGTAAAAGTATCTTGGCTTGAAAACGAGGGCGAAGATGCCGTTTATCTTATTACAAATCAAACAACAACCTAAATAAAATGAACGAATTATCAGTAAACCATTTATTAGGAATTAAGTATCTGAAACCTTCGGATATTGAACTGATTTTTGAAACTGCCGATCAATTCAAAGAAGTTATTAATCGTCCGATAAAAAAAGTGCCTTCGCTTCGAGACATTACTATTGCCAACATTTTTTTCGAGAATTCAACCCGAACAAAACTCTCGTTCGAATTGGCTCAAAAACGACTTTCTGCCGATGTAATTAGTTTTTCGGCAGCACAATCATCTGTAAAAAAAGGGGAAACTTTAATTGATACTGTTCAAAATATTCTTTCAATGAAAGTAGATATGGTCGTAATGCGACACGCAAATCCCGGAGCGGCTTATTTTTTATCTCAAAATGTTAAGGCAAGTATCATAAACGCTGGCGATGGTGCGCACGAACATCCAACACAAGCACTTTTAGACAGTTATTCAATTAGAGAAAAGCTGGGCGAAGTGAAAGGAAAAAAAATAGTAATTGTTGGCGATATTTTGCATTCGCGAGTGGCATTATCAAACATTTTTGCACTTCAAATGCAAGGAGCAGAAGTAAGAGTTTGTGGGCCTAAAACTTTAATTCCAAAATACATTGAAAGTTTGGGAGTTTCTGTTGAACCAAATTTACGAAAAGCCCTTGAATGGTGTGATGTTGCCAATATGCTGCGTGTTCAAAACGAACGAATGGATGTGAATTTCTTTCCGTCAACTCGTGAATACGCCCAACAATATGGTGTCGATAAAAAGTTGTTGGATTCATTGAACAAAGAAATCGTTATAATGCATCCTGGACCAATAAATCGAGGTGTTGAAATCACTTCTGATGTTGCCGATTCTAGTCAATCAGTAATTTTGAATCAGGTTGAAAACGGAGTTGCAATTCGAATGGCGGTGACCTATTTATTGGCTTCGAAAATTCAAAAATAAATGATCGAAAATAAATATCAACTTGAAAGAGTAGTTCTTTCAGATGTGGAAATTCTTTTGGATTTTGCAAAAAGTCAATTTATTGCATTTTTTGAACAATACAATACTAAAGAAAACCTTGATTTTTATGTAAATAAAGCTTTTACAATTGAAAAAGTGACATCTGAAATAAATAACATCGATTCTGAATTTTATTTTGCCAAACAAAATTCAGAGGTAATTGGTTATTTGAAAGTGAATTTTGCAAATGCACAAACTGAATTGCAAGATGAAACTAGTTTAGAAATAGAAAGAATTTATGTTTTAAAAGAATATCAAGGAAAAAAACTAGCCGATTTAATGTTGGCAAAAGCAATTGAAATTGCAAAAAATAATAATTTAAACTATCTTTGGTTAGGTGTTTGGAAAAAAAATAGTCCTGCATTACGGTTTTATGAAAAAAATAATTTTATAAAATTTGATACACATATTTTTATGATGGGCGACGATGAACAAACCGATTTTTTGATGAAATTGAATATTTAATACACTATGAAAGTAGAACAAAAAGGACACACAATTACCATAAAAGATACTCAAGGCGATGTAAACTTGTTTCTTGAAAAAGTTACCAATGAACATCATAGTTTTCAGAACCATAATTTAATTTTGGATATTTCAAAAGAGTTTACTACAACTTTAAACGAAATTAAATTGTTTGCTGATTTATCAAAAGCGCATAAAAAATTAAAAAAATCCTTTGTTTTGGTAGCAAAAAATATTGATATCAATAAAATTTCAGCAAAAATGATTGTAGTTCCAACTTTACAAGAAGCCCACGACATCATTGAAATGGAAGAAATTGAGCGAGATTTAGGTTTTTAAAAATAAAGTTAGAAGTTAAATAAAATACTTAAAATGTCATATGAATTTATCTCCAAAAACAATATTATACCTATACGTTGCCTTATTATTTTTTTTTACTTACCGATTTTTCTCTAGATTATTTATTGCCTTTAAATCTAATGAATTTGATTATCTCAGATTAGGTATAACTGCTGCCGCGCTAATTTTTACCGTTTTTCAGATTATTAAATATTCAAAAATGATTAATAATTCTGATGACAAGTAAACGAATTAAAGTTACGATTTTAGGTTGTTATGCTGCAACTCCTCGTACAATTACCAATCCAACTTCGCAGGTTTTAGAAATAAAAAATCAAATGTTTTTGATTGATTGTGGCGAAGGTACACAGGTGCAGTTGCGTAAAAATAAAATTAAATTTTCACGAATCGAGCATATTTTTATTTCACATCTTCACGGAGATCATTTTTACGGATTGATTGGCTTGATTTCGACTTTTTCGTTATTAAATAGGTTGAATGACTTGCATATTTATGGTCCAAAAGGAATCAAAGAAGTTACATTATTGCAATTGAAACTCTCGAATTCATTTACAGCTTATAATTTGTTTTTTCACGAATTAGAAAGTAATGAAAGTGAAACTGTTTTAGAAGATGAAAAAATTATTGTAAAAACAATTCCTTTAAATCATCGGGTTTACACCAATGGATTTTTATTTAAAGAAAAAAACACACAACGAAAAATTAATATTGATGCTGTATTAAATCACAACATTGAACTGGTTTATTACAATAAAATTAAAAATGGTGGCGATATAAAAATGGACGATGGAACGATAATTCCGAACGAAGAACTAACTTTTGACCCAGAACCCGAATTGAGTTATGCTTTTTGTTCTGATACTGCTTATTCAGAAAAAATAATTCCGATTATTGAAAATTGCACCGTTTTGTATCACGAAAGTACCTTTTTAGACTCGGAACAAAATCTTACCCAAAAAACTAAACATTGCACCGCTAAAGAAGCCGCATTAATTGCTAAAAAAGCTAATGTTACCAACTTAATACTAGGACATTACTCCACTCGTTATGGAAACATTAATGAATTTAAAATTCAAGCTGAAACCATTTTTGAAAATGTAATTTTGGCCGATGATGGTAAAGAATTTGAGTTTTAATTGATTTAAGGAATTCGTTTTAAACTATTAATTTTTTAAACTGCCTAAAAGTCGATCTCTTAAAAGTGGAACACCTTCACTTGCTTTTAAAGGAATTATTTCAAAATTCTTTTTTTGATTCGGAATTTCAGCTGGGTTTGGGTCAATATAAAAAACTGGAATGTTTGGTGGTGTAAATTCAATTAAACCAGCCGCTGGATAAACTTGTAACGAAGTGCCGATAACAGCAAAAAAATCAGCGTTTTGAGTAATTTCTAACGCTTCTTCCAAGGCTGGAACATCTTCGCCAAACCATACTATATGTGGACGCAATTGAAAACCTTTCTCATCAGCATCGCCAATATTCAAATCGCCTTCCCAATCTAAAATATAATTTTTATCTCGAACGCTTCGAACCTTATTTAATTGCCCGTGTAAATGCAAAACATTGGTACTGCCTGCTTTTTCATGTAAATTATCAACATTTTGCGTAATAATATAAACGTCAAAATCTTTTTCTAATTCTTTTAATGTTAAATGTCCCAAATTGGGTTTCACTGTCGGTAATTGTCTGCGGCGGTCGTTGTAAAAAGTCAAAACCAATTGCTGATTTTTTTTCCAACCTTCGGGAGTGGCAACATCCATAACGTTGTGACCTTCCCAAAGTCCATCCGAATCT
Organism: Flavobacteriales bacterium; assembly: GCA_038204955.1. Lineage (GTDB taxonomy): Bacteria > Bacteroidota > Bacteroidia > Flavobacteriales > Flavobacteriaceae > Flavobacterium. Next base: position 30,446 of record JBBRCJ010000031.1, read on the forward strand.
CTGAAGGTTTGGATTCCACTTTCGGCGCTGATTCCTGCACCAGTTAAAACAACTAATTTCTTTTTTTTTGTTTTCATTAAAAAATAATATTTAAGTATAAAAATACTCTTTTTTACTATTTTTACCAAAGATTAACAAAACAAAAAAATGATTGATATTGATTATTTAACTTTTCTCGAAACAATTTTAACCGACAATAGAAAACAACGATTTTTGGAGGTACTTTCCAAGCGCACCAATCATTTTACTATTGCAATGGAAGACATTTTTCAGTTACACAACACGAGCGCAGTAATGAGAAGCTGCGAAGTTTTTGGCATTCAACAACTTAATGTGATTGAAGAACGTTACACTAAATCAATCGATAAAGAAATAGCAATGGGTGCCCAAAAATGGGTCGATGTAAACCGTTTCGAAAGTATTTACAATTGTGTTTCGACCTTAAAAAATAAAGGCTATCAAATTATTGCTACAACGCCTCACGAAAATGATTGTTTACTTGACGATTTTGATATTTCTAAACCGAGTGCCTTATTTTTTGGCACCGAACGCGACGGTTTATCCCAAGAAGTATTAGATAATGCCGATGGTTTTTTAAAAATTCCAATGTCCGGTTTTACCGAAAGTTTAAATATTTCAGTTTCGGCATCAATAATAATTCAAAACTTAATGAGCCGTTTGCACAAATCAGATATCAAATGGCAATTAACAAATGAAGAAATTTTAGAAAAACGTTTAGAATGGGCAAAAAAATCCATAAAAGATATTAATAGAATTGAAAAAAGATACTATACCGAAAAAGAAACATAGAATTAATAAAACCAAATTTAAAACTATTAGATTTTTTAATATATTAGTAGCCTTAAACAAAAACAAAAAATTATGGGAATATTTGATAAATTTAGAAGCGAATTCATTGATATTATTGACTGGACAGACAATACTGCTGACACAATGATTTGGAAATTTCCAAGGAAAGACAATGAAATAAAAATGAATGCTAAATTAACGGTTCGCGAATCGCAGCAAGCCGTATTTATGAACGAAGGTGTAATTGCCGATGTTTTTTTACCCGGATTATTTACACTTCAAACTCAAAATATGCCAATTTTGGCTACTTTAAAAGGCTGGAAATACGGTTTTGAAAGTCCGTTTAAAGCCGATGTATTTTTTGTAAGCACCAAACAATTTATTGATCAAAAATGGGGAACTAAAAACGCATTAATCATCAACGACGACCGTTTTGGGATGATTGAAGTGCGTGCTTTTGGAACTTTTGCCTTTAAAATTACAGATGGTGGAAAATTTATTAAAGAAATTGCAGGAACCAATGAATTCTATTCTACCGAAGATATTGAAGGGCAATTGCGAAGTTTAATTGTAACTAAATTTTCAAATGCAGTGGGCGGAGGCTCTGTTACCATTGATAAATTTGCTTCAAACCTTGAAGAACTTTCAACAACTTGTCAAGAAAAATTAAATGCCGATTTTGAATCGTATGGTTTACAAATCACCAAATTTTTAATCGAAAATGTTTCTATGCCAGAAGATTTGAAAAAAGAAATTTTCGAATATTCGCGTTTAAATAAAATCGATATGCAAAAATTAGCTCAATTAAAATCGGCTCAAAGTATCGAAATTGCTGCAGCAAACGAAGGTTTAGCTGGCGCAGGTGCCGGAATTGGAGTAGGAGTAGGAGTAGGAAATATGATGGCAAGCGCTTTTAATAACAACACTGGGCAACAAAATTCTTCTATTCCACCACCAATTCCAACTGCTGTTCAATTTTTTGTGGCAGCAAATGGGCAACAAACAGGACCTTTTCCATTGGATGTTTTACAAACTATGACACAATCGGGTACATTAACCCGTGAAACTCAAGTTTGGAAAAACGGAATGGCAACTTGGACAAAGGCTGAAGCTATAACCGAATTAAGTGCTTTGTTTTCAAATGTTCCTCCACCGATATCTTAATTAAAATGAAAAAAATACTTTTTTTTGCACTGTTTTTCTTTTTCAATTTAGTTAATATTTATGCTCGTTTTGGTGGCGGTGGCGGGCATAGTAGCGGCGGAAACAGCAGTGGTGGTGGTTTTGGTAGCCACAGTAGTGGTGGTGGGTATTCAGGCGGAAGTGGCGGAGGCTCAATGAGTGGCTCGCAACTTTTTTTAATTGTTATCGTTGCAGTTTTAATTTATAATAATAGACAAAAAGCAAAATCAAATCAGAATAATTTTTTTGATGACAATCAAAATTCAAATCTAGAAGAACAACCGTTTCCTTTGGGTTTAGATATTGAAAAAATTAAAAAATCATTTTTCGATATGCAAGTCGCTTGGCAAACTAAAGATGTAAAATCAGTAAGAAAATGGATGTCAGATGGAGTTTATCAGCGATTAAACACCCAGTTTTTAATGATGAATAAGTTGTTTCAAACCAATTTAATGAGCAACATTCAAGTACGATCAGTAAAAATAGTTCGCTTAGAACAAGATGGCGAATACGAAATTGCCGATGTTGAAATTCAATTTACACTAGATGATAAATTTGTAAGCACTAAATATCCACAGTTTAACGAAGAATACCAAGGCGATTACGCCACCGAATATTGGACATATATAAAACGAAGCGATGCCAAAGGCGATAAAAACCTTTACACATCAAACAATTGTCCAAATTGCGGTGCTGTTTTAGATAATAATTTAGGAGAAATCAGTCGTTGTTTAAGCTGTAAAACGTTAACTAATAATGCATCTTATGATTGGGTTTTAAGTGAAATTACGCAAGAAGATGATTATGAATCGTACAATCCATTATATGAAGATACCGAATTGCAACAATTAACAGCATCAGATACTTTATTTTCAATTCAACGAATGGAAGATTTGGCTTCAAACATTTTTATGCAAATAATGAATGTAATGAGTGGCGAAAATCCGAAGAAGTTAACTCGTTTTGCCAATCAAGAAACAATTGATACAATTATTCAGCAAAAAAATAGCACTGATAATTATATTTTCAATCGTATTTATATGAACGAGGTAACCTTAATTAAATACCAAGTTGAAAATGAAACACTTCATCTTGTTTTTAATTTAACAGCGAGCTATTCAAGAGTTAAGATTGATAATGACAAACTCAAAACAATTGATGAGCATCCAGAGCCAAACCAGCTTCAAATGATTTTGTCAAAAAAGCTTTCAGGGCAAACTACAGCTAAAGTTGAAACAGTTTACAGTTTTGAATGTCCTAGTTGCGCTGCACCTTATTCTGACACAACCGATGATACATGTAAATTTTGCGGCGAACCAGTTGTTGACATCAACAAAAATTGGGTGTTAACTAATTTTACATTTTAAATCCATTTACTATCAATACAATAAAAGGCTTTCTCAGTAAATTGAAAAAGCCTTTTATAATTTGTCTATAACTAATAACTTTAACTGTTACTGAAAACTGAGACTGAAAACTGAGACTGAAAACTGTTACTGAAAACTGAGACTGAAAACTGTGACTGAAAACTGTGACTGAAAACTGTGACTGAAAACTGAAAACTGAAAACTGTGACTGAAAACTGAGACTGAAAACTGTGACTAAAAACTGTGACTGTAAACTGAAAACTATTTCTTATCCTGCATAGCAAACACACTTTGTAAAAGTCCAGAGGTTCTTGATTTCAAGTCCGTTCTAATATTTTTTTCCTCAACCGAAATCATTTTAAAAACACCTGAAAGTGCTTGATTAGTAACATAATCCGTCAAATCAGGATTTACTTTATTTCCAAATGGTATAGAATTATAACGTGAAATTATAGTTGACCATATTGCATCTGCACCAACCTTTTGCAATGAATTTTTAATAACTGGATTAAATTTTGCATACAAAGCAGAATTTGTTCCATTCTGTAAAAAAGTAGTTGCAGCATTTTCGTTACCCATTAATATACTTTTAGCATCTGCAAATTTAATATTCTTTATAGCCTCTACAAAAATCGGAGTCGACTCTTTAACAGCATCTTCAGCTGCACGATTTAACATTAAAAGACCATCGTCCGCCAGTTTCGACATACCTAAACTTCGTAAGGTTCTATCAACTTTCATTAAATCTTCAGGTAGTAAAATTTTAACTAATTCGTTTCTATAAAATCCATCTACTGCCATCAATTTCGTTACTTCTTTTTTCACTCCTTCATTTAATGCTTCCCTCAAACCTCCAGCAATATCCACCCCTGCAATAGATGACGAAATTGACTTTGGCAAAACTAAACCTTTAATTTTTGGTAATTTAATTTGAGAAAATCCAACAAACGGAATTAAAACCAACATTAAAATAATTTTTTTCATGACATTTATTTAAACTAGTACTTTGCAAATATAATGCCTTAATTAACAAATCTTAAAAATTCACTAATCATTTATAGTATTCATTATTTTATAAAGTAATTTTATTTGAAGCTATTTCCAGGATTCCATTTCAAAATTTTTTTCAAACTTCTTTTTTTGTTGGTCTTAAAATGCGCTTTTGTTGGTCGCAATTTTAAAGCCACAAAAAACAGTCGTTTATTAAAAACGTTTTTCATTTCATTCTGGGCTAAAAAGCCTTTAAGTTCAACATTCCCCTTTTGAGGGGTGCCCGCAGGGCGGGGTGGAAAATATTTCACAATTTCACCAATGGTCGTTTCAAAA
>JBBRCJ010000032.1:0-34188 GCA_038204955.1 Flavobacteriales bacterium
TACATGTTTACTAGTTATTACTCCCGATGTTCCGCTTGAGGTAAATGTTTCTTGAATTTCATTTTGATTAGAAACAACCCTATGACTTTTAAAAAACTGTATGGGTAAAAATGGGATTTGGTGTAACGCTTTTATTTTTGAAACTTCAATTTTCAGTAAATCACAAAATTCACGATACACTACATTTTTTTCGTGTTGAAACCGAAACACTTTGAGTGCTAATTTTTCAAATTGTTTTTGAGTACCTATTGTAAAAATATCTTGTGGAGTGAGCAAAGAAATAAATTTTTACAAATATAAAAAAACCCTTTCAGAATTTTGAATTCTGAAAGGGTTAAATAAAGTATAAATTTAAAGATGTATTATCTTATAACTAATTTACGAGTAGCCGTTTTACCTTCTTCAGTAATTTTAACAATGTAAACACCAGCATTTAGGTTACCTACATTTACAGTAGCGTTATCAGTAGTAACATTTAAAACTTGTTTTCCTAAAACATCAACAATTACAACATTTTTAGTTGCATTAGCATCTGTAGTAATGTTTAAAATGTTTCCTGTTACTGGGTTTGGGTAAATTTCTAAGCCTGCTATTGAGTTTTGATTAACCTGAAGTGAACAAGTATTTGCTGCTGTTGAAGAATTTCTAGGAGCTGGAATCGCCGTACTGAAATCAGTTGGATTGTTATCCGTATCTGTACAACCAGAATTTAGTCTAAATGCAGCTAAAGTTGCTGATATAGCTACTCCTGTTGGGCCTGTTCCCTCAAAACCTGTAGCAGCAGTTCCATAACCTACTTTATCTACTATTTGTGCATCAACTGGATTAGCTCCTGTAACAAATGTAGTTGAATTAGCTAAAACTAATTTTCCACCACTTGCACTCATTGCAATACCCGTTGTTGAAGTACTTGCTGCACTAACTCCATCCAAATCTGGTGTAGGTAAAGATGCACCAACTGCTGCATTACTAGCCTCTTGGATTAGGAAATATTTTCCAGGTTGAATCATTACATTTGGTAAGTCTGTTTTTATATTCCAAGTTGTTCCAGCAGATGAATTGTACTGAATAGACCATCCATTTAAACTTTGGGCGACTGTCCCACGATTAAATAATTCAACAAAATCATTAGTGTATGTTGCTCCACCATTCCCGCCTCCGCCATAAACTTGGCTTATTACAATTTGTGCTTGAGAAGAAATACTAGTAACAACCAACAATCCTAAAATGTAAATTTTTTTCATAATTATAAATTTTTTTAATTAGTTTACAAAGATAGGTACAAAAAATAAGGTTTTCAAAAAAGTGTGTGAAATTATTGTTAAGTTTAAAAAAAGAACTACTTCACTATCAATTTTCGGGTGGCTGTAGCGTCCTCTTCTTTAATTTGGATAATATAAACTCCGGGTAAAAGCGCGCCTATGTTTAATTCTTTTCCGGCCAAAGTGGTAACTAGTACTTTTTTTCCTAAAACATCAAAAATAATAATGTCCTTGTCTTCGCCAGATTTTGAGGTAATGTAAATTTTATCGCCACTTACTGGGTTGGGGTACAAGGATAGCCCCTCAATGGTTCCATCGGAAGCTTTGGGTTGCACTTTACCATCTTGAGCCAACGAAGTGGTTGCTAAGAATAAGGTGAATAGTAAAGTGGTATAAAAGTATTTTTTTGTCATAAATAGTAATTAATATTTAGGTTTTTGTTTTGTGACTCTAAAATTTATAATTTCAAATGTTTGATTTTTATTATTTATGCTGTAAACCAAATAATTATTTTGTCAACAATTGCTTTGTGTAAACTTTTAAATTTTTCTGATTTTGGATAAAAAACCAGTTCTATTTCAATTTGATTTATAACCAGTATGATTTTTATTTCTAATTGTAAAATTTCTTTTATTGTCTATTTTGCCTCTAAATACTCAATTCCTTTTTCTAATCCATTTTCTTGCTTGTGGCGTCCAAATAATTTTTAATGCCATTTTAAAAACTTCGCCATTACTTTTTTGTGGCTTACAAATTCATTATTATTGGCTTGAAGCAATCCGTCTTCAAGTTCTTTCTATTCAGAAGATGATAAATCGTTAAAACAATCTTATTTATTGTAAACACTATTTAAAACTATTTCTGGTTTATTGATAATGATTTCGTCTGCATTGGATAACTCTTTTATAAAATTGTATTTTCTAATAGCTAAGTCCAAAATTAAAAGATTTATTTTTTGTCATACTACAAATATACAAAATAACTTCAAAAAACATACCAAAAAAAAATCCCAAAATTTCTTTTGGGATTTTAAACTTATTAAAAAATGATTTTAGTTTTTAATTATTTTTAGAGTTTTATTTGCCTGACCTTGCTTTATTTGAACTAAATAAATCCCAGCATTATAGTTAGCTCCAAACTCTGAATTATCGACTTCCACATAATTAAGCACTTTTGTCTCTATATTTCTTCCTGATAAATCAAAAACTGTAATAGTAACATCATCTGTACTTAGTGCATTGTACATTAATTTGAAACTTGTTGCACTTGGGTTAGGGTAAATTATTGCTTCCAATGACGTAAAAACATTTCAAGAATCATTTTGCATTGTTCCACAATTATTGGGCATTAGTTACCAATTGTTTTGCACCACTGCAAAATTATTGAGGAGCAGTTACCATACATTTTGCACCCTTACATAATTACTAAGCATCGGTTACGAGTCATTTTGCACCACTGCATAATTACTGAGGAACACTGCATTATTACTTTGCACTACTGCTAAATTGCTTTACACTAGTACTAAATCATTTTCAGCGGTGCAAAACAATTGATACCTAATTTTAGCCCTTTTTTAACAGAAAACCTGTTTTTTAGTTAAAGCTTTTATAAAAATTTTACTACGTAATACTAAAACTAAAATTGTTATCGTTTATCAAAAATTACGAACCTTTAACACCAATAAACACTATGGGAAGTTATTTAGAAAGAACCGATGAAAAATTTGCTTTACAATTAAACAATTTTGCATCAAAAATTGACACTTATGCCACTACTTTTGCGCTAAACCCTGCCGAAGTAGCCAGTATCACTGCCGATGCCACCTATTATATGTGGGCTGTTACCAATTTTAAAAAAATTGATACGTACAAAAAAAATTGGACAACCTTTAAAAACATTCTTAAAAAAGGAGAAGCCAATGTAACCAGTAATGAAGCACCTACAAACCCAACTTTAGAGGCACTACCTGCTGTTGTGGCACCTGGAATTTTAGTTCGTTTTACAACTTTGGTCAATCGCATTAAAGCACATCAATCATACACAACAGCAATTGGTCAAAACTTGGGTGTAGAAATTACAACAACAGCACAATTAAGTTTAAATATGGCAGAACCAGTTTTAAAAGTAGTCCTGCGTGGTGGTCAAGTAAACTTACTTTGGAAAAAAGGAAATTACAGCGGTATTTTAATTGAAAAAGACAGCGGCGCAGGTTTTATTACGCTCGATAAAGATTTTCATCCCGATTTTATTGACAACTCACCTTTGCCAGCACAAGGACAAAGTGCGGTTTGGAAATATAGAGCCATTTATTTAATGAACGATGACAAAGTAGGGGTTTGGAGTGCTATTGTTACAACTACTGTGGCGGGATAATGTTTAATTTTTAATAATTAAAAAGGGCAGGTTTTTTTAAAACCTGCCCTTTTTGTTAACTATAATTTTAAATTTTATTTTTTAACTAATTTTTTACGATACACTGTACCGTTTTTAGTTTCAATAATAATCAAATACATACCGCTTTGGTAATTACTTGCGTTTAATTCATACCCTTTAGAATTTACTGAATCATTTGAGTAAAAAACTTTACCCTCCATTGATAAAATAGCGATTGATTTTATTTCATCAGTAGTAGTAATGGTAACTATGTCGCTGGTTGGGTTTGGGTAAATGGTTAAATCGGTATTTTCTATTTCTTCAAAATTATTTTTTTCCGAAGATGAAATTCTTGAAGTGCTGGTGCAAGTCTCTATTTTAGCCAAAAATAAAGTGCCTGCAACTATAGCAGTACCTGGTTTTAAAGCAATATAATCACCCGCTTTCATGGTAATATTTTGATTTACCGATGTTACGTAATTAGTGTTTGTTTCAATCCAGTTTAATTTCTTGTATATAACAGGTGTTACTGTTTGCGGTGTTGTAAACGTTTGGTTTGGCAAACACGGGTTGGTTACGCAACTTGGGTCGTTGGCGGGTAAAATTGTTATAGTTAAAGTTGTTGTTGTGGCACAATAATTTGTATTAGGCGTAAACGTGTAAGTTGTTGTTGCTGTATTGTTTATTGCAGGTGCCCAAGTACCAGTCACAGGAACTGTATTTGTTGAAGTTGTTGGTAATGCTGCAATGCTTGCGCCACTACAAACAGGAGCAACTGCTGTAAATGTTGGGGTTACATTAGGTAATACCGTTATTGTTTTGGTAACCGCAGCACTACAACCAGTTGGGTCGGTTATTAGGGCGCTTATTGTACCTAATTGTGTCCAACTAATTTGAACTTCAGCTTGATTATTAGTAACTATAGTACCAGTTCCACTTGTAATAGACCAAACTACTGTTTGACCATTTTGTAACGCAACTGAATTAAAAGTAGTTGTGGTACCATTTGAAAAACAGATACTAGTAGTACCTTGAATAGCTGGTGGTGTAAATGTGGTTATGGTTACTTGAGTTGTTGCAATAGGTGTAGTACTACCATTAATACTTAAACTTACAGTATAAGTGCCACTACCCGAAAAAACGTGGATAGGAGTGTTTGCAGTAACAATATTGTTTGCTGCTCCGGATGTAGGGTCTCCAAAATTCCAATTAAAGCTTGGGGTTGTACTAGTATTTATTACATCTGGAAAAAATTTATACGCATTACAACCAGACCTGTAGGCACTTATTTGGTTGATATTGTATGCGGTGGCTTTTTTTGTGTTTATAAAATTTGGGAATGCGTGATAATGAGCAAAGTAATTTGTTGGAAAAAATTCGGACTTTAAGAAATCTTCTTGGTGAAGAAATGCATTTGGGTTAGAACTTGTTACTTTAAGATTAGGCTTATGAATAACTCCAAGTTTAGTATCTTGAGCATTGATATAATTATAGAAATAATAAATCTTACCATCTGGCCCATTAGTAAATACTCCTGAATCGCCTATAAAAGGACAGTAAGGATTAATTTTAACTAAAGGAGTGTCAATATCTGTTTGACCATATGCGGAATAAATAAGTTTAGAATCTGGACTAAAAGCTCCTCTCAAAAGCCAACTAAATGGTAAACTAGAATCTAAATATGTAGTTTGAGAAATTACTCCTTCATATTTATCAAAATCAAGAATTAAAGATGTCGTACCATTTGCATAGTAAAGTATTTTATTACCATTTGGCGCAATGGAAAAGTAATCACTAGAACTTACGGACTGATAAGCATTATAATCACTACCGTCTATAGCCCAATAGTTACTTGGTAAAAGAAAAGTATTTTTTAAACTTATTGTTCCAGAAATTGAAAAATCAAATATTCCAAGGTAAGATTTTCCATCTGTTTTGAGTAATGACGTAATTATCCAGTAGCCTCCATCAATTTTTTCAATTGCTTGTAATGAATTACCACCAAAAAAAGCTCCATCAAAAGGAGAGGTTCTGAAACCTATTTGAATTGCAGACGGTACTAATGGAATATTTATACTATTAGTTGCCATAGTTGGTATTCCACTGTTTACATCTACAACAGAGTATCTTAAACCACAATATGATTGAGGGAAAAAATTATTTACGTTAACACTTTTTTTGTAAAAAATAAAATATTTATTACTGTTTGTCGGGGATTTCAAAATTATATTAGCTTTTAGTCCATTAATACCCTCATTCGACCCCATTAAAAATGTGTTATTAATTTTAATTGCAGGATTCAGTCCGTTATATACATCTATGCCATCTGTAAAAAACATAACATTTCCACTATTATCATTTTGCATATTTATACTTTGGAATGTATTGTCTGTTAAATCAGCTCCTGTAGAATATCCTACCCCCGGAAAATTAAGTATTCCGGCTGTTCTAGGTACACCAGTATCAAATTTCAATATATTTTTAAAACTATAATACCAAGTCGATTCTTTATTAATTATCGGTGAACAATTGTTTACATATATGTTCTTTATGGAAGTAGATAGGTTTCCATTATAAGTGACCTCAAGCGTAACTGTATAAAAAGTGTTTGAACTTGTAGTATAATTAAATGAGGTATTTTCGAGAGTAGAGGTAATTCCATTGCCAAAATCCCATAAATATGTTACGACGCTACCTGCTGGATAACTTGAACTGGGTGTTATTGGTTTGAAATACATTGTACTAGTGCTACCAGCACAAATGTTATAAATATAACTATTGCCAGTATTGCTTAAACTACCCGTAAAACTGGAAGAAACCAAATTGCTAGATCCACAAACCCCTGTAAAAATTAAATTATCAACATCGTACAAGCCACTTCTATAATTAATTAAATGATATAACATTCTGTTTCTTTGACCTAGTGTAAAATGATTTTTACAAGCATCATAGGTATAATCCATATAATTACTAATGTCATCGGGTTGGTTATTAACAGCTTCTATACAACTATCAACACCCGTTGGACAACCAAAATTTGCTGCGTTAACAGGTGGTGTATCGGCAACTTGATCTCCTAAAGTTTGACCATTTAACCCTGAAGTGTCATGACAACCACCTTCAAAAGTATGTCTCAAACCAAGGTAATGTCCAACTTCGTGAACCAATACTTTGCCTTGCTGATAATTAGGGTTTAAATTATAAGTAGCCGAACTAGCATTATCACCAAAATACCTGTAATTTATAACTACCCCATCCAAATCATATGAAGTATTTGGTAAATTAGAATAACCTGCTATACCTGAATTTATCCCATTAATACTTTCAACTACCCATATTCTTAAAAATCTGTTTTGAGTTACACTACCATAACCACTGGTGCCGCTAGTTAAAGCTTGTTGGGAAGTTGGTGTTGTTTGATGACTAGCTATAGATGAATTGTTTACGTGGACAATGCCTGGAGTTGTAGAAGTTGCCGTAGGTATATTTCCAGCTGCTTGCAACAGACTTTGACTGCCTGCTTGCGTAGCCAAGCAAAAATTTAATCCGCTTCCACTAAAATAGGTATTCATTGCAGTAAGTTGCGTTTGCACTTGGGCGTCAGAAATATTAGCACCTACACCCAAAGTTTGACCACTATGAACTACATAAACAACAACAGGTATAGTAAAGTTAGTTTGCGCCGCTTTATTAGTAGAAGAATTTTTATAATTTTTGGCAAAATTTCTAATTTCTTCGTTCATTTTATTCATTCTATCATTTAAACTAGGGTCTTTTTTCACCAGTTCTTGATAAACTTCATCCGTATAACACGGTTTAATTGCAGGTTGCTTTTGCGCGTAAGTAAAAATACTTACACAAAGCAGGATTGTTAAAATAAATAAATTTTTCATTTTACTTTAGTTTTAAATTAAAATGATTATTTAATTTCAAGTTTGTTCAATCTTGCTTCTAATTTTTCAATTAACGCATTTTGCTTTTCGTTAATTTTGTTTTGTTCAATAATGTACAAGGTTAATTCTTCAATTTTTTCTTGTTGAATTTTTGCCATTTCGCCCAACTCAATACCGTTTTCTTTAACTTCTTTAGCAGAAGGCACATTTTGCAAATGCCCATTTTTAGCAATAAAAGCCTCAACATCATTTAATTTTGGTAAATTGTAGTTTTTTGCAAAAACATAATCTGCCCAAGTGTTAGCTAAACTTACACGAACCTCTTCGGTTAAAATACCACCTTTTACAAATAAATTATATTTTGAAACATTAACACCACCAGAAGTTGTAGGGTAATTACCAAAACCAAAACCAATACCTACTTTGGCATTAAATTTTAATTGGTCTAAAGCAAAGTCACCCCAAATTAAGGGGTTACTATCAGGAGTTTCCAAATTAACTACAGCATCTGAGGTATTGATCCATAATTTATTACTTTCTCTTATTCCCCGACCTGACCCGTTACCAATAAATACATTATAATTACCTCCGCCATTAGTTCCTGAATAACTTCCAACATAAGTACTAAAATTGTTAGGTAATGAGTTCCCATCATTGTCTCCATTATCACCGCTACCACTACTTATGCCAATACAAACATTGTCTCTTCCTATAATAGTACCGCTACCAAATCCTAAACAGGAATTATAATTTCCGCTATTTTTACTAAAGCCAGAATATGCCCCAATATAAGTGTTTTGATATGTTTGCCCTGCTACATCTCCTGCGATATGACCATAGAAAGTATTATCCCCAATAAAATTACCAGGCCCAGTTATACCAGCACCTAAACCGCCACTTGTACCAGCAGCAGTTGCTTGTAATAGAGATTGCCCATTACCAAATAACCCACACAACCCTAAAACTCCTGCTAAAATAATTTGTTTTGTTTTCATACTATTTGTTTTTAAATTTTTATAAAGTTATGCTACTTTTTAATTACCCCTGTAAATTTAAGTTCAAGATTCTGTTAATTATAAACGAAAAACCCCATTCACCAATGATGAATGGAGCTATAACTATTTTAAAAAACTTAGTTTTTAACTACTTTAAATGATTTAGTGACTTCTGTTTGATTAACCACTACAATGTACATACCTGCATCGTAATTTGTACCAAACTCGTAATTGTTTATATCAGTTGCAGTAACAGTTTTAGTTTCTATTGTTCTTCCAGTAATATCATATACTGATACCTTTACATCGCTTGATGAACTAGAAGCAAAACTAATTTTAAAGTTTGTTGCTGATGGGTTAGGATATACGGATGAAGATATTGAAGCATTTTCATACGATTCATTACCTAATGCAGCAATTACTGGGTCAGTAAATGAAGCTCCCGTCAATGCTGGTGAGCTAGTCGCTGGTCTATAATCTCTACCGGTATAAGAGTTCCCGTTTGAAGTGTCATAAGGGCTAGTTAAGATGCCCGCATTTGTAGCAACTGTACTATTGTTGTTTGTAGTGTACCAATTTGCAAGTGTTGTTGAATTTGCCGGAGTTGTTGATAATACTGGAGTCGAACTCACTGTTCCTGCCAAAATGTTATTTTGCCATTTCATAGTGTTATCAGTAAAAGCGTTGGTTTCAGTTTCAACATTTTCAATAAATAATCCGCCTTTGTAATCCATAAAAACTGAATTATATACTTTTAAAGCAGAATTTCTTCTGATTCGTGCAGCTCTCTGATGTTGCGCAATAGCCGCGGCACCACCAATTGAGGCTCTAAATGATGGCCCTAACATAGTGAAATTAGTAAACACAGCACCAGTTTTAGGAGTCCCTACAAAACCAGTGGTATTGTTATTATCAGATTCGAAACCCTCAGAAGCTCCTCCTGAAGCGGTATCAGCAAGTAATGGATCTCTAATTCCTAATGCAAATTGAATGGCTCCACTATACCCAAAATCTGTATCATAATCATCATCTGTCCCAGAAAAGGCTATAAGATGTTTGCAATTTACTGTTCCACCAAACCATTCGTATGAATCATCTCCAGAATAAGATACTTGTATGTAATCAATTGTTGTTCCACTACCAACACCTCCAAAAGTTAATCCATTTATTTCGTTATTCATTGAAAAGATTACACCCGGAAATTCAATTCGTACATATTTTAAGCTACCTGAATTATCATTTAGAACTGGCGATGCACCTCCTCCAAATAAACTATCAGGACTAGCAACTAAACCTTCAATATTATTACTACCACCAGCGCCATTATAAGTGCTATTGCCTAACAAAATAACTCCACCCCAATCCCCAGGCTGTCTAGAACCAACAGGTAAATTAGAAGTGAAAATAATTGGCAATGCTTCCGTTCCTTCAGCAATTAATTTTGAACCTTTCGTTACAATTATACTCCCTTTTGAAGCTTTATCTCCACGGATTATTGTTCCTGGCTCAATGGTTAATATAGCATTGTTTTTGACAAAAACTTGGGCGGCAAGTAGATAAACATTTCCTGCAGTCCAAGTTGTATTAGTAGTAATGTCGGTATTAATAGTGACATTTGTTGCAGGGTATACAACATTTTGAGGGTCAAAATTGGACCAGTTTGCAGACCACATTGCTGTTGGCGCAGGAGCGAATGCACCACGATATGTGGTTACTTCAACTTGTGAAAAGCCAGTAAATGTTACTAACATTAAAAGAAAAAAATAATTGTTTTTCATCGTATTTAATTTAAAATTGTTTGATTTAAATATTTTTGTAAAATTAATATCTATCCACTTCAATTGTGTTTCTAAATAATTAATAAATTGGTTTATAATTGTTATGTAATTGTAAATTTATCAACATTGCTAATTTTGTTTTAAAAATTGTAAGTTATGTTAAATGAAAATGTGCTTCCAAATTTATAATTCCAAATTACATCATCAACATCAGCATTATAACCGTTTATATTTTGCGAGTCACCGTTAAATACATTATTAAAAAACGCTTCAGTTCCTTTAACTTCATCTGCTTTTTTATCAGTATTTCGGTAAAATATTTGATTTTGAGCTAAAATATTTTGTATGTTTAATTTAAGTTCCAATTTATTTTTCATGAAACTTTTAGCAATTTGTAAATCTAAAAATGTTCTGCTTTTTTCCCAAATTGCTGTCAAAAAGGCGTTATCGGTGGCGTTTCCTTGAACAAAAATTCGGCTACCTACTCTATTCAAATTTAACGCTGTTGCCCAGCCTGATTCAGCATTTAAATATTGAACACCAGCATTTAAAACATAAGGCGATTGACCTTGTAATGGTGTTATAACTGATTCATTTGTATTTAGTAAATTAGAAATATCTACCTTAGATTTAATTATTGCTAAATTGGAATAAAGAGTAATATCCTCTAAGAATTTTGGACTTTTTTCTCCAATAAAAGTACTTATTAAAGTTCTAAATTCTAATTCAATGCCCTTTGCTTCGCCACTAGACGCATTTTGATACTTGTTAGCATTATTGGCCAAAGCTTGCAATTCAATTGGATTTTTGAATTTTTTGTAAAATGCAGAAATTGAAAATAACTGTCCTTTACCAGGAAAGATTTCATATCTAAAGTCAAAATTTTCTATAGTTGCTATTTTTAGTTTTGGATCACCCTCGGTGTTAAATCGTGTAGCTGGGTCATAAAACAAAAAAGGCGCTAGTTCTCTAAATTCAGGACGATTTAAAGTTTTTGAAAAACTGAACCTCAAGTTTTGTTTTTTATTTAATCCTACGATTAAATTGGCAGATGGTAAATAATCAACCTGAGAGTTACTTTGATTAACAATTGTTCCACTGTCAAATTTAGTAAATAGGTTTTGCTGATAATTTTCAATACGCATTCCCCAAATCAACCTGAATTTTCCAAAGATATTATCAAGCATTAAATAACCAGCATTTAAATTAGAACTAGCGTCATAATTATCATCTTGTCTCGTGCCATCATACAAAACAAGTCCACTTCTAACAGGGGCTGTAGTTGATAAAATACCAATATTTTGTTGACTAAAAATAGTTTCATCACTTTGAAATCTTATTGCAGGATTAAAAGTTGCTAACCCATAATTTTGTCCATTTATATTACCAAATAAAGGGGTATAACCTATTTGTCGCGTAGTAAATTTTCGGTCTCGCAATTGTGTGAAAAAACCAGTTTTAATATCTAATGAAATTTCGTCATTTAATTTGAATTTTCTGCTTAGATCAACTTTACTTGAATAAATATCCTCAACATTTTTTGCAGAAAAAAAGGAACCCGATGTTTCATTACCAGTTACGTTTATTTGAAAACTTGCTTGTGGTTGAGTAAACGTCCCATCAGTAAGTTTAGTATAAACATAAGTATTTCTTCTATCATTAGGTGTTAATCTTTCAACTGTAGAATGAGACCCAACCCAATTAATTTTAATTTTACTTGATTTTAAATAATGGTCACCATTCAATTGTGAGGTATAAATTTTATTACTGGTAAATAACCGAGCTGTAGAACTTGATTGTTCAGGTTCTAACTGTTGATCTGTACTTCCTGAACGCTCAATAACTCTATTATCAGAATTTATACTATACAAATTTTTAAATCCGAAACTATTGTTGGCATCAATTTTTAATCCAAAATTTGCAATAGCTCCAAATAAGGTTTGAGTGCTATAATTAAATTCTAATTGATCTGATAAAATTGTGCTAGGTATACTTTCATATGATTTTCTTTCAATTTCACTAAAATTATTGGTTGTTGATTGTGAAACCGAACCAACAAAACTAAAAGTACTTCCGCCGTTTAATTTAGCATTCCGTCCAATAGTGAAATTAAAACTTGAATTTGGAGAAAATGATTTTTCTTTCAAACTCCAATCAGAATTATAACTTTTAGAAATTCTGATTATTTCATTTTTAGAATCGGAAGTTGCAGCCGCTTGCAACGTTTGAAATTCTTTGGTAGAAGGAAAACCAACAGGAAATGCTCGTGTTCCTCCATCAATACCTATCCAATCTGTTTTTCCTCCTTGAGCATAAACTTGTTTTTTACCTGTAGCAATAGTATTATAACCAGCTCCAATCGAAATACTTTGAAAATCTTTATCGGGCACCGATTTCGTATTTATCTCAATTACACCACCCGCAAATTCTCCAGGTAAATCGGGAGTAGCAGTTTTGTAAATCACCAAATTATCAATCATATTGGCAGGAAAAATATCAAATGAAAAGGCTTTTCTATCGGGTTCGGAACTTGGTAATGGACTTCCGTTTAAAAACGAAGTGTTGTAACGATCGTTTAAACCACGAACAATTACAAATTTATTGTCTTGAATACTAGCACCGCTTATTCTTTTTAAAACATCCGATGTAGTTTTATCTGGAGTACGTTTAATAGATTCTGCGGATATTCCATCAGAAACTCGAGCACTGTTTTTTTGAACGGCTAATAATGATTTTATCGATTCGGCTTTTGCTCTAGTTTTGGTTACTACAACCTCATCCAGTACACTCTTTTTTTCTACTAATGATATCGTTATATTATTTACTTCACCAGCAATAACCTCAACCTCGGTAACAATTTTTGAGTCAAAACCTATCGCGGAAACCTCTACATCATATTTACCAACTTCTAATCTGTTTATAACAAAATTTCCATCAGAATCAGTAATAACCGATTTTTTAACACTTCTTATCAACACGTTAGCACCTGGAAACGTTTTACCTGAACTTTCTTCTATAACAGTTCCTTTTATGGTTTCTTTGGCTTGTGAGAAAACGCAAAGACTTAAAAATAATAGTATGCTGGTAAGATAAAATTTCATTAGTAAGTTTCTTTTAAATTTTTGCAAAGTAACTTGTTCCATGTAAAGTAAAAGTTAGTTGTACTTTAAGGTTTTGCACCGTAACCATTAATTAAATGTTAACAAATTAAATTACGGTTAAAAAAAGGCATTACATTTAACTAATATTAATTTTATGTTATATTTACCAACAAAATCAATTCTGAATTATGAAAAAAAAGGAAATTAAAATTTTATTGGTTGATGATGAGCCAGATATTTTAGAAATTGTAAGTTATAATCTTTCACAAGAAGGATACAAAATTGTTACTGCAACCAATGGAAAAGAAGCCATTGCTATAGCAAAAAAAGAAATTCCACAACTTATAATTATGGATGTGATGATGCCTGTAATGGATGGTATGGAAGCCTGTGAAAATATTCGTAAAATACCTGAATTGAATGATGTAATTATAACATTTTTAACAGCAAGAAGCGAAGATTACTCTCAAGTTGCTGGTTTTGAAGCTGGTGCCGATGATTATATTTCAAAACCCATAAAGCCGAAATTACTAGTAAGCAAAGTAAAAGCATTGCTTCGTCGTTTGAAAGATGAAACCACTAACTCTGACACCCTTATAGTTGGAGATATAGTAATTAATAGAGAAGAATATAAAATAATTCAAGCCGGACGAGAACTGGTATTGCCCCGTAAAGAATTTGAACTTTTTTACTTGTTAGCATCTAAACCAGGTAAAGTTTTTAAACGTGAAGATATTTTAGACAAGGTTTGGGGAAACGAAGTAATAGTTGGCGGCCGAACTATTGATGTTCACATAAGAAAATTAAGAGAAAAAATTGGTGACGAATTGTTTATAACCATCAAAGGTGTTGGCTACAAATTTGAAATCTAATACTACCTGCTTTACTTAAAAGTACGATTTTAAATTCTAAGAAACTTTATTGGATAATTAAAAAACTTTTATTGAGACGGTCTTAAGCCCGTCTTTGCTTTTTTAATAAACAGCTTCCATAAAAAAACCTAAACAATAATTGTTCTTTACAATGCCAAGTATAGAATTTATAAATCTTGAAATTGAAATAGAAAATTTTTATAAATTTCGTTTTAAAACTTATCACTCTATTTTTTTATATTTGCAATTACTATATAAAAATCACTTAAAATGAGAAAATTACTTTTTTTTATTAACTTTAGCCTTATTGGTCTAGGACTAACCTCTGCTAAAGCACAAATAAGCCTAGGCGAAAGAGCCTTGGGAGCACTGCAAAACGGAGTGGCAAGTTTCACATTTAGTGATGAAGACGCCGCAAAATTATCTTTAGAAGCAGTTAATAAAATGGATAAAGATAATAAAGTAGCTGGTCCAAAAGATGCTTACACCATTCGTTTAAACAAAATTTTTGGAAAACACGCCACTGAAGACGGATTAAAATTAAATTACAAAGTATACTTAACCAAAGATATAAATGCATTTGCCACTGCCGATGGAAGTGTTCGTGTTTTTTCGGGCTTAATGGATTTAATGGACGACAATCAATTGCTAGCGGTTATTGGTCACGAAATTGGTCACGTTGCCCACCACGACTCGCGTGATGGAATGAAAGCAGCTTACCGAAAAGCCGCATTAATTGAAGCCGTTGCATCACAATCGGGTAAAATTGCAGCTTTAACCGACAGCCAACTAGGGCAAATTGGAAGTGCTATGATTGACAGCAGACACACCAGAGGTATGGAAAGCGAAGCCGACAATTACTCGTATGATTTTATGAAAAAACACGGATATAATGTAAACGCAGTTGAATCGGCTTTTTTAGTTTTAGCTAAAAGGAGTGCTGGTGCTGATTCTAATTTTTTAACCCAAATGATGAGCTCACACCCAGAGCCGCAAGAAAGAGCTGATACGGCGCACAACAAAGCTGTTTCTGATGGCTTGTACAAAGAATATGTTGTGATAAAAAAAGGAGCTAAAGTAGTTAAGAAGAAAAAATAGGTTTTTTTGAAATTAATTTTGAAAAATTAAACAAGGGCAATTTTCACCCTCGTTTATGTTACGGAAGTAATTTTTTGATTCATTTACCTTAATTGAAAAAAGCATGAAATTATAAAACCTTATTAAAATGATTATTCGGAAAGCACAAAAAAACGACATGTCAAGTGTTTTGAATTTAATTCAAGAATTGGCAACCTTTGAAAAAGAACCCGATGCAGTCGAAATTTCGGTTCAAGATTTGGAGCAAGATGGTTTTGGAGAAAATCCACTTTTTTATTGTTTTGTAGCCGAAATTGAAAATGAAATTATCGGAATCGCTTTGTATTATTACCGTTATTCCACTTGGAAAGGCAAAACAATTCACCTAGAAGATTTGATTGTAAAACAAGAAAAACGAGGAACAGGAGCAGGTTTTGCGTTGTATTCCGAAATTATAAAACAAGGAAAAATTGATACAGTAAGACGAATTGAATGGGCAGTTTTGGACTGGAATACACCAGCGATTGAGTTCTACAAAAAATCAGGTGCCAAACATTTATCCAATTGGGATGTGGTGCAAATGGACGAAAAAGGAATAGAAAAATTTATGGATACAAAATATAAAAATTGAATAATAAATAGCAACTTGAAAAGTTTAGATAGTTAACTTTTGAAATTAAAAAAACTAAATTTTGTTTTTTATTTGAAAGTTATAAATTGCTTGTAGGAATTCATCTTTACAATAAAAACAGAATAAAAAATGAGAATTTTTAAATTTGGAGGTGCATCAGTTAAAGATGCAGCAGGGATAAAAAATGTAGCAACTGTATTAAAAACAACAGGTTACGAAGACGTTGTGGTGGTAATTTCTGCGATGGGAAAAACTACAAATGCCTTAGAAACTGTAATTAAAAACTACTTTGATAAATCAACAGAATTACAAGCATCAATTCAAGAAATAAAAAAATACCATTATCAAATTTTAATGGATTTGATTGACAGTGAAGAGCACAATGCTTTTTTGGATGTAAACGGACTTTTTGCCGATTTAGAATATTTTTTAAGAAGTAATAAATCACCAAATTATAATTTTGTTTACGACCAAGTTGTTAGTTTTGGCGAATTAGTTTCAACCACAATTGTAAGCCATTATTTTAATTTTATAGGCATAAAAAACACTTGGTTGGATGTTAGAAATTTTATTAAAACCGACAATACGTATCGTGATGCCAATGTAGACTGGGAAGTAACGCACAAACTAATATCAAAAGGTGTTAAAAAGAAAGTTTTAACTATAACTCAAGGATTTTTAGGGTCGGATGAAAACAGTTTTACTACAACTCTAGGCCGTGAAGGATCGGATTATACAGCTGCCATTTTTGCCTATTGTCTTAATGCGGAAAGTGTTACTATTTGGAAAGATGTTCCAGGAGTAATGAATGCCGACCCAAGATATTTTGAAAATGCTATTTTATTAAATCAAATTTCGTATCGTGAAGCCATTGAATTGGCCTTTTATGGTGCCACAGTTATCCATCCTAAAACACTGCAACCTTTACAAAAAAAAGAAATTCCGTTGTTTGTAAAATCGTTTATAAACCCATTACTTAAAGGCACGAGCGTTTCAAAAGGAAAAGATTTAGAACCACAAACGCCTTGTTTTATCATTAAAAAAGATCAACTTTTAATATCTCTTTCCTCCATAGATTTTTCGTTTATTATGGAAGAAAACATTAGTGAAATTTTTGCTTTATTTCATCAATTCAAAATGAAAGTGAGTTTAATTCAAAATTCTGCAATTAGTTTTTCGGTTTGTATTGAAGATAAATTTGGAAATTTCAATGATTTAAAAGCCCTACTTTCTAAAAAATTTAAAGTTTCTTACAACGAAAATGTGTCGCTTTACACCATTCGCCATTTTAACGAGCAAGCTGCAAAAATAGTAGAAAAAGACAAAGCCGTTTTGTTGAAGCAAGTAAGCCGTGAAACGATGCAAATTGTAACTAAAGAATCGGTTTGAAAATAAATTAACACTATGAACGAAATGAAACCGATGATTCCTGATGAAATTGTAATGAATAAGATTTATTTTATTCGGAATCAAAAAGTGATGTTAGACAGAGACTTGGCTGCATTGTATAACATTGAAACTAGAGTTTTAAAACAATCGGTTAGAAGAAATATTTTACGTTTCCCCATTGATTTTATGTTTGAATTAACTAAAACAGAATTGGAAATTTGGAGGTCACAATTTGTGACCTCCAATTCTGAAAAAATGGGTTTAAGGTACGCTCCAATGGCATTCACAGAACACGGAGTTTTAATGCTTTCAAGTATTATAAACAGCGATAAAGCCATTCAAACAAATATTCAAATTATGAGAATATTTACAAACATTAGAACTTTGCTTATCGACACAACAGAATTAAGACTTGATATTGAACAACTTAAAAGAAAAACGGACAATCAAAGTAAAAACATTGAGCTAGTTTTTAAATATCTTGATGAACTTTTAGAGAAAAAGGAAAATCCAGATAAAAGAGTAAAAATCGGATATAAAAAATAAATCGTTACTTGAATTATTCGCACTTAAAAAAAACAATGTTTTATGGAAATTAATGATTTAACTAAATACTGTAACGCTGAAAAAATAATTTTAGCAAAACAATTATGGGATAGTGTTTCTAAAAATTAACTTTAAATCTCAGAAGAATTAAAATTAGAATTGGATTTTAGATTCCAAAAATTAGAAGACGGAAAATAGCAGTTGTATTCTTGGGAAGAAGTAAAAAACCAAATAAAAAAATTACGAAATTGATTGCTTTTACTAAAGAAGCCTTACTTGACATTTAAGAAATTGTAACTTGGTATGAAGAACACAAAATAGGATTATCATATGATTTTGAACTATGTTTGGAAGCTGGAATTTCTGAAATAGTAAAAAACCATTTGGATTTCAAAAGAGATACAAGCATGTAAAAATTAGATTTATTAACCGTTTCCCCTACGGAATTCATTATGTAATTAATAAAGATAAAAATAAATGTAATAGAAGTTTTTCATACTTTTCGATCACCAAAAAATTGGTCGAAACGAATTTAAAGTTCATACTAAAATACTACTTTTGAACAATTTCACGTTATAAAATGCTATGTTCAAAAAGAGTTTTCAAATTATCTTTTTATTTTCGTTTGTTGGCGTCTTTGCCCAGCAAATAGAAACGCCTTATAAAAATAAAAAAATCGCTTTTACTAAAGATACTATTTCGCTCGAAAACGTAAGTATTAATAAAAGTTATTTTAAAATTTTAGATAAAAACGAAATTACTATTGACACTTCCTTTTATAAAATTGATTTTCAAAAAGCAAAATTAATTTTCAAACCTAATTTAATTACTTCCGATTCCATTTCGATTCGGTATTTAAAATATCCCGATTTTTTAACCAAAACCTATTCAATTTACGACAATAGCCGTGTGGTGCCGAACGAAGCAGGAAGTTTATATACTATTAAACGTGACAATTTAAAAACCTATAAACCTTTCGATGGCTTGAATACTTCAGGCAGTATAACGCGAGGTGTAACTATAGGAAACAATCAAAACTCTACTTTAAATTCTAATCTCGATTTACAAATTACCGGTAAATTATCTAATAAGATAAGTTTACGAGCCTCTATTCAAGACAGTAAAATTCCGCTACAAAGCGGGGGTTATTCACAAAAACTTGATGAATTCGATCAAATTTTCATCGAACTTTTTTCAGAAAAATGGAACATTCGAGCGGGTGATTTATTTTTGGAAAACCGAAAATCACAATTTTTAAATTTTAATAAAAAAGTACAAGGTTTAGCTACTCACTTTGAGTTCGGCAAACCCGAAAACAAAACCGATGTTTTTGCTTCTGTAGGTCTTGTTCGGGGTCAATATGCAAAATCAACTTTCGTTGGGCAAGAAGGAAATCAAGGTCCGTACAAACTGCGCGGAAAAAATGGTGAATTATATGTATTGGTAATTTCGGGTTCCGAACGGGTTTTTGTAAACGGAATTCTACTTAAAAGAGGTGAAAATAACGATTATGTAATTGATTACAATGCAGGTGAATTAAAGTTTAATTCTATTTTTCCAATAACTTCAGAAATGCGAATTAACATTGAATACCAGTATTCGGATAGAAGTTATACCCGATTTGTCTCCTACGCTGGCGCATCTCATGAAACTAAAACGTGGTCGTTGGGTGGCTTTTTATATTCCGAAAGTGATTTGCAAAACCAGCCGTTACAGCAAAATTTAACCAGTGATCAAGTTACAATTTTACAAAATGCGGGCAACAATGTTGATTTAATGAATGCTCCATCTGCCTATTTAGATACTTTTTCCGCAAACAAAATTTTATATAAAAAAACAACTATTCTGGGTGTTGACGTTTTTCAATATTCTAATTTAGAAACCGATGTTTTGTACAATGTAAAGTTTACTTTGGTAGGAAACAATCTAGGAAATTATAAATTAATATCAAGCAATACTATTGGTAAAATTTACGAGTATACAGCGCCAATTGCAGGAATAAAACAGGGCAATTATGAACCCATTATTCGATTAATTGCACCCAACAAAATTCAAATTGCTACTGTTTTAGGAAAATTTAATCCTTCAGAAAAAACTGCAATCGACTTTGAAGTTGGCGTTTCCAATAACGATCAAAATTTATTTTCAACCATTGACGATCAAAATAACAAAGGAATTGCATCAAAAATTAATGCTAAACAACGCTTGTTTTCGGGCAAATTCAATCTTGATGGATTTGCAAACTTTCAATATATCCAAAATAATTTTAAAACCATTGAACGTTTATTTACTATTGAATTTAATCGTGATTGGAATTTAACCACCTTTTCGGGAAACCAACAATTACTAATTTCAGGTTTAAATTTCGATTTTAAGCAAAACGGAAAAGCAAAATACCAACTAGAAAAACTTGATTTTTCGGATAATTTTTCGGGAACTCGGCATCTTTTTCAAGGAAATTTTCAACAAAAAAATGTTGCAGTTCAAAACAATTCTAGTTATTTAAATAGTTCGGGAAATCTTGCAAAATCTACATTTATTCGAACCCAAACGCAAGCCAAAGTGAACTTCAATAAAAACTGGGTTGGTGGCTCGTTTCGATTAGAGAACAATCAAGAAAGATTGATTACAACCAATCAATTATCGAATTTAAGCCAAAAATTTTCAGAATATGGAGCCTTTTTAGGTCGTGGCGACAGCACCAAAGTTTTCACTGAGATTGGTTACTTGCATCGTGACAACGACAGTTTACAATTGGGAATTTTAAAACGTGTAAACTCCTCCAATTCGTATTATTTAAAGTCGAAATTAATTCAAACCTCCAAAACTAATTTGTCGTTATTTGTAAATTACCGTCGCTTGACTTTTGCCGATAATTTAAAACCTGCCGAACCTTCGTTAAACTCCCGATTGTTGTACAACGATAATTATTTTAATCAATTACTTCAAGTTACAACTGCCTATGAAAACATTTCGGGTTCTATTGCTCAACAAGAATTTACCTATTTAGAAGTCAATATTGGTCAAGGAGTTTATATTTGGAAAGATTATAACAACAACGGTATTCAAGAGTTGCAAGAATTTGAAATTGCTCCATTTCCAGATCAAGCCAAGTACATTCGAGTATTTTTACCTAATCAAGTTTTTGTAAAAACACATCAAAACAAATTCTCGCAATCGGTCAATTTTAATCCAAGTAAATGGGCAAATCAAATTGGTTTTAAAAAAGTACTTTCTTATTTTTACAATCAAACATCGTTTAGTTTGGATAGAAAAATTAAGCGGACTGGCGATAATTTTAACTTAAATCCGTTTGACACTTCCGAAAATAATTTATTAGGATTAAATACTAATTTTCGTAACAGTTTATTTTTTAATCGAGGTAAACAAAGTAACTCTACTACCTATACCTTTTTAACCAATCACCTAAAAAATTTGTTATCTATTGGTTCAGTTGAAAATAAATCGGTTTCTCATCAATTACAATATGCACATTTATTTTATAAAAGTTGGCTTTTTAATTTTGACAATTCACTTTCATCATCATCTAGCTTTTCGGATAACTATTCGAGCCGAAACTATGAATTAAAAAATTATTCTATTGAACCTAAAGTTTCCTATTTATTTTCACAAAATACTAGTTTGGCACTTTTTTATCAATTTCAAAACAAGCAAAACGGCATTAACGAACTAGAAAAACTGCAACAAAAACGCTTTGGGCTAACTTTTAATTATGTTAGCGATAAAAAATTTACAATTAATGGAGAATATTCATTGTACGACAATAAGTTTACTGGAAACGAACAATCTCCAGTGGCTTTTCAAATGCTTGAAGGCTTACAAGCTGGCGGAAATAATACTTGGCGACTTCTTGTTCAAAAAAGTTTAACTCAGTATTTAGACATTAACATTAATTATCAAGGTCGTAAAAGTGATACTTCACAAACCGTTCATACTGGTAATGTGCAATTGAGAGCGTTTTTTTAAATTATTTATACGAATTTCAATCATTTACACGAATTAATTTGAATTTATGGAATGTTTTTTTGCACCCAAAGTCCCAAATATCGAAATCTTATTGGCTTTGCTACTTTGTGGCAAAACATAAAACGTATATAATTTCTAAATACTGAAATTACAAAACACCTCTTTTTAAATTGACTTAATTTAGCACTAAAATAAATGCTACAAATAAAAACCAATTCGTTAAATTTGCGCTATATAAAAGTTTTAAAATGTTACAAATAGCCTACATCCGCGACAATCAAGAAAAAGTTATAACTGCCCTTGCCAAAAAAAATTTCGATGCCACACTTTTGGTTCCCGAAGTAGTTGCTCTTGATGAAAACCGTCGTGCTACGCAAGTAGAAATGGACAATTCGCTTGCCGAAGCCAATAAATTATCAAAAGACATTGGCGATTTAATGAAGAATGGAGAAAAATCAAAAGCCGAAATTTTAAAACTTAAAACCGTTTCATTAAAAGAAAAAAGTAAAGAAGCTGCTGACAGATTGGATGTTTTAACCCACGAATTGAATCAAAAAATGTTTCAATTGCCCAATCTTCCTGCTGATATAGTTCCTTTTGGAAAAACTCCCGAAGAAAATTTAAACGTTTTTCAAGCAGGTGAAATTCCTGTTTTACACGAAAATGCTTTGCCTCATTGGGAATTAGTAAAAAAATACGATATTATTGATTTTGAATTGGGCGTAAAAATTGCAGGCGCAGGTTTCCCTGTTTATAAAGGAAAAGGTGCCAAGTTGCAACGAGCTTTAATTACTTATTTTTTAGATAAAAATACCGATGCGGGTTATTTAGAATACCAAGTTCCACATTTAGTTAACGAAGCATCGGCCTATGGAACGGGACAATTACCAGATAAAGAAGGGCAAATGTACCACGATGCCACCGACGATTTATACTTAATTCCAACTGCCGAAGTACCCGTAACCAACATTTTTCGTGATGTAATTTTAAACGAAAGCGAATTGCCCGTTTTATCAACAGGTTACACACCTTGTTTCCGTCGTGAAGCAGGTTCGTATGGTGCACACGTTCGCGGATTGAACCGGTTGCATCAATTTGACAAAGTTGAAATTGTACAAGTAGAACATCCTGACAACTCCTACAAAGCCCTTGACGGAATGGTGGAACACGTAAAAAGCATTTTGGAAGAATTAAAATTGCCTTATCGAGTGTTGCGCCTTTGTGGTGGTGATATGAGTTTTGCATCGGCACTAACTTATGATTTTGAAGTGTTTTCAACCGCTCAAGACCGTTGGTTGGAAATAAGTTCCGTATCTAATTTTGAAACCTTTCAATCCAACCGATTAAAGTTGCGTTTTAAAGATAAAGACGGAAAAAACCAATTAGCACACACTTTAAATGGAAGTTCTTTGGCATTACCAAGAGTGTTGGCTGGAATTATAGAAAATTATCAAACGCCCGAAGGTATTGTAATTCCTGAGGTTTTACGGAAATATACTGGGTTTGATATTATTAATTAAGACTTTTTTAGTTTAAAATTTCTACAAGATTTTTTTGAATTTCATCAATGGTACTTACACTTTGTCCAGTCCATCGACCAATAATAATTCCATTTTTATCTATTAAAATTTTTAATGGAATTTCATGTACAAAATAATCCTTTGCTGTTTCGCTTTTATTTTCTTCAATAAAAATGTTAATCAAAGGTTCCAAATCTTCATTAAAAATGGTTTTTTTCCAAGAATCAATTTTATCCATACAATTCATACTCACAACTACAAAATCCTTTTCTTTATTTTTTACAAACAGTTCCTTTACAGCAGGAAAATCGGCTCTGCAAGGCGCACACCAACTTGCCCAAAAATCAAGTAAAACACATTTACCTTTTAAATTTTCTAAAGAAACTAACTTTCCGTTTAAATCTTTTAATATAAAATTGGGGGCTTTTCCGCCGAGCGAACTATTTTTTTTATTAAAAAGTGACCTTTCAAGTTTTAAGCCATCTGGTGAATTTATTACTGATGGATCTAGTTTTTTATAAATTGAATTTATCAAATCAAACGTTTTGGTTTCATGATTCGTGTTTAGCGAGAAATCAAGTAAGTTTGGAACTATAAAAGACTTTAAATTTTTTGAAGCAAATTTTAAATTTATTTTAAACTCATTTGAATCATTTTTTTCTCTAATTTCAATTAATTTAGTTCTCGCTTCTTGTAATTGTTTAATAAAAACTGAGTCTTTAGAATTTTGCATCTGCTCGTAAAAACTTCTATTTAACAACCGAGCAGACTCTTGAACTTCGAAAAAATTCTTTTTTAATTCATTTATTTTTGTAAATTCTATTTGAGATTTCGAACCTTTACAATCTAAAATTTCAAAATTATCAGGATTTAACATTAATTTCATTTCATTAGGTTCAATATAAACGTTTACAAACATATTTTCTTTATGTTCAGGTTTGCTATTTTTACGAATAAATAGTTGAGTCGGAAAATTAATTGAGCCATTTATAGTAAATTTATTATCTAAAACATTAATTGAATCTTTCACTCTAATATCCTTATTATTCAAATAAGAAAAATAGATTTTTTTTATACTGTTAATAGTAGAAAATTCCCCTTTTAATTCAAAAAAATTATTTTTGTCGTTTTTTTGGGCAAAAGAAAAATTAATAAATAAGAAAATAATTAAAGTAGAGAAATAGGATTTAATAACCATTTTTTGCAAGTTTAATTTACTTTTATGTTAAAAAGAATCGTTTTATAAATCAATCCTTACTTTTAAAAAAGCTAATGTAAGAATTTTTTATCAAGTTTGTAATTACTTAAAAAAGATTAGTTATTTAAACCATTTAATAAAAATTTACTAGTTCAAAAATATCAATACAATTGAATTTTTTTGCGTAATTTGCGGAGTAATTTTTTAATTAAAAACCATCAAAAATTTAAAAAAATATAGTTCCACAGCATTCCCTACTTCAATTTTGACGGGTTGGACTTGGATTCTACTTTTTTTCACCTTATTCTCCTTCGCCCAAAAAGAGCAATTAGCTCAAAATTATTTTGATCGTGGTGAATTTGAAAAGGCCTTAATTAATTATCAAGATTTAATTAAAGAGCAGCCTTACAATTCATTATATTATCAAAAAACGGTCGATTGTTACCAACAATTAAAACAATTTGATAAATCGAAAGCCTTAATTTTAGACCGTTTAGAAAAATACAAACAAGGTAGTTTTTTGGTCGATTTAGGGTTTAATTATCAGTTGCAAAAAAATACAATTCAAGCCAAAAAACAGTTTGATTTAGCAATTGAATGCATCAAAAAAAATCCAGATGAAGTGTACAGTATTGCACTAGTATTTGAACAAAAAGCACTAGTAGATTATGCACTTTTAGCCTATCAAACCGCGTTAACTTTAAATTCTAAATACCAATTTAATTACCAAATTGCAGTGCTTTATGGCCAAAAGGGCGATGTTGATAAAATGATTGATACTTTTTTAAACGAATCCTTTCAAAATCCGTTAAACACGGTTCGTATTCAAAATCAATTGTCTCGATTTATGGTTGAAGATAAAAGTTTGGCCTTCAACGAAACCTTGAAAAAAGCACTTTTAATTCGTATTCAAAAATCGCAAGATGTATTTTGGAATGAATTTTTGAGTTGGTATTATGTGCAAATGAAAGAATATGGAAAAGCGTTTATTCAAGAAAAAGCTATTTATAAACGAAATCCTGAATCGTTCAATTCAATAATTGGCATAGGTCAATTAGCAATCGAAGAAAAAGACCAAGAGTCTGCGACAGAAATCTTATCATTCGTACTTCAAAATACAAAAGATTTAGATTTGCAAATTCAAGCCAACACTTATTTAATGGAAGCTAAAATAAAAGAGGCACCAGAAAAAGAGTATACAAAAATTGACCAAGAGCTAGATGCTTTGATCAAGCAGTTTGGCATTTCAACGTATACCTTATCCTTACAAAAATTAAAAGCACATTTTGTTGCCTTTAATTTAAAAGAAGCTGAAAAAAGTAAAATTATTTTAAAAAATGCGTTAGAATTGCCATTACAACCCAAGCAAGTTGCCGAAATTAAAATGGAATTGGCTGATGTATTTTTATTTGAAGAAAAATTTAATCAAGCTCTTTTGTATTATTCACAAATTCAAGAAGAGGGAAATAATAGTCAATTGGCGCAAGAAGCAAGTTTAAAAATTGCCAAAACTAGCTATTTTAAAACCGATTTTGAATGGGCCAGTCACCAGTTAAAGATTTTAAAATCAACCTCAACATCGTTGATTGCCAATGATGCAATGGATTTATTTTTATTAATAAACGACAACACTGTTGAAGATTCAACTCAAGTTGCCCTTAAAAAGTTTGCACGTGCCGATTTTTTACTTTTTCAAGATAAAAAACAAGACGCGTTGTTAGCATTTCAAAATATTTTAAAAGAGCATAAAGGCAAAGAAATTTTACCTGCAACTTATTTAAGAATTGGTAAAATTTATGAGTCATCATTAGATTTCACGAATGCTTTAGAACAATACAATCAAATTTTAACTAATTTTAAAGAATGTATTTATGTAGATGAAGCCTTGTTTTTTTCGGCAGAAATTTACCTGCAATTGAATGAGGTTGAAAAAGCAAAACCATTGTACGAAGCACTTATTTTTAAGCACGAAGACAGCATTTATTATGTTGAAGCTCAGAAAAAATTTCGGAAACTTCGAGGGGACACTAACTTATAATTTTAGATTTTAGAAATTAAAATCAGTAAAAATCGAAAAATATTTATTTATTATCACTAATTCTGAAATCTGAAATCGTTAATCTGAAATCTAAAATAATTCATAATTTAATGCAACTATCCAATACTAAAAAAATATATTTCGCTTCCGACCAACATTTTGGAGCACCAACCTCAGAAGCGAGTTTTCCGAGAGAAAAAAAATTTGTAGCTTGGTTGGAGGAAGTTAAAAAAGATGCAGAAGCCATTTTTTTATTGGGCGATTTATTCGATTTTTGGTTTGAATATAAAACGGTTGTTCCTAAAGGCTTTGTTCGAGTTTTAGGTAAATTAGCGGAAATTCGTGACAGCGGAATTCCCATTTATTTTTTTGTAGGCAACCACGATTTATGGATGGTTGATTATTTTGAAAAAGAATTAAATATCCCCGTTTATCACGACAATCAAGAATATACTTTTAACAACAAAACTTTTTTAATTGGTCACGGCGATGGAAAAGGTCCTGGCGATAAAGGCTACAAACGAATGAAAAAAGTGTTTACCAACCCATTTTCAAAATGGATTTTTCGTTGGTTGCATCCTGATTTAGGAGTGAAATTGGCACAATATCTTTCCGTAAAAAACAAATTAATCTCAGGTGATTCTGATGTAAAATTTTTGGGTGAAGAAAACGAGTGGTTGGTGCAATATTCAAAACGAAAATTGGAAAGGAAACACTACAATTATTTAGTGTTTGGACATCGGCATTTGCCAATGATATTAAAGGTTGGTGAAAATTCGGAATATGTAAATTTAGGTGATTGGATTGGCTATTTTACCTATGGCGTTTTTGATGGTGAGAATTTTGAACTAAAAAAATTTGAAAATTAATAGTGAAAACAAAGTAGCTGTTAAAAATAGTCTCTTAATACTTAACCTTAATCAATCGCATTACTTTAACAATTTTGTTTTTTCGTTTAGTAATGTAAACTGTTGAATTGGTAGCTTTATACTTTCGGGGGTTTGGCAATATGGCTGCAATACCTGCTGCTTGAATTGGGGTTAAATTTATAGCCTCTTTATTATACCAGTTTTTTGATGCCGCTTGAATTCCGTAAATACCGTCGCCCATTTCAATACTGTTTAAATACACTTCCATAATGCGTTCTTTACCCCAAACTAGTTCAATTAAAAATGTAAAATAAGCTTCAAGTCCTTTGCGCAAATAACTTCTTCCTTGCCACAAAAAAACATTTTTTGCGGTTTGTTGACTTATAGTACTACCTCCTTTTAACTTTCTGCCTTTATTATTGTTTTTAAATGCTTTTTGCATCGCTTTAAAATCAAAACCGCTATGTTTTAAAAAGTTACCATCTTCACTTGCAATAACTGCTTTGGGCATATTGTTTGAAATTTCATCAAGCGAAACCCAATTATGTCGGCATTTCATTTCTTTGCCAGCCATTTTTTGCTCTATACAACGAGTAATCATTAAAGGAGTAAATGGCACGGGTACAAATTTAAAAAGGACAACTAATAAAATTGAAATTCCGAAAAACCAAAGCATTGATTTGAACAAAAACCGTTTGATTTTTGTCCAAAGTGTTTCTTTTTTAGATGCTTTAATTGTACTCGTCTTTTTTGTTTTCATTTAATTAATTCTGCTAATTCTTTACCAACTAAACTGCCTATGGCAACTCCCATTCCGCCCAACCGAACACCACAAAAAACATTTTGCGATAATTGTTTAACTATCGGATTCTTGCTGTTTCCTATTCCCATAATACCGCTCCAACGGTGTGCAATTTTAAAATCTTTATTGGGCAAAATTACTTCTTTTAACAACTTTTCCAAATGATTTTGAATTATTTCTGTTTGAGCAATTTCAGTAGTAGTTTCTCCTTCAAAATCTAAATTTCGGCCACCGCCAAGTAAAATTCTATTGTCGATATTTCTAAAATAATAATACCCTTTATCTAAATGAAAAGTTCCTTTGATGTCTAAGTCTTTAATAGGTTCAGTAATTAAAACTTGTGCTCTTGCTGGTCGAACTTCATTATTAGTGAGCTTGGATGCAAAACCATTGGTGGCAAACAAAAGTTTTCTAGTTGTAAAACTAAAATCAGTATCGGAATCCTTAATTTGAACTTCAATCTTATTTTCTTGTTCAAAATAAGAAGTAACTTCAATTTGATTTAAAATTAAAATATTTTTAGAAACGGCTTGTTTTAAAAGTGCTTGCATCATAGCGCCAGTGTCAATTTGCCCTTCAAAAGGATTAAAAATTGAATACTCCTTAATACCCGAAAAACCAAATCTATCCATTTGTTTTACAAAAGTTTCCGAATTAAAAAGGGGTTGCAACATCTCATTGATAAAAGGTAATTTATGCAAACAATCTTCATATATACTATGGTCTTTATTTAAAAAAAGTTCGTAACCACCAAAAGGTTTATAATCAATGATCGAATCGCCCAATCGTTTACGAAGCAATTCCAATCCTATTTTTCGCTTTTGAACCAATTGAATAACTTCCTCTTCGGAGTGCGATTTTAAGTCGTCTATAATTTCTGACAAACTTCCAAAACAAGCAAAACCAGCATTTTTAGTACTCGCTCCTTGAGGTAAAATACCTTTTTCTAGTACTAAAATTTTACTTTCTGGAAATCGTTCCCGTAAATTTAATGCACAATGCAACCCTACAATACCACTACCTACAATTGTATACTCAACGCTTGAAAACCAGTTTTTTATTTCCCAATAACTCAGTTTCATTGAAAATTTTTTTATAAAAATACTATTTTGAAAGCATAAAAAAAAATTTAACAAAAGTTTGTTTTTAATTGAATATAATTAAACAAAGTATTGTTATTTAACTCGATAACTATCATATTGCTAACTATTTTTTAAATAAATTAGGATATAATTAATAAATCATATAAGTTTGACGCTTATTAACCTACCAAAATTTTATTATGAAATACAAATTACTTTCGGTTGCCTTGTTGGCAATCACAAGTTTATCGTTTGGGCAACAAAAAGGCTCGTTTTGGAACAAGACTTCTCAAAAATCAAGTACCGTTTCCGAAAACAAATTACAACTTCCTGAAAACAATCTTTTCAGTTTAGATTTAAATTCCTTAAAAGCATCGCTTCAAAATTCTCCAAAAAGAAGTGCCCTTTCAAAATCGTCCATTATTATGGCAATGCCAAATGGAGATGGTCTATTGGAAACGTTTAATGTGTATGAAAATTCTAATATGGAACCTGCTTTGGCAGCCCGTTATTCGGACATTAAATCGTATGTAGGTATAGGTATTGAAAATCCTACTTCATCCGTTTATTTTAGTATTTCTCCTTTAGGATTTCGTGCAATGACAATTAATGCTGATAAATCGGCAGTTTTTGTGGAACCAATTACTACTGATTTAAGCGTTTATTCGGTTTATAAAAAAGCAGATAAAATTCAATCACTTTCGCATTTTGATTGTGCTGTACTTACTGCTTCAAAATTACAAGTTGCTAATGCGGGTGCAACCAACCGCCCAAATGCAGACGATGGAACGTTGCGTACATTTCGTTTAGCTATGTCGGTTACTGGCGAGTACACCACTTATTTTGGAGGTACTAAAGCGTTGGCTTTAGCAGCTATCAATAACACTATGACTCGCGTGAACGGCGTTTTTGAAAAAGATTTTGGCGTTCATATGAATTTAATTGCCAATACTGATTTGGTAATTTTTACTAATGCTTCAACCGACCCTTACGATGTTGCGACAACTGGAGCAGGCGGAAGCTGGAACCAACAATTACAAACTACTTTAACCAACACACTAGGAAATTCAGCTTACGATATTGGTCACTTATTTGGTGCATCAGGTGGTGGCGGAAATGCTGGTTGTATTGGTTGCGTATGCGTGAACCCAACATCAGGTACTCCGTTAGGAAAAGGCAGCGGATTTACTTCTCCAGCAGATGCAATTCCATCGGGCGATAATTTTGATATTGATTATGTAGCACACGAAATGGGGCATCAATTTGGTGCCAACCACACTTTTACACATTCTAACGAGGGAACTGGAGTTCAAATGGAACCAGGAAGTGGATCAACTATAATGGGTTATGCAGGAATCACAGCTCTTGATGTACAAATGCATTCTGACCCATTTTTTCACGCTATAAGCATTCAACAAGTAACTAATTACGTTAAAACAACTACTTGTCAAACCAATACTGCAACTGGTAATTCTATTCCGGTAGTGAGTGCTGGTTTAGATTATACTATTCCGAAAGGTACTCCATTTATGCTAACCAGTGTTGCTACTGATGCCAATGGAGATGCTTTAACTTATGATTGGGAACAAATGGATTCTCAAAACACATCGGCTGCGCCAAGTGCAACAAAAACAACAGGTTGTAGTTTTAGATCTTTTAGCGCAAGCACAAGTCCTACTCGATTTTTTCCTAAATTGAGTTCTACATTGGCAGGAGCAACAACAACTGCTGGTGCTGAATTAACAGTTGAAGCTTTGTCTAACGTTGCAAGAACTCTAAATTTTAGAGTTACCGTTCGTGACAATCGTGCTGGTGGTCCAGCAAATAATTCGGACGATACTGTAATCACAGTTAACGCAACTGCAGGTCCTTTTACAGTAAGTGCTCCCAATACAGCAGTAACTTACCCTGGCGGAAGTTCACAAACTATAACTTGGAACGTTGCCGGAACTACTGCAAATGGTGTAAACTGTGCCAATGTTGACATTTTATTATCTACCGATGGTGGAAACACTTTTGGAACCGTTTTAGTAGCAGGTACTCCAAACGATGGTTCGCAAGCAGTAACTATTCCAAACGTTACGGGAAGTACAAACAGAATTATGGTTAAAGGAAGTAATCACGTTTTCTTTGATGTATCAAATACTAACTTTACTATAGGTGCTGGAAGCACGGACACTACTGCTCCAACAGCTCCAACTACTTTGGCTGCATCTGGAACAACAAGTTCATCAACCAATTTATCTTGGACAGCAAGTACAGATAATGTTGGAGTTACAGGGTATGATGTATATCAAGGTGCAACATTTAAAGCAACTGTTGCTGGAACAACTTATGCAGTAACTGGGTTAACTGCTTCAACAGCGTATTCTTTTTCAGTAAAAGCTAAAGATGCTGCAGGAAACGTTTCGGCGGCAAGTAATGTAGTAAGCGTAACTACTTTGGCAGGAACAACAACTGTAACTTATTGTGCATCACAAGGAAACAATACTGCCGATGAAAAAATTGGAAAAGTAGTTTTCGGAACAATCAACAATACGTCTACAGGAACTGCGGGTTATGAAAACTTTACTTCATTGTCAACCAACGTAAACCGTTCATCAGGATATGCAATTACAATTACTCCAAAATGGACAAGCACGGTTTATTCTGAAGGGTATGCAGTTTGGATAGATTATAACGGAAACGGTTTGTTTACCGATGCCGGCGAATTGGTTTTCTCAAAAGCTACTTCAACAGGTACAACAGCAACGGGAACAATTACAATTCCTGCAACTGCCAATTTAGGCGCAACTCGTATGCGAGTATCCATGAAATACAACGGAACACCAACTTCTTGTGAAGCGTTCTCTTACGGACAAGTGGAAGATTACACGGTTAACATTTTAGCCGTTGGTGCCAAAAATGCAGGTGAAAACTCAATTGGTTCCGATGCTATTTCATTCTCTTTATATCCAAACCCGGTTTCGGGAGCGGTTTTAAATATTGCGAATGCTGCGGCAGATGCCAAATACGCTATTTACAATATGTTAGGACAACAATTGGCTAACGGAACTATTGAAAACGAAGCCATTAATGTTGAAAATTTAACTTCTGGAACTTACTTAATTGAAGTTTCAAACGGAGATAAAGCAGAAACAAAACGTTTCATCAAGCAATAATTAAAAAACATATTTTTTACTTAAAAACCATTCGTTTCGGCGGATGGTTTTTTTATACAATAATTCATACATTTGCACAAATAATTTTGTAAAATGAAAAAAATATACTTTTTGGTTTTGGCGTTGTGTTTTTTTGGGGTTGGTACTGCGCAGATTATTAATTTTCCTGATGCTAATTTTAAGGCGAAGTTGTTGAGTGCGAGTTCTAATAACCAAGTTGCGCAGAATTTGTCTGGTAATTATTTTAGGATAGACACTAATAACAACAGTCAAATAGAGGTTAGTGAAGCTTTAGCGGTCGGATATTTAGATGTAGGTAACTCTTTAATCTCAGATTTAACTGGAATTACGGCTTTTAGCAACCTTACATATTTAAACTGTTCGCATAATACTATTACCACTCTAGATGTAAACAGCTTAACAAACCTTACGTATTTAAACTGTAGTTCTAATCTACTGACATCATTACTTGTGAATAATTTGATAAATCTAACTTATTTAAATTGTTTTTCTAACCGATTAGCCTCATTATCCGTAAATAGTTTAATAAATCTTACTTATTTAAACTGTAGTGACAATGGACTGCCTTCACTCACTGTATCTAGTTTAATAAATCTTACAAGTCTTATTTGTAATAATAATTATCTTTCTTGACTTTCAGTGAGTACTTTAACAAACCTTACTTTATTGTATTGTTCGAATAATCAACTTACTTCACTTTTAATTGATAATTTAACTAGTCTTACTGATTTGGGCTGTGCCGTTAACCAACTTTCTTCATTAAATGTTAGTAACTTAATAAATCTAACTAGTTTAGCTTGTGGAAAAAACTATCTTACATCACTATCAGTGAATAATTTAATAAATCTTACTACTTTGGTTTGTACAAACAATTCACTTACAACACTATCAGTGAATAATTTGACAAGTCTAATTTCTTTATACTGTAACTCTTGTTTACTAACTTCGCTAGATCTTACTAATTTAATACATCTTACAAGTCTTGCTTGTAACGATAACAATCCATTAACCTCTTTGTTTATAAAAAATGGAAGTAACGAATCTTATCTAAATTTCTCTATGAATCCAAATCTTAAATACATTTGTGTCGACCAAAGTCAATTAGCTAATGTTCAATCTAAAATTACGCAACATGGTTATACGAATTGTAATCTTAACACCTACTGCACTTTTACTCCTGGTGGAACTTTTTACACAATTCAAGGCACTCAAAAATTTGATGCAAATAACAATGGTTGCGATTCTTTAGATAATTCATTGGTAAATTTGAAATATTCAATTACAGACGGAACTAATTCTGGTAGTTTAATTTCAAATACTTCAGGAAATTATTCTATTCCAGTACAAGCAGCAACACATACAATAACTCCAGTTTTTGAAAACCCAACCTATTTTAACGCTTCACCGAGTAATGTTGTAGTAACGTTTCCAACGCAAGCAAGTGCGTTTACTCAAAATTTCTGTGTAACTGCCAATGGCGTTCGTCCCGATTTGGAGGTTACAATGCTACCACTTGTTCCTGCACGACCAGGTTTCAATGCATTTTATAAATTAATTTATAAAAACAAAGGCAATACCACGCAATCGGGCTCT
>JBBRCJ010000033.1:0-33566 GCA_038204955.1 Flavobacteriales bacterium
ATACAATGCAATTTTTGACGAAAATAGTGGAGTTCAAGTAGCACAAGTTACAACAGCTATTCCTATTACTCCTGAATTAGAAAAATTAGTTTTAGAAAAAATTGCTACATTTTCTAACAAGAAAATTACAATTGAAAACACGGTAAATCCTGAAATTATTGGAGGATTTATTTTAAGAATAGGCGATATGCAATACAACGCATCGGTTGCCAACAAGTTACAAGAATTAAAAAGAGAGTTTAGTAATTAAGATTTCCATAAAGATATATTCAAATGGCAGAAATTAAACCAGCTGAAATTTCAGCAATATTAAAGCAACAATTATCAGGTTTTGAATCTGGTGTTTCGTTAGAAGAAGTAGGAACCGTTTTACAAGTAGGTGATGGTATTGCCCGTGTTTACGGTCTTTCAAACGCTCAATATGGCGAGTTAGTACAATTCGACAACGGATTGGAAGCTATCGTTTTGAACCTTGAAGAAGATAATGTAGGTGTGGTACTTTTAGGCCCATCAACTGGTATTCGAGAAGGTTCAACTGTGAAACGTACCCAAAGAATTGCTTCTTTAAAAGTAGGTGAAGGTATTGTAGGTCGTGTTGTTAACACACTCGGAAGCCCTATCGACGGTAAAGGACCTATTTCAGGCGAACTTTTTGAAATGCCTTTGGAGCGTAAAGCACCCGGAGTTA
This sequence comes from Flavobacteriales bacterium, assembly GCA_038204955.1. Classification (GTDB taxonomy): domain Bacteria; phylum Bacteroidota; class Bacteroidia; order Flavobacteriales; family Flavobacteriaceae; genus Flavobacterium. The sequence goes on from JBBRCJ010000033.1 coordinate 689, forward strand.
TTTTCCGTCAGCCAGTAACCGAGCCATTACAAACAGGGATCAAGTCAATTGACGCGATGATTCCAGTTGGTCGTGGACAACGTGAGTTGGTAATTGGTGACCGTCAAACGGGTAAAACTACCGTTTGTATTGACACCATTTTGAATCAAAAAGAATTTTATGATGCTGGGCAACCAGTATATTGTATCTATGTTGCAATTGGGCAAAAAGCCTCTACGGTAGCATTAATTGCCAAAACATTAGAAGATAAAGGCGCAATGGCTTACACTACAATTGTAGCAGCTAATGCATCTGATCCAGCACCAATGCAAGTATACGCACCATCTGCAGGAGCAGCTATTGGAGAATATTTCCGTGATACAGGTCGTCCTGCATTAATTATATATGACGATTTATCAAAACAAGCTGTTGCTTACCGTGAAGTTTCTCTTTTATTGAGAAGACCACCAGGACGTGAAGCGTATCCAGGCGACGTTTTTTACTTACACTCTCGTTTACTAGAGCGTGCTTGTAAAGTAATTGCTGATGATGATATTGCTAAAAACATGAACGATTTGCCAGATACATTGAAACCAATTGTAAAAGGAGGTGGCTCGTTAACAGCATTACCAATTATTGAAACACAAGCCGGTGACGTTTCTGCATACATTCCTACTAACGTAATTTCGATTACAGATGGTCAAATTTTCCTTGATGGAGATTTGTTTAATTCAGGTGTTCGTCCTGCAATTAACGTAGGTATTTCGGTATCTCGTGTAGGTGGAAATGCTCAAATTAAATCAATGAAAAAAGTAGCTGGAACATTAAAATTAGATCAAGCACAATTTCGTGAATTGGAAGCGTTTGCAAAATTTGGTTCTGACTTAGATGCAGTTACATTAAACGTAATTGAAAAAGGAAGACGTAACGTTGAAATTTTGAAACAAGCAGTAAATGATCCATATACTGTTGAAGATCAAGTTGCAATTATCTACGCTGGTTCTAAAAATTTATTAAAAAATGTCCCTGTAAATAAAGTAAAAGAATTTGAAAGAGATTACATCGAATTTTTGAACAACAAACACAGAGATGTTTTAAATGGATTAAAAGCAGGTAAATTCACCGATGAAATTACTGACGTTTTAGAAAAAGTAGCAAAAGAACTTTCTGCGAAATATTAATTTATAAGTGATTAGTAAATAGTGATTAGTAACAAGATAATCACTATTTACTAATCACTATTTACTATAAACCAATGGCAAACTTAAAAGAAATCCGAAATAGAATTACTTCAGTTTCATCTACGATGCAAATTACATCGGCTATGAAAATGGTTTCTGCGGCAAAGTTAAAAAAGGCACAAGATGCAATTACTGCGATGCGACCTTATGCCGAAAAATTGACTGAATTGTTACAAAACCTTTCTTCGACTTTAGAAGGCGAAGTGGGTGGAAGTTTTACAAAACAACGCGAAATTAATAAAGTTTTGGTGGTTGCAATTACCTCAAACCGTGGTTTGTGTGGTGCATTTAATACTAATGTCATCAAACAAACTAAAATTTTAATAGAGGCCTACCCAGGAAAACAAGTGGATATTTTTGCTATAGGCAAAAAAGGAAACGATATTTTGGTTAAAACAAGTGCAGTTATCGACAATCAAAGTTCAGTTTATGATAACTTGACTTTTGATAATGTAGCTCTTATTGCACAAATTTTAACAGAGAAATTTGTTTCGGGCGAATACGATAAAATTGAAGTGGTTTACAATCAGTTTAAAAATGCGGCTACTCAAATCGTTCAAACAGAACAATTTTTGCCTTTAGCAGCAATAAAATCTGACACCCGAGCCAACGGCGAACTGAGCGAAACTAAACCAGCATCAACAGGCGATTATATTTTTGAACCATCAAAAGAAGAAATCGTGGAAACTTTGATTCCGAAAATGTTGAAAACACAGTTATACAAATCCATCAGAGATTCGTTTGCATCAGAGCACGGCGCACGTATGACGGCTATGCACAAAGCAACCGACAACGCAACAGATTTAAGAAACCAATTGAAATTGACCTACAACAAAGCCCGTCAAGCTGCGATTACTAATGAAATTTTAGAAATTGTTGGTGGTGCTGAGGCGTTGAAAGGATAAGAATATAATTTTATAAAATAAATTAAGAGCCAGCGAAAGTTGGCTCTTTTTCGTTTTATGCACCATGTGCGTCATTTTGTCAAAATAAGCAGTTTTACAATTTGAAAAACAAGACGTTCTGTCTCAATAAAGCCTTCGGAACGTATATTGAGCGCTATTAATGTATAACTGTAGCACGATTTTATTAAGAGCATAATTATGAATTTTTTATTAATTAAATCAAGTTAAAAAGCACTAATTTTATTTAAAGTACAAGATATGGCAGCAAATAATCTAACCATCAAATCGCAAGAAGCGTTGCAACAAGCCCAACAAATTGCTCAAAGCTTTGCTCAACAACAAATAGAAAACGAACACATTTTTAAAGGAATTTTAGAAGTAGACGAAAACGTAACACCATTTATTCTAAAAAAACTCAATGTCAATGTAGCGCTTTTTAAAAAAATATTGGACAGTACCATTCAAAGTTTTCCAAAAGTTTCTGGAGCAGAACTCATGTTATCGCGCGAAGCCAATACAACGCTCACCGAAGCCAACGTTATCGCCAAAAAAATGAACGACGAATACGTTTCAATCGAACATTTGCTACTAGCCATTTTCAAATCTAAAAGCAAAGTTGCTCAAATACTTAAAGACCAAGGCGTAACTGAAATAACATTGCAAGCCGCCGTTGCCGAAGTCCGTAAAGGCGAACGAGTAACCTCAGCATCTGCCGAGGAAACCTATAATGCCTTAAATAAGTATGCTAAAAATCTAAATGAATTAGCTCGAGAAGGAAAACTTGATCCTGTTATTGGTCGCGATGAAGAAATTCGTAGAGTTTTACAAATTCTTACGCGACGTACTAAAAATAATCCAATGTTGGTGGGCGAACCTGGAGTAGGTAAAACCGCTATTGCTGAAGGGTTAGCCCATCGAATAGTTGACGGTGATGTTCCTGAAAACTTAAAAGATAAAGTCATTTTTTCCTTAGATATGGGTTCACTTATTGCTGGAGCAAAATATAAAGGAGAATTTGAAGAGCGTTTAAAAGCTGTGGTTAAAGAAGTTACTTCATCAGAAGGCGATATTGTGCTTTTTATAGATGAAATTCACACACTTGTAGGGGCTGGCGGTGGAGAAGGCGCAATGGATGCTGCAAACATTTTAAAACCAGCTTTGGCACGGGGCGAATTACGAGCCATTGGAGCAACCACATTAGACGAATATCAAAAATACTTTGAAAAAGATAAAGCACTAGAGCGTCGTTTTCAAAAAATAATAATTGATGAACCCGATACAGAAAGTGCAATTTCTATACTTCGTGGCATTAAAGAAAAATACGAAACACATCACAAAGTTCAAATAAAAGATGAAGCGATTATTGCAGCTGTTGAATTATCACAGCGTTATATAACCAATCGTTTTTTACCAGATAAAGCTATTGATTTAATTGATGAAGCTGCTTCTAAGTTGCGTATGGAAATCAATTCTAAACCTGAAGAACTAGACGTTTTAGATAGAAAAATCATGCAATTAGAAATCGAAATTGAAGCGATAAAGCGAGAAAAGGACGAAAGTAAAATGAAAATTTTAGGTCTAGATTTAGCCAATTTGAAAGAAGATCGAAACGAAATTTATACAAAATGGAAATCTGAAAAAGATGTTGTAGACAACATTCAAACCGTAAAACAAGAAATTGAAGATTTTAAATACGAAGCGGAACGTGCAGAACGTGATGGAGATTATGGAAAAGTAGCCGAAATTCGTTACGGTAAAATAAAAGATTCGCAAATACAATTGGAGCTTTTACAAAAACAATTACAAGAAAATCAAGCAGGAACTTCACTAATTAAAGAAGAGGTAACTAGAGAAGATATTGCTGAGGTCGTGGCAAAATGGACGGGCATACCAGTTATGAAAATGCTTCAAGGCGAAAAAGAGAAGCTATTAAAACTTGAAGATGAGTTACATCACAGAGTTGTAGGTCAAGAGGAAGCCATCGAAGCCGTAAGTGATGCCGTTAGAAGAAGTCGTGCCGGTTTACAAGACATGAAAAAACCAATAGGAACCTTTTTGTTTTTAGGAACCACAGGCGTAGGAAAAACCGAGTTGGCAAAAGCTTTAGCAGAATATTTATTTGATGACGAAAATGCGTTGACCCGAATTGATATGAGCGAATATCAAGAACGGCACAGTGTGAGTCGTTTAGTGGGCGCACCTCCAGGATATGTTGGTTATGATGAGGGCGGTCAATTAACCGAGGCCGTTCGACGAAAACCCTATTCTGTAATTTTACTTGACGAAATTGAAAAAGCCCATCCTGACACGTTCAATATTTTATTACAAGTTTTAGATGAAGGTCGTTTAACAGACAATAAAGGGCGATTGGCCGATTTTAAAAATACAATTATCATAATGACTTCTAATATTGGAAGCGCTATAATACAAGAAAAATTTGAAACCCTAAAAGGCGGTATCGAAGTAGCAACCGAAGCAGCAAAAATTGAAGTTCTAGGAGTATTAAAACAAACGGTTCGTCCGGAATTTATTAATCGAATTGATGAAATTGTAATGTTCACTCCATTAACAGCAGCTAATATTAAAGAAATTGTTTCATTGCAATTAAAGAGTGTAATCAAAATGTTAGCCCATCAAAATATTACAATGGATGCAACTCCTGAAGCAATTGAGTACTTAGCGCAAAAAGGATTTGACCCACAGTTTGGCGCTCGACCTGTAAAAAGAGTAATACAAAGAGAAGTATTGAATCAACTTTCTAAAGAAATTCTTGCTGGAACTGTGGCTACTGAAAGTATTATTTTGTTAGACTCTTTTGACGGACAATTAGTATTTAGAAACCAAGCTATGAATTTAAAAGGATAAATTAGTAAGTAAACGTAAAATATTATTTGATAATTTAAATTTTAATACTAGGTAGGTTATAAAAAGAATTAAAGCTAGTAGTAGATTGCTTACATTAAAAGAAAATCAAAAAAACAAACACTACAGTATTGTATTAAAACAATTCAAGTTAAAGAATGTTTTAATACAGTATTTCAAATCATTGTTCGAATATAGAGGATTAAAAAGTTTTTAAGTTTTTAAAATTCAGTAAAGAGTCAACATTTGTTGGCTCTTTTTTATTACTTTTATATACACTAAAAAAATTATGAAATTAAAAGAATTAACTACAATAGAAGAAATGCAAAATCAATTTGAAACTATCAAATTGCTTTATCCAACAATGCCAATAGAAAAATATAAAGCCTTTTTGGTTGATATGATTCCAAATAATTATAAACAGTTAGTCGTTTTTGAAAACGATGTTTGTGTTGGAATGACAGGTTTTTGGTTTGGAACAAAATTATGGACAGGAAAATATTTAGAAATAGATAATTTTGTTACGCATCCGGAGCATCGAAAAAAAGGAATTGCAAAGCAAATGACTGATTATTTAGCAGAAAAAGCTAAAAAATTGGGTTGTACTTGTATAGTTTTAGACGCTTTTACCGGAAACTTTGAGGCCCACCGATTTTATTACAATCAAGGTTATGTGCCAAAAGGATTTCATTTTATAAAAACAATTGATCAAAAAGGATTTTCATAATTTTTAAAGACTACACTATGTATTTTAAGTCAGCATTTTATTTACTATTTTTTTTTGTTAGTTGTTCTTTTTACGCACAAAAAGCGAAAATCCCTTCACAAATAAGATCTATTTATTTTCAGCATTGGCAAGGAGGACAAGAGCAATCAGGTGGCGGAACCAATTTTTTTGTCGAACTAAAAAAACCTTTTCCTTGTACTATAAATTTAAAAAAAGTGTATTTCAAAAAAAGTGAAGCCGTTTTTGAACAAAAAAATGATAGTTTATGGATTGCTTATTTTAGATATTTACCTAACCAAAGAAATGAAAATAGCGACGGAGAAGTCTTTATGGTAAATCAAAACCCTGCAAAAATAGATTATAAATTGAATCCAAACCAAGTGGTTTTAGAGTTTTACATTAATAACCGAGTTCATCGTATTTGGGTTTCTAATGTCAAGGAAATTAAATCATTAGAATATCCTACGGCACCTCCACAAAATAAATAAAAACTATTTTCTTAAAAAAAAGTAACTTTTTATTATTACATTCGTATAATTAGAAAATCACAATCAAACAACTTAACAATGGGATTAGAAAATTTTAGCTGGAAGAGCTTATTTGTAAATGAAGACGGAACTTCCGACAAAAAACTAGAATCAACTTCAACTTCACAAGTAATTAATAACAATAAATTTCCGGAAAACACCACCTCCTTTCCGACCCAGATGCCACAAAACAATTATCAAACTACAAATACTGTTAACCAAAACAATCCTTTTTTAAATGAAGTTTTGGCAGTTTACGAAAAAGGGTTTGAATCATTAAACCAGTCGGGATTTGATTTTTTTGAAATGTATAAGTCCGTAATTTCTGTTGGTGCTACCAATCCGCAAAGTTATCAAATGGCTTTTACGATGGGAAAAACAATCAATCCGGACCTTTCAAAACCATTTTTATTAGAAAAAGCAAAATTTTATACCGATGAAATTCTAAAAGTATATGAAAAATATAATATTACTGGATTTGCTCGAAAAAAGGAGTTAAGCGATTCTATTAACAGTGATAAAGCAGCTTTGACCAAAACCATCGCAGATTTAGAAATTCAAATCACAAAATTACAATCTGAACTTCAAAAAAATAAGGAACAATTCGATAAAATTGACACCAATAATACCAGTCAATTTAACGAGTTTCAACAAAAAATTGATGCTAACAATATCGCGAAAGATACCATTTTACAATCAATCAACACGGTAATAACCGGAATTAATCAATATTTATAATGGACGCAAAATTTGAGCAAGAAAAAAGTAATTTACTAGAACTACCAATTTTAAAACATTTCGATGAGTCGAAGGGAGAAATCGCAATTAACACTGAAGCCCTAAAAAAAGCGCAGAAACCTCTTTTTTATGTTTTAATGGCAGCACTTTTAGGAGTTGGGGGTTATATGACAATTGTTTATGCGTTGCCACCACTTTTTACAATGCTAGGTCAAGTTGTGGGGCTTGCTGCAACAGGAATCTTCTTAATTTTTCTGGTAATGATGTTTCCAGTAATTATGAAGGGACTGCGTTTTGCAACTCGTGGTATTCACGAATCGTTAATAAAAAGCAATCCGTTTGCCGAATTAGAAGAACAAAAACAGAAGATGATGAAAAATCGTGATGTTTTTAAAACTACCAAAGCTAAATTAAAAGGGTTAAAAAACGAAATGGAAATTGAAGGCAGCAAAGCCGAAAAAGAAGCCAAAAATTTTCAAGATGATGTGTTGAGTTACCAAAGACAATCGGAAAAATTGAAAAATGCTATGGATGAAATGGTAAAACAAAACGGCGCAGGAGCAAAAGACACCGATGAATATGTAGCCTTGCAAAGTGAATTGGCCAGAAAATTAAGTGACTCCCAACGCATTGCAAATCAATACGAGCAAAGCAAAAGTTTTATTCAAAAATATGGAGTTAGAGCCAATGTTTTGGGTAAAATGGACAGAAAACTAACTTTGGCAGGAACAGCAATTGACATTAAAATTGCCGATTTCGACACTACAATTGTAATGTTACGAAAAGAATATGAGTTTGCTAAAAATGCTAAAAATGCAACAGAATCTGCTAAAAGTGCCATGTTATTTACTAAAGACTGGGAATTACAATATGCATTAGACGTTGTAACATCAACCATTGCGCAAGATATTGCCACAACATCCGAAAATTTAATTGATATTGATGCCTTAACCTCTAAATATTCTGTAGATAATGATGAATTATACACCCGTTTAGATACATTAGCTGATAAAATTACATCGGGTGATAATACGATTCCAGACTCAGGAAAGTATACTAGCCCAAATTATAAATTATCTAAAGATGATAAATTAAATGCTGGAGGGTTTGGTGATATTTTTTAATAATAACATCAAAATAATAAACAAATAAACAAAAATAAAATAAAAATGGGAAAAATTTTAAGAACAGAAAAACTTACAACATTTTCAGAATTACTAATAGTACTTGCAGGAATTGGAGCAGTTTTAGTTGGTGTAAATTATTTGGCTCCAGGATTAAAAACTTCAATGTCCAAACAATTAAATGGTATAGAAGTGAATTCAACAGAAGTTAATAACGTTACCAATGCTGATAAAATTGCACTTCCAAGTAATGAAATTTCTTCGGAAGTAAGTGAAAAACCACTAGTAAGAATTGCAGGATATGCTTGGAATGCCGAATCGGGAATTATTGCTGCCAACGGTGGTCCAAAAACAACTAAAGGATCATTGATGGAAAAAAACGGAGTAAATGTTGAAATTATCCGTCAAGATTGGCTAACCGAATTGCGAAATATGCAAATGAAGTTTATTGAAGAGTTTGATGGTGGAGCCAATTTTCCAACTTCCGACAAAAGTGCCGGAATGATAATGATTATGGGTGACGGAGCACCGTTTTATATTAGTTCCGCTCAAAAATCATTAAATGAAAAATACGGTGATAAATACCATTTACAAGTTTTTGGAGCTATCGGAATTAGTAATGGTGAAGATAAATTAATTGGACCACCAGAATGGAAATCAAATCCAAAATCAATGAAAGGATCATTAATTTCTGCCGTTTTAGGTGATGGCGATTGGGTAACAGCAGTTAATTATTGTTTTGCAAACGGATTAAAAGTAAACCCTGACCCAACAACTTATGACGCTGATGCGGTTAATTTTAATCCATCGCAGGATGATGATTATATGAAATCTGCAGAAGAATTAATTAAATCGCAAACGGCAGGTTTTACTATTGAATTGAAAGAAGTAATAGCTGGAAAATTGACAGGAAAAAAAGTGAAACGTAAAATTGATGGTTGCGCCACCTGGACTCCTGGAGATAAAACTGTTTTTGATAAATTGAATGGTTTTGTAGATATTGTTTCAACTAAAGAATTCAATAATCAAATGCCTTGCGTATTAATTGGGGTAAAAGAATGGGCAACAAAAAATCCTGAAATCGTTTCGAATGTATTGAAATCAGCATTAACGGCGTCCAACCAAATGAAAAATTATGACGATTGGATGGTTCGAGCATCACAAGCAGTTGCCGATACTTATAAAATTGAAAATGCTGATTATTGGTACAAGATGTTTAAAGGGCAACAAGCCACTAAAGCAGGATTAACTTATAATATGGGTGGTTCAAAAGTGTTTAATTATGCTGATGCGATGCAGTATTACGGAATGTCAGATGGTGTAAATCGCTATAAAGCGGTTTATAATTCAGTTGGAAGTTATTTAACCGATTTGAATCCGTTCGGATTTAATGAGCAAGTGGGTAAAGTGGTTCCTTATGAAGAAGCCGTAAACTTGTTTTATCTTAAAAATATTAATGATATTGAATCTACTAAAGCAGACAAGGCCGATTACAGCAAAACTTCAACCGAAGTTATGGCATCAGGCGAATGGCAAATTAAATTTGATTCAGGTTCGGCACAAGTTCAAAATGGTTCTAATAAAGATTTGGAAAAAATTTATAATTTGTTAATTCAAGCCGAAAATTCAAAGCTTACAATAGTTGGGCATACTGATAATGTTGGGCAAGCTGCCTCAAATTTAAGTTTATCAAAATACCGTGCGCAAGCTGTTGTTGAATACTTGAAGGCAAAAGGAATTCCAGCAAATCGTTTTCAATTAATTGATGGTAAAGGGCAAAACGAACCAGTTGGCGACAATAATTCGGTAGATGGAAAAGCCAAAAACCGCCGTGTTGTAGTTACTTTCTTGAAGTAAATTAATTATCTCAAAATCTTTGTCAAAGTTTTGAACTTTGACAAAGATTAATCCAATAAATAAAATATGATAAAAATTCTAACTCCTTTCGAGAACATACCGAAAACCCAAAAAACCATTATTTTAGTAGGTTGGATAGTATTTTTAATTGTATTATGGTTTGTTATAACTAGTGGAACAAAACATTTATTTCCTTCGCCAAATCAAGTTTTGTCTGGCTTTTCACAACTGTATAACGAAGGTTTGGTGTATCATGTTTTTCAATCGTTGAAATTGTGTTTTGCATCTATTTTCATGGCAATCTTTTTCGCATTAGTATTTGCTTATTTATCGCCAATTCCGTTATTAAAACCTATTGCTGAATTTGTAACAAAATTACGTTTTTTACCTTTTACAGGATTGTCCTATTTCATCACAATGGCAGTTCATGATGGTCGAACAATTCAAACCTGGATGTTGGTAATTTTTTTAACTACTTTTTTAACTACATCACTAATTGCAGTTATCAAAGACATTCCGCAAGAAGAATTTGACCACGCCAAAATGCTAAAATGCTCGCGTTGGGAAGTACTTTTACAAGTTGTAATTTTAGGGCGAATTGATTATGTAATTGATGTGGTTCGTCAAAATTTAGCTATTACTTGGATGATGTTAGTAACCGTAGAATCTATCGTTGCTGCATCTGGCGGATTAGGATTATTGATGAAAAATTCTGATAAATTTGCCAATTATGGCCGCATCATTGCCCTTCAAATCGTAATTTTATTAATAGGATTAGGATTGGATTGGTTCATCAATTTTTTAAGAAAAGCATTTTTTAGATATTCAAAAATATAACAATTATGGAATTCGAATTTAAAGAAACCCTTTTGTACGTTGACAATTTGAGTGTTGCTTACGATAATGTTACCATAATTAAAGACATTGTTATGACCGAAAAAAATGTGGTTTGCAAAGGCATTGAAAATACAGGTCAAGTTATTGCAGTTGTTGGACGATCAGGACGAGGAAAATCGACTTTTTTTAAAGCCTTAACAGGATTGATTTTGCCCAAAACAGGCAAAATTTTAATTAAAGATTTTGCTAGTTCAGATGTAAATGCCGCAAAATTAGTATCCGAAGGTGATGTTGGCTTTGTTGATCAAAAATACACATTGTTTCGACACAAAACAGTGGCTCAAACCTTAAAATTTGCATTACGAAAAAGCACTTTATCAGAAACTGAAAAAGACAAGAAAATAAACGAGTACATTTCAAAATGGGGTTTAGAATCGTGTAAGGATAAATATCCAAACGAACTTTCGGGCGGACAAAGACAAAGAACGGCAATTATTGAACAACTTTTTTCGTCGGATAAATTAATTGTAATGGACGAACCTTTTTCTGGTTTAGATGTCGGTAATATAGAAGAAGTAAAAAAATCGTTCGATTTATTAAGTACTTCACACGATTTAAATACCATAATTTTTTCAACACACGATATTGATTTAGCAATAGAACTAGCACAATCTATTTATGTAATTGGGTATCCAACAATTGGCGGAAAACTTCAAAATTATGGAACTGTTGTAGCAAAATATGATTTAAGAGAAATGGGAATTTGCTGGAAAGATTTCAGCGACGAACATCGTAAATTGACTAAAGAAATTGTGCACCAGATGATGATTTCTTAATATGAAAGATTATATTCTTCTATTTGGAATGTCATTTGGTTTTGGTCTTTTAGCGTTTTCTAAGTCAATTTTACCCATTACATTAATCAATAATTGGTGGATTTTTGGAAGTGTTTTTTCAATTGGATTTATTACATTTTTAGTATTAATAAAACTTAAAAAGGAGACAATTACAGATTATAACGAATATATTTTTATTCCAATTAGATGTATTTTCAGTATAGGTCTAACAACAGTATTTTCTTTTATTTGGTTGAATAATTTGTATAAAGAAAAAGTAGCTATTAGAGTTAAAGTCAAAAGTTATTTTGTAAGCTATGAACATATTGGAGGAAAATTTAGCAATAGAGTAAGATGCAAAAGTGCTTTTGTAATAAATTATAAAGGGCAAAATAAAAATATTACTTGGAATGAGCGATTGGACGATGATCTAATGAAAAATTAAAACAATACAACTTACGATAAACAAAGGTTTATTTGGAATTGATGTTATAAAAGAAACAGATTTAAGTTATTAAATTTCAATGAAAAACTAAAAATGCCATTAACTATTTCCTTTCTAAAAACTCTTGAACAAGAAACAATCGCTATTCAAAATTTCTGTAAAGATTTGAATAGCGATATGGCTTTTGCAGAAAAGTTAAACGCATTGCTTTCGCCAAAAACTGCTAATGGATTATTGCAAAAAACCGAGGTTTTTTTTATTTCAGATTTAATACATGTTTACGAAAAAATAGGCGAACCAGAAACAGAAAATTCTCAATTTGCCATGGCTTATTATTATGATGCCATTCGCAACAATCATTTTGCAGATAAAAATCAAGTGGCTCAATTGAATCAATTAATTGCAAAACCAGAATTCAAAACGCACCTTCAAAAAATAAAATTGAATAATAAAATTGCTTCTTCAAATACAAATGAAGTTTATTTATTGAAACAAATTTTATTGGAAACTAAAAATCCCAAACTAACACTATATAGTACTTTTTTACAAAAGTTTTTAGAAAATTCGTTTGGTTTAAAATCTGATAATGAAAAAATACAAGCATTATTAACAGCAGAAGATAAATTAAAAAAAGATAATGATTCACTTAAAAAAGTGATGAAAGAACTCAACGATTTAATAGGTCTAGAAAACGTAAAAAAAGACGTGGCCGAATTAATTAATCTTTTAGAAATTCAAAAAAAACGAACTGATGAAGGTTTAAAAAACACCGAAATCACTTTACACACCGTTTTTCTTGGACCACCAGGAACCGGAAAAACAACGGTAGCTCGATTGTTGAGTAGAATTTTTAAACATTTAGGATTTCTTTCTCAGGGACAAATGATAGAAACCGATCGTGAAGGACTAATTGCAGGTTTCGTTGGGCAAACCGCTTTAAAAGTAGATGAAGTTGTTAAAAAAAGTTTGGGCGGGGTTTTATTTATTGATGAAGCTTATGCATTAACATCAAATCCACTAGGTAATGATTATGGCGCAGAAGCAGTGAACACTCTGATTAAAAGAATGGAAGACAACCGTGACGATTTAGCAATTGTTGTAGCTGGTTATACCGAGCCGATGAAGATTTTTGTGGAATCAAATCCAGGATTGCGTTCACGATTCAATCGTTTTTTTGAATTTAAACATTTCTCTTCAACCGAATTGTTATTGATATTTGAATCCATCGCCAAAAAATCAGATTTTTCACTTTCAGCTGACGCTCGAGAAAAACTTACCGATACTTTTGACTTACTAAACGACAACAAAGATGAAAGTTTTGGAAATGCCCGTTTAGTTCGCAATTTATTTGAAAAGTGCATTCAAAACCAAGCCAATAGAATTATAAAAATTAAAAAACTTTCAAAAAAAACACTTAAAACCTTAACCGAAGAAGACATTCCAGAGCCAAAAGAAACCCAAGAACTAGCAAAGTTTTCAATAAAAACTCAAGAATCTTAAAATTAAATAATGTACCAAATTTCTCTAAGAAATCGTTATTTTTGTCAATTAAAAAACCAATTTTGAGTTTATACAAAAATCTTTTCAAGCAAACATTAATCTATGGACTGGCAACAGTTTTGCCTCGTATGTTAAGTTTTTTGTTACTCCCTTTATATGTAACAACACTTCCAAAAAACGAATATGGTGAAGTTTCTATACTATTTGCCTGGATGGTTTTTATCAATGTTTTACTTTCTTACGGAATGGAAACAGGGTTTTTTAGATTTTACAATGCCGAACCAGAAAAGAAAAAAGTAGTTGCAACATCATTAATTTCTGTTTTTTGGAGTTCCATAAGTTTTTTATTTTTAGCCTTACTTTTTCGAAAATCAATTGCTCATTTCACTAATTTTCAAGTGGAATATATTACTTATTCTGTTTGGATTTTGGTACTTGATGCCCTAGTAATTATACCTTTTTCAAAACTTCGGGCTACCCAAAAACCTACCCGATATTCAATAATTAAAATAGGAAATGTTGCAATTAACTTCAGTTTAAACATATTCTTTCTGATTTATTTACCAAAAATTACAACCATTTATCCCCACGGTTTGTTAAGCACTTTATATTTTCATAATTTTCAAATTGGTTACATTTTTATTTCGAATTTAATAGCAAGTTTGGTTACTTTCATTGTGCTTTCGCCCGATTATTTTAAAATAAATTGGAAACTAGACCTTGATCTTTGGAAACGAATGATGAATTATGGAATTCCAATTCTCGTTGCCGGAATAGCCTTTGCTATCAATGAGCATTTTGATAAAATTTTACTTGGTTTTCTTCACGTAAGCAAGTCCGAAATTGGCGCTTACGCCGCTTGTTATAAACTTGGATTGTTTATGGTTTTGTTTCGTACCGCTTATACTTTAGGCATTGAACCCTTCTTTTTTAGTCATTCTAAAAATGAAAACGCACCCCAAACCTATGCTACAATAACCAAATATTTTGTAATTTTTGGATCCTTAATGTCTTTGTCAATAATCGTTTTTATCGATTTGTTTAAGTTATTTTTACTCCCAAACCCAGAATATTGGAATGCAATTAAAGTAGTACCACTCATCGTTTTTGCCAATTTTTTTCTAGGCATTTACACCAATTTATCTGTTTGGTATAAATTAACCGATAAAACCAAAATTGGCGCCTACATTTCAATCGTTGGAGCGGTAGTTACCCTGCTTTTAAACTTTTTATTAATACCAGTACTCAGTTATTACGGTTCTGCAATTGCAACAATTGCGGCCTACGGAACAATGATGTCGATTTCGTATTATTTAGGAAAAACCACGTATCCAATTCCATATGAAATAAAAAAAATAATTGGCTACTTGTCAATAAGTGTGCTATTTTCTGGTCTTTCTTTTTACATCAACTATATCCGTAACAACTATCCCATCAAAATAATTTTAATTTCCGCATTCATTTATTTTATATATTACAACGAAAAAGAAACCTTATTAAGAATCATAAAAAGAAAAAAATAGTAATAGTTATTCTAGAAGAATTTAAAGCCAATCGTGCTGTACGTTTCAATCTTTTTTCAAAAATTGTTTTTTTGTATCCCAAAAAATGCGCTTCCGTTGGTTGCAATTTTTAGGCAACAAAAAATACAATTTTAAAAAAAAGGATTTCCATTTCCATCACGGCTATGACAATAGAGTTATTAAGAAACATAGAAATACCATTAAAAAATGCAAATAAAAATAATTAATAAATCAGCACATTCGTTACCCAATTATGAAACAATTTTTTCGGCCGGAATGGACTTGCGAGCCAATATTGAAAATAATGTAACCATTCCTCCATTAGGTCGCGTAATTATAAAAACAGGTCTTTTCATAGAAATTCCAATCGGATATGAAGCCCAAGTACGACCTCGAAGCGGACTCGCAATAAAAAAAGGAATTACAGTTTTAAACTCACCAGGAACAATTGATGCCGATTATCGTGGCGAAATAGGTGTAATTTTAGTAAATTTATCCAATGATTTTTTCGATATCGAAAATGGAGAACGAATAGCACAGTTAGTAATTGCAAAACATGAACGCGCCGACTGGATTGAAGTTCAAGAATTATCCTCAACCGATCGTGGTGAAGGCGGTTTTGGCAGTACAGGAGTGAAATAATTTCCGATTTACATAAAACAACATACATTATTCAATAAAAATGAAAATAATAGTTCCAATGGCGGGTCGTGGTTCACGTCTTCGCCCACACACATTAACCATTCCCAAACCATTAATTCCAATTGCTGGTAAACCCATTGTGCACCGCTTGGTAGAAGATATTGCAGCTGTTTTAAACCAACCAATTAACGAAGTTGCTTTTATAATACATGAAAGTTTTGGTACAAAAGTAGAAGAAGAATTAGTGGAAATTGCCCATAAATTAGGGGCAAAAGGCACCATTTATTATCAAAATGAAGCTTTAGGTACAGGTCACGCTATTATGTGTGCCAAAGAATCCTTGAGCGGCCCAGCGGTTATTGCCTACGCAGATACTTTAATTCGAGCCGATTTTGATTTAGATAAAACAGCCGATAGTGTTATTTGGGTAAAACAGGTTGATCAACCCGAAGCTTTTGGTGTAATCAATTTGAATAAAGAAAACGAAATTATTGAACTGGTTGAAAAACCTAAAGAATATGTTTCTGATTTAGCAGTTATCGGAATATACTATTTTAAAGATGTTGCCGTTTTAAAGAATGAGCTTCAATTAGTGTTAGACAATAACATAATTCACGGCGGCGAATATCAAATTAATGATGGTATTAAACAAATGATGGTGAAAGGAATGAAATTTGTTCCAGGAAAAGTTGATGAATGGATGGATTGTGGTAATAAACCCGTTACAGTTGAAACCAATTCAAGAATGCTAAATTTTTTACACAACGACGGAATTCATTTAATAGATTTTGAGGTAAAAAATGAAAATTCAACCATAATTCCACCTTGTTACATTGGTGAAAATGTTGTTTTAATTAACGCAACTGTGGGTCCAAACGTGTCTTTAGGAAACGGTTGTCACGTAACCAATAGTGTTATTAAGAACAGTTTGGTACAAACTCACTCACACATTAAAAATGCTAATTTAGATAACGCAATGATAGGCAATCACGCCATTTTTGATGGTAATTTTACAAGCATTAGTATTGGTGATTACTCGGTATTAGAATAATCAAAAACCAATATTTTCAAGAAAAAAAATTGTATAAATAGAGCGTAAAGTACAAATGAAAAAAATAATAGTATTCTTATTTGTTACTAACTTCTTTCCTGTTTTGGGATTGGGTGACTTTTGCTATGCTCAAACTGAACCTGACCAAATTGTTGCAAAAACCGATGAATTTGAAAATAGTTTTTTTGAAGCTATTAAGCAAAAAGGAATGGAAAATTATGATAAAGCCATTGAGTCATTAGAAAAGTGTAACGATTTACAGCCTAAAAATGCAGTGGTGTTTTTTGAATTAGGTAAAAATTATTTATTTCAAAAAAACTATAAAAACGCTTATGATAACTTTGAAAAAGCAACTAAAATTGATGCTTCAAATCGTTGGTTTTGGGCAGGTATGTACGATGTTTGTTATGATACACAAGAATACAACAAAGCCATTCCAATTGTCGAAAAATTAATCGAATTTAAAGAAGAATATAAAAACGATTTAGCATCGCTATATATGAATACGCAACAATTTGACAAAGCCTTAACACTTATAAATGAACTGAACAGTAAATTTGGCAAAGATGATAAACGTGACATTTACAAAGCCCAAATTTTAAGAGATTCTAAATTTCAAGGACCTGAAAAAAGTAATTTGATTGAACAAATTGCTCAAAACCCCAAAGAAGAATCCAATTACATATCATTAATATTATTGTATTCGGAAAGCAATCAAGAAGAAAAAGCATTAGAAATTGCCAAAAAATTAGAAAAAGAAATTCCAAGTTCGGAAATGGCACAAGTGAGTTTGTTTAAATTTTATTTGAATAAAAACGAAGGTCAAAATGCTGTAAAATCAATGAATATTGTTTTGGCTTCATCAAAAATTGATAAAAAAATTAAACATCGAATTTTAAATGAGTTTTTATTGTTTACTAAAAACAATCCTCAGTATGACAAAGACTTAGACAAAGCTATATCATATTTCAACAACGATAAAGATATAAAGGTTGCCAAAGAAATAGGTAAGTTTTATGCTAATAAAAAAGAATGGGTAAAGGCAAGTAAGTATTTTGAAATGCACTTAAAGTCAACTAATGATGATATAGAAACTATTTTACTTTTGGCGCAAGTTTATACCGAAAGTGTACAATTTGTAACTTTAGATTCATTTTCGGAACAAAATTTGCAATTGTTTCCCACACAACCTCAATTATATTACTATTCGGGCTTGGCAAATAATCAACTAAAATTTTTTAAAAAAGCCAAAGATGTTTTAGAATCAGGATTAGACTTTATTGTAGATGATGTATCTTTGCAAACTAATTTTTATATACAATTAGGTGAAGCTTATAGTGGCTTAGGGAATGTAAAGATGAAAGAAATGTACTTTAACAAAGCCAACGAATTGCTTAACAAAGTAAAAAAATAGTACTACATCAAAATAAATGAAAAATTTTTTAATATTACTTTCTCTAATTTCAATAGTAACGTGTAAATCACAAGCAATTGTTAATGAGGCTTTTGCAAGTCATATTTTGACGCCAGAAACCATAATTACCAACAACTTAAACAATAAAATTGACTTTGCCACTCTAGTGATTAAAGCAAATGTAAAATATAAAGACGACAGGCAAACTCAAAATGTATCCGCGGAGATTAAAATTCAAAAAAACGAAAAAATATCAGTAATTGTTCGTTTTTTAGGCTTTACAATGGCCAAAGCGTTAATAACGCCAACAACAGTTCAATACTATGAAAAGTTAGGTGGAAAATATTTTGAAGGTGATTATACTACTTTAAGTAAATGGTTAGGAACTGACTTAGACTTCAATAAAGTGCAAAATTTGTTTCTTGGAAAACCTTTAAATGATTTAACTAAAGACTCTTTTTTAGTTACTATTTTAGATAATTTTCACAAGTTGCAAAGCGTTCAAGACAGTACTTATGTAAAAAACTACTTTTTTGAAAGCGACAAGTTTTTAATAAAAAAACAAGAATTTAATCAAGTAAGCCAAAACCGAGCATTGCAGATTTCATACCCAAACTTCCAACAAATAAACGAAATGATTTTGCCTTTATCATTAATTATAGAAGCTAAGGTTGACAACTCCAACAACAATATTACAATTGATTATAAATCAGTTTCAGTTAATGAAGAAATTACATTTACTTACGCCGTTCCTGAGGGTTACGAACGTATATTTATAAAACAATAAAAATGCAAAAATTTATTTATACCCTACTTTTAATTTCTTTGTCGGCACTTTCTTGGAGCCAGCAAACACAAGAGCAATTAGAAGCCAAGAAGCAAAAGTTACAGCAAGAAATTCAAGAAAAAGAAGAACAATTGCAATCGGTAAAGAAAAAAGAAAAATCGGTTGTAAAACTATTGCAGATTCAGGGAGAAAAAATTGGCTTGAAAGAAAAATTAATTAATACTACCGAAAAACAAACCAAGGTTTTAGGTAATAATATGTATATCAATCAAATAGCCATAAATCGCTTAAAAGAAGAATTAGAAATTTTAAAAGACGACTATGCGGAAATGATAATAAAATCATACAAAAGCAGGTCGGAACAAAGCCGATTGATGTTTATATTATCGTCCGAAAATTTTTTACAAGCCTACAAACGGGCACAATATATGAAGCAATATGCAACCTATAGAAAAATTCAAGGGGATGAAATTAAAGCTAAAAATGAAAAACTTGACCAATATAATTTGGCTCTTGGCGGTCAAAAAAAGGTGAAAGAAAAATTAATTGTTGAGCAAGAAAAACAGAAACAAGATCTAGAAAAAGAAAAACAAGAGCAAGTAAAAATTGCCAATAGCTTAAAGAAAGACAAAAAACAATTGGCGGCTGAAATAAAGAAAAAACAAAAAGAAACCTATGCAATTGATGCTCAAGTACGTCGTTTAATTCGGGAAGCAATTGCCGAAGCCAACCGAAAAACTGCCGCTGCAAATGCAAAAGCAAATCCAAAAACCACAACTGCCGCCGAAACAAAAGCTGTTGAAGAATCGGTAAATATTGTTTTAACGCCTGAGGGTCAAATAATTTCAAACAATTTTAAAGCCAATAAAGGGCGTTTGCCTTGGCCAGTTGAAAAAGGAGCAATTACTTTAGGTTACGGAAATCAACCGCATCCAGTCTTTAAAAA
Organism: Flavobacteriales bacterium; assembly: GCA_038204955.1. Lineage (GTDB taxonomy): Bacteria > Bacteroidota > Bacteroidia > Flavobacteriales > Flavobacteriaceae > Flavobacterium. The sequence goes on from JBBRCJ010000033.1 coordinate 20,630, forward strand.
TTTAATTATTCATAACAGTGGTATCGAAATTACAACTGAACAAGGAGCAAATGCTAGAGCTGTTTTTAGTGGTGAAGTAGCACAAGTTCAAATGGTTAGCCCAATAAAAAGAGCTGTAATTGTAAAACATGGAGACTTTTTTACAGTCTATCAAAATTTGAGTTCGGTAAGCGTTCAAGAAGGCGACAAAGTAACCGCAAAACAAACTTTAGGAAAAATACGAACCGATAACGAAGGAAAAACTGTTTTAAAGTTTGTAATAATGCAAAATACTACCGATACCAATCCATCTAGTTGGTTGAATAAGTAAACTTAAAAAAGCGTTCCATAAATTGGAACTCTTTTTTAAATCTAAATTTTTATAAAAACAATGCCCTTAATTCAGTAGCTTCGCTAGGTTTCATTTTTCCGGCAAGAACCAAGCTCAATTGTTTCCGTCGTAAAGCAGCATCAAAACGCTTTTGTTCTTCTTCCGTTTGTGGGTCAATTGGTGGTACTTCAACAGGGTTTCCCGTTTCATCAACAGCCACAAAAGTATAAATGGCTTCATTAGCCTTTGTTCTATTTCCCGATTCTCTGTCTTCCACCCAAACATCAATAAAAATTTCCATCGATGTTTTAAATGACCTAGAAACCTTAGCTTCAACAGTAACGACGCTTCCCAACGGAATAGCGCGATTAAAAGCCACGTGATTTACCGAAGCAGTAACCGTTATTCTGCGTGAATGGCGCCTTGCCGAAATACTTGCAGCTCTGTCCATTCGAGCCAACAACTCACCACCAAACAAATTATGTAATGGATTTGTTTCACTTGGCAAAACTAAATCAGTCAATATAGTCAACGATTCTGAAGGAAATTTTGGAGTCATAAATAAGTTGTGATTTTTATTTGAAGCTATTTCCTGCTATCCATTTCAATCCTCGCAAAAAAAGCGAGGGATTTTCATTACTATCAGGGCTAGGGCATTCGGTTTTTATTGAAAGTTATGTTTTAAATCAAAAAACTATTCTTGAATTAAAACCCAAGCATCTGGATTGTTATTTTTTTGAATTTTTGCCATCGCTTCGTGAGCTAATTCGTAAGTAGTGTAACTTCCATAAATTACTGGATACCAACCGCTTTTGTTTTTTTCAATTCGTTTGGCATCAAAACCTTGTTTTAATAATTTTTTCAACTGTTTCTCAGCATTTATTTCTTTACTAAAAGCGCCAGCCACAACGTGAAATGGTTTTTTTTCTTCGGCAACATTTAAACTAACCACTGTTTCCGGAATGGATATTAAAAAAGTAGCTTCTTGAATTTTTTGGTTCACTTCTTTTTGAACCTTTTTTTGAACCGCTAGAGTATCTTGAATTATTTTATTATCGTAATACTTGTAACCAAAAGTTCCAGCAATTCCAATTCCTAATGCGAAAACCGCAGCGTATTTTAAATAATTAAAACGAGTTCTTTCAACAGGTAAATTTATTATTGGAATTTCCTTTTCAACAATTTCGACTTCTGTAACAGTATCTGTTATGTTTAAACTTTCGGTAACGAATCGTTTAATATTGGGCGAAGTATAATAGGTTAATCCGAATGAATTGGTAAAATAATTTACATTTTTTACCGCTGAAAAAACCAACTTATTTTCTTTATTCAATTCAAATTCGCCTATATTTTTTAATATAATTCCACCAAAATTTTCTAATTTATCATTCCAAACAGCAACTTGATTTTTAATTTCAATCACGGCTTCGTCGTAACTAATTTTTTCACTTTGTGCAATTTGATTTGCCAGCAAACCGTCGTTGTTTTTCAAATAACTATTGAACGAAATTATCTTTGTTGGCGGATAAAATGAATTCGAATCGTCATTAATTTTAGCCGATTGAATTTCGGTTAAAAAAGCACCAAAATTTGGAATCGTTACACATTGGTAACGGTACAACAACTGCGAAATGTAATTTTCAATCTTCATAAAACAAATTTAGATAATAATTTACGAACCCAAAACTTTATCAACAAAAAATTGTTAACAATTTAAAAAAGTTCTATTTTTGAAATTCAAAAAATATAAATGCACGATCAAGAATTATTAAGCTTACTAGCCTTGCAAAAAGTTGACGGAGTGGGCGACATTGTTGCCAAAAAATTATTAAATCATTGCGGTTCGGCCGAAGCAATTTTTAAAACAAAAGCATCACAATTAGCTGGTATTGATGGAGTTGGGCAGGTGTTACTTAAAAATTTAAAAAGCAAAGAAATCTTTCTACAAGCCGAATCGGAATTGAATTACATCAAAAATAACAACATAAATTATAGTTTCTACAAAGATGAAAATTATCCGGATAAGTTAAAACATTGCATTGATAGTCCTATTTTACTTTTTACATCGGGCAACATTGATTTAAAAAACCGAAAAATAATAAGTATTGTAGGTACTCGCCAAATTACATCGTATGGAACCGAGTTTTGTAAAAAATTAATAGAAGATTTAGCCCCATTAAACCCTATAATCGTAAGTGGTTTTGCTTACGGAGTTGACATTGTAGCCCATCAAATGGCAATGGATTTAAACCTGCAAACAATTGGCGTTTTGGCACACGGATTAAATCAAATTTACCCTAAAACGCATAAAAAGTATGTTGCCAAAATGGAACAAAACGGTGGTTTTATGACCGAGTTTTGGAGTAATTCCAATCCCGAAAAGGAAAATTTTGTGAAGCGAAACCGCATAGTTGCTGGTATGAGCGAAGCCACAATTGTAATTGAAAGCGCCGAAAAAGGCGGATCGTTAATCACAGCTAATTTAGCAAACGATTACAACCGAGATGTTTTTGCAGTTCCTGGGCGAACATCAGATAAATTGAGTCAAGGTTGTAATAATTTAATAAAAACCCAACGCGCCAATTTATTGACTTCGGCAGCCGATATTTTATACATTTTAAATTGGGAGATTCTTTCGCAGGCTCAGATTGACAAGAAGGTAATTCAAAAACAACTTTTTGTAACACTAGAAAACGATGAACAAAAAATTTACGATTATTTATTAAAAAACGGAAAACAACTTCTTGATATAATCGCCTTGGAATGTGACTTTCCAGTTTTTAAAATCTCCTCCGTTTTATTGAATATGGAATTGAAAGGTGTTATTCGACCCTTGCCTGGGAAATTGTTTGAGGCGATATAAGGATTAATTATTCTTTAAGTCGATTTTTTAAATCCATTTTGGAATGTAATATTCTAAAAACTTCTATTCTATCATAATTTAAAATCTTATAAAAAATAATGTGATTACCTGATTTCAATCCAAATAATTCGTCGCTTATTTCAACATAATTTCTACCTAAAATTGGATTTTCTGCAAGTTCTTTGCAATCTTCAATTATTGAATTATAATATTTGTCAGCTTGATTTTTAGACCAAACTTCATATGTATATTCCCAAATTTCAGATAAATCATTAATTGCTTTATTCGTTAAAAAGTATTTAGCCATTTTTTAATTTATTGGCATTTAAAAAGTCAAGATGTTTTTTTGGATCAAAATTCTCATTAATTCCACTTTCAATTCCTTGATTAATTGCATTTTTTAAAGCAATAATTTTATTCTCTTCTTCCTCAAGCAAACGCAAGCCTGCACGAATAACTTCACTATTATTTTTAAACCTTCCTTTTGAAACGCTATTGTCAACAAATGTCTCAAAATAATTTCCTAAAGAAACTGATGTGTTACGTCCCATACTATTTGTTTTTTGTAAAGTTACCAAAAAAAGGTAACAATTCGTAAGTTTATTAAATAAAATCTACTCAAACCCCAACTTCCCACGAACCCGAGCCAAAACCCCATTGGCAACTAAATTAGCTTTTTCGGCTCCTTTTTTTAATAATTCGTCAACTTCTACAAGATTTGAAATGTAATAATTGTACTTCTCACGTTCAGTTTTAAATTTTTCGCAAATCAATTCAAACAAGGCTTGTTTTGCGTGACCGTAACCATAATTTCCGCCTTCGTAATTGGCTTTCATTTTTGCAATTTCAGTATCATTGGCTAATAATTTGTAAATCCCAAAAACGTTGCAAGTTGCCCAATCTTTTGGGTCTTCAAGCGGTGTACTGTCGCTTTCAATTGCCATTATTTGCTTGCGCAAGGCTTTATCGTCTAAAAAAATGTTAATTAAATTGCCTCGTGATTTACTCATTTTTTGACCATCGGTTCCTGGAACGTACATTGTTTCTTCTTGTATCTTAACTTCCGGAATCACGAAAGTTTCGCCCATTTGATGATTAAACCTTGAAGCAACGTCTCGCGTAATTTCTAAATGCTGCATTTGGTCTTTTCCAACGGGTACAAAATTGGCATCGTACAACAAAATATCAGCGGCCATCAACATCGGATAAGTAAATAATCCGGCATTAACATCCTCCAATCTATCCGATTTATCTTTAAAGGAATGTGCCAATGTTAAGCGTTGAAACGGAAAAAAGCAACTTAAATACCACGATAATTCTGCCGTTTGTGGCACATCGCTTTGGCGGTAAAACGTAACTTTGTTCACATCCAATCCACAAGCTAACCAAGCCGATGCAGTACTATACGTGTTTTTACGTAACGTTTCACCGTCTTTAATTTGAGTAATCGAATGCATATCGGCAATAAATAAAAACGATTCGTTTGCTGGATTGTTTGACAATTCAATAGCTGGAATTATGGCTCCAAGTAAATTTCCTAAATGCGGCGTGCCTGTACTTTGAACGCCCGTGAGTATTTTTGACATAAATTTTTTATTGTATTGCAAAGTTAATCAGATTTTTTGCGATATTTAATTTATAAAACTTATTTTTGATGTTATGAGATTTTTTAAAATAATTTTTTGGGTCATTTGGAAGGTTTGGTTTTTTACTATAGCCTTAAGCATAATAACTGTACTGTCGCCATTTTTATTTATTTCAAGCCTTTATGAAAAATGGTACAAATATTTTTTCTATTGGGCTCGAATTTGGGCACGGCTCACCTTAATTTTTTGTGGTTTTTATTATCGTTTGGAAACGGTTCAAAAACCTGAGGACAAAAAAAGTTATATGTTTGTTGCCAACCATACTTCAATGCTTGATATTTTATTGATGTTTGCAGTTGTAAAAAATCCCTTCGTTTTTGTAGGTAAAAAAGAGTTAGCTAAATTACCTGTTTTCGGTTTTTTTTACAAGCGAACTTGTATTTTGGTTGATAGAAAAAGTCCAAAAAGTAGAGGAGAAGTATTTGGTAGAGCGCAAAAGCGATTGGATCAAGGTCTTAGTATTTGTATTTTTCCAGAAGGCGGTGTTCCTAATGAAGAGATATTTTTAGATACTTTTAAAGATGGCGCTTTTAAATTGGCTATAGATCATCAAATCCCAATTGTACCGATAGTTTTTGGGGACAATAAAGAACGTTTTTCATATACTTTTTTAAGCGGAAGTCCGGGTTTAATGCGAGCTAAAATTTTATCATTTATTGAAACTACTGGAAAAACACAAGCAGATAAGAAAGAAGTTCGAGAACACACTCGTGATGTGATTTTTAATCAATTAGAGATTTTTCAAAAATAAAAAAAAGGTGCCTAACTAGAGCACCTTTTTCTGTTAAAGCCCTAAAGCAATAACACCACTTAACTAAAATTTATTAACCTAACAAAACAAATGAAGTTTCTTTAAAATGTGTAGTTTATACCCGAGTAAATTCCGAAACTGTTAGGTCTAAAATTCAATTCCGAGTTTGAAAACGTATTAATTTGATATTTATATATTGGTTCTACCGAAGCCTCAAAATGATTTAAAAAGCCATATTTAAAACCAATTCCTAAATTACCGCTATAATGAAATTTATTTAAATTTTTTGCTTCTCCAATTTCCATTTCAACAGTACTTGACTTTAATGAAACGGTGTTTTCACGCAAATAAAAAGTGCTTAAACCACCAATTATATCTACACTCAATTTTTTATTTAAAACTTTATATGCCATTTCCAATGGAACTTCAACATATCCAATTTTTTGATTTAACGAACCGCCATTTATATTTACTTGACTTGGAATATCGATGGCAGAACTGCTTTTTCCATTAACTTTTGGAGTTGACGAGATACTTAAATTTTCAATTTGCATTCGTGAACCTATAGCATTTGGATTTAAATTATTCAATTTGTCATTAATTGGTGTTTGATAAAAAACAACATCTTTAGTACTATAACTCATTGATAAAACATTAATTCCGGTTCGAATTTTTAATTTCTTGGTTACTGCATAATTTACTCCTAAACCTGCTCCAGTACTCGAAATGAAATCTTTTTGATTGTTATTGAATTTTGCATCCAACGGAGAATCATTTGACGCCGAACTAAAATAAATAGGCGCAACATTGCTTGTAACTTGCCACCTATTTAATTTTGGCTCTTTCTTTTTCAATTCTTTAACTTCTTTTTCATTTAGCAATTTCTCCAGCGTATTCAACTCTACTACAGCAATTTTAGAGGAGTCGTTTTTTTTAATTTCAATTGTTTTTAAATCTAGTATAGTATTATTTTTATCAATTTTTTGGTCGAATTTAGTATCTGATTGTGAGTTTGATATTTTATTGTCGGCAATTCTATTGTCTTTATTTTCTGAATCTATTTTGTTTTTTAGTACAATTGTTTTAGAATTTTTTTTGTTTTCTTGCGTTTCTGAATTCAATTCTGTTACATCAACTTTGTTTTTTATAATTGTAGTTTTATTATTGATTTTATCTTCTTTTAGTTCAGAATCATTCATTGAAACAGCTATAGCCCTTTCATTTTTTATAGAAATCTTTTTACTTTTATTTAAAGCAATTACATTTTTAGTATTTGATTTAATTTCTCTTACCGTTTTAAGAACTATTTTGTTATTGTTTTTATTTTCAGATTCTGACATTTTATTTTCAGAATTTACTTTTTCATTAAAACCAATAACTTCCTTTTTATTATTAATTTTTGTGTCATTAGTAACTATCGAATTTGCTTTTGAACCATTATTTTCAAACGCCGTTGCATCTTTTTTAGTTAATTTTTTGTTTGCAATGTTAGATTTTGTTTGAACAGCTGAATTCAATTGACTTTCATTAGTTACAACTGCATTTTGTTTTTTAGTTGTATTTAAATTTGGAACTACTTTTTCTTTCTGGTTTGTGTTTTCTTGATTTGTTGTAACCTTATTTAAGCCTTTTTTAGTTATTTGAATATCATAATTTTGAAATAAAAAAAACAACAAAGTTATAGATGCAGCAACAGATGAGAATTTCCACCAAAAAGGGGCTATTCGTCGGTTTTTTTCTTTCTCTTTTAATTTAATTTCTATGTTTTGCCAAGCGTTTTCAGGTGGTGCAACTTCGAAATTGTTAAATTTTTCTTGAAAGAGTTGGTCTAAATTTTTTCTTTCACTCATTTTATATGCGGCATTTTTTTGCTGCCCGTGTTGTTCTCTATTTTTTCTTTTAAAATCATTCTTGCTCTTGACAAGTTTGATTTTGATGTTCCAACCGTTATTTTTAAAGCATCGGCAATTTCTTGATGCGAATAATTTTCAAAAACATAAAGGTTAAAAACCAATCGATAGCCATCTGATAATTCTTGTACAATTTTTGTTAAAAACTCAACGGTTACCGTTTCATCAATTTCCAATTCAACTTCTTCAAGAACATTTTCATCAACTAAACTTAAAAAAGGTTTGTTTCTATATTGTTGTAACGTATTGTTTATTATTACTCTTTTTACCCATCCTTCAAAAGAACCTTTAAAGGTGTATAAATGTATTTTTTCAAAAATCAATAAAAACCCATCTTGTAAATTATCTTGAGCTTCGGCATAAGAACGTGAATATTTTAAGCATATAGAAAACAATTTTGGCGCATACATTTTATACAATTGTTCCTGTGCTTTTATGTCCTTTTTTTTACAATCATTAATTAATTGCTCGTTTACCAAATTTTATTTATTTTAATGAGTCACCACGGCATCATACTCGTAAAACGTATCAACTCCAGCCGCATCGGTACTTTTCCAAAATTTAAAATGATATGTTCCTATAAATGTAGGTTTAAATTTTAATGTTGCAGTTGAAAAAGCGGTATTAACGGCACAACTTTTTTGACTTTCTTTTATAACTTCAACAGCAACCGTTCGGGTATTTACATTTTTTAAATAATAAATGGTATAAAAATTAGAACAATTAGTTGGCAAAGTGTACTTCAGAGGTATTTCAGTAATACTATCGGCAGCAAATTTTGTTGGAAAATCATCCATAACAACGGGTACAGTATCAATTTGATATTGTGGACCATTGTCAACATCATTTGAACAAGATGAAAATAAAATTGCAAATAATAGTGTAAATATTGTATTTTTCATAGTATTGATTTTTGAGAAATAAAAGTAAAAAGGTTGTTTCGTTTTTCAAGAAAATAGTTAAAAACTAGCAACCTTTTTCATAGCAATTAATTTTAAGATGCAACCAAATCAAAAAGGTTGCGTTGATTTTAAATTACTTTAAAAAAAATCACGCTGCTAGGCGTGATTTAATTTTTATGCGTTTGCTAATGCTTTAATATGTGCTTTAATTTTAATTTCCAATTCATCTGCCATTTCTGGATTGTCTTTTATTAACCCTTTAACTGCATCACGACCTTGACCCAATTTTGTTTCGCCATAACTAAACCATGAACCTGCTTTTTTTATAATTTCGAATTCTACAGCTAAATCTAAAATCTCACCACATTTTGAAACTCCTTCTCCATACATAATGTCAAATTCGGCAGTTTTAAATGGTGGAGCTACTTTATTTTTAACAACTTTTACTTTAGTTCTGTTTCCAATTACGTTGTCACCATCTTTAATTTGACTTGATCTACGAATATCCAAACGTACAGAAGCGTAAAACTTCAAAGCATTTCCGCCAGTTGTCGTTTCAGGGCTTCCGAACATAATCCCTATTTTTTCTCTTAATTGATTGATAAAAAACACAGTACAATTGGTTTTGCTAATTGTTCCAGTTAATTTCCGTAATGCCTGACTCATTAAACGTGCGTGCAATCCCATTTTTGAATCGCCCATTTCGCCTTCAATTTCACTTTTTGGAGTCAAAGCAGCAACCGAGTCAATAACAACAATGTCGATGGCTCCCGAGCGAATTAAATTTTCAGCAATTTCCAATGCTTGCTCACCATTATCGGGTTGTGAAATAATTAAATTATCAATATCAACACCCAATTTCTCGGCATAAAAACGATCAAATGCGTGTTCGGCATCAATAAAGGCCGCTATTCCACCTGCTTTTTGTGCTTCTGCTATAGCGTGTAAGGTTAAGGTTGTTTTACCTGACGATTCTGGGCCATAAATTTCGATTACTCGACCACGTGGATAACCGTTTACGCCCAAAGCTAAATCTAAACCTAAAGAACCTGACGAAATAGTTTCTACTTCAACAATGGCTTTATCACCCATTTTCATCACAGTTCCTTTACCGTAAGTTTTGTCTAATTTATCTAATGTTAGTTGTAATGCTTTTAATTTTGCTTCTTTCTCTGCACTCATTTTTTTATTTTTTTGAATCGTAAAATTAGTAAATTTTTGAATTAAAATGTACAATTAAATTTAGTAGTTTTTAACAATCGTAGCACGATTTAATTTATTAATTTTACAAATTATTTAAAACAGTATGTTACGAATACTTTCAATACCAATTTCTTTGGTTGCATTACTATTTTTTTATAGTTTTTTATTGCTATTTCATCCTATCCAAATGATTTGTTTGAATGTTTTTGGGTACCGTGCTCATAAAGTTAGTGTTGATATATTAAATTTTTTTCTTGTTGGTTGTACCATGTTGCTTGGAACAACCTATTCGATGGAAAATTTTAAATCGATTCCAAACCAAAAACCATTGATTTTTGTAGCCAATCATCAAAGTATGTTTGATATTGTAGCAATGATTTGGTTTTTAAGAAAATTTGATTTTAAATTTGTAAGTAAAAAAGAGTTAGGAAGAGGAATTCCAAGTGTCTCCTACAATTTAAAACACGGCGGTTCTGTTTTAATTGATCGCCAAAACCCGAAACAAGCTTTGGAGGATATTAAAAAATTTGCCGAATATTTGGAAACCAACCAACGGTCGGCATTAATTTTTCCAGAAGGAACACGGAGCAAAACTGGAGTTCCTAAAAAGTTTTCGGAAAATGGTTTAAAAATGCTTTGTAAATATGCGCCTTCGGCAACGGTTGTTCCAATAACGATTAACAATTCGTGGAAATTTCACAAATACGGATTTTTCCCTTATGGTTTGTTTATGAAAATAAAATATACGTTTCATCAAACGCTTCCTGTAAAAGATTTTACCTTTGAAGAGATTTTTGAAAAAACACACACTTCAATTGTCAATGCAGTTGAATATGATTCTAAATAATAAGTTGCCTTTGGGCAGAAAATAAAAATTATGGCATTAAATAATATCCGTTTAGAAGTTATGCAGTTTTTAGAAAAAAGTGTCGACAGTTTTGTAGACCAATTTTTAATTCCTGTTGAAAAAATTTGGCAACCTTCGGATTTGCTTCCAAATTCAGAAAGCGATACTTTTATTGAAGAAGTAAAAGAACTTCGTGAAATTGCTAAAGACTTACCTTATGATTTTTGGGTGGCTTTAGTAGGCGACACCATTACAGAAGAAGCTTTACCAACTTACGAATCGTGGTTGATGGAAGTGGAAGGTGTTGATAATCAAAACCGCAATGGCTGGAGCCGATGGATTCGCCAATGGACAGGTGAAGAAAACCGTCATGGTGATTTATTAAATAAATATTTATACTTGTCGGGTCGAGTAAATATGCGTGAAGTTGAAATTACAACACAACATTTAATAAGTGATGGTTTTGATATTGGAACCGGAACCGATCCTTATAAAAACTTTGTGTACACAAGTTTTCAAGAGTTGGCAACTTATATCTCGCACAATCGAGTAGCTCAAATGGCTAAAAAATTTGGCGATAATAAACTGTCAAAAATGTGTAAAATGATTGCGGGTGATGAAATGCGTCATCATCACGCCTACAGTGAATTTGTGAATCAAATTTTTAAAGTGGATCCATCTGAAATGATGTTGGCTTTTCAATATATGATGAAACAAAAAATAACAATGCCAGCTCATTTTTTAAGACAATCGGGTCAAAAAATAAGTGATGCTTTTGAAGAATTTTCTAATTCTGCACAAAAAATAGGAATTTACACCGCAACCGATTATGTTGATATTCTACAAAAATTAGTAGAAAAATGGCAAATTGATAAAATGGTTAATTTAACCGATGAAGCCGAAAAAGCCCGTGATTATTTAATGAAATTACCTGCCCGAATGGCAAAAATATCCGAACGATTGGTAATGCCAACAGAAACTGCTATTTTTAAATGGGTGCAACCTGCTTTGGTGGTTTAATTTTATTTTGCCACGAATTGTCACGAATTGGGTTTTGATATCAAATTTAATTCGTGACAAATAGTGAAATTCCTAGCAAAAAATTCAATATATTATTTGTGGTATAATTTAGTGGGATGTATTTAATTTTATACTATGGACAACATACTTTATAAAACCATAATTTTCGTAAAACAGCAACTTCAAAATGCCGAAGGTGGTCACGATTGGTTTCATATAGAACGGGTTTATAAAAACAGTTTAATCATAGCCCAAACCGAAAGCTGTAATGAAATTGTTGTGCAACTAGGTGCTTTACTTCACGACATTGCAGACAGTAAATTTCATAATGGTGACGAAACTATTGGACCAAAAACCGCTAGAAATTTTTTAGAATCTCAAAATGTTTCCGAAGATGTAATTGTTGAGGTTATCAATATTGTAGAAAATATTTCGTTTAAAGGCGGCAATTTTGAGAATAAATTCACTTCAAAAGAATTGGATATTGTGCAAGATGCCGACCGATTGGACGCCATTGGAGCCATTGGAATTGCAAGAACTTTTAATTACGGAGGTTTTAAAAACAGACAACTTTACAACCCAGAAGTTCTTCCGAACCTAAAAATGACCAAAGAAGAATATAAAAACAGCAATGCTCCAACAATTAACCATTTTTATGAAAAACTATTGTTGCTTAAAGATAAAATGAACACTGAAACTGGTAAAAAAATTGCTCTAGAACGGCATTACTTTATGGAAGGTTTTTTAAAACAGTTTTTTGATGAGTGTGATGGGGTTAAATAGAAAACGAAAACTGTAATTTTAAACAATTTATTTTTTGAAATCCTGCAAGTTTTTTTTTGACCTTGTAGGTTTTTTATAAGTATTCTATACCTACAAGGTTAAAAAAAACCTTGCAGGATTGAGAATGACTTAGTTATTAAATGTCCATAATATTTTAAAATACAATTAAACTTATTTAGATAATTTTTCAATAATTATTTTTAAGTGGGCAATCATTTCATCTTTTTCAAGTAAGCGAAGTTCAAATTGTTCAATTAATTTTTCGTTGGTGGTTACATATTGACCAAAGCTACCACCTTTTTGTTCAATATTGTTAAACACATTAGTTTCTTCACCAAACAGTTTAGAAATTGGAGTTTCTAGTTTTTTTGACAATAAAATTAATTCGTTGGGTTTAAAATCAATTTCTCCTTTTTCACGTCGGCTGTATTGCGAAGGATCCAAACCGAGTTCATGAGCTAAATAACTTTGTGATAGTTTTTTATCTTCTCTTATTTGTTTTATTTTTTCGTGTAAAGTCATTGCTGTTTTTTTGTAAAAATAGTAAATTATGTTCAATTCACATTATAAATGTTCTTTCCACATTTGTATTGATGAAAAACCCTTGTTAATTTGCATCAACAAAAAAAGTTCTCGAGACAACCTAATTTGTTAAAAAAATGTTTAATTATAAAATTTAAAAGTATGAAAAAATTAGTTTTC
>JBBRCJ010000034.1:0-33467 GCA_038204955.1 Flavobacteriales bacterium
AATTTCTTCAAATATACTTTTTTTGTTTAATAATTTTACAAAAAAAATGATTTTATAGGTTTTAAAACCAAAATCCGATACTTGCCAAAGTAAACCCTTTGGAAAGTTCGGGTGACCAAGAGTATTTGAACTCAATAGGTCCAATTACGGTTTCTAATCCGTAACCTACTGCATAACCAGAATATTTAGGTTTTATTTTAAAATTACCTTTTTCAAACAAATCATTTTCAACATTAGCAAAATTTGCTGCAAAATTAAAATGGTTTTTTTTGTAAAACTCCCAGTCTATAGTCGCCATATTTTTCATGTAACTGTCTGCTCCAAGAGTTAAAAAGTCATAACCATAAAAAGGTTTAAAATTATTTACCGTTGTATTTCCATATCCTCCAAGGGAGAAATTTAAAAACGAAACGCTTTTTGGACCAATTGCCAATCCAGCTTCAGTTTGTAGTTTTAAAGTTATTTTTTTGTAAAATGTTACCGCAACTCCAGCTTCACTTTTAATGATTGTAAAAGGGTTAAACTGTTTTGAATAATTTGAAGAATATAGATAAGACTGAATTTCATTGTTAAAAGTCCATCCTTTTTTTGGAAAATATTTATTATCATACGAATCATATTTTAACGTTCCAAATAAACTAAAATAACCACTATCCTCAAATGTATTGATGTTATTTACTCCTCCTGTAGGAGTTATTCGCAATAGTTTATGCTCAACACCACCAACAATTTGAAATTTTTGAGCAAAAAGAGTTTGCAAATAAGCTTGGTTAGTAAAATCTAAAAAATCAATATTTAAGCTAGTTACGCCAAAAAGTGTTTGTATCGACCCATTACTTAAATCATTACTTACGTTTCGGTTAAATTGGTTTAAACGCGATTTAATTCCGAAACTAAAATAAAAGCCATTGTCTATGTAATAATCTATATTGTATCTAAAATTGTCTCCCAAAATGATATCGGCTGACAAAATATCATTTCTAAAAAGCAATTTTTTTTGAGTAAAGTTAAGTAAAATGGCACTTTTATATAAATTATCGTAATGCAAAGCAAATTTTAAAAAAGTTCTGTTTTGGTTTTCTTGTAAAACTAATTTTAATTGATCGCCATCATCAAATTTATTAATTTCAAAATTTATAGATTTAAAATTTTGTGTAGCATTTAATTTATTAATCCCTTTTTTTAACTCAACATAACTAATTTTTTGTCCTGGTTTAAAGTCCAATTTACCAATAACATAAGCTCGTGTGTAATTGTCTAAATCATTAATTTCAATTCTTTTGACATTAATACTATCTTTAGAAACAGCAAAATTTTGAATTTTGAAACCAGCTTTATTTCCTATCTTCTCTAATTGATCAATTACTTCCAAAGCGGCTTTTTCTCCTTTATCAATAATTTGTCTTCCTTTATCAAATGAAATTACTGAAAACGATGAAATATCCGGTTTAATGTAAATATCGGCGGTATTTTTTTTGTTATCCATTCTTGAAACCATTCCAAAATTTGATATTTGAACCAATATTTTAGTTGCTTCTTGTAAATCTTTTCGCGATTTTAAGTCGTCTTGAACATCAACACCAATAATTATATCAGCACCTAACTTGCGAATTTCATCAATCGGATAATTATTAGCAACACCACCATCAACCAAAACTTTTCCGTCAATTTCTACGGGTGAAAATAATGTTGGAAAAGCAGAACTTGCCGTTAATGCTTCTGGTAAATAACCTTTGTTTAAAACTACTTGTTCTCCAGTTTCAATGTTGGCTCCAATACACAAAAAGGGAATTTTAAGTTTGTTAAAATCACGAACATATCTTACTTTATGAAGCAGTTTTGAAAGCAAAAGATAATTATACATCCCTTTAGTTAAAGCTATTGGAACACCTATATTAAATTTATTAAAAGGTAATGAAATGGCGTACAATTCATCATTTCGCTTTTCGTAAAAACTTTTTGAAGTTCTAGGAATATAATCTTGAATCATTTCGTCAAAATTAGTTGCTATAAAAATAGAATCAATTTGAGTAGCACTATATCCTGAAGCATACAAACCTCCAACAACGGCTCCCATGCTAGTTCCTCCAATATAGTCAATTTTGATTCCTGCTTTTTCAAGTACTTTTAAAACCCCAATATGGGCACAACCTTTTGCTCCTCCGCCCGAAAGTACCAATCCAATCTTAGGACGCTTTGGAGTTTCTTGAGAAAAAGAAGTTAAAGAGTTTAAAAAAGTAAAAAGGATTAAGAAACTACATAATAGAAACTTTTTTCTAAAGTAAAGTCTAAAACTTGAAACTTGAAACATGAAATCAGAAAATTGAAACCTCATTCTAAATATCTTTATGGTAAAATTCAATAATTTTTTTGGCTTTTGAAACCCCAATTACATCAGTAATTTCTTTTTCTGTGGCTAATTTAAGTCTTTTTACTGATTTAAAATGTTTAATTAAGGTTAACATTGTTTTTTCACCAACTCCGTCGATCGCTTCTACCGATGAATTTAGTGCGGCTTTGCTTCGTTTGTCTCTGTGAAACGTGATCCCAAAACGATGTGCTTCGTTTCTCAACATTTGAATTACCTTTAATGTTTCCGATTTTTTATCTAAATACAACGGAACTGGATCGCTTGGATAAAATAGCTCTTCCAATCGTTTTGCGATGCCGATAATCGCAATTTTACCACGTAAACCCAATTCGTCAATACTTTTTAATGCCGATGAAAGTTGTCCTTTCCCACCATCAATTATAATTAAATTGGGAAGTGATTGATTTTCATCCAACATTCGTTTGTAACGCCGATAAACTACTTCTTCCATTGATGCAAAATCGTCAGGACCAACAACGGTTTTAATATTAAAATGGCGATAGTCTTTTTTAAATGGTTTTCCATCTCTAAAAACCACGCAAGCCGCCACAGGATTGGTTCCTTGAATGTTCGAGTTGTCAAAACATTCTATGTGTCGAGGTTCAACTGAAAGGCGTAAATCTTTTTTCATTTGCGCCATTATTCTATTGGTATGTCTATCAGGATCAACTATTTGCAATTGTTTTAATTGATCTATTCGGTAAAATTTAGCGTTACGAATTGATAAATCTAAAATTTGTTTTTTGTCGCCCAATTGTGGTACTGTAACTTTTATATTTTCGCCTAAATCGACTGTAAACGGAACAATAATTTCACGAGTAAGTAAACTAAATCGCTCTCGAAGTTCCACTATGGCTAGCTCCAATAATTCTTGGTCGGTTTCGTCCAATTTCTTTTTTAATTCCATCGTGTGTGAACGAATGATAGCACCGTGCGCAATTTGCAAAAAGTTCACAAAACCTGCACTTTCATCTGATATAATTGAAAAAACATCAATATTTCCTATTTTTGGGTTAATTATAGTTGTTTTGGATTGATAATTTTCAAGTACTTCAATTTTCTCTTTTATTTTTTGAGCCTCTTCAAAGTGCATATTTGAAGCTAAATCGACCATTACTTTTTTAAAATCCTTCATAGAATCTTTAAAGTTTCCTTTTAAAATTTCTCGAATGGCATTTACTTGTTTTTGATAATTTTCTAAGGATTCATAACTCTCGCAAGGACCTTTACAATTGCCAATATGGTATTCTAAACAAACTTTAAATTTATAATTTTCAATATTTTTTTCAGACAAATCATAATTACAAGTTCGCAATGGATATAATTCTTTAATTAAGTCTAAAATCACACCAACGGTTTTAAAACTCGTATAGGGTCCAAAATATTCCGAGCCGTCCTTAATCATTTTTCTAGTTGGAAAAATTCTTGAAAAAGGTTCTTTTTTTATACAAATCCAAGGATAGGTTTTATCATCACGAAGCAGAATATTGTAACGGGGTTGAAGTTTTTTTATTAAATTATTTTCCAATAAAAGCGCATCACTTTCGGTTGGAACAACAATGTGTTTGATTGTTACAATTTTTTTTACTAATACATTGGTTTTGGCTTGATCGTGAATTTTATTAAAATAGGAAGAAACTCGTTTTTTAAGATTTTTAGCTTTTCCAACATATAAAATTTTTCCTTCTTTATCGTAATACTGGTACACTCCCGGATTTTCGGGAAGCGTTTGTATTTGAAGTTCTAAGGAAGGATTGTCCATTGTGCGAATTTACGAATTACGAATTATGAATTACAATTATTATTGTTACATTTAACGTTTATTGAAAATTATGGCAAAAAATCTAACAATTCTAGGTGAATCCATTAAATTAGGCGAAAGTAAAACCATTGATATGGAAATTGCACGTCTGCACACAACAACAAAATTAAAAATTCCAGTTATTATAGAACGTTCCAAAATTGATGGTCCAACGGTATTATTTTCGGCAGGCATTCACGGGGATGAAATTAATGGCGTTGAGGTTGTGAGACAAATTATTACTCAAAAAATAAACAAACCAAAAATTGGAACTATAATTTGCATTCCTATTGTAAACGTATTCGGATTTGTAAATAAATCACGTGAATTTCCTGATGGTCGTGATTTGAATCGGGTTTTTCCAGGAAGTAAAAGCGGCTCATTGGCTAGCAGATTTGCACATCATTTAGTTACTGAAATTTTACCGATTGTAGATTATTCGGTCGATTTTCATGCTGGTGGAGCGAGTCGATTTAACGCTCCCCAGATACGAATTGTGCCTAATGATGTTAATTTGAAGCAACTCGCCGATGTTTTTGACGCACCTTTTACCTTATATTCTAAAAATATTGCTGGTTCATTTAGAAATTCAGGTTCAAAATTGGGTGTCAAAATGTTACTTTTCGAGGGTGGAAAATCTTTGGATATCAATAATGAAATTGCCTCGGAAGCAGTAAATGGTGTAAAACGATTATTGTTGCATTTAAAAATGTTAGACATCAAGTTTGAGGTTTCAAAACAGCAAAAACAAACTATTTATATTGAAAAATCGGGTTGGGTTCGTGCGAAATGTTCGGGTTTGCTTCACGATGGAAATTTAATTGGGCAGTTGGTTAAAAAAGGAGATGTTTTAGGAAAAATTACTGATCCGTTTGGCAAATTTGAACAAAAAGTAAAAGCGCCCAATGATGGTTATATAATTAATGCTAATCACTCACCAATTGTGTATGAAGGAGATGCGATTTATCATATTTCAGGCGGGAATTTGGATAATTCGGAGTGATTTATTCTTTTTCTAAAATTGAATTAATTTGATTGATGTGTGCATTTACAACAGTTTTTGTGATCTTTGCTATATCTTTTTCCGTAAGATTCTCATAAGCCTTTGTAATTAAATTTACATTGTCAAATAGAACGTTGAAAGTTAACAAATCAAAGTTAAACAATAAATTCGTCCTAAATATTAAATTTTCAAATCCAGAAATCCTCATTTTACTGTAGTTGATATGGATATTAATCTGAAAAACAGAAGCTTGATTAAAATTAATGTTTATACACTCATTTATTAAGTTCAAATTATTTAATGGAAATCCACTACCGGCAATATTAATGTTAATATTTTTTGTTAAATAAAAATCATCAAATTGTACAAATTTATTTTTGAGTTCAATGATTAAAACTAGAATAGAGTTGTTAAATATATCTTTAACATTTTCTAATGAACTTTCCTTTTTATTTTTTAAACTTAATCCTTTCAATTTTTGTTTAATTAAAGCAATTTTTTTATCTAAATCTTCTGGTTCTTCAATACTATTACCATTTGCTCCAGAAATCATTATTTCTAAAGAATAGTTTAAATTTTTAGCAATATAATTGATAAAAGGTTCAATTTCGCCAGCATCGGCAAGTTGTAAAACAGCAAAATAATTGGCTTTGTCTTCGGTTTTTATAACCGCTGGCGGATAGCCGAATTGCATCAAAATAAAATTCATTAAAATTCTGGCGGTTCGTCCGTTTCCATCATCAAAAGGGTGAATTCGAATAAATTTATAATGAAATTCGGAAGCAAATAAAATCGGATTTACATTCTTATCGTTTCGTTTTTCATTAAACCAATTCATTAAGTCGGTCATTTTTGCTGGAGTTTCTTCGGGAGTTGCAAACCGAAAAATTTCGCCAGTTTTGGTTTTAACGTGGTTTTCGGATGTTTTATAACTGCCAACGTTTACTCGCTTTTTAGTTGGCTTTCCGTCGGGAGTTATTGCATCGACTTCGTAAGTTTGTTTTAGTAAAAGTGTATGCAATTCTCTAATGAAATTTTCGGTTAAAGGTCGTTCGCCATTTACTAAATCGATTACCCAATTTATGGCTTCGTTGTGCCCAGTAATTTCAAAATGATCTTTTAAAGGTTTGCCTTGAGCGGTAATGTTGAACAAAATTAGGGCTTTCGTTTCACCATAAGTTAAGGAGTTTCCTTCTAAATGATTCGAATGATAATTCCAATCTAAGCGAAATTTTTGCATAATTATGGCTTCCTTCTCTTTATCGATAGGTCGTAAATTGTCTAATTCTTGCTTTAATTCTAATGCTTTTGAAACTTCTTCCATTGGAACTTAAATTGTTGTAAACAAATTTAACTTTAAAAAGAACATAAAACAAGCCTAATTTTGAATTGCTTTTTCTACTTTTATAAAATGAACAAAAAAGAATTACGAATTAAGTACAAAGAATTAAGAAACCAATTATCTAAAGAGGAAATTGAAGAAAAAAGCATTCAAATTGCCAATCAATTGCTAAAGTTGGATATTTGGGATAAAACCTATTATCATTTATTTTTACCAATTGAAACACAAAATGAGGTTAATACGGAATATATTCTACAAATTTTACAAGGAAAAGACAGGGAAATTGTTGTAAGTAAAAGTGACTTCAAAACTTATGAAATGATTCATTTTTTGTTAACCGATACTACCAAATTCAAAAAAAATAAATATGGAATTCCTGAACCAATTGACGGTATTGAGGTTCCTGTTAATAAAATTGATGTTGTTTTTGTACCGCTTTTAGGGTATGATAAATTAGGGAATCGGGTTGGATATGGCAAAGGTTTTTATGACACATTTTTGTCTAAATGCAAACCAGAAACCGTTAAAATAGGACTGTCTTTTTTTGAACCAGAAAATAAAATTAAAGGCGTTTTAAAAACAGATGTCCGATTAAATTACTGTATTTCTTCTACTAATATAGTTTCGTTTTTTTGAGTCCCAAAAGCCTTTTTGTTAAAAACGATTAAAACACCAACTCCAACACAAATGGCAAAATCAGCAAAATTAAAAATAGCGTTAAAAAATCGAAACGGTTCGCCGCCCCAAAGAGGCAGCCAAGTTGGTAAATAGCCTTCCCAAATAGGAAAATCGAACATATCAACTACGTTTCCGTGAAACCAAGTTCCGTAATTGTTTTGGGAAAATAAAGTAGCTATTTGACTTGATGAACTCTCGTTAAAAAACACGCCGTAAAAAACAGAATCTAAAATATTTCCTACAGCTCCTGCAAAAATGAACGCTATGGCTACCAATAAAAAATTTGATTTTTTGCTTCTGGTAGATTCCCAAAGCCAATAAGCTATTGCAAAAACTGCAATTACTCTAAAAATAGTTAAAAATAATTTTCCGTACTGTCCAGGGATTTCGGTTCCCCAAGCCATTCCTTTGTTTTCTATAAAAGTTATATTAAACCAACTTAGTACTTGATACGATTCTTGGTAAAAAAAATGCGTTTTTACGTAAATTTTAGAAAATTGGTCAACTAATAATATCAAAAATATAATAAATGCAGAATAGCGAAGTTTCATTTTAACTGTTTTGAAAAGCAAAAATAATAAAATTCCAAAAAACAAATCCTAAATACCAACATTAATTAACTTTATTATTGGTATTTAGAATTTAATAAATGGATTTTTACAATTTATCGTTGTGCATTTTTTGACTCAATACTCATTGTAGCGTGAGGCACAACCCGCAAACGATCTTTGCTAATTAACTTACCTGAAACTTTACAAACTCCATACGTTTTACTTTCAACACGAAAAAGGGCGTTTTTTAAGTCTCGAATAAACTTTTCTTGACGAATGGCCAATTGCGAGTTGGCTTCCTTACTCATTGTTTCGCTTCCTTCTTCAAAGGCTTTAAACGTTGGCGAAGTATCGTCAGTTCCGTTATTTAAATCATTCATATAAGCACTTTTAATTAGCTCCAAATCGGCTTGTGCTTTGGTTATTTTGTTTACAATAATTTCCTTAAATTCTACTAAATCTGCATCAGAATAGCGTACTTGGTCTTCAGTAATATTCATATTTTGGTCTATTTGGTTATTATTATTTTGGTTGTAATATCGTCAAATTCAATTTCTGTACCACTTATTGCTTGGTCAACAAAAAACAGTTCTTCTGTTAACGTTTCGGACATAATGTAATCTTTATTATTTAAAATTGCAGTTTCTAGCGTACCGCTTCTTTCAATTTGAACTTTAATTTTATCGGTAACTTCAAATCCAGAATCTTTTCGGATATTTTGAATTCTGTTTACCAATTCTCTTGCAATTCCTTCTTGTTTTAATTCTTCAGATATTGTAATGTCTAACGCTACTGTAATTCCGTTCGAGTTGGCAACCAACCACCCCGGAATGTCTTGAGAGGTTATCTCTACATCTTCCGTTGTTAAAATTACATTATTTCCAGAGATAACAATATTTAAACTTCCAATGCTATCAATTTCGTTAATTTGTACTTGCGAAAACGATTGTATCTCTTTGGAAATCAAACCTATATCTTTTCCAAATTTAGGTCCTAAAGTCTTAAAATTGGGTTTAATTTGCTTTACTAAAACACCTGATGCATCGTCTAAAAGTACCACTTCTTTAACATTTACTTCGGCTTTTATTAGGTCAGAAACGGCTTCAATTTCTACTCTTTGGTTCTCGTCAAGTATCGGAATCATTATCTTTTGCAACGGTTGACGTACTTTTATCATTTCCTTTTTTCGTAATGATAATGCTAGTGATGAAATGGTTTGCGCTTTCTGCATTCTACTCTCTAACGATTTATCAACAAAGTTTTCAACTAATTCTGGAAATTTCGACAAATGTACACTCTCAAAGGTTTCTGATTGCGTTGTTTTTGTTAAATCTCTGTAAAGTTGATCCATATAAAATGGCGCTATTGAAGCCGAAAGTTTTGTTATTGTTAACAAACAAGTATATAAAGTTTGATAAGCCGCAATTTTATCTTGAGCATAGTCGCCTTTCCAGAATCTTCTTCTACACAAGCGAACGTACCAATTACTCAAATTTTCTTGAACAAATTCCGATATCGCTCTTGCAGCTTTAGTAGGCTCATAATCGGTATAGTAATCGTCTACATTTTTTATTAAAGTGTTTAATTCTGACAAAATCCAACGGTCAATTTCTGGTCTATCTTCTAATGGAATTTCCGCTTCAGAGTAAGTAAAATTATCAATATTTGCATATAATGTAAAAAACGAATACGTATTGTAAAGCGTTCCGAAGAATTTTCTACGAACCTCAGCAATTCCTTCAATATCAAATTTTAAATTGTCCCACGGATTGGCATTAGAAATCATATACCAACGTGTAGCATCGGCACCATAATTTGATAACGTTGTAAACGGATCGGTTGCATTTCCCAAACGTTTAGACATTTTTTGACCATTTTTATCTAAAACCAAGCCGTTTGAAACTACATTTTTATAGGATATTTTATCGAAAACTAAAGTCGAAATTGCGTGTAAAGTATAAAACCAACCACGAGTTTGATCTACTCCTTCAGCAATAAAATCGCCTGGAAAATCTGTATTATTGTCTATTTTCTCTTTATTTTCAAACGGATAATGCCATTGTGCGTAAGGCATTGAACCCGAATCGAACCAAACATCAATCAAATCGCTTTCCCGTTTCATCGGTTTTCCTGATGGCGAAACTAACGTAATTTTATCGACAACATTTTTATGCAAATCGATTAAATCGTAATTTGCTTCGCTCATATTACCAATTTCAAAACCTTTAAACGGATTTTCATTTTGGAAACCAGCGGCAATTGCTTTTTCGATTTCGTTGTACAATTCTTCGACAGAACCAATTAAAATTTCTTCCGTGCCTTCTTCATTTCTCCAGATTGGCAACGGAACACCCCAAAAACGAGAACGTGACAAGTTCCAATCGTTAGAGTTTTTTAACCAATTTCCAAAACGTCCTTCACCAGTAGATTTTGGTTTCCAATTGATGGTTTCGTTCAAATCGAACATTCTATCACGAACTTCTGTGATTTTTATAAACCAAGAATCTAGCGGATAATACAAAATTGGCTTGTCTGTACGCCAGCAATGTGGGTAACTGTGCACGTATTTTTCAACTTTAAAAGCCTTGTTTTCTTCTTTTAGTTGAATTGCTATTTCAACATCGGCAGAGCGTTCTGGTGCTTCCCCGTCATTGTAATATTCATTTTTAACATATTTGCCAGATAAATTTCCTAAGCCTTGAATAAAACGACCTTGTAAATCAACCAAGGGAACTGGATTTCCGTTATTGTCCAAAACCAACATTGCTGGGATTTCTGGTTTTGCTTCTTTTGCAACTTTAGCATCATCGGCACCGAAAGTTGGTGCAGTGTGTACAATTCCTGTTCCTTCTTCGGTTGTAACAAAATCGCCAGCAATTACTCTAAACGCATTTTCAGGGTTTTGATAAGGCGTTGCTAATTTCATTAATTGTTCGTAACGAATTCCGACTAAATCTGAACCTTTGCATTCGGCTAAAACTTGATACGGAATTTTTTTATTACCTTCTTTAAAATTTTCAAAATCTGATGCTTCTAAAGATTCAAAAAAACCCTTCGAAAATTGTTTTCCAACTAATTTTTTAGCCAAAATTACTTTCGTAGGACGAAAAGTGTATTGATTGAAAGTTTCAACCAAAACATAATCTATTTTTGGACCAACCGTGAGGGCTGTGTTTGAGGGTAAAGTCCACGGCGTTGTCGTCCAAGCAAGGAAAAAAACCTCATTCCGACCCTCTCCAAAGGAGAGGGAGCCGAGACGGAAAGCTTTTGCAATGTTATTTTCTAGATCATCTCCCTCTCTTTTGGAGAGGGTTGGGGTGAGGAATTGCGCCACCACAGTAGTATCAGTAACATCACGGTAACTTCCAGGTTGATTGACTTCATTAGAACTCAAACCTGTTCCTGCTTTTGGCGAGTAAGGCTGAATAGTGTACCCTTTATACATCAAATCTTTATTATAGATTTGTTTCAAAAGCCACCAAACCGACTCCATATATTTGGGTTTGTAGGTCACGTACGGATCTTGCATATCGACCCAATAGCCCATCTTCTCAGTCAAATCGTTCCATACATCGGTGTAACGCATCACTGTTTTTTTACAGGCTTCGTTATATTCTTCTATGGAAATTGTTTTTCCGATGTCTTCTTTTGTAATGCCTAATTCTTTTTCGGTGCCTAATTCTACAGGTAATCCGTGCGTGTCCCAGCCTGCTTTTCGTTTTACTTGAAAGCCTTTTTGGGTTTTATATCTGCAAAAAATATCTTTGATGGCGCGTGCCATAACGTGATGAATTCCTGGTAATCCATTTGCCGAAGGAGGACCTTCAAAAAACACAAATGGCGTTTTGCCTTCTCGCGTAGTCACTGATTTTTCGAATATGTTTTCTTTTTTCCAAAATTCAAGAACTTCTGATGCTACCGTTGGTAAGTCTAGTCCTTTGTATTCCTTAAATTTTGTGCTCATTTTTTGGTTTTCTTAAATAATTTGCGAAAGTAAGAAATTTTGAATAAATAGTTGTGTGTTATGGGTTTTAAGTTATAAATTTCGAAAATTTTATTTTGAATAGATTATGAATCAAAATATCGATAAACTATATAAAATTGCCTCTAAAAGTGAACGCTTAATTATCGGTTTAATGTCTGGCACCTCAATGGATGGCCTTGATGTAGCATTATGTAAGTTCAGCGGAAGCGGTGACGAAACTTCAATTGAAATTCTCAATTTTGAAACAGTTTCATTTGATGAAGGTACAAAAATTGAAATCAGAAAGATATTTGCCAAAAAAACAATCGAATTTCAAGATTTGTGTCTTTTGAATCCTTGGATTGGCAATTTACATGGTGAAATGGTGATTAATTGTTTAAAAAAATGGAATGTTCAACCCGAAAATATTGATTTAATTGCGAGTCACGGTCAAACGGTTTTTCATTCTCCAAAAATTTTACACGGTTTGGATAAATTTCCAAATGCTACTTTACAAATTGGAGATGGCGACCATATTGCTGTAAAAACTGGAATTATTACGATATCAGATTTTCGTCAAAAACATTGTGCGGCAGGGGGTGAAGGTGCTCCGCTGGCAGTTTATGGTGATTATTTAATTTTTTCAAAAAAAGGCGAAGATCGAATTTTGTTAAATATTGGCGGTATTGCAAATTTTACTTATTTGGCTGGAAATCTTGATGCTAATGAGGTTTTTGCTACCGATACAGGAACTGGAAATACGCTTATTGATGCTTACGTTAAATTGCATTTCGATTTGCCATATGACGAAAATGCTAAAATTGCAAGCCAAGGAACTGTAAATACTGATTTATTAATAGCCTTAAAAAATACTGATTTTTTTAAGAAACCGTTTCCAAAAACAACAGGTCCTGAGTTGTTTAATTTAGATTATTTAGCGTTGGCTCAAATACAATCTAAAACCGAAGACTTAAATCCCGAAGACATTTTAGCCACGTTATGTAAATTTTCGGCAGAAACGATAGCCACTGCAATTATTGCTTTTAATTCCAATTCAAAAGTGATTTATGTAAGTGGAGGCGGAGTTCACAATCCATTAATAATGAAGTTTCTAAAAGAATTATTACCAGGTTTTGATTTCAAGAAAACCGATGATTTAGAAATTTCGGGCGATGCCAAAGAAGCAGTTTTATTTGCTACATTGGCTAATGAAACTGTAGCTGGCGGACGAACAAATTTTGGCTCTCGAAAAGGAGTGCCTAGCGTGAGTATGGGGAAAATTTCATTTTCGATTTAACTTTTATTTTGTCGAGCTGGCATTCATCTTTATTTCTTCTAAACAAAAGTGTTAAAAAATTATTTCTTTACAAAACTCACTACTTTTTCGATAATTTCATTACTTTTTAAATTGTGTCCTAAACCTTCGGTTAAAAGTAATTCGCTATTTTTCCAGTTTTTGTGCAACTTTATTGAGTAATTAAAATCAGCTTCTTTATCCTCTTTATCATGAATAATTAAGCAATCGTTATGGATTGTTTTTGCAAAAATTGAAGTTGAAAAATAACTTGGAGCGTGGTCTAAATTTTTTATAAATTGCTGAATAACAATCTTAACTGTCCGATTAGTTAAGCCTAATGCCTTTTTATAAAAGGTAAAAAAGTCGTCCGCATTTTCGGGTGCACCCATAATTACAATTTTTTTCATAGTGTTTTCTGGGTTTTGAAATAACCAATATGTGGTAGCAAAACTACCAATAGAATGACTAATTAGGGCATCAATTTGTTCATTGTTTTTTATAAATAAATCGATTATTTGTGCATAGGAAGCCACGTTTAGCGTTTTTCCGCTAGAAAGTCCGTGAGCTTGGGCATCAAAAGCGTAAACGGTACAATTGTTATTGTTCAACTCTTGAATATAATTTTTCCAACGAAACGAATGACTTGCCCAACCGTGAATTAAAAGAATTTTTTGAGAACCATTTCCCCATTTATAGGTTTGTATTTTTTCGTTTTCAAAATTTAAAATTTGATGTTTACCTGTTTCTAAAAAATCTAATTGGTGCTTTTTTAGTCGACTTGGCATTGGACTACAAAACAACTGAAAGCCTTTATGGGCAATTAGTTTTGGATGAATTAATCCTAAAAAATTAAAATAAAAACCAATTGTTTTTTGAATTATTTTTTTCATAAAAGTGTTTTAAATACCGTTCGGTATCAAATTAATTAAAAAAATTTAGCTTAAAATATCTTTTTCAATCCAAGATTTTAAGTGTTTTACTATTATTAAAATATCTTTGTTATTACTTTTTAAATTGCTCATCATTATTCCGCCCTCTACTGTTGCAATAAATACAGTAGCAAAATAATCTTCTTTTAGATCCTGTTTTACTTGTCCGTGTTTAATTCCATTTCGGATAATTATTTTTAACGTTTCTCGGATAGTTTCCAATGCTTTTTGTCCTTTTAATTTTAGTTTTGAATCGATATTGTCAAACTCGATTGCGACATTTAAAAGCGGACATCCACCAACTATAAAAGGGTTGGAAATGTAACTTTGAAACAAATCTAAAACAGAAAATAATTTGTCTTTTGTGTTTGTGTTTTCTGAAATTTTTTGATGCATTACATTAAAAACTTTTTTCATAATAGTTTCAAAAGCATCAATTTCTAAATTTTCTTTGTTTTCAAAGTGACGGTATATTGCACCCTTGGTAAAACCCGTTGCCAATGTAATATCACTCAATGAAGTGGTTTTATACCCCTTTGTATTAAAGAGTTTTATAGATTCTTTAAGCACCTTGTTTTTAGTAATTTCTGAATTTCGCATTTACAAAGATACCGATTGGTATCTAATTATGTTAAGTTTTATGAAAATATTTCTTTTAAAACCTCAAGCGACTTCGGTTTTCTAAATCCGTCTAAATGTGTAGTATAAAAATCTAATAAAATTTTTAAAAGAATTTGACGCTCAATTCCTGCAAAGACTTTTTGATCGGAATCAAATTTCAAATTAATCAATCGTTTAAAAAGTTGTGTTTCATGTTCCGACAAACAATTTACACCTTGAAAATGAGTAAAAACTCCTTCAATAAGGTCAAAGTGCTTTAAATTAATTTCAGATATATCTGGATAAAAACCTATAAATTTAGAAGCTTCAAGTAATAAAATTAAATGAAAATTGGCAATATCATTATTATTGTCAAGCCAAAGTAAAGCAGTTTCAAGAAAGGTAAATAAATCTTCGTTTTTTTCTTCTTCTTGAATGCTGTTAAACAACATTTCGGATAAAAAAAGAACAATCGTACTTTTATATATATTAGAATGAATAGTTTGAAATGCGGCGGATATCTTAATTTCTTTAAAATACTCTAATGTTCCTTTATTTTTATGATTGGCTTCAACTTCTAAAATTGATAAAGGCTGAAAATAAGCTATTTTTTTAGTTCCTTTTTTTGATGAAAAGGCGCTTGGTACAAAATAACTTTTTAAACCATCGGACAAAGTAAAGCATTTAACAATTACACTTTTTTCGTTA
Source organism: Flavobacteriales bacterium (assembly GCA_038204955.1). Taxonomy (GTDB): domain Bacteria; phylum Bacteroidota; class Bacteroidia; order Flavobacteriales; family Flavobacteriaceae; genus Flavobacterium. The sequence goes on from JBBRCJ010000034.1 coordinate 15,245, forward strand.
AATTTTAAAGTTGATAAAACGATTGCTTTGGTAGAAACCAACATTTAGATTTAGGATTTTGAGATTTAAGATTTGATTTTTATCTAATTATCATTATTTTTTTAACTTTAGTTTCTACTCCATCTTGTGCCGAAACCAAAACCATATAAACTCCCGAGGCTACTTTATAACTTCCAAAAGCAGTTGTATCCCATTCAATTGTGCCACCTTCGGCTGTGGTTTCAAAAACTAAATTACCTTCAATATCAGTAATTTTAACAATAGCTTTGTTAGTTAAACCCGATATTTTTACAGTATCATAATAATCAGGTCGTACTGGGTTTGGATAAACATACAAGTTTTCTAAATCCTCACTTGCCTTTGTGGCAGTCCCTTTAAAAGAAATCATTCCTTTTTCTGTAACAAAAAAAACTTCGCCAGTTGTATTGTTAATTTCAATATCATTAATGTTATTACTTGGTAAAGGGGAATTGTCTTTGGTGAACTTATAAATGGTCTGCTGTCCGTTAGGCGAAACTAAAAAAACACCTGCATCAGCCAACGAAACCCATTTTCTATTGGCTCCATCAACCGCAATATCAAGAATATTTTGATCAAAAAACAATTCTTGAGCTACATTATCCTCAAGAATGATAATTGCTTTCGATTTTAATTCGGTCTCTGTTAAAAAAGAATCAATGTTTGATACAATTCTCAAGCCCCTAAAAGTTCCAATCCAAAGTTGATTTTTAGTATCAATAGCGACACAATTTACTTGATCGTTTGGAAGATTCCCCACAGCATCTGCCTTAATTGTAATTACTTTGTTGGATAATGTTTCATTAAAGCCGACAATGCCATTACGATTTGTTGGTATCCATTTAGTACTGTTTTTATCTATAATCAATGGTGCATAATCTTCACTTAATGGACTAGATATTTGAGTGGTTCCGAAGGACTGCCAACTTCCATTAGGTGAAAGTACTTTTATAGGCTTCGCTAATCGTGAATTCGTCATCCATAAATTACCATTTTTATCAAATGCAGGATTGTTTATTCTTACATCTATAGTTGGTGGTGTTGGGAACATAATAGCTGGGTCTATTAAAGTCTCTAGTCCTGTCGTTCCAGTATTTGATTGATTGTATAATATGATAGGAATATTATTTTGTAATCTCAATAATCCTGAAAAAAACGAACTTACAAATACAGTATCTTCATTATTTGGGTTTATTGCAATTCCTGATAAAGATGCTGCCCCAAACAAACTTGAAACTGGAATTTTACTCCAACCAATTGTTTCTGTAAATTTACTAAATGGAAATGGAACTGTACCAGTACCATAACCATAGGGATTAAAACCAGAATCATAACCACCATAAACCGCCCAAAGCGAAGTTGGGGTGCTTTTAACTCTAAAAAGTGTATTTTTTATTGGTCCATCAGGTTTGTAGTTTACAAAAGAATTAGAACTTAAAAGAGGTGTTGAATAAAAACCATTTTCATTAGTGCCAATATAAACGGTCTCATTAACAAGTGTTGCACAAGAAAATTTTACTGTGGCATCGGTAATTTGTGATGTTGTAATGTGTGCTATAGTGGTTAAACCTGCATTTAATATATAAACATTGTTTGGGGTTGTTATAATTACATAATCACTGGTGGTTCGGATATCTAAAGTGGGTTCACCATAATTAATCAACGGATTGAAAGTGGAGCCATTATATAAAAAAGTGGTGTTATTTTTAGTTGCAAGTATACTGTTTTGAATAACTGAAATTCCGTTCCAATTACCGCTATTATCAAAAGTTGTCCATTGTGCAAAATCAACTAAATTAGGGTTAGTTACTAATGCCTTTTTTATACCAGAATTTTGTGTTATCGCAAAAATTTCATTATTTAAAATAGCTGTTTGAAAAATTTTATCCAACTGCCCATTAAATCCAATATAAAAAGTATCGCCAAACTCAAATGCCGTTAAATCAAAAACTGTAATTCCATAATCGGTTGAAATATATATTTTACCATTGTTTTCTAAAAAATGATTTATTTTTTTTTGAGATGGAGGCACTGGTAAATCAGAATAAATTCCATTTTTTAATAAAATAGTTCCATCGGCATTTAAAACAAGTAATGATCCGTTTTGATTTCCTATAAAAGTTTTATTAAGCGTTGCACTGTAATATATAGCTGAAATTGATTCTGCTTTTAAACCATCAATAGAGTTAATTGTTTTTAGTTCGTTAGTTGATAAATTTTTTATAACAATCGCATTTTCGGTGGCACAAATAACTTTATCAGAACCTTCTGAAATATCTTTTATTTGATTGTATGAAAAGTATCCCTTCCAAAGGGAGTTGCTTTGAGAAAAACTGTTAAAAATAAAAAAATTTAAAAGTAAAAAGAGACCTTTTTTTATCATTTTGATTAATAATTGATTGTTACAAATATACAATAAACGCGAATAGTATAATTTTAATATAAATTAGTTATTTAATTTAATAAAAAAAACCTTCTCTCAAAAGAAAGAAGGTTTGGGAACATTATTTTTATAAATTATTTATACAATTCCTTGCGCCAACATAGCATCGGCAACTTTAACGAAACCAGCAATGTTAGCTCCTTTTACGTAATCAACATAACCGTTTTCTTCTTGTCCGTATTGAACACAAGAAGCGTGAATGTTTAACATAATATTTTTCAATCGTTCATCAACCTCTTCTGATGTCCAACTTAAACGTAATGAGTTTTGCGACATTTCTAAACCAGAAGTAGCAACACCACCAGCATTAGAAGCTTTACCTGGAGCAAATAAAATTTTTGCTTTTTGAAAAACAATAACTCCTTCAGGTGTTGTTGGCATATTAGCACCTTCGGCAACACAAATGCAACCGTTATCAACTAGCATTTTTGCTTCGTCTTCGTTCAATTCGTTTTGAGTTGCACAAGGTAAAGCCACATCACATTTCACTTCCCAAGGACGTTTGTTAGCAACGAATTTTGCGTTTGGATATTTGGTAACATAATCAGAAATACGAGAATAGTTTACATTTTTAATTTCCATAACGTAAGCTAATTTTGAAGCATCAATTCCGTCAGCATCATAAATATAACCTGATGAATCGGACATTGTAACTACTTTTCCACCCAATTGGGTTGCTTTTTCAGCAGCATATTGAGCCACATTACCTGAACCTGAAACTACAACAGTTTTTCCTGTAAAGCTATCACCTTTAGTTTGCAACATGCTTTGTGCAAAATATACATCGCCATAACCAGTAGCTTCTGGGCGAATTAATGAACCTCCAAACGAAATTCCTTTTCCAGTTAAAACACCTGTAAATTCATTTCTTAAACGTTTGTATTGACCAAACATATAGCCTACTTCTCTTCCACCTACGCCAATATCTCCTGCTGGTACATCGGTATTTCCGCCAATATGTTTCGATAATTCTGTCATAAAGCTTTGACAAAATTTCATAATTTCATTGTCTGATTTTCCTTTTGGATCAAAATTTGAACCACCTTTTCCTCCGCCCATTGGCAAAGTAGTCAAGCTGTTTTTAAATGTTTGCTCAAAAGCCAAAAATTTCAAAATGCTTAAATTTACAGATGGGTGAAAACGCAAACCCCCTTTGTATGGGCCAATTGCTGAGTTCATTTGAATTCTGTATCCTTTGTTAACTTGTGTTTTTCCGGCATCGTCAATCCAAGTAACGCGAAATAAAATTACACGCTCTGGCTCAACCATTCGCTCCAAAAGCATTTTGTTTTCGTATTTTTTATTTTTTTCAATAAACGGAATTACCGTTTCAGCAACTTCGGTTACTGCTTGTAAAAATTCGGGTTCGTTCGGATTGTTTTTGGCAACCAAATCAATAAAATTGTTAATACTTTGTGACATAATTTGAACTAATTTATTAATGTTTAAGAAATCGATTTCGTAAATTTGGGCAAAGATACATTTTAAAGAAATAGTAACTAATTTTTTTTAGTTTTTATTAAAACTTTCTTTGTTTTTAATCTCCTCAATTTTCCCTAAAACGCTTGCTCTAAATCTGCCAATAAATCGTCAATATCTTCAACACCAACACTAAGTCGCACTAAATCATCGGTAATTCCTATTTCTTTACGCTTTTCTTCAGGTATAGAGGCGTGTGTCATTAATGCAGGATGATTCGCTAACGATTCTACTCCGCCCAAAGATTCTGCCAATGTAAAAACTTTAAGTTTTTCTAAAAACGAAATAGAATCTTCTTTCTTTGCCGATTTGAAGGTAAACGAAACCATTCCACCAAAGCCTTTCATTTGTTTTTTTGCAATTTCAAAATGCGGATGATTGGGCAATCCTGGATAAAAAACTTTTTCCACTTTAGGATGATTGCTTAAAAATGCCGCCACTTTTTCGCCATTTTCACAATGACGTTGTACTCGTAAATGCAACGTTTTGATGCCTCGCAATATTAAAAAAGAATCCATTGGGCCCAAAGTGCCACCTGTCGCAAATTGTTGAAAATGCAATTGGTTTCCTAATTCTTCATCTTTTACAATCAAAGCCCCAGCAATAACGTCAGAATGTCCGCCAAGATATTTTGTTGCCGAATGCATTACAATATCAGCACCCAAATCTAATGGTTTTTGTAAATAAGGAGTCGCAAAAGTATTGTCAACGGCAAATAAAATTTTGTGTTCTTTAGTTATTTTGCCTATAACTTCAATATCTGCCAATTTCATTAACGGATTGGTTGGCGTTTCAACCCAAACCAATTTGGTTTTTGCATTTATTAATGATTTGAATTTTTCAATATCATTCATATCCACAAAATGAAAAACAATCCCTGAATCTTTGTAAATTCTGGTAAACATTCGGTAGGTTCCTCCGTATAAATCGTCCATTGCAATAATTTCATCGCCTGCTTTAAATGAACGCAAAACACAATCGGTGGCGGCTAAACCAGATGAAAATGCCAAACCACGAGTTCCGTTTTCGATACTCGCCAAAGCATTTTCAAGAGCCGAACGTGTTGGATTAGCGGCACGACTGTACTCATAATCAGGATTTAATGGCTTTCCTGGGCTGTTTTGAACAAAGGTTGAGGTTTGATACACTGGAGGCATAACTGCTCCTGTACTTGGGTCATGGTGTTGCCCGCCGTGTATGACTTTAGTATTGAATTTCATTTGGATTATTTTTTTACAAAGATAAAAATGCTAATGTGATTGGAAACTACTTTTTATATAAATTTTTTCATTTGCAACATAATTCCAAGATGCATTGCTTCGTGAAAATTATTAAACTCAATGGCTTCTTTAGCATTTGACATTTTAAAGCCTGATGATTTTGTAATAAATTCGGTATATTCTTTAAAAACATCATTATTAAAATCTTGTTTTAATTTATCTGAAGTGGCAAAAAGAGCCTCTTTAATTTTTTTCAAATCGGTTTCAGAATAATCCCCATTTGGGCGTGAACCGTTAACAAACCTTGCAATAAACTCGTCAGAGAAAGCCATTGGTAAACCTGAAAATTTATAAACCAAAATTTGTTGAGTTACTAACACATGACCTATATTCCACAGTAAATTATTTGCAAAACCTAAAGGAATTTTATTCAATTGCTCCAATGTATAAGTATCTAAATACGCCATTAAAAGTTGTCGGCTAGTAGAATTAATTCTAAAAGTAGTTTCCATAAAATGTTTAAAATTTTCTATAAAAATACTGCTTTTCAATTGAAAATAAATTTTCTTTGCAAAAAAATCACATTATGAGTTCTTCAAACAAAATTTATTATTTAGCCTCTTGCGATACTTGCCGAAAGATAATAAAAAACCTTCCAAATGCTAATCTGTTGCATTATATTGATATTCGTGAAAATCCAATTACCGAAACCGAACTCGATGAAATGTATCAATTATCGGGAAGTTACGAAGCATTATTTAGCAAAAAAGCTGTTTTGTACAAAACTTTAGATTTGAAAAATAAAAACCTAACCGAAATAGATTATAAAAAATATCTTTTGGAGCATTACACTTTTTTGAGTCGTCCTGTTTTTATAATTGACAGCAAAATTTATATCGGAAACAGCCAAAAAAATATTATAGAAGTTCACAAAGTTTTAAGTTAATGTCAAAAAGAAATTTTGCACTTTTAGGCGCTACTTTAGTTTCGCTAATTTACGGACTTACTTTTACTATTGCTAAAGATGTAATGCCTCAATATATTCAACCTTATGGTTTTATAGTATTAAGGGTTTTTGGGGCAACTTTGCTTTTTTGGTTGATTTCTTTCTTTATTCCTAAAGAAAAAATTGATAAAAAAGACATTCCTCGAATTGTTGCTGCTGCTTTTTTTGGAGTAGCTTTAAATATGCTTACCTTTTTCAAGGGGTTAAGTTACACTTCGCCCATTATGGGGGCAGTTTTAATGGTTACAACGCCCATAATTGTTTTGATTTTATCGGCAGTTCTTTTAAAAGAGCGTTTAAAAAACAGAAAAATTCTTGGAATTTTGATAGGTTTAATTGGGACTGGTTTTTTAATTCTATACGGAAAATCTATTACCAATGCTACTAATGCAGGATTAGGCAATTTGTTGGTTTTTATAAATGCCGTTTCTTACGCTTTTTATTTAATTATAGTAAAAAAATTGATGGATAAATACAATGCTTTTACCTTTGTAAAATGGATTTATACTTTTGGTTTTTTAATGGTTTTACCTTTCGGATATTCTGAATTTCAAGACATTCAATGGCATTTATTTCCAACAGAAATTTTTTGGAAAATAGGGTTTGTGGTTTTGTTTTCTACTTTTTTTACCTACTTACTCAACTTGCTTTCAATGCGAGAATTAAAACCTACAACTGTTGCTGTATTTATATATTTGCAACCATTATTTGCAACAATTTTCGCTATTAGTCTTGGTAAAGACGATTTGAATTTAGTAAAGATAATTTCGGCAACACTTTTATTTCTGGGTGTTTATTTAGTAACTCAAAAGAAACCGTAATTTTTCAATATCTTTGAACACATTATAAAAATAAGAATGGTACAATCAATGACGGGTTTTGGTAAAGCAACGTTGCAATTATCAAATAAAAAAATAACGGTAGAAGTAAAATCATTAAATAGTAAAGGTTTAGATTTGAATGTGCGAATTCCATCAGTGTATAGAGAAATGGAATTGGGTTTGCGCAATCAAATAGCTTTAAAATTAGAGCGTGGAAAAATTGATTTTTCACTATTTATTGAAGCTACTGGCGAAGATACTTCGTCAAAGTTAAATGAATCTATTATAAAAGGTTACATTAATCAAATGAAAGCAATTGTTGATACTTCAGACGATACTGAATTGCTGAAAATGGCAGTACGTTTTCCGGATGCTTTAAAAACCGAACGAGAAGAAATAGACCCAAAAGAGTGGAATCAAATTCAAACTGTAATTGATGAAGCATTGCAAAATATTTTAAATTTTAGAAGCGATGAAGGAAAATCTTTAGAAAAAGAATTTCAATTGCGTACCAACAATATTTTTGATTTAATGCATACAGCTGTTTCGTTTGATACAGAAAGAATAGAAACTGTAAAAACTCGATTAAGAGCTGCACTTGACGAGTTAAAGTTAAATGTAGATGAAAACCGATTTGAGCAAGAATTGATTTTTTATTTAGAAAAGTATGATATCACTGAAGAAAAAGTGCGTTTGGGAAATCACTTGAATTATTTTAAAGAAACCTTAGGTGGAGCTGAAGCCAACGGACGAAAGTTAGGTTTTATTTCACAAGAAATAGGAAGAGAAATAAATACAATGGGTTCAAAATCAAACCATACCGAAATGCAAAAACTGGTAGTCATGATGAAAGACGAATTGGAAAAAATTAAAGAACAGGTTTTGAATGTTTTATAAAAAGTAATTAGTGATTAGTAAATAGAGAATTGCATTATGCTTCAACTAATCACGATTAACTAATTACCAACAAATGAATAAAGGAAAATTATTGGTGTTTTCGGCACCATCGGGTTCAGGAAAAACCACTATTGTAAGGCATTTGCTAAAACAAGACGATTTGAATTTGGAGTTTTCAATTTCGTCAACAACTCGTGAACCTCGTGGTCAAGAAGAGAATGGGAAAGATTATTATTTTATCACTTTAAAAGAATTCAAAAATCATATTAAAGCCGAAGAATTTCTTGAATGGGAAGAAGTGTATCGCGATAACTTTTACGGCACTTTAAAAAGCGAAGTTGAACGGATTTGGGCAAAAGGAAAAAATGTTATTTTCGACATAGATGTTGCTGGTGGATTGCGAATTAAAAGTAAATATCAAACGGAAACTTTAGCTGTTTTTGTAAAACCACCAAGTATAGACGAACTAAAAATTAGATTAAAAAAACGATCTACCGAAAGTGAAGACAAAATCAATATGCGCATTGCAAAAGCATCTATTGAACTAGCAACCGCACCACAATTTGATAAAATTATTAAAAACTACGATTTAGATGTTGCAAAAGTTGATGCTTATGAATTGGTTAAGGCTTTTGTCGGAGAAAAGTGATTAGTGAATAGTAATTAGTAATTAGTGATTAGTGATTGGTGAATAGTAATTAGTGATTAGTAAAAAAGTAATTAGTGAAAAGTGAATAGTGATTGGTGAATAGTATATTGAATAACGACTAGTAATTGGAAATAAATTATGAATAACATTAAATCTTATAAAGACTTATTAATTTGGCAAAAAGGAATTAGAATTGTTATTTTGGTTTATAAAATTGTAAAATCTTTTCCTCAAGATGAATTATATGCCTTAACATCTCAACTAAAAAGGGCTTCTGTTTCAGTTCCGTCAAATATTGCAGAAGGTTATGGAAGAAATACAGATAAATCCTTTAGTCATTTTTTAGATATTTCAAGAGGTTCACTGTTTGAAGTAGAAACGCAACTCATAATTGCAAAAGAATTGGATTTTATAAATGATGTTTTTTTGTACGATACCATTTTAAAATTAATTGAAGAAGAATCGAAAATGATCAATGCCTTTTCAAAATCATTAAAAAGCTAATTACTATTCACTAATCACTAATTACTTTTTCACTAATCACTAATTACTAATTACTTTTTCACTAATCACTTTTCACTAATTACTTTGTAAGATGAAAATCGGACTTTATTTCGGAACCTTTAACCCAATTCACGTTGGACATTTAATTATTGCCAACCATTTAGTTGAAAATTCAGATTTGGATCAAGTTTGGATGGTTGTCACACCACACAATCCACATAAAGAGAAGAGCACTTTACTTGATGATTATCAGCGGCTTCATATGGTTCATTTGGCAACCGAAGATTTCCCGAAAATAAAATCGTCTGACGTTGAGTTTAAATTGCCACAACCCAACTATACAACCAACACTTTGATACATTTAGAAGAAAAATTTCCTAAGCACAGTTTTTCTTTAATTATGGGTGAAGACAATTTAAATTCGTTGCACAAATGGAAAAATTATGAAACTATTTTAGAAAATTATTCTATTTATGTGTATCCAAGAATTTCTGCCGAAACCGAAAAATCTGGTTTAGAAAATCATAAAAACGTGCATAAAATAGATTCGCCAATAATTGAATTGTCTTCGACTTTTATACGTGCAAATATCAAAAAAGGCAAAAACATTGCTCCAATGTTGCCTTATAAAGTTTGGGAATATTTAGATCATAATTTGTTTTATAAAAAATGAGTTTAATTTTAAGATATCAAATTGAACAAATAACTCCAATAACCGATTTGGAGTTTAATTATATTTTATCACATTTTACATTAAAAAAAATAAGAAAACATCAGTTTTTATTGCAACAAAATGATTTAGTTGAAAACGATTATTTTGTTATTGACGGTTGTTTAAAAGGCTATCATTTAGATGAAAAAGGCAAAGAATATATTATTCAATTTGCTATTCAAAATTGGTGGATTTCTGATTATCAGGCCTATTTTAATCAATCGCAAGCCTCAATTTATATAGATTGCATTGAAGATAGTGAAGTACTTTGTTTATCGTTACTCAATCGTGAAAAATTATGTTCGGAATTGCATAAAATAGAACATTTTTTTAGAAAAAAATCCAATTCGGGTTATGTTGCCTTGCAACAACGTATTTTGTCAATGCTCAATAACAATCCAAAAGAGCGGTATGAAAAATTATTACTTCAAAATCCAAAATTGTTTCAAAAAGTACCCAAAAAATTTATTGCTTCGTATTTAGGAGTTTCGCGTGAAACCTTAAGTAGATTCAATGCTACTTCAAAAAAGTGACATTTATCACACCATAAAGGTGATTTTCATCCTCTTTCGTTTTTTAAATTTAATGTAATTTTGTAATAAATATAACTAAAAATGAAAGATATTCTGCTAATAACTATGGTAACTTTGTGTTTGATAAGTTGTAAAAATCAAAGTAATAAATATTTAAAAGAAAAAACGATGAAAAAAGTATTATTTGTTGTTACCAGTCACGATAAGCTGGGCAATACTAACGAAAAAACAGGGTTTTGGGTGGAAGAATTAGTCGCTCCGTATTATGAACTTGTTGATAATGGTGTTCATATTGACATTGCTTCACCTCTAGGTGGTCAACCTCCAATTGACCCTAAAAGTAACGATGCAAGCGCTCAAACTGATGACACAAAACGTTACGAACAGGATACGGATTTGTTACTAAAATTAAAAAATACCCACAAGTTAAGCAAAATTAATCAATCCGATTATGATGCCGTATTTTATCCTGGCGGTCACGGTCCGTTGTGGGATTTAGCCGTTGATAAAAATTCAATAGACCTAATTGGGGCTTTTTATGAGCACAACAAACCGGTTGCATTTGTTTGTCATTCACCAGGGGTTTTAAAAAATGTAAAAGTAAATGGTGAATTTTTGGTAAAAGGTAAAAAAGTAACTGGGTTTTCAAATACTGAAGAAGAAGCTGTTGGGTTAACTAAAGTAGTTCCTTTTTTATTAGAAAATGCTTTGCAAGAAAATGGAGCGACTTACTCTAAACTAGACAATTGGCTACCTTATTCAGTAGAAGACGGGTTATTAATTACAGGACAAAATCCAGCATCTTCAAAATTAGTTGCACAAAAATTACTTCATCAATTAAATAAATAAAAGTCATGTTAAATTTCGAATTATACAACCCAACCAATTATGTTTTTGGTAAAGGTCAAATAGAAAAATTGTCAAAATTAGTTCCAACAAATAGTAAGATTTTATTGGCTTACGGTGGTGGAAGCATTTTTAAAAATGGTATTTACAACCAAGTTAAAGCGGCATTAACAGGGTTTGAAATAGTTGAATTTGGTGGTATTGAACCCAATCCGCGTTTTGAAACTTTATTAAAAGCGGTTGAAATTGTAAAGTCAGAAAAAATTGATTTTATTTTAGCTGTAGGTGGCGGAAGCGTTATTGATGGTGTAAAATTCATATCAGGAGCGACACATTTTGAAGGAAATCCAATAGATATTTTAAAAAACAGAGTCCTTTTTACCGATTTGACTAAAGTAATCCCATTTGGTACCGTTTTAACTTTACCAGCTACAGGATCTGAAATGAATTCGGGCTCTGTAGTAACAATTGCTGCTACCCAAGAGAAATTAGTTTTAGGCGGTAGCGCATTGTTTCCAAAATTTTCAATCTGTGATCCTTCGGTTGTTGCTTCTTTGCCAAAAAGACAACTTGAAAACGGAGTAGTAGATGCATTTACTCACGTTATGGAGCAGTATCTGACCTATCCGCACGATGCACTTTTACAAGACCGAATTGCAGAAGGAATTTTGCAAACCCTAGTAGCAATAGGACCAAGTGTTGTTGAAAATCCTTCCGATTATAAGTTGGCTTCTAACTTTATGTGGTGTGCCACGATGGCACTTAACGGATTGATTCAAAAAGGGGTTCCTTCCGATTGGGCAACACATATGATAGGTCACGAATTGACGGCACTTTATGAAATTGATCATGCACGAACATTAGCAGTCATTGCGCCAAGCTTATATAGAGTAATGTTTGAAACTAAAAAAGAAAAATTAGCCCAATACGGGGAACGTGTTTTTAATGTTGCAGGAACAACTGTTGATGAAAAGGCTAATAATGCGATTGGAAAAACAATTGATTTTTTACATAAAATGGGAATGCAAACCAAATTATCTTTTTACACACCCGATTATGCTAAAACAGCCGACTTTATTGTAAATCGTTTTGAAGAGAGAGGATGGAAAGCGCTTGGTGAAAAACAAAATATCACTTTAGAAAAAGTAAGAGAAATTGTTGAAATGAGTTATTAGAGTTAAAACTTGTATTCAAAAAAGGCGTTCAAGAGATTTTCTTGAGCGCCTTTTTCAATCAAAAACAAAAACTAATTAAACTAACTTTATTAAAACGACATTTAATTTAATTCATTGTTTTGAAAATCATATAATTATGTTAAAAAATGCACTAATGTTTTATTAGTGCACATTAGAGAACTATAATTTACATTTTATTTCGTTTTTGTAACCCTTCAAAATTAGGAGATTTTGATTAGGAACAACCTTTATTTATTTCACCCATTAATAGAAAGAAACTAAAACTGATCCCAAGCTTGTTAATTTTACTTAAAAGTATTTATTTAAACAAAGCCACGTATACCTAAAATAATTAAAACTCCGATAATAATCAGAATAACACTTAACATATAACCCCTTTCATCCAATCTGTTTTTATTGGTTTTTTTGTAAACATATCTAAAAAGTAACACCCCAATAAATACTATTGTAATACCAATTATTTTTTTTAAGATAAATTCCATAATTTTAATTTTTAATTTCATCCATAGAAAAATCAGCTTTTAAAATCTCTAGTGTATCTGTTATTTGTTGGTTAAAATGCACCTCAATTTTATTTGGATCTCTAGAAGAGTAATAGAGTATAAAAAATTTATTTATTTTATCATCATAATTTTCAGGACATCTACCATAACTGTTTCTATATCGGTGTTCTTTTACATTATACTTAAAAAAACTAGTTGTAAACTTTGCAGAGGTTTCACACAAGCTATATTTACAGATTGTTTGCGCTCTATTTTCTTCTATCTCTTTCTTGTACAGACAACCTTTAATAACAAGACATATCAACGCTACAATATATGAAATTAAAACAAATTTAGATAGTCTATTAATCATCATTTATTACATTATTTTTAACTTGATTTACGAATCTATATGGTTTTATCAACAAAAAACCCCAACAATATCAATGTTAGGGCTATGTTTATAAAAAAAAAGACTTTTTTTTAATTGACTACAATATTGTCAATGTCAATGGTAGTAGTCACTGGTGGACCAGAGGCTTTGTTGGTTCCCGTATATTCAAAAATGAAATAGCCGTTGCCAGTAACCGTTGGAGGAATTGTGTAAGTATAAGATGAAAAAGTTGTTGTTGATGCTACTGGAAAAGTAGTGTTAAAACTACTTGTTATTTCATATAAAGTAGCCGTACTAATTTTATTACCTGGTACGTAATTGGAGCTACGATACACTTTTAAACCCAAAGCTCCTGTGTAAAAACCTACTTTTAAATCAAATTTAAAATTGTTTGCAGCGGTCATATCAACAGGGACTACAAAATAAGTTTTGTTATCTTCTGTGGCACCACTAAAGGCAGACATTTCAAGAAAACCTGTTTTAATTAACCACTTTTTTGTCCCAACAGGTGCAAAATTTAAATAGTTAGGAAAAGAAACTTGGCTGGTAGTAAAACTGCTAAAGGTTTCATTTAATGTAGCGTTAAAAATATAAGTTCGTGGTAAGGTTAATTTAAAATCTTCAATTTGACGAACTATTAATTGAAAATCAGAGTTATATTTAGTCATAATTCCTCTCACACTTCCTCTACCCGCTGGTACAGCGTTAGAAGATAACGGACTGTATTGACTTATTCTGCAATATTTTTTTATACTCGGAGTTATATCGCCTACAGTAACGTCAACCAATTCGTGGTTAGTTCCGAAGCCTCCATTGTCAATATCAAATAAAGTTCTTGCAATTGAATTATCAGCAAATTGAGTGTTGTCTATTTCAATTAAAGTATTTAAAACTGAATTTTGAGGTGTAACTCCTGATGTTGCAGTAGCCTGAGCTAAAGTTATGTGTCTTACAAAAGTATCTTCATTCACAACAGTTGCCGAAGGAAACAAGTAATTTAGATAATCAACTTCTGATAATCCAGTGATACCATTTGTTGCATTTGGGTCACTTATACCAATTTGCATACTTCCAAACACAATGGCAGTAGCCAATCCTTTTAATTTAATATATACTTTTCTTCCAGGTGTAAAACCTTTTGTAAAAAGCATGGTTTGATCTACCGAAACACTAAAACCAATTGGGTTACCTGTTGTTGGAATAGTTTGAAATGAAATGGATTTATAAAAATTCCCACCAGCATCGTTTGAAGTAACAAATGCCTCTATAACATCATCAGCATTATATATAGTTGGTATCGATGATGTAGCATTTACGACATCAAGCACCTGTTTGTTAACTGTTAATTCAGTTGTTTTAATTGACTGAACTGAGTTTGTAAAACCTTTATCAGCATCAGTACAACTTAATACTAAAAAACTAAATGTAATTATTAAAATTATATTTTTGATTATATTTTTCATCTTGTAATTGTGTGTTATTAATAAAAAATTCTAACTTTATCTACTTGATAACCTCCTGTTTGTGACGAAGTCCCTTTATATTTAAAGGCAAAATTCAAAGTTCCTGTGTAATTTGATAAATCAATAATTCCTGAGCTAATATATAGATAACGAAGTGTTTCTGAAGTCGGTACATCAAAATCAAGACGCTGCCAGTTGGTGTTAGCAAAATTGGTAGCATCGTAATTGTTGGTCACATACAATTCTAAAGAATTATCTATTGCTCTAACAAAACCATCTTGACACGATTGAAAATTTAATTTTTCGCCTTGTTGTGCATCCATATTGATAGGAGGTGAAATTAACCAAGTTACATTTGAAGGGTTTCCAGAAAGGTAAGAGCTCATTTGGGCGTAACCGTCATTTTTATACGATGCCTGCGACCAGTTTTTAGTGCCTATTTGAGAAAAAAGTGTCCATCCTGTAGTTGAAATTGTTGAAGAGTTAAAATCCTCTGTTAACAATGTGGTTTTTGCATCATTTACTTTTACATCACTATCTTTTGTACAACTCGTAAGTTGAAACAAAATAAAAGGTACTACTACTAATTTAAGATATGTTTTCATAATTTTAAATTTTAAAAATTAATGTATAAATTTACTAAAAAAGTACGACCAAAACCATAAAAATATTTTGGAGCAAATGAAGGCGTAGCTGCCGTAACATTAGTCAATGGATTGGTGTGAACTGTATTGTCTTGATTGGCTTGCGTAAAATTGGAGTTTCTAGCTTGTTCAAATCCGCCTGTTTTGTATATAGTATTTAAAGCATTATTGATACTTGCGGAAAAACCAACAGTATTTTTGCCAATTCTCCAAGATTTTCCGCCGTTTAAGTTTAACAAAGTAAATTCTTTTAATTTTTCTTGTTTTAACAATTCTGCTCCACGTGCTGTAGTAGCTTCTGCAACAGGTACCCCTGGAGTCGATGGATTGTCATAAAAACGATCTGTTCTTGTTAATGGTGCAATATCAATGTACGCATTTCCTAAATAATTCATATTGGCACTTATATACCAAAATTTAGGATCCCGATATTCTAACCCAAATGAAGCCGCTTGCTGAGGAGAACCCGCTTGTTTGTAGTTCTTTAAATTGGCTTCACCAAAATTAGTAACTGGTTTAGTATTGGTTGCAGTTGCATTTGAATCTTGATTTAACAAAACTGTTGGATTGTTGGCATAAATATATTCGCCATATGCAGCGCTTGCAGTAACTTTAATGGTTGAAGTAATTGGATATTCAAAACCAAACTCCAATCCTAAATTTTGTTTGTCAAGATTAATAACTGTTTCAGAAACAAAACTGTTACTTTCGTTGGCTGTAGTAGTTGGGTCGTCAACACCAGCTCCATCTCCAAAAAAGAACGATGTTGATGTTTGATTTTTAATTTTTGTGTAAAAAGCAGTCAAACGCATTTTTAATTTTGGTCGGTTAATTATAAAACTAGCATCTGCACTAGCAATACTCTCACTTTTAAGCCCATCAACAACATTATTGTTAATTCTTGCATTATTAAAAGTGTTTCTTAATGAAGGTGCTTTAGTCATAAAAACACCATTGAAATTTAAAAATTTAGTCCCCGAAATTTTATAAGTTAAACCTCCTTTAAAACCAAAATTGTCAAAGGTGATTTTATCACTCTTACCAAATGAATTGGATGGATAATAACCGTTTTTATATATTCCGTCTCTTTGATATTCCGAACGTGAGTAAGTTTGAGCAACATAAAAATCAATTTTTTTATAAATAAATTTGAATTGAGTAAAAGCATCAAAATCATTTGCTATTAAGTTGTAATTGTAACCAAAAGCTTCACCAACTCCAACTTTTCGGTTAGGATTATTAAGATCTGTTTGTTGCTGTGAACTACCAACGCCAAATAGATTAACATCTTTAAAGTATGATCCACCCAAAAGGTCTAGCATATTTTGAAAGTTGTGTGAGTTTAAATTTTTATAAGTTGCACCTGCATTCAATAAAATATTGTCCGCTAGTTGTGAATTTAAAACCGTATTTGCTGTAAAAAGTTTATCATCAGTTCTATCTTCATACAACGTGTAATAACTGTGACCATCACCACTATTTTGATTGGCATAAACCAATTGTGACCAATTTATTTGTCCGTCAGCTAAAAAAGCATCTCGTTTTGCCGATGCAGTTGCATAATCGGGAGTAAAATTTCCTGTTGAATCGTACAAAGAGGTTTCATAACTTGGTAATTTTTTATAATAGGTTGGATCCGGATTATCTGCACCTTGATAGGTTAAACGAGAATTCCCTATTTTCCCAAATTGGTAAGCAACACTTGTAGTTAAATTTGTTTTTGGTGTTACTTTCCAAAAATCGCTTAAAATAAATAGTGGTTCTTCTACCGTTTTGTTTCTTGAATTTCGTTTTTTTCCATCAAAATATCCCCAATTGGCATTGTAACGAAAACCTTTAATATCGGCTACCTCTTGAGTATTTGGCGATGTTTTACCAGAAGTGTTTTGACCGTAAATAGTAGTTAGGTTTAAACTGTTATTTTTGGTCAATTTTTTTTCAACACTTGCAAAAAATGAGTTTCCACTGTAAGTACTTCCTTCAAAAAAGGCTTCGTTTGCAAAACGTCGAGAAGCCGAAACAACATATGCCCAACCGTCATTACGCATCCCCGAAGCAGTAGTGCCCATTAGCCTTCCAGTATAACTTGAATTGTTTCCAGTTACTGATATTCTATTTCCAGGTCTATATATTGAAGCACGAGTATTGATTTCTTGCGTCCCTAAAATTCCGCCGAAAGTATAATCCGATGGTGCCGATCCGTTGGTAAACTCTTGGTTTCGAGTTGCATCATTTAAACCGCCCCAATTACTGTATTGCGGACGCGAATCATAAATTTTATTCATCGTGATTCCGTTAATCATAACCGTTCCGTATTCATTATCTAAACCTCGAATCCTAAATCGTGACAATCCCCAATTAAAAGCTGCTGTTTGTAAAAATGCATCACGTGATGATTGTAAAAGACTTGATGTGCTTTCGGAGCCACTATTATCATCTGTTAAATCAGAATCTGAAATGGTTATTAAATTAATTTTTTCATCTTCAGTGATATCTTCTTCTAAAACAACAACGCCTAAATTTAAAATTTTTGCTTTTTCAATTTCTACGTTCAACAATTGGTCTTTATAACCACTATTTCGAACTTGAATTATTTGATTCCCCGATGGAACACTAAAAAATGCAAATTTTCCTTCTGCATCGGTTACCTGAGTTAAGTTAACATTTTGAACAGAAACCACAACATTTGACAAAGGTTTCTGAGATTTTGAATCTACAATTTTACCCGATAAGCCACCACTGGCTTGAGAAAATACAAAAACGATTTGCAGTGCGAATAAAATACTAAGTACAAGTTTTTTCATATATAATGTAAAGTTAATTTTAAGATTTTTAATTCTTGCGGGGCAAAAGTACATTATTTAATAATAATATTTACATTTGGCAAAAAAATTGTTATTAACATAACTTTATCAA
>JBBRCJ010000035.1:0-33371 GCA_038204955.1 Flavobacteriales bacterium
TAACTTCCATAAATTTTTTGTTTTTAGTTGAATTGCTAAAATATAAAAATTATTGATACATTCTATTTATTTTATTAACAATTGTTTGTGCCAATTTTTCGTGACTTTCAAATGTCCAACCAGCTATATGTGGTGTTAATAAAACGTTTTCTGCTTCAAGAATATAATTTAAAGCTTCTGGCTGTTGTTTAGATTCAAAAAGATTTTCAAATGAAGCTTTTTCATATTCTAAAACATCCAATCCTGCACCTAAAATTTTACCTAATTTTAAAGCTTTTACCAAATCGTAAGTTACCAAATTATTGCCACGTGAGGTATTAATTAACCAAAAGGATTTTGAAAATTGATTAATAAATTTAAAATCAACCATTTTATCAGTTTTGGGTGTCCACGGAATATGCAAACTTAAAACATCACTTTTTTGTTGTAATTCGTATAAAGAAACTTGTTTAGCATTTGCATCGCCAACATTTTCAAGAATATCGTAACATAATACGTCTACATCAAATCCCTTTAATTTTTTTGCAAATGATTTTCCCATTGTTCCGTAACCAATAATTCCAATAGTTTTGCCTTCCAACTCGTAACCTCTATTTCCCTCGCGAATCCATTGTCCGTTTCGTATTAATTTGTCCGCTCTATTGAGTTTATTAAATAGCGAAAGCAACATTCCAAGTGTGTGTTCACCAACAGCGTTTTGATTGCCTTCGGGTGCGGCAATTAGGTGTACGTTTTTTAATTTTGCGTAGTCAACATCAATGCTTTCAAGCCCAGCACCAACTCGTGCAATGAATTGTAAATGTGTCGCTTTATCAATAAATTGTTTGTCAATTTTAAAGCGACTGCGTATTACAATTCCTTGATAATTTTGAATTTTTTGCTCAATTTGTTCTTTAGTTGATGTAAAATCTTCATCATTTGTAAAACCTAAATTTTGCAATTGAGTTATCATCAGCGGATGATTAGAATCAATGTGGAGGATTTTTATTTTTTTCATAATATTGTTGAAGGTATAAAATTAGTTATTTTTGTTACTTAAATGCTATTTAATAATAAAATGCGAGCACTTTTATTTTTAATTCTTCCTTTATTATCGTTCTGTCAAAAAAAATATACTTTTGATTATGCTTTAATTTTTGATGAAACTTGTAAACTTCATACAAAACCCAATCAGATGATTTATTTGGTTAATTCAAAAATAAATTCAATTCTATATTATATCCATGATAGAGATTCTGTTAATTATACGTGTCATTTTACAGATAGAAATGGAGTGATTTCAAATAATGGAATTAAAAAAACGGATTTTTTCAGGGCTGAAACCATTAGTAACGATTGTCACGAAGTATATAGATACACAATTAAAGACAAAAAAGACGATTACGATTTTAAAAATTTAAAGGATACAATAATAAATGATACTTCTTATTATCATTATGAATTAAGATGTAATAAAAGTTTAAAATATCAAAAAAGGAAAAAACTCCAAGTATGTAATTATATTATCAATAAAAACCAAGATTCAATTCTACCATTTTTAGAGCACCCAACAGCATATGAAAAATGGAAGGGTTATAAAAATATTCCAAATGGTTTCCCTAAAATGATTTATTATTCAAATTTAGACGGTAAAATAACTTTTACATGCAAGATTACAAATAAAGTCAAAATAGAAAAGTTTTTTACTATACCCACCGAATGCGATTATTCTGAAAAAAGTAAATAATTGATAAGTATAAAGGAGGTTTAACGCAAATTTATTGTAATATAAATAAAGTAAATTTAATTTCTAACCCTGATTACTTCACTTTGTATTTATTTATATTTCATTTCAGTGAACACTTAGTGTTTGGAGAGAAGATCCTCGCCTTTTTAGACTAGATTGTAACGCAAAGCAGTAACAATATTGATTAATAAGACCTAATTTCTACTAAAAAAGCTTAAAACCCCAATATTAATCGTGCAATAGCAAAGTAAATTATAATTCCAAAAACATCGTTGGTTGTAGTTATAAATGGACCTGTGGCAATTGCTGGGTCGATTTTGTTTTTATGTAAAAACAATGGCACCAAAGTACCTAAAGTGGCAGCAAATAAAATTACAACAATTATTGAAATTGAAATTGCCAAACCAACCTGATATTGTTGGTACATTATTGAGTGGTAAAACAAAATAAACAAGGCAATTGTGGTTCCAGAGATCATTGCCACTTGTAATTCTTTACTAAAATAATTTTTACTAAATTCTTTCAAAGAACCATTTGCCAAACCTTGAACTACAATTGCTGACGCTTGAACTCCAATGTTTCCGGCAGTTGCTGAAAGTAGAGGGACAAAAATTATTAAAGTTGAATATTTTTTAAATGCTCCTTCATTATCTTTTAAAACATAAGCTGCTATCAATTCAATAAACATTCCCATTAAAAGCCAAGGCAAACGGGCTTTAGTAATTTGAAAAACACTATCACCAGCTTCGATATCTTGGGTAATACCAGCTGCAAGTTGATAATCTTTATCAGCCTCATCTTTAATTACATCAATAATATCGTCAATTGTAATGCGTCCCACTAGGCGTCCCATTTCATCTACTACTGGTATAGCTTCTAAATCGTATTTTTGCATTATCAACGCCACTTCAACATTGGGCGTATTAACTTTTACAAAATTTAATTTTGGAATATAAACATCCTTAATTGGTGTTTTAGTTGATGTAGTGAGTAAATCTTTTAATGAAAGTCTGCCTTTTAAGCGGTTTTCATCGTCAACAACATAAATAGAATGTACTCTGGTTACGTTTTCTGCTTGAATTCGCATTTCTTTTACACACGTTAAAACAGTCCAATTTTCATTAACTTTTACAAGTTCTTTCCCCATTAATCCGCCCGCTTCATCTTCATCGTAACGTAACAATTCAACGATGTCTTTAGCATGTTCAAGATCTTCAAGTTCCGAAATAACTTCTTCTTTTTTGCTTTGCGAGAGTTCACCAATAATATTGGCTGCATCATCGGTATCCATTTCATCTAACTCCTCGGCAATCTCTTTGGCCGATAAGGTTTCTAGAATTTTTTCACGCAAATCTTCTTCTAGTTCAAGTAGAATTTCAGATGTTTTTTCGGTGTCTAAAACATTAAAAATGTAGCAAGCTTCTTCAAAATCAAGTTCGTCAAAAATTTCGGCAATATCAGCGTGATGCAAATCATTTAACAAAATTTC
This sequence comes from Flavobacteriales bacterium, assembly GCA_038204955.1. Classification (GTDB taxonomy): domain Bacteria; phylum Bacteroidota; class Bacteroidia; order Flavobacteriales; family Flavobacteriaceae; genus Flavobacterium. The sequence goes on from JBBRCJ010000035.1 coordinate 3,216, forward strand.
GAGTTCTACGTCATTTTTGTTTTGAATAAGTTGTTCAATTTGAACCAAAAGTTCTTTACTGATTTTAAACTGCATCGGCTTCTATTTTTTGAGTTAATTCAATAAACATTGGCACCGTTAATTGTTCGGGGCGAAGGTCAAATATAGTGTCTTCTCGCAAACTATCACTCAGGTTAAAGGTTTTTAAACTATTTCTTAACGTTTTACGTCGTTGCTGAAAAGCCGTTTTTACTACACTAAAAAAGAATTTTTCTCCACAAGGCAATGTAAAATTTTCTTTTCGTCGTAAGCGTAAAACACCCGATTTTACATTGGGTGGCGGATTAAAAACATGTGGCTCAACCGTAAAAAGATATTCGGCATCATAAAAAGCTTGTACTAAAACTGAAAGAATTCCGTAAACTTTAGTGCCTTTTTTTTCGCAAATACGTTCGGCAACTTCTTTTTGAAACATTCCCGAAAATTCTTTTACTTGGTTTCGATATTCTAAAGCACGAAACACAATTTGGGTTGAAATATTATAAGGAAAATTTCCAATGATTGCAAACTGCTTTCCTTCAAAGATTTCGTTTATGTTGTATTTTAAAAAATCCTTTGAAATTATTTTACCATGTAATTTCGGGTAATGCACTTCTAAATATTCAACCGATTCATTATCGATTTCACAAACGTAAGTTGTTGATGGTTTTTGAAGTAAGTATTTTGTTAAAACGCCCATTCCAGGTCCAATTTCCAGCACGTTTTCATAACCTTCTAAATTTAAAGTGTCGGCAATGTCTTTAGCGATTTTTTCGTCGGTTAAAAAATGTTGACCTAGATGTTTTTTGGCTTTTACTTTTTCCATTTTGCTTATAGTTTATTAAGGATACGAACGAAGTTATTACTTTAATTTTGCTGAAAAAAATCTTGAATTAATTCCAACTCGGTTCTAAACGCTAATGCTTTGTCTCCAAACAATCTAATTGCTTCTTCCCGTAATCTTGGAGCATCTTCGTTATAATATCGTTGCAAAGTCTCCATTGAGTCGGTAGTGTATTGTGCCGCATAGGTTTTTCCGTCCATTTCTTCTTCAACTAAAACACGCACTAATTTTGCCGAGGAAAATTTTCCTGTGGCCAATACTTGATTTATGTGTTTTTCTCTCATCCATTGCAACCACTGGTCGTGTGCACTTTCGTGGATGTTTGTAGTAACATTATATATAATCATCATCAAAATTTAATTTTACAAATTTAAAATATTTAAACCATTGTTTGCAAAATTATTAGGTTTTTAAAAGTTTAAATTTAAAATGGTTACAAAATGTTAATATGAACTAAAACACAATTTTTTTTACATATATGTATTATATTTACAAAAAAATTGATTTAAAATGAAAAGTTTATACTTATTTATAGGTTTTATTGCTGTTTTACCGATGTTTGGTCAAGATAAAAATTTGGGTAAGATAGATGATATTGCTGCATTTGAAATGCGATCGGCATCTAAAACAATGCAACTAGCAGTAAACCCAAATACATTAAACTATGATATTACATACCATAAATTAGAGTTCACAGTTGACCCAGCGATTTACAATATAGTGGGAAAAGTAACAACAACTTTTACAGCATTATCTAACATGAATGCGGTAACCTTTGATTTGGCAAATGAATTAATAGTCTCATCAGTAAAACAGGGCACTACCAATTTACCTTTTGTTCAAAACGGAAACAATGAATTAATTATAACTTTGCCTACAACTCAAGTATCAGGTAGCTCTGGAAGTGTTGAAATTTCCTATGCTGGTAACCCACCTTTAAACGGATTTAATGCTTTTACTACCCAACAACGGTCAAACGGCAGCAATACTTTATATACTTTGTCTGAACCCTTTGGGGCACGAGATTGGTGGCCGTGTAAACAAGATTTAAATGATAAAATAAATTCAATTGACGTGTATATTACCGCACCTTCTCAATATGTTTCCGTTTCAAACGGATTAAATGTTGGCGAAGTAATTTTGGGTGCCAACAAAACTACTCATTTTCATCACGGTTATGCCATTCCCGCATATTTAATTTGTATGGCCGTTACCGATTATACTATTTATAACCAAACAGGAGGAAGTATTTCAACTGGTGGCACCTATCCAATTGTAAATTATATTTATCCTGAAAATTTTAATGCAGCTTTACAAACACAACTTGACCAAACGCCATTAATTTTAAATTTATACAGCACATTAATTGAGCCTTATCCTTTTAAAAATGAAAAATACGGACACGCGCAATTTGGTTGGGGTGGTGGAATGGAGCACACTACTGTTTCGTTTATGGTAAGTTTTGGGCGGCAGTTAATTGCTCACGAAATGGGTCATCAATGGTTTGGTGATAAAATTACTTGCGGCAGTTGGAAAGATATTTGGTTAAATGAAGGCTTTGCAACTTACATGGCATCGATGGTAATTGAAAATTTTGATGGAAATGCAGCATTTGTGGTTGATAAAACCAATATGATAAATTCAGTAACTTCTGCCAGCAACGGTGCGGTTTATTTAACAGATGCACAAGCAAATGATGTCAACAGAATTTTTAGCGGAAGATTATCATACAATAAAGGAGCGATGGTTATTAATATGCTTCGTTTAAAATTGGGGGACGCAGCATTTTTTCAAGGAATAAAAAATTATTTAGCCGATGTTAATTTAGCCTATAAATACGCTTTAACTGGAGATTTTAAATTTCACATGGAAGCAGTTTACGGAAGCAGTTTAACGGAGTTTTTTAACGACTGGATTTACAATCAAGGCTATCCTAAATATACAATCACGGCACAAAACTTTGGAACAGGTCAAGCTAAGATAACTGTAAATCAAACCCAATCCGACCCTAGCGTTTCGTTTTTTGAAATGCCATTGCCAATTCGATTACTTGGCGCATCTGGAGCAACATTTGATACTGTTGTTGATAACACGGTGAACGGTCAACAGTTTTTGGTAAATGTACCCTTTGAAGTTACAGGAGTGCAATTTGACATTAATAAAAACATAATTTCTAAAACCAATGTCGTTACTTTAGGATATGATAGTTTTAATTTAGAATCTGGTCTATCAATTTACCCGAATCCAGCAAATAGCGAAATTCATATTCAAAAACCAATCGATATTGAAATTGTAAAAAATACCATTTTTAATCAGTTGGGGCAAAAAATCATGGAAAATGAAACTACTGATTTTTCAGTTTCAGAATTGTCAAATGGAGTATATTTGTTAAAAATTGAAACTGCTCAAGGAACAATTAATAAAAAATTCATAAAAAACTAGAGCACGGCAAGATATTTGTTTAAAAGTAAGGCGAAAACCTTACTTTTGCTTTTTATATAAAATTCATTTAATAAATACATGATACAAGTAGCACAAATTTTATTCATATTATCAGTTTTAGTTATTCTTCACGAATTTGGACACTATTTTACTGCGAAACTATTTAAAGTTCGTGTAGAAAAATTTTATCTCTTTATGGATGCTGGATTTTCATTATTTAAAAAGAAAATTGGTGAAACCGAATGGGGCATAGGTTGGTTGCCAATAGGTGGTTACGTAAAATTATCGGGAATGATAGATGAAAGTATGGACACCGAACAGCTTAAACAAGAGCCACAACCTTGGGAATTTCGTTCAAAGCCAGCTTGGCAACGATTGATTATTATGATGGGCGGTATTTTTGTGAATATTGTTTTGGCAATAACAATTTATGCAGTAATGTTTTCAAGTGTTGGGCAAAAATACATTTCTTTAGAAAAACTTCAAGAAAAAGGATTAGCTTTTGGCGAAGTAGGACAAAATGTAGGCTTTAAAAGCGGTGATAAAATTGTATCTATTGATGGAAAAGTTTTCCCTGATTTCAAATATGCTGTAATGGGAATTTTATTTGGTGAAAAGGTAACTTTAAATCGAAATGGACAAAACATAAATCTAAAATTAACCGATGAGCAAAAGGGTCAAATCATTAAAAAAGAAGGCAAGAACTTTATACAAGCCCGAATTGAATTGGATAAAATTTTTGTGGATTCGATAACAAATCCTAAAAAGACAAATTTAAAAAGATTCGATAAAATTTTAGGCGTAAATAAAACGAAGCTTACTTTTTATGATGAGGTCTTAAAAGAAGGATATAAAAACAAGAACAAGTCGATAAACTTATTGATAGATAGAAATGGGAAAGACACTTTAGTAACAGTAAAGGTTGATAAAGAAGGAAATTTAGATGAAGACACTTTTTTCGCTAATCAAGATTACACCTTGTCTGAGATGAAAATTAAAGATCCTATGAAAAACGAAGCTTTAAAAATTAATGACGTTATTGTTTCTGCTAATGGGAAAACTACTAATCTAGAACTTAAAAAGCAACTTTTAAAAAATAAAGGAAAAGAGATTCTTTTAAAAGTTAATCGAGATAACACAATTATTGATGTTTTATCAAAAGTTAATAAATCGGGTAAATTAGGCATTCAATTTGATGAAACAAAAAACAATTCTTTTTTAGTTGTAAAAAAATTATCCGTTTTAAACGCAGTAAAAGAGGGAGCTAGTCAATCTTGGAGCCAAATTGTTTATAATATTGATAGTTTTAAATTAATTTTTAAACCCGCCACGGGTGCTTACAAGCAAGTTAAAAGTCCAATTGGTATTGCTCGAATGTTACCAGATGTATGGGATTGGGAATTTGTTTGGTCGTTTATCGCGCTTTTTTCTATCGGTTTAGCTTTCATGAATTGCCTTCCGATACCTGGTTTAGACGGTGGACATGCCCTGTTTACAATAGTTGAAATGATTACAGGTAAAACTTTAAGTGAAAAAGCAATGGGTTATGTACAAACTGGCGGAATGGTTTTCTTGCTGAGCCTTATGGCTTTAACCTTCGGAAAAGACATTTATCAGTTGGTATTGGATAAATTAATGTAAAAAAGTTTAAAAAAAGTGTAAAATTAATTTGCAAAATGCAAAAAACGTATTATATTTGCAACCGCTTAAAACAGCAACTGCAGTTGATAAGTAATAACAAGTTCATATAAAATTAAAGACATACAGTTTCCTTCTTAGCTCAGTTGGTTAGAGCATCTGACTGTTAATCAGAGGGTCCTTGGTTCGAGCCCAAGAGAGGGAGCTTTTAAAAAGCCTTTACAGAAATGTAGAGGCTTTTTTGTTTTTAAAAGGAATCTATTATTTTATTTACCAGTAAAAACCGCTTTTCGTTTTTCTAAAAATGCAGTTGTACCTTCTTTAAAATCATCGGTTCCAAAGCATTTTCCAAAGTTTTTAATTTCAATGTCAAAACCATTCGTGCCATCAATATAATTGGCATTTATTGCTTTTATCGCTTTAGAAATAGCAACAGGCGAGTTTCGTAAAATTTTTAAAGCAATGTTTTTGGTGAATTCTAAAAGTTCGGCTTGAGGAACAACGTGATTTACCAAACCATATTTATTGGCCGTTTCAGCATCAATCATTCCTGCGGTCATTATCAATTCCATTGCACGACCTTTTCCAATCAATTGAGGCAATCTTTGTGTGCCTCCGTAACCAGGAATTACACCTAATGAAGTTTCGGGTAATCCCATTTTTGCATTGTCCGATGCTATTCTAAAGTGACAAGCCATAGCCAACTCCAAACCACCACCAAGTGCGAAACCGTTAACCGCAGCAATTACTGGCGTAGACAGTTTTTCAACAAAATCAAACAATATTTCTTGGCCTTGTGCTGCCAATTGAGCACCTTCTTCTATTGTAAAATTTGCAAATTCAGAAATATCAGCACCAGCAACAAAGGCTTTTTCCCCTTCACCGGTTAAAACAATTACTTTAGTTTCACTATTTTCATCTAAAGTTTTAAAAGCATTGTGCAGTTCTTCAATGGTAGCAACATTTAAAGCATTTAATTTTGAGGGTCGATTGATAGTAATTTGACCTATTCCATTTTCGGTGGATACAAGTATGTTTTCGAAGTTCATTTTTTTTGTTTTTTAAATTATGGGTAATGAAACCTTAAATGTTGTTCCTTTTCCTAGTTTAGATTCAAAGGTAATTGTTCCTTTGTAATTTTCAATTATGTTTTTTATAATTCCTAATCCCAAACCCATTCCGCTATTTTTTGTAGTGAATTTTGGTTCAAATATAAGTTCGCTATTTTCGTTTTCTATTCCAATTCCGTTATCAGAAACGCTGATTTCAACAAAATTATCTACTCTTTTTACTGCTACATTAATTAATTTATGCTCTCGATTTTCGGGTATGGATTGAATAGCATTTTTGGCTAAATTTGTAATTATCCTAACCAGTTGGGTTCTATCCATTATGGTTACAATTTCTTTCTCTTTGCTCTCAAAATGAATGTAATCTTCATTAAAAATGTCTAATGAAAATTCTACAACCTCGACCACATTCAATGTTTCATTTTGCTGCGCAGGCATCGATGCAAAGTTTGAAAACGCTGATGCTACTGAACTCATCGTATCAATTTGTTGAATTAAAGTTTTAGTATAATCGCTCAATTTTTGTTGCAAATCAGGATCGTTTGCATCAAATTTTCTTTGAAAACTTTGTACCGTTAATCGCATTGGAGTTAACGGATTTTTAATTTCGTGAGCCACTTGTTTTGCCATTTCACGCCAAGCTTGTTCTCGTTCCGATTGTGCTAATTTAGTCGCAGAATCTTCCAATTTATCAACCATAGTGTTGTATGAAACTATTAATGAATTAATTTCACGACTGTTGGCTTCAACAACAATTTTTTCGTTTTTTTGATTTAATTGTGTTTCATTAATTTTGTCAGAAATAGTTTTTAAAGACTGCGTAATGTAAGATGATAAAAAATATGCCAATGCAAAGGCAATGATCAGCATAAAAAAGTAAACTTGTCCTAGTTTTATCAAAAACTCTTGAATCTCATTTTCGTAAAAACTATCATCGTCGGCATAAGGTAAATTTAAAATCCCTAAAGGTTTAAATTTATCATCTTTAATTTGGGTAAACGATGAACGGTTTTTAATTTCGTCAATGGTTTTAATATCAACATACCTTTTTTCGATTGATGATTGTACCAGTTTTAAAATGTATTTGGGTATTGGAGGTGAAACACTATCTACAGAAAAAGAGGCTTTTGATGATTTTAAAAGTTTTCCGTCCAAACCATAAATATTAATTTGCGAATTGTGAATTTGTGCCAATTCGTGAATTTTATCTTTAAATATTAAGGGTAAATTTTTTTCGTTTAACGGATAAGTTGTAGTTGAAATTACGTAATTTATATGTTCTTTAATAGCATCTTCTTTATGTTCCAAAAGTTGTTGGTGGTAATTTCGAGACTCGTTTTTAAATTGAATTAGAGATATCCAAGCCATTAGAATGGAGGCAACAACAATCACTAAAATCATCGATAAAAAAATCCTGATTCGTAAGGAAAGCATCGACATTTTAAAACGGTTTACCATTTTTTTAGTTTTCGGTTTTCATTTTTCAGTTCAGGGTTGAATACTGATGACTACAAACTATTTTCTATCACGAAGGCGTTTATAAAATTTAAAGCCCAACATTATTATTATTGAAAACACAAATATACCAATTACTCCATAAATCCAGTTAATTGCATTTTTTAAAATCACTAAAAAAACTACTGCAAATAATATAATTGTTGCTCCTTCATTCCATAATCGCATAAAATTTGATGAATAGTTTACTTCATCACGTTGTAATTCAAGGTAAATTAAATGACATTTTATATGATAGCAAATTAGCAAAACTACAAATCCTAATTTTACTTGCATCCAAGGTTGTTGTACCCAAACTGGCATTAAAACCAATAGCCAAAGTGCAAAACCAATTGCTAAAATCATACTTGGCCAAGTAATAATGTACCATAAACGATAAGTCATTATTTTATACTGCTTTTGTAAAATCTCTTTATCAGGTGATGGTTTTTCATTGGCTTCAATTTGATATACAAACAAGCGTACAATGTAAAAAAGACCTGCAAACCAAGTAATCACGAAGATTAAGTGTAAGGATTTTATATAGTTGTAGGTTTCCATATTAATTTATAAAAAGCATTACTTCAGCATAAAATCTATTTTCTTTAATCTTTTTTCTATTCTCTTTCATCTAATTTTTTTAAAATCTTCAATCCAATTTGCAACAACGCCACACCATTCATCTTCATCATTCATACACGGAATTGCCATAAATTGTTCACCACCATTTTCTTTGAATTCGTGATTGGCTTCCATTGCAATTTCCTCTAAAGTTTCCAAACAATCAGATACAAATGCCGGAGTTACAACGGCTAGTTTTTTTATTCCTTTTGCTGGCATTTTATTAATTTCAACATCAGTATATGGCGTTAACCATTTATCGCCCGCCAATCGAGATTGAAAGGTTTGACTGTATTTTCCCTCTGCAATCCCAAGTAATTTGACTACTTGTTTAGTGGTTTCATAACATTGATGACTGTAGCAAAATTCGTGTGCGGGGGATGGCGTGTGGCAGCATGAAAAATCAGTTTTGCAATGACCTTTTGTAATATCTGTTTTACGAATGTGTCGTTTTGGAACACCGTGATATGAAAATAACAAATGATCATAATCAAAATTGCCCAAATGGTTTTTAATAGAATTGGCTAAAGCCTGAATATAATCGGGTTTGTTGTAAAAAGCAGGTACAATTTTAAACTTCATTTCCGGAAAATGCTTGGCTCGTAATTCTTCTGCCAAAACTAAAATTGTAGTTGTAGATGCCATTGCGTGTTGCGGATATAATGGAAAAAGCATTACTTCATTAACACCTTTATCGTGTAATTCTTGCAATCCCTTCATAATTGTCATTGTTCCATAACGCATAGATAAAGCCACAGGAATATCCACTAAACTTTGTACCTTTTGATGCATTTTTTTTGAGGTAACAATAAGTGGTGAGCCTTCTGGTGTCCAAACTTTAGCATAAGCAGCGGCAGATTTTTTTGGTCGTGTTTGTAAAATTACGCCTCTAACTAACAAGGCACGTAATAGATACGGAACATCAATTACAAATTTATCCATTAAAAATTCGTCCAAATATGGTTTTACGTCTTTTGCTGTTGGACTTTCTGGTGATCCTAAATTAACTAATAATACTCCTTTCATTTTTATATTTTTTTTCTGTTGTCCTGCAAGGTTTTTTTTCTTGCAGGTTTTCGTTATTTACTTATATTTATTTCTACAATGTTAAAAACCTTGCAGGATATTTTCCAGTTTTACATTCCCCCTTTCGGGGTTAGGGAGCTCTGCATCAAATACTTCTTGGGTGTTGTAGCAAATTTCTTTTTAAAAGCCGATATAAAATGACTTCCTGTACTATACCCAATTTTTAAACCAACTTCATTTACGTTATACGAGCCAGAATCTAACAATTTTCTAGCAAAATCCATTTTATAATCAAACAAAAACCCATAAACTGTATCGCCATATATTTGCTTGAATCCCATTTTTAACTTTTTCAAATTCAATCCAATTTCATCTGCTAATTCCTGTAATCCTGGCGGTTCGGCCATATTTGCAATAATAATTTCTTTCGCTTTTTTAATTTTTAAAACATTGTCTTCATCTACTAAAAAAGGGCATTGCTCTGCATCTGGATCATCATTTCTGTTAAAATATAAACTTAATAATTCATACCCTTTCCCTTTATAATATAAATTTTTTATTGACGGATTCAAATTATAGTGAAACAACTGACTTAAAACTATCGACATTGATGGGCTTATATTTTCTTCCTTATAATATTTTTTATCATTATTTTCTGGACTCAAAAACGGAATGTGTTCTGCATCTGTAGAAAACAAAGAGTGAAATTTTTGGATAGAAACTATAACAGAAATAACCCAAGTATTTGGATACAATTGTAAATTTAAAGGCAATTCTTTTTGCGGATTGTACATCAAAAGAGACTTTTCTTCATTCAAGTCAATAGTGTAGTTACCTTGATTGAAAACAAATTTTGCATTGCCTTTTATCCCAAAATGAAATTGAATAAGCCCTTGCTGGATGTGTTTTTCTACACAATAAATTTCATCGCCATCATTGTGAAAACGAATAAGGGTAAAATCAGTTTCTATTTTAATTTCTTCTTGTGAACCCATAGCGATACTTTTTTCAAAGATTAAACAAAACCTAAATACAATCTATTTAGAATAAATCTATATAATCAACTTTTTAATCATTGAATTTGTTACAAAAATAAAAATAATATCGCTAAAAAAACAATTTTTATCAAAAATAACGCCTAGCGATATAAAAAGAACTTTGAGCGTTACTTTTATCAATAGTAGCGAACTACTTTTGCATCACTTTATTAAATTATGGAAAACGGAATAATTTCAAAGCATATTTCTTTTTACTCAATTGGTTTGAGTTATAAAAAAGCCGATGCTGAAATGCGAGGAAGGTTTAGTTTGGATGCAAATGCTAAAATAAATTTACTTGCACAAGCCAAAATAGAAGGGATTGACAGTTTAATTGTAACCTCTACGTGCAACAGAACAGAGATTTATGGTTTTGCTCAACATCCTTTTCAATTAATTAAATTGCTTTGTGAAAACAGTCAAGGAACTGTTGAAGAATTTCAAAAAGTTGCCTATGTTTACAAGAATCAAGAAGCAATTTCACATATTTTTCGAGTTGGAACTGGATTGGACAGTCAGATATTAGGTGATTTTGAAATTATAAGTCAATTAAAAATTGGTTTTATTCAAAGTAAAGAACATGGATTGGTTAATAATTTTCTAGAAAGATTAGTAAACTCAGTAATTCAAGCAAGTAAAAAAATAAAAACCGAAACCGATATTTCTTCAGGGGCAACATCAGTTTCTTTTGCTTCGGTTCAATACATTATCAAGAACGTACAAGACATTTCAAATAAAAACATTCTTCTTTTTGGAACAGGAAAAATAGGCAGAAATACTTGTGAAAATTTAGTAAAACATTCTAAACATGAGCATATTACACTCATTAATCGAACTAAAGACAAAGCCGAAAAATTAGCAAAAAAACTAAATTTAATAGTAAAAGATTACTCTGATTTGCAACTTGAATTACAAAAAGCAGATGTTGTAGTGGTTGCCACAGGAGCACAAAACCCAACCATCGACAAAACAATTTTAAATTTAAAAAAACCATTATTAATTCTTGATTTATCGATTCCTAAAAATGTAAATGAGAATGTAACATCAATTGATGGCGTAACTTTAATACATTTAGATTATTTGTCTCAAATTACTGATGAGACGTTAGAAAATAGAAAATCACACATTCCGGCTGCCGAAGTAATTATTGAAGAAATAAAAGAGGAATTTATGGCATGGACAAAGCAGCGAAAATTTGCGCCAACAATTCACGCTTTGAAAGCAAAAATGAATGAAATTAAAATTACTGAATTGAATTTTCAACGTAAAAAATTATCTAATTTCGACGAAGCGCAAGCCGAGTTAATTAGCAATCGAATCATTCAAAAAATCACCAATCATTTTGCCAATCATCTCAAAGACGACAATACAATGGTTGATGAAAGTATTGAATGGATAGAGAAAATATTTCAAATAAGCCCTCTAGCCCTCAAAGAGGGAATGCCAAAAAAACTTTATAATGAGCATTAAAATTTCAAAGTCAACTATTCCTTCTATGGAGGCTAGGGGGCTTATACGTATAGGAACGCGCGATAGTGAACTCGCGCTTTGGCAAGCCAGAACAGTCGAAAAGCATCTTAACGATTTGGGTGTAAAAACCGAAATTATTGCAGTAAAATCGCAAGGTGATTTGCAACTAAACAAGCCACTTTACGAACTTGGAATTACAGGAATTTTTACAAAAACCTTAGATATAGCAATGGTCAACGGCGAAATTGATATCGCAGTACACTCTATGAAAGACGTACCAACAGCTTTACCACAAGGTATTATTCAAAGTGCCGTTTTGGAACGTGCCAATGAAAATGACATTTTGGTTCACAAAGGCAATCTAGATTTTCTTGAAAATACAGGAATAATTGCAACTGGAAGCCTTCGCAGACAAGCACAATGGCTCAATAAATATCCGAATCACAAAGTAGTTGATTTGCGTGGAAATGTGAATTCGAGACTAAAAAAACTGAATGAAAACGAGTGGAATGGAGCTATTTTTGCTGCCGCAGGATTAGAAAGACTGGGGCTAACAACTCAAAACTGCGACTTTTTAAATTGGATGACGCCCGCTCCCGCACAAGGCGCAATGGTTGTGCTGACAATGGCAAACGATGGATTTTCAACTGAAGCCGTTAGTGAGTTAAATCATTTAGAAACAGATATTTGCACTTATATTGAACGCCAATTTTTGCGGACGCTCGAAGGCGGATGTACTGCGCCAATAGGTGCATTTGCCCAAATAATTGAAGATGATATTCATTTTAAAGGTAATTTATTGTCCATCGACGGAAGTCAAAAAATAGAAATCGAAAGAACCGTTCCGATTCAACAATGGAAAAAATTAGGATTTGAATTAGCAAGCGAAATTTTACAAAATGGCGGAATTGAATTGATGAAATCTATAAAAGAAAAATTGAAAAAGTAATTATGGCTGTGTCAAACAAAGATATTTCTGCTGTTGCCTATGCAACATTTCTTTCAGATGTTGCCAGTGCGGTGCAACAACATCGAGTTCAAGCCATTCAATCGGTTCAAACAATTTCCAATCAATTGTATTGGAATATTGGCGAATTAATCATAAAAAAGCAATTGGAATTTGGTTGGGGACAATCGGTTATTTTGAAGTTAAGCCAAGATTTACCTGAGTTGATTGGAGAAGGAGTGAGTTGGTCGCCTCGAAATCTTCAGTTTATGAAGCAGTTGGTTTCTGAATATTCAAATGTGAAACCGCCTGTTTCACAATTAGAAAACTCAAATGTGAACCAAGCTGGTTCACATTTAGAAAATCTAAAAAATCTAGTTTTTTCAGTACCTTGGAAGCACAATATATCAATATTACAAAAAGTTAAAGATTCAAATGCTAGAATATTTTATTTGCAACAAACTATAAAAAATCGTTACAGCAGAGCCGTACTTTTACATCAAATAAAAGCAAATGCCTACCACCACTATTTAACAAAACCAGCACAGCATAATTTTGCAACCGCTCTACCAGAACATTTTCAAGAACAAGCACGCGAAAGTATTAAAAGTGTTTATAATCTCGATTTTCTTGACATAAACAAGCCTGTAACAGAAAGAGAATTAGAGCATACAATGGTCGAAAAAGTAAAACGATTGATGTTAGAATTGGGTTATGGTTTTTGTTTTATTGGCAACCAATTTCGACTTTCGTTAGGTGACAAAGATTATTATATTGATTTACTTTTTTATCATAGAATATTGAAATGTTTAGTAGCGGTTGAATTAAAAGTAGTCGAATTCGAACCTGAATTTGTTGGAAAACTCGATTTTTATTTGCAACTAATTGATGAGCAATTGAAGCAGTTTGACGACCAACCAAGCATCGGAATTTTATTGGTTCCTGACAAAAATCATTTAGAAGTAGCCTATACTTTGCGCAATGCAAATAAACCAATCGGAATTTCGGAATATAATTTAAGTAAAGAACTGCCAAAAGAATTGATTGGGAAATTGCCGTCATCAGAACAATTTCAAAGTTTGTGGATTTCTGAAAATAAAACCAATAAAATTGAGTAAATTAAAAACCATATTATCCACTAAAACACTTTTGAAAATTCAAAAGCAATTATTGTTAGATGCTAATTTCGATGTTTCGGAAGCCGATTTTATTGAAACAAAATTCATTGATTTTGATTTAAAAAACATAAATAATACTTTGATTTTCACGAGTCAAAATTCGGTAAATTCAGTTTTAAATCATCCAAAAATTGAAGAATTAAAATCAAAAACTGCATTTTGTGTAGGCTTAAAAACCAGAGCATTACTTGAAGAAAACGAATTTAAAGTTGAAGCCTACACGAGTTATGCAGAAGATTTAGCCGAAATAATTACTTTGATTTATGCAGATGAAAGTTTTACGTTTTTCTGTGGAAATTTGCGCCGAGACACGTTACCAAATACGTTAAAAGAAAACGGAATTAAATTCAATGAAATTCAAGTTTATCAAACAAATTTAAAAAATCAAAAGGCCTCCCCCAACCCTTCCAAAGGAGGGGAGTCCAAGTTTGATGGAATTCTGTTTTTCAGTCCATCGGCTGTAGATAGTTATTTAAAATGGAATAAAATTACATCCGAAATTTGTTTTGCAATTGGAAACACAACCTCCGAAGCATTAGAAAAAAACAATATTAAAAACATCGAAATCGCCGATTATCCATCAACGGAAAGTGTGATAGAAAAAGTAATAAATTATTAAAATAAGTTTGTAATTTTTAGGTTAAAAAACCTTAAACTTTTAAACTTTTAAACTTTTATACAATGATTAAAAACGACCTTTTCTTAAAAGCCCTAAACAACGAAATTGTTGACCGTCCGCCAGTTTGGATGATGCGTCAAGCGGGAAGATATTTACCAGAATTCATTGCTTTGCGCGACAAATATGATTTTTTCACTCGTTGTCAAACTCCTGAATTGGCGGCCGAAATTACAGTGCAACCCATTCGTAGAATTGCGCCCGATGCTGCGATTTTATTTTCGGATATTTTGGTTGTACCACAAGCAATGGGAATTGAAGTTTTGATGAAGGAAAATTTTGGTCCGTTTTTACCTAATCCAATTCGTACACCGCAAGATGTTGAAAAAGTAATCGTTCCCAATGTGAATGAAACTTTAGGTTATGTTTTTGAGGCCATAAAATTAACTAAAGAAATGCTGAACGACGAAGTTCCTTTAATAGGATTTGCGGGTTCGCCGTGGACAATTTTTTGTTATTGTGTGGAAGGAAAAGGCTCGAAAAGCTTTGATACTGCTAAAGGATTTGCTTTTTCAAACCCAGTTGCGGCGCACGTTTTACTGCAAAAAATTACCGACACCACGATTTTATATTTGAAAGAAAAAGTAAAAGCGGGTTGCAATGCCATTCAAATTTTCGATTCTTGGGGTGGAATGTTGTCACCAATTGATTATCAAGAGTTTTCATGGAAATACATCAACCAAATTGTTGAAGCATTGGCCGAAGCTACGAAAGTGATAGTATTTGGAAAAGGTTGTTGGTTTGCACTTGGCGATATGGCAAAATCAAAAGCATCAGCACTTGGAGTCGATTGGACTTGCTCGCCAAGAAATGCGCGCTATTTATCTGGAGGAAAGATTACTTTGCAAGGAAATTTTGATCCAAGTCGATTGCTTTCACCAGTTCCGACTATTAAAAAAATGGTTCACGAAATGATTAACGAATTCGGGAAAGACAATTATATTGTAAATTTAGGTCACGGAATTTTGCCAAATATTCCTGTGGATCATGCAAAGGCTTTTATTGATGCGGTGAAAGAGTATAAATGTTAATAAAAATAATCTTGTTTGAATAATTAAAAAATAAAATGATAGAAGAATTTATAAATAATAATCTTATCCAACCAATCTTTTTTGGATTTGGATTGGTAACTATTATTTTAATTCAATTTAAGAGAATGATGAAAATCAACACTCAAAAGTTGATTGAATCTTCTATAATAATAATCAAATATTCTGGAATTATATTTTTTTTAATATGGTGTTTTTATTTAATAAAAGACGAAACATTACTTAATCGATTTAAAGGAAAATATTGGTTTTCGGGTTGGTTTTTAATGTTTACATATCCTTTTTTAAGTCAATTGTTTTGGATTAAAAAGATTAAAAATTCAGATATTTTAGTTTATTTAGTATCAATTCTTTTTCTTGTTTTTAATTTAATTTTATCAGGGAAAATTATTTGTTTTGATGGAGATTTTGATTTAAACTCTTATTTAATTGAAATTTTAAAAGAGATTGGAATTTATGTAACAATTGTTTTATCAGTTACTTATTTGTTTAAATTGAATAATCAAACTAAAAACCAATGACCAAAGAAACCGCCATAAGATTATTTGATGAAAAACAAATTCGTTCTGTTTGAATGATGATGAAGAGAAACGGTATTTTTCAATACTTGATGTTATTCAAGTTTTAACTGAAACTTTAAACGAAAGAAAGTATTGGAGTGTACTTAAAAGCCGTTTAAAAAAAGAGGTGAGTAAGTTGACTTCAAATTGTAGTTAACTGAAAGCAAAAATCAATTAGAATAATGAAAAACTCCTTCAACAATTGGAAAATAGAAACAACAAATAAAATTTTTCCAGAGGAATTTTTCAATTTAATAGAGAAAAACAGAAATCGTATTTCAAATACGTTTCCTGTTACGGTTGAAAATTGTTTGGATTTAGAAAAAACAAAACAATTCATTTCGAATAACATAGAAGTTGAAGCAAAAAAAGAAGGCTATTATTTTTATGTAAAAAATATAGAAACCAATAAATTAATCGGTTACGCAGGAATAAAAAAAATAGATTTAAAAATTTCTAAATGCGAATTGTTCTATTTTATTGATGAAGATTTTGAGGGAAAAGGGTTAACTTCAAAAGTTGTTTCTCAAATGATTGATTTTTGCTTTAATGATTTAAAAATGAATAAAATTTTTATTTGTACGTCAAAAATTAATTTTGCAAGTCAACAAATTGCTTTAAAAAACAATTTTCAACAAGAAGGAATTCTTCGTGAAGAATTTAAAAATAGCGATGGAATTTTAGAAGATATTGTTTACTTTGGGTTATTGAAATTAGATTATAAATAAAATGACAAATTGTATAAATTGTAGCAATCAAGTTTTAGATGATTTTTGTTCAAAGTGTGGGCAACAAAAAAACATTAAAAGAATTGATTTTAAATATATGGTTCATGAAATAGAACATCTTCTTCATTTTGAAAAAGGCTTTCATTTTACAGCTTGGTACTTAATTATAAAACCAGGTAAAACCATAAGAACTTATTTGTTTGATAATAGAAATAAATATGTAAAACCAATTGTTTATTTGTTTTTTGCCTCTTTGCTTTTCACTTTGTTTACTTCTTTTTTTCACATTAGATATACTTATTTGAATGTTGGCTATATTGAACCGTTAAAAGACAAAGTAAATTTAAAAACTATTGACAATTGGTTAATTAACCATATCGCGTATACCAACATTATTGTCGGATTTTGTATAGCTCCTTGGTTGGTATTGTTATATAGGAATAGAAAATTCAATATTTTCGAAATGATTGTAGTAATGTGTTATGTCTTAGCAACTGGTTTATTACTATTGCTACCATTACTTGCGTTAACTAAAATCACAACTATTTTTACTAATTTGACCATTTTCTTTCTCATATATCAAATTTGGGCAATCGGACAGTTTTTTGGAGAAAAAAATTTAATAAACTATTTAAAAGCATTTTTAGCATTTATATTAGGTGTGTTAACTCACGTCGCAATCTTTTTTGCAATTGGGTATATCAATAAATTTTATATGTAAATATGAAAAATAAATTTTATCAATATATTGAAGAACTCCAAAACCAAATCGTCGCTGGATTAGAATCGGTTGAAACCAAATCTAAATTCCGCGAAGACATTTGGGAACGTCCAGAAGGCGGTGGCGGACGTACACGAGTTATTGAAAACGGAAACGTCATTGAAAAAGGAGGTGTAAACATATCTGCAGTGCACGGAAAATTGCCCGAAGCGATGCAAAAAATGTTCAACGTAGGCGAAGCCGATTTTTTTGCTTGCGGATTGAGTTTGGTAATTCATCCAGTAAACCCAATGGCACCAACAGTTCACGCCAATTGGCGGTATTTTGAAATGTACGATACTTCGACTGCGCTCAGTAAAGGCTCCCGAAAAATAATCAATCAATGGTTTGGTGGCGGACAAGATTTAACACCTTATTATTTATTTGAAGAAGATGCAATTCATTTTCATCAAACGTGTAAAACGGCTTGCGATAAACATAATTTGGATTTTTATCCAAAATTTAAAAAACAATGCGATGATTATTTTTGGAATGCACATCGCAACGAAGCACGCGGAATTGGCGGATTATTTTTTGATTATTGCAAAGCAACTGAGGCAATGTCAATGGAAAATTGGTTTAACTTTGTAACCGAAGTTGGCAATAGTTTCTTGGAAGCCTATTTGCCAATTCTCGAAAAAAGAAATCATTTGCCTTTTACAGAAGCCCAAAAAACTTGGCAAGAAATTCGTCGTGGGCGTTATGTTGAGTTCAATTTAGTTCACGACAAAGGCACACTTTTCGGATTAAAAACCAACGGACGAATCGAATCTATTTTGATGAGTTTACCTCCAAAAGTGCAATGGGTTTACGACCATCATCCCGAAAAAAATAGCGAAGAAGAAAAGTTAATTAAAATATTAGAAAATCCTAAAAATTGGATTATAGAATAAACAACGTCGATTTTTGATTGCAGATTTTAAAAATTCTGAAATCAAAAATCATTAATCTTAAATCAAAAATTATTATGTTTCCACTAAGAAGAAATAGAAGATTACGAACCAACGAAAGCATTCGTTCACTTGTACGCGAAACCATACTTTCACCAAACGATTTTATTGTGCCGCTTTTTGTGGTCGAAGGAAAAGGTATCAAAGATGAAATTCCGTCGATGCCCAATTATTTTCGAATGAGTTTGGACAATCTCGAAAAAGAAATTAAAGAATTGCAAAAATTGAACCTAAAATCGGTTTTACTTTTTGTGAAAGTGCCCGATAATTTAAAAGATAATGCAGGAAAAGAAGCCCTAAATCCAAACGGATTGATGCAACGAGCCATTAAAACTGTAAAAAATAGCGCTCCCGAAATGATTGTTATGACTGATGTTGCCCTTGATCCATACTCCATTTATGGTCATGACGGAATTATCGAAAACGGAAAAGTTGAAAACGATGCTACCTCCAATTTTCTTGCAGAAATGAGCGTTTCGCATGCGCTAGCTGGAGCCGATTTTGTAGCACCAAGCGATATGATGGACGGTCGAATTCTTGAAATTCGGGAAGCATTAGAAGACGAAGGCTTTACAAACACGGGCATTATGAGTTATTCTGCCAAATACGCATCAGCACATTATGGTCCCTTTCGCGATGCTTTAGATTCTGCTCCGGTCGATTTGCAAAACATCCCGAAAGATAAAAAAACTTATCAAATGGATTACCACAACCGTCTCGAAGCCATTCGTGAAACACAGATGGACATAGATGAAGGTGCCGATATTGTGATGGTAAAACCAGGGATTTCTTATCTAGACATTGTTCGAGAAATTAAAAATATAAGCGAAGTTCCCGTTGCCGTGTACCAAGTTTCGGGCGAATATGCTATGATTAAAGCGGCTTCCGAGCGAGGCTGGCTCGATCACGATGCTGTAATGATGGAACAAACAACCGCCATAAAACGTGCTGGTGCCGACATCATTGCCAGTTATTTTGCCAAAGATATTGTGAAATTAATTTTGTAAAGTCATTGCTATTTCTCATTCCGTAGGAATCTAGAGCCAATCCTGCTGTTCACTTTATCTTTTGGGCTGAACGCCAGCCCAAAAGGATGCCGTTTCCATCAGGGCTAGGGCATTTGCATTTCAATTAAACAATTTTTTAAAATATGAAAAAACTAGTCCTAATTTACTTATTTTTAATTGCAAACTTTATGTCAGCACAAGAAATAATTCCTACTTTTCTAGAAAAATGGCAAAATTCTAAAAACTATCTTCTTGAAGTTGCCAAAGCAATGCCCGAAGAAAAATACAATTTCAAACCCACCGAACGTGAAATGACATTTGGCAAACAATTGCTTCACATCAAAGCCAATATCGATTGGTTGAGTTCGACTTATTTTTCGGATACTCCCCAAAAAGAAAAAGAAGACGATGAAAACCTATCAAAAGCAGTAATTATTGCCGAACTCGAAAAATCGTTCGATGCAGCCTATTTACTTATTAGCAAAGCAAAACCGGAAACCTTAAAAGACAAAGTAGAATTTTTTGCAGGACCAAAAACTAAATTTCAAATATTGAATCTTCTGCAAGACCACGTTACGCATCATCGTGCGCAAATTTTGGTTTACTTGAATTTAAATGATATTAAACCCCCAAAATACATAGGTTGGTAATGAAAAAAATACTCGTCTTATCCGTTTTAAGTTTATTTTCTTGTAAAAATCAAGAAAAAAAAACAACAGAAATTCCCGGGAAAATAATTGTTTCTGTCGAAACAGGAAAACAAATTTTTGAAACCAATAATTGCACCGCTTGTCATCAAATTGCCGAAAAAGTAGTTGGACCAAGTTTACAAAATATTGCTCAAATTTATCTATCTAAAAAAGGGGATTTAGTTTCATTTCTAAAATCCGAAAGCGAACCAATTGTTGATCCAGAACAATATCCATCAATGAAAATAAATTTAGAAATCACAAAAACAATGTCCGAGGAAGAATTAAAATCGTTGGAACTGTATATTTTGAGTCAAAAAAAGTAGAACTTTATCATTATAAATCTAGTCTTCATAAAATAATTTTAACTTTTTTAATAAACTAGGGTAACAATTTGTAAAAACATTTGATATAGTTATATAACAAAAACTTAGTTCAAATAATAATTCAAAATTTACAAATTATGAAAAATTTAAAAAAAATTACAATAGCATTATTTTCAATCATTTCTTTAATTGCTTGTACACCTAATGATCCAATCAATCCAAACGACCCAACCAATCCAAATGGAAATCCACCAATAGCATTAAATTTAATCTCAATTCAGTCAACCAATATGCCAAATGGAAACAATTGCAATAAATGGAATTTAAACACTTCAACATCTGCAATTCCTGGTACTTTTACAACACTTCGCCCACTTGATTTTATTACATCACCAGCAGGATTGTTGGGGCAAACCACTATGAGCTACAATTCATCGGCTTGGGATAAAGTGAACAAGCGTTATGCAGTTGCTATTAAAGAATCAATGACAATATACGATTTGAGCACTAGTACAATTCCAACACCTATAACTTATGTTACCAATATTGAAGCCGCAGAATTTGTTTCGGGCACGTTGTACGCAATTCATAACAATAGTTTGCAAAAAGAAGTTTCAGGTACGCTTGTACCATTATCAACTCCAGTTTCATTACCAACAGCAGGTACAGATAATGTTTCGTCAATGACTACAAATGGAATCGATTTATTTTTTATCATAGGAAATAAAATGTATCAATATTCAACGGCAGGATTATTAATAAACACAACAATATTGAGCGGTAATTTTTATGATGGTGTTGAGTTTAATTCAGACGACAATAAAATTTATGCCATAAAGCAACATACTACGCCAAGTTCAACAGACGAATTAGTTAAAATAACATCAGGAGGAAGCGAGGTTTCAATAGCAACATTTGGATATGCAATTGATTATTCTAAAGTAACAACTGTTTATGATTACAATACTAAAAACTATATCATTTTTAGTTCAAATGGTCATAGTTCTGATAAACATACAATTACAAGTGTAAAAAATTTAACTACAACTCCTGTAATATCAACAGTAACTTCAACTGGAACACAATATGTTTTTGGAACTCAAATAAAGGATTAATTTTTGAAACCAGTAACAAATTAAATATTAAAAAGCGATGATTTTTTCATCGCTTTTTTGTTACATTTATAAATTAATTTTAAGAAATGCAAGAAACAGTTTTTATAAATTCGCCTCTAGGTATCACCAAAATTGTTGGCGATGAAAACGGCGTTTCTGTGATTTCTGTTACAGCAGAAGGAGAAATATCGTTAAGAACTCCGAGTGTTTTGTCAGAAGCAGTTTCGCAGTTACAAGACTATTTTGATAAAAAAAGAACCCATTTTACTTTTAAAATAAATCCGAAAGGAACCGAGTTTCAACTAAAAGTTTGGCTTGAATTATTGAATATTCCTTTCGGAAAAACAATTTCTTATTTAGATTTATCCAAAAAATTGGGTGATGTAAAAGCCATTCGAGCCGCCGCATCTGCCAACGGTAAAAACCCACTTTGGATAGTTGTGCCTTGCCACCGAGTTATTGGTACTCATGGTTCGCTTACAGGTTATGCTGGTGGATTGTGGCGTAAAAAATGGTTGTTGGAACACGAAAATCCAACCAATCAACAAACTTTGTTTTAAAAGTCCAATAATTTTTTTACATTCGTGAGCTTGAAATAATTAGCTAATTAGTTCATTTAAAAATGTTACATTATTTTTATGATAGAAAAAATTCGTTTAGATAATATATTGTTTCTCGATATAGAAACCGTTCCGCAAGAAGAAAATTTCAATTCGCTTGATCCAGAAATGAAACAACTTTGGGAACTTAAAACACAATACCAAAGAAAAGAAGAATTTTCGGGGGAAGAATTTTACGACCGAGCAGGAATTTGGGCCGAATTTGGTAAAATATGTTGCATTTCAGTAGGTTATTTTACTACTAAAGACGATATTAGAAATTTTCGAGTAACTTCGTTTTTTGGCGAAGAAACTAGAATTTTGATTGACTTTAACAATCTATTAAACAATCATTTTAATCAACCACAACACGTTTTGTGCGGACATAATGCTAAAGAATTTGATATTCCATTTATTGCTCGACGAATGATTATTAATCAAATACCAATTCCGAATAAACTCAATTTATTTGGAAAAAAACCATGGGAAATTCCGCATCTTGACACCCTAGAACTTTGGAAATTTGGTGATTATAAACATTTCACTTCTTTAAAATTACTAACTAAAATTCTTGGAATTCCGTCTTCTAAAGGTGATATTGATGGAAGCCAAGTAGGTTACGTTTTCTATGTTGAAAAAGATATTGATCGAATTGTAACCTATTGTGAAAAGGATACTATTGCGGTGGCACAAATTTTTTTGCGATTAAGAAGAGAAGATTTATTGATTGATGAAGAAATTATCCACGTTTAATTCCTCATTTTAAATGTCAATTATGTAATTTATTAAAAATGTTGTGTAACATTTTCAGTAAATAACAATCGCACCTTTGTATTTCAATATTTAAACTTATTTAATATGAAATTTCAAGGAAAAAAATTAGCATTATTGGTAACCTTATTAACGGCAACATTGGGTTTTTCACAAGTTACAACAAGTGATACTCGTGATGAGTTAAAATTAGGTTTTAAAGCAGGTGTTAACTTTTCAAATGTTTATGACGAACAAGGACAAGATTTTGTTGCTAAAGGAAAATCAGGTTTTGCAGCGGGTGGTTTTTTGGCAATTCCAATTGGCAAGTTTTTTGGTGTTCAACCAGAGGTAATGTATTCTCAAAAAGGATACAAAGCCACAGGAAATGTTTTGGGTTTTAATTATGATTATTCTAAAACTACAAGTTATTTAGATATTCCATTGTTGTTGCAAATTAAGCCTGTACCTATGTTAACCTTTGTAGCTGGACCACAATTTTCGTATTTGTTAGATACCAAAACTGAATTTAATGGCAGTACATCAACAACTACCGAATCAAGTGTAAATGGAGATAATTATAAAAAAAATATTTTCGGATTTGTTATTGGTGCCGATGTTAATATTGATCATTTTGTACTTTCAGGACGCGCAGGTTGGGATATTAGTAAATCGGATGTTGACGGAAATTCATCAGCGCCAAGATACAAAAATCAAGTTATTCAATTAACTCTTGGATATACGTTTTAATTATTTTGTAGTAGTTAATTACATTATAAACGGGCTTCAATATTTTGAAGTCCGTTTTTTATTTTGCTTAAAAGACTCTAAATTTTATTTAACATAGACAGGTTTAAATTATAATTAAGGGAAACATTTACTTAAAAATTTGTGTCTTAAATAGAAAACAAAAAAAGCAGATATTGCGGATTATTTAAATTCTAAATCCAAGAATTTTAAAACTTTTTACAAAAATTGTGTAACAATAAACTTTCCTTTCTATCTTAATTTTGAATAATCTTAAAAAGAAAAAAATGAAACCAAATATTGGAATATCCGAAAAAAATTTAGAAAAGAGCATTCAATTACTATCAGTAGTTTTAGCAGATTCAGTTGTTTTATACACTAAAATTAGAAAATTTCATTGGAATGTTTCAGGAAATAGTTTTATGGAATTGCATAAATTATTTGAAAATAATTACACCGAACTTGAAGAAATAATTGACAATACAGCCGAAAGAATTAATGAATTAGGAGGAAAAACAATTGGCACAATGAAAGAATTTTTGGAGTTGACTAATTTGAAAGAAAATCCAAATGTATATCCAAATCAAAAAGATATGATAACAGAACTTTTAAATGATTATGAAAATGTAATTGTGATAATTAGAGACTCCGTGTCAAAATGTAATTCAAGTGAGGATTTTGGGACAGTTGATTTTTTAACATCTTTATTGGAACAAAATGAAAAAACAGCTTGGATTTTGCGCAGGTATTTAAGCTAAAAAATAATTTAATTTTAATATATAGAGTCATCAATGCAACCAAAGCGCAAGGAAAATGGATTGAATTTAAAGGTAAATTAAAACAAAAATTTGCTATTTTAACAGTTGACGATTTGTTGTTTGCCGAAGGTAAGAAAGATGAAATGATGAGCAAGATTTAAGCCAAATTAGGCAAAAATAAAGAAGAAATTCATAAAGCACAATCAGAAATTAAAATTAATTTTTTAATTTAAACCGTTCAAATTTTTTTGAACGGTTTTTTTTGTTTTAATTGCATTAAATTTATTAAATATAGTTAACAATTTGCCAATGAATCTTTACTTAAAATTCGATTTTAACTCCATAGCTTCTTTACATTTAGCCGCACTTTTAAATGAAAATAAGGTTAGTTACAAAACAGTAAATTTTAATGAAATCGAAATTTTAAATTCTTTATCAGATTCGGATTTTATCGACTTGAACGAAAAATTAAATCAAAATGGAATTCAAATTATTGAAAACCAAAAAATAATTCAGGTGCAGAAAATTAAAGATTTAATTCTTGAAGTGATTCATAATTCAGACACTATTTCTGTAAAAACATCTGTTTTTTTATCCGAAAAGTTAGGTCTTAGCTACAGCAACATCTCCACTCTTTTTTCAGAAGTGACATATACATCAATTGAAAATTTTATAATTATTCAAAAAACGGAACTAGTAAAGCAATTAATTATGGCTAATAAATTGACATTGACCGAAATAGCTTTTAAATTTAACTATTCGAGCGTGGCGCATTTAAGTACTCAATTTAAAAACACAACTGGATTAACACCATCTGCTTTTCAAAGAATTATTAATAAAAGACAAGATATTATAAATCAAAAATAGTATTATGATAAATGATTATACACATATAATTTTAGCAGATGATGATGAAGACGACCGCGAATTTTTTTCGGATGCTTTTAAAGATTTGAAAATGCAAACTAAGGTTAATCTTTTTAACGATGGTTTACAACTGATGCAGTATCTTTCAATGCCGGATGCTATTTTACCCAATATTTTATTTCTCGATTTGAATATGCCTTTTAAGTCGGGTATTGAGTGTTTACACGAAATTAAATCAAACGATAATCTTAAAAATATTGCAATTGCTATTTATTCTACATCAGCCTCCGATGAAGATGTCGAGGCTACCTTTGTAAGCGGTGCTAATATTTACATAAAAAAACCGAGTAATTTTGATGCCTTAAAAAAAATTTTGAAAGAGGTAATCACCATAAATTGGCACTATCAAACTTCGGGATTGAATAGGGATAATTTTTTATTGAAATTATAAACAGATGAAAAAAAATCCTCTTAAAAGTTCTCTTTTTTTCAAAATTTTATTTGTAATATCCATCAGTATTTTACTATTTGTTGGAGCATTAAATTACAAGCACAATTTAAGTATTTCTAAATCTACCGAACTGGTAGTTCATACCTATAAAGTAAATTTAGAATTAGAAAAAATTATATCGTATCTTAAAGATGGAGAAACTGGCGTTAGAGGATATTTGGTCACTAGAGACACCGTTTTTTTAAATCCTTATTTATTATCTCGTAAAAAAGTAGATGATTCTTTTAAAAAACTAAAAAAACTTACAGTAGATAATATAGAACAACAGCAAAATTTAAATTCCCTCTCGATCTTAATAGATAAAAAGTATGAAAATTTTATAGAGACTATAAACGCCAATAAAGGCGCTGAGATTCGAACGGGTAAAGTGTTTGAAAAGAATTTCGTATTAGACAAAGTGGTAATGGACGCCATTTCAAATCAAATTAAAGAAATGGTTGGCTTGGAAAATGCTTATTTAAAAATTAGAAACAAAGATTACGATTATGAAATATATATTTCACCCATTTTTTCAATTGGAGCCGTTTTTTTAACACTCATAGTATTAATTTTTTCGTATGTTAAAATTAATGGAGATGTTCGCGTATTGCAGGAGTCCAATGATAATTTATTGTTTTCAAAAACCTCAAATGATCAATCGGAAATTTTAGGAAAATATAGTAGTTGGTTGTGGAATTTAGATACTAATTTGATTATTTTTTCAGACAATCAGTATCGTTTATTAGGCTATGAGCCCCAGTCTTTTGAAGCTAGTAATGAAAACTTTTTAAAATTTGTTCATCCCGAGGATGTTAAAATTGTGGAAAGCATAATTGAAAAAATTACCATTGATCAAAATCTTCCAACTGTTTTTTATCGAATGATTAGAAAAGACAATCAAACTAGATATTATAAATCAAGCGGTACTTTAATACGTGACCGTTTTGACAATAGAATAATTTTAGGGAATACTAGAGATATTACTGAAGAGCGAAATGCCAAACTTAATATTGAATTGCAAAATTTAGAACTAGAACAAAGTAATAATGAATTAATTTCATTTAATTATGTTGCAAGTCACGATTTACAAGAACCTTTGCGTAAAATTC
The DNA here is from genome assembly GCA_038204955.1 of Flavobacteriales bacterium. Lineage (GTDB taxonomy): Bacteria > Bacteroidota > Bacteroidia > Flavobacteriales > Flavobacteriaceae > Flavobacterium. The sequence continues at coordinate 30,180 of JBBRCJ010000035.1, forward strand.
AAACGTTTATTTCTCGTTTTTCGGATTCTGATAAAAATAACTTATCGGACAACGGTAAAGGATATTTTGCAAAAATTGAAGCATCGGTGACTAAAATGCGGAGTTTAATTGATGATTTATTATTATATTCAAGAACAAATAAAGCAGAAAAGAAATTTGAAAAATATAATCTAAATGAAATCCTTGAAAGTACAAAACAAGAATTGTCGCAAACGGTTAATGATACAAATACAACAATAATTGCCGACGATTTACCAACTTTACAAATTATTCCATTTCAAATGCAACAATTGTTTGTTAACTTAATTGGAAATTCTATTAAATATGCTAAAAAAGATATTCCTTCAATAATTACTATTTCAGTCGAAAAAATAATAGCCTCCGACTATTCTATCTTATTAAATTCAGTTTCAAAAGAATATTATAAAATTTCATTTTCTGACAACGGTATCGGTTTTGAGCAAGAATATGCGGAGCGAATATTTATACTTTTCAATCGATTAATTACGGATAATCAATACCAAGGCACTGGAATCGGCTTGACAATTTGTAAAAAAATTGCCGAAAATCATTTAGGGTATCTTTCTGCTCAAGGAGAAATTGGTATTGGCGCAACATTTAATTTATTTCTTCCAGTTATTTAATCACATCAAGTTTATTTTTTTATTTTACTATCAGATATTTTTTATACGGGTAGTAGGAGTTCGTGTTCACTAAAATTATACAACTTTATAAAAATATTGTGTAACAAAAAATCACTAATTGTGTTGCAACTTTGCGATGTATTAATCATTTAAAATAAAAAAGATGCAAAATTTACTTTACACAATCGCAGTTATAATGGTCATTTTATGGGCTTTAGGTTTTTTCGTTTACAGTGCAGGCGGATTAATTCACATTCTTTTAGTAATTGCAGTAATTGCAGTAATTTTTAGATTAATAGGAGGAAAAAGCATTTAACAATTAAAAAATAAGATATGAAAACAAGTAATTCAATTTTAGGAGTTTTAGGTGGAATAGGAATTGGTGTGGCTTTAGGAGTGCTTTTTGCGCCCGACAAAGGAACAGAAACAAGGAAAAAAATTAAAAATCAAGGAAGCGATTTAAGCGATGAAATTAAATCGAAATTTGATGATTTGATGGATTTGTTAGGAAATATAGTTTCTAAATCAGAATCAAAAGGGCAAGAAATGGTGGAAAATGGAAAATCATTAATAGAACAAATTAACAAAGATATTGTTAATGAATTAAAATAAAATAATGGAAAGACTTGCAACACAAATCGATTTGCTTTTAGAAAAAGCTGAAGATTATTCGAAAACCAGTATTGAATTATTAAAGTTAAATGTAATCAGTAAATCTGCCGACGTTTTATCATCGATAACATCGATAATTGCTGTTGGAATCGTTGTTGCACTTTTTACTTTATTTATAAATATTGGTTTGGGTCTGTATATTGGAAAGTTATTGGGTGATTATTATTTGGGTTTCTTTGCAGTATCAGGCTTTTATCTTGTATTGGCAATACTAATTTATTCAATGAAAGAAAAGTATATAAAAAGAAAAATCATGGATTTGATTATTTCAAAATTGTTAACTCCTAAACCATAAAACAGTATGCAAACTCAAACACCTTCTGAAAAATTAGAGTATCTTTTAGGAGCTTTAGCTTTCCGACAAAAGCAAGAATTGGCTGCTTTAAAGTCTCAATTTGAAAGCACCTACGATAGCTTTAAACCTGTAAATATTCTTAAAAATTCTTTATTAGAAATAAAAGGATCTCCCGAAATTAAACAAAATATTACAAGTACTTTTCTTGGTATTTCAGGAGGTTTTATAATGAATAAATTGGTTTCAATTACTAGTAAAAATCCTGTGATGAAAGTTGTTGGAACTGTTTTGCAGTATGTTGTGGGTAATTATATTTCAAATTACAAAAATAAATAAGTTACTTAGTAATAAATTGTAAATAACTTTAAAAAATTTCAACTTATGAAATCTAAAAAGTATGAATTCCAGAAAGAAAATAAAGCCATAAAAAATAATTCAAAAATTGAATTTTTTTTTATGGCTTCAATGATTTCAATTATAATTTTAAGTTGTAAAAATACTACACAGTTAGAAACTGAAAATTTAAAAGGTTTAAAATATAACGGAGTAGCAACTAAAGAATTTAGCAAAGCAAGAATGGACTCTACCAATCAATATACCATTTACAGAGCAGAAATGGACAATAGATTGATTGAAAATGATAAGAATATTGCTTTGATTCGATTGGAAATTAAAAATCGTAAAGTATCCATCAAAACAGTCCAATTAGAAAAAACATTAGATGATTTAATTGCAAAAAACGAAACATTTAGAGTAGCAATTAAAAATGAAAAAGATGGAGTTTATTCTAAATGGGAAATTTTTAAAACTGGATTAAACTTAAATATGGATATTTTAGGAAATTCAATTTCAAAAATGGCGGATAATAAATAAGATGAAATAAAATTGTGTAGTAAAAATCCTCTATCAAAATGATATTTTTAGTATCATTTTGATAGAGGATTTTAATAATTTATGCTCAACTCTTTAGTTTTTTACTAAGGCATATTTTTTAGTTTCTACATTATCGGTTTTATCATTGTAGGTCTCAATGATTAAATTTCCTTCGGTATCAAAGTAACTTACAGCAACTTTGCCTTCGTTTACATAAATGTAACTATTGGTTGAGGTTTTTCGCAACAAATATGGTTTTTTAAGCCCTTCGGAAGCCAAAGTGTAACCTTGTGCATCTAAATCAATCTTGTATTTTGTAGTATCTAATAAATAATATCCTGAACGATCTATTGAAGTTGTTCTTGTAGATCCATCTGGATTAGTAATTTCAGTTGTTTTAGTAACTAAAACTGGAGAATCTTTCATCTCAATATTTTTAGTATTTGGTTGAGCTTCTTTTAATTCAATGTTTTGATTTTCTTGAACATTTTCTTTTTTCACAAAAACTTTATCCTTATTAATTCCGTCTTTTACAGTTGTAATAGTAGTTTTTGTTGTGTTTAATACATTTTTGTTCTGCGAATGCCCGTTTATTGATAAGAATAAAGTGGCAATCAAAATAGCTGTTGTTTTCATTTTATATTTTTAAATTGTTACATCACAAATGTATAGTTTGAATGTAAAAATAGTATTACACTATAAAAAGAA
>JBBRCJ010000036.1:0-33341 GCA_038204955.1 Flavobacteriales bacterium
TTTATCCGATTCAATTACAGGAAATTCATATAAATTTTGCCAAATTCCTTTTTCAGTTCGCTGCTTTAAAACAGTTTTTTCATTTTTATCTTTAAAAACCAAATAATTAAAATAGCGATTGGTCACTTTAGTTTTCTTTAATTTTACAGGTAATTCAGATACTTTTTTCTTCTGTAAAGCCAAGCAACTGCTGTTAAATATACAAATTTCACAGTTCGGATTTTTGGGTACACATTGCAACGCTCCAAATTCCATAATTGCCTGATTAAAAAGAGCAGGATTGTTTTTTGGAATTAATTCTTTAGCTAATTCGGTAAATTCTTTTCTCGCAAACGAGGAAGCAATATCGGTTTCAATATCAAAAAAGCGGGATAAAACTCTATAAACATTTCCATCTACAACAGGTACTACTTCATTGTAAGAAAACGAAGCAATTGCTGCTGCTGTATATGCGCCAACACCTTTTAATTTTAGTAATTCAACATAAGAATCGGGAAAAATTCCGTTTAAATCCTCAGCAATATATTTTGCAGTTCTATGCAAATTTCTCGCTCTTGAATAATAGCCCAGACCTTGCCAAAGTTTTAAGATTTGATCTTCGGAAGCTTTTGCAAGATCAAAAACTGTCGGAAAAGCAGTTGTAAAAGCTTGAAAATAAGGCATTCCTTGAGCAACCCGTGTTTGCTGAAGCATAATTTCTGAAAGCCAAATTGGGTACGGATTGGTAGTGTTTCGCCAAGGCAAATCACGTTTATGCTGTAAATACCATTGTAATAATGAGTTAGAAAATTCCATAAAAATAATTGATTTACAAAAGTAATTGATTTATTACATTAAATTTTAATCAATTATACTTGAAATATTGGTTTTTTAATTCCTATATTTGCACTCTCAAAAAATTACACAAATTTAAAATACCAATTAAAATGACGAAAGCAGATATCGTAGCGAAAATTTCTGATAAAAAAGGGCTAGAAAAAATGGATGTTCAAGCCGTTGTAGAAGCGTTTATGGAAGAAGTTAAGGATTCTTTAGAAGGTGGCGACAATGTTTACTTGCGTGGATTCGGAAGTTTCATTATCAAAACTCGTGCAGAAAAAACAGGTAGAAATATTTCAAAAAATACTACAATAAAAATTCCTGCTCACAACATTCCAGCATTTAAACCTGCAAAAGTGTTTACAGAAGGAGTAAAAACTAAAACGGAAGTAGCCGTTTAAAAAAATTATTTATTAATCACTAAAAAAATTAATTATGCCAAGTGGTAAGAAAAGAAAAAGACATAAGGTAGCGACTCACAAACGAAAAAAACGAGCGAGAGCTAACCGTCACAAGAAGAAAAAGTAGTTTTAAACTACTTTTTTCTTTTTAAAAGTTCATTGAAATTAGAAAAAGTTTACAGTCGCAGTTTATAGTTTACAGTTGTTTTACTGAAAGCTAAATACTGAAAACTGAAAACACTTTCACCGGGTAATTCCTGTAAAATTATTGTTTAATCCATCCTTTCTTGAGGTTAAAAGTTGGAGATTAAAAGTTGGAAGTTAGAAGTTGGAAGTTAAATTTTATTGAAAAATAAAGTTAAATTGAAAACCGAAAACTGAAAACCGAAAACTGAAAACTGAAAACTAAAAAGAATGGATAAAAATTTACATTATGCACAAAGAACTAGTAATTAGATCTAGCGAAAATGCTGTAGATTTTGCCTTATTAAAAGATGGAAAATTAATTGAATTACATAAAGAAGAAGTCAAGGTTAACAAGTTTTTAGTTGGCGATATATTTATCGCTAAAATTAGAAAACCTGTAGCTGGCTTAAATGCTGCTTTTGTAAATGTAGGCTTCGAAAAAGATGCTTTTTTACATTATCACGATTTAGGACCACAATTACTATCCTATTTAAAATTCATAAAACTTGTAAGCGCAGGTAAAATAAAAGATTTCTCCCTTAAAAACTTCCAGTTTGAAAAAGAAATAGATAAAGATGGTGCCATCACTGATGTGCTAAGTGCCAATCAATCTGTTTTAGTGCAAGTGGTTAAAGAGCCAATATCAACCAAAGGCCCACGAATTAGTTCTGAACTTTCGTTTGCAGGTAGATTTTTAGTTCTTGTCCCTTTTTCTGACCGAGTTTCTATTTCGCAAAAAATAGAATCTAAACAAGAAAAAGACCGATTAAAAAAATTGGTACAAGCCGTTAAACCAAAAGGTTTTGGTGTTATTGTGAGAACAGTAGCCGAAGGCAAAAACGTAGCAGAAATAGAAAAAGATTTGCAACTATTAAATGATAGATGGGTTGCAATGTGTAAAAAATTAGTAACCGCTCATCATCCATCAAAAGTACTTGGAGAAGTCAACAAAACTTCCTCAATGCTTAGAGACATTTTTAACGATACCTTCACGGGTATTCAAGTCGATGATGAAGCGTTATTTAACGAAACGAAGGATTATATTGCTACTATAGCGCCTTCAAAACAAAATATTGTAAAACATTATCAATCGATAGATGTACCGATTTTTGAAAAATACCATATCGAACGCCAAATAAAAACATCGTTTGGAAAAACAGTTTCGATGAGTAAAGGAGCTTATTTGATTATTGAACACACCGAAGCCTTACACGTTATTGATGTAAACAGTGGCAACCGCTCGAACAAAGCCAATAATCAAGAAGACACCGCTATGGAAGTAAATATGATTGCTGCTGGTGAAATAGCACGCCAATTGCGTTTACGAGATATGGGCGGCATTATTGTTGTCGATTTTATCGATATGCAAAATCCTGATAATCGTAAAGTGCTTTTCGACTTTTTACGAGACGAAATGGCCGACGATAAAGCAAAACATAAAATATTACCTCCAAGTAAGTTTGGTTTAGTTCAAATAACACGTCAACGTGTACGACCAGAGGTAAATATAAAAACACGAGAAGAAGATCCAAACAATGCGCAAGGTGAAATTGAAGCACCAATTTTAATCATTGATAAGATCACATCCGATTTAGAAAAGATTTTAAAAAACCATAAAAAAGTAATCCTTAGTGTACATCCTTTTGTGGAAGCGTATTTAACAAAAGGAATCCGTTCACATCGTTTAAAATGGTTTTTTGAACACAAAAAATGGATAAAAATTGTACCACGTGACGCTTACACGTACCTCGATTATCATTTTTTTGATAAAAAAGGAACCGAAGTGTTTGCTTAAAAATTTAAACCGCCTTTCATCAAGATTGGCGGTTTTTTTATGTCAAATTCATTTTACTAAACAAATCCCAAACCACAATACCAGCGGTAACCGAAATATTTAAGGAATGCTTGGTTCCCAATTGCGGAATTTCGATAGTTCCAGTGCAAATTTTAACCGCTTCTTGCGACACACCAAAAACTTCGTTCCCAAAAACCAAGCCGTATTTTTTACCTTTTTCAGGTTGAAAATTATTTAAAAAAATAGCATTCTCCACTTGTTCAATGGCATAGACTTCAACTTTTTGGGTTTTTAAAGTTTCAATGGCCTTTAAAACACTTGAATTATATTCCCAAAATACAGTTTCTGTTGCGCCCAAAGCTGTTTTGTTAATTTCTTTGTTTGGTGGTATTGCAGTAATGCCGCACAAAATTATCTTTTCAACCAAAAAAGCATCCGCAGTTCTAAAAACCGAACCTATATTATGCAAACTTCTAACATCATCAAGAATAATAATGATAGGTGTTTTATCAGCTTTTTTAAAATCTTCAACCGATTTACGGTCTAATTCTCGGTTTTCTAATTTTCTCATTTCTATACTTATTTCAAAAAAAAAGCTTCCATTTTCAGGAAGCTTTTAAATTATAGTGTGTTGGATTAGCTTTTAGTAGGTACAGCAACTGTATCACCTTTTACATCTCCTTTAATTGTTAATACTTTTGATGCACCTTGAACTGCATTAGAAGTTACTGTAACTGTTTTAGTAAAAGGCCCAACTCTATCAGTAGCATATTTTACATCAATTACGGCTCTAGCACCAGGAGCGATTGGCTCTTTTGGTGCGCTTGGTACAGTACAACCACAAGACCCAGTAGCTGCTGTAATAATTAATGGTTGATTACCATTGTTAACCAATACAAACTGTCTTTTACCATCGGCATTGTGCTCAATAGTTCCGTAATCAATAGTTTCTTGTTCAAAAACCATTCCAGCACCTTCAACAGTTGGGATTTTTGATTTTGCAGCAACAGCCGCTTTAGTTTTAACTGTTTTTGCTTTTTGTGCATTTGAAGTCGTAATTCCAAATACAAGCAACATTGCGAAGAATACTATTTTTTTCATATTAAAATAATTTAATTAGGTTTATTAATTACGCAAATTTATATAAAAAATCGTGCCATTTTAAAAACTTGAACATTTTTTTTTAATAAATCTACAAATTCACTGATTTTGAAATTTAATTTTTATTTTCGTATTCGTATAATTATATCACAAAAAAAGTGTCAAGTAAAGTAAAAGAAGTCAAAGAAACTCCGTTAATGAAGCAATATAACGAGATAAAACGAAAATATCCCGATGCTTGTTTGCTTTTTCGTGTGGGTGATTTTTACGAAACTTTTGGCGACGATGCCGTTCGTGCTTCAAAAATATTAGGAATTACCTTAACTAAACGCGGCGCAGGATCCGAAACCGAAACCGCTTTAGCTGGATTTCCGCATCATTCTATCAATACCTATTTGCCAAAATTAGTAAAGGCAGGACTTCGAGTAGCCATTTGCGACCAATTAGAAGATCCAAAAATGACCAAAACAATTGTGAAACGTGGCGTTACCGAATTGGTTACCCCAGGAGTTTCTATGAATGATGAGGTGTTAAATTCAAAATCGAATAATTTTTTAGCTGCGATTTATTTTGGGAAAAAACAATTAGGGATTTCGTTTTTAGATGTTTCAACTGGAGAGTTTTTAACTTCACAGGGAAATGAGGAATATATTGACAAGTTGCTTCAGAATTTTAGCCCAAGTGAAGTTTTAATTCAAAAAAATGATAAAATGCAATTTTCAACGGCTTTTGGATCCAATTTTAATGCGTTTTATTTAGACGACTGGGTTTTTAAAGATGATTATGCTTTACAAAGTTTGACTTCTCATTTTCAAACGAACTCTTTAAAAGGTTTTGGTATTGAAGATTTAGATGCAGGAATTGTGGCTTCAGGAGCCATTTTATTTTACCTTTCAGAAACGCAACACAATCGTGTTCAACATATTACGAGTATTCAACGTATTGCCGAAGACGCTTACGTTTGGATGGACAGGTTTACGATTAGAAATCTCGAATTATATCAAAGTTACAATCCAAATGCCGTAACATTAATTGATGTAATTGATAAAACGCTTTCGCCAATGGGCGGACGGCTTTTAAAACGCTGGTTGGCATTGCCTTTAAAGGACATTCATAAAATAAGAAGTCGTCACGAAGTAGTTTCCTATTTAAAAGAAAATCCTGATACGATGCTGCAAATGCAAATGCAAATCAAACAAATTTCCGATTTAGAACGCTTGATTTCTAAAATTGCTACTGGAAAAGTTTCGCCCCGAGAAATCATTAATTTAAAAGATTCCTTAGAAGCCATAATTCCGATAAAAGAGTTAGCTCTAGCCAGTAAACAAGAAGCTGTTCGCGTAATTGGCGATAATTTGCATCCGTGCGATTTGCTTCGCGAGAAAATAAAAACTACATTAAACCAAGAGGCGCCCGTTTCAATTGCCAAAGGAAATGCAGTAGCATCAGGTATAAATGCAGAATTAGACGAACTTAGAAACATTGCCTTTTCTGGCAAAGAATTTTTAGAAGGCATCGAAAAGCGAGAATCAGAAGCAACAGGAATTGGTTCGTTAAAAATTGCGTTCAACGGTGTTTTTGGTTATTACATCGAAGTTCGAAATATGCACAAAGACAAAGTACCATCTACTTGGATTCGCAAACAAACCTTAGTTAATGCCGAACGTTACATTACTGAAGAATTAAAAGAATACGAAACTAAAATTTTAGGTGCCGAAGAAAAAATTTATCAGATAGAAAGTCAAATTTACGAGCAATTAATTTCTTGGATCGCAACTTACATTAAGCCAGTTCAGTTGAATGCTAATTTGGTAGCTCAAATAGACTGTTTGCTTTCTTTTACTCAATTGGCAATTGAAAACAACTATGTTTGCCCAATTCTAGATGAAACTTTTGATTTAGAAATCAAAAATGGTAGACATCCGGTTATTGAAAAACAATTACCATTAGGAATTCCCTACATACCGAATGATTTATTTTTAGATAGAAATTCGCAACAATTGATAATGATTACAGGACCAAACATGTCTGGTAAATCAGCTATTTTACGTCAAACGGCATTAATAGTTTTGTTGGCGCAAATGGGTAGTTTTGTGCCTGCCGAAGCCGTTAGAATGGGAATTGTAGATAAAATTTTTACTCGAGTTGGTGCAAGTGATAATATTTCAATGGGGGAATCAACTTTTATGGTCGAAATGAATGAAACGGCTTCCATTTTGAACAATATTTCCGACAAAAGTTTGGTTTTACTTGATGAAATTGGTCGTGGAACTAGCACTTACGACGGAATTTCGATTGCTTGGGCGATAGCTGAATTTTTACACGAAAATCCAGCTCAACCTAAAACTCTTTTTGCTACGCATTATCACGAATTGAACGAAATGTCAAATTCAATGCCCCGAATTCAGAATTTCAATGTTTCTGTAAAAGAGTTAAAGGATACTGTTTTATTTTTACGAAAACTCGAAAAAGGAGGTAGTGCACACAGTTTTGGAATTCACGTTGCAAAAATGGCTGGAATGCCACAAACAGTGATTTTAAAAGCTCAAAAACTTTTGAAAAAGTTAGAAAAAAATCATTCTAGCGAAGAATTATCAGGAAAAACCAAGAAAGATGATTTACAATTAAGTATCTTCACTCTTGATGACCCATTATTAGAAGAAATTAAAGAAGAAATATTGAATTTAGACATCAATATACTAACGCCAGTGGAAGCCTTAATGAAACTAAATGAAATAAAACGAATGTTAACTAAGAACTAAAATAAAGGTTGTCAAAGCATTACCTTTTTTACATAATTTTTTTTAAAAAAACGTTTGCTATATTCATTTTAAGTTTTATATTTGCACCCGCATTGCCAACGAAAGTTTTGCTGTTCTTTTACAAATTGAAATAATGCGAAAATAGCTCAGTTGGTAGAGCGCGACCTTGCCAAGGTCGAGGTCGCGGGTTCGAGCCCCGTTTTTCGCTCGATTTTTTTGAACTATCAAAAAAACTGCTTGGGTGGTGAAATTGGTAGACACGCTGGACTTAAAATCCAGTGACTGTAATGGTCGTACGGGTTCAAGTCCCGTCCCGAGTACAAAGAAAAACCTCAACTATTTGATTTTAAATAGATTGAGGTTTTTTATTTTATAACTTGCCAAACATTTGCCAAACATTTTAAAAAATCTTAAATTTTTATTGAAAATTATAGTTTCATTTTAATCAATTTGAAATTTATAATAATGCCCTCGAAAAAGACAAGTGGAACAAAATAGTAAGTGGAATATTAAATAGGGCTCAACAAATAAAGTCAAAACCTTTTTAATAGAATTTATATAATCGACCCCTACCCGTTTTAAAAATTCAATTTTCTTTTTTAAAAATTTAACCTCAATATACACATACCTTTTAAACCTTTAGTTATATTATACATTTATAATTACTTAAGGTTTTTTTAAATTTTAATTTTGTTGAATTTTGATTTTTAATATTTTATAAAAACTATTGATTTTATTGATTAAAATTCAAATTTTTAATCTGTTTTATGTATCTATTAATTTTATTAGTAATCATTACTCCAAAATAAAAGATGTTTGTGATTACTTATAGAAATGGTTATAAAAAAAATCGACCTATAATAAAGTCGATTTTTTATTTATAAAACAAACTGACAAGATTTAAACCTACTTTTTAAAGTTTACCAGTTTATTACCCTATTTATTTTAATCTGCCTTAATATATCTTTCTAATAATTGTGAGCCTACGGGAATATCTACAAAAACTCCCGCAGAATTAGTACTAGAATATTTTGTCATATTTAAAGTGTTACTATCAATACTTTCAACTCTATATTTTAAAAAAAGAGGAAATGCAGGACTATAACCTTTTATTATAATATCATTACCTACTATTTCGTAGGTTGAAATATTTGCACAAAGTTGTAAAGGATCAGCTGCATTTAAACAATGTTCTGAAATGTAATAACTACCAGTATTATAAAAAATATATATTTTAATTAAACCATTATTACTTCCTGTACCAACTCCTCCAATATCAGTACTTCTCCATTTAAAATAAAATTTACTTTTATCAAGTGTTACAGAGTTACTTTGATTTGTTGTTAAGGGATTTTCTGAACTTTTACTACAACCATTTAAAGTAAATGCAATTAATAATCCTAAAATAATTTTTTTCATAATAAATGTTTTTAAAGTTTTACAAAGGTTAAATTTTAATTTTTAAATGTTTTACGGTAAACCGTAACCAACTTAATTTTTTTTCAAATATAATAAATTTGGTGGCGTAAAGGCGTCCAGGTTAAAAATATTTCTTTTTCATCTTTGAATATGACTTTTGAAGAAACTTTTTTAATTCATTTAGGTATTCATTTAAGGCAAATTCGAGAACGGAAAAACTTATCTCAACAAAATTTAGCCGATATATGTAATTTGCCAAAATCAACAATTGGACGAATTGAACGAAATGAAATTAATACAACTATTAAAACTTTAGTTAAAATTGCCAACGCATTAGAAATTGAACCAAGTGAACTTTTAATTTTTACAAAACAAAACCCCTAAAAAGGGGCATCGTTAAAATTAGAATCATTGTTGAATATTTTTATATTGTTTTCATTTATTCCATCTAAAAACATATTTTCAAGTAAAGTACTATTTTCAATCATATCTTTTAAACTTTTAAAACCGATTGCCCTTGCTAAACATTCGGCATCAAAAAGTACTTCGCCAGTTATTTTGTCTTTCCTTATAATTAATGTTTTGTTATTTAATGTATCTGTAAAAAAGTCGCATTCTTCTTTCGAGTGAGTATAAGTCATTTTGTTTTATTTTAAAATTGTGATAAAAAATTTAATTGTTGGGGTTGGTATATTCGTTTGTGGTTTATTATGGCATTACTTTTTTTGTTTCTAATATTGTGAGCCAATTCGTGTATTTGAGTTTCTAAACTTGAATTAATCCAAACTTTCGATAAGTATTTATTTTTTAATCGTTCAAAGGTTTTAATATCGTTTTGATGTAAATACCTCAACCCCGAAAATGATAATGTTAAACTATTGTTTTTTTGCATTGAAATATTTAAACCAGTTACTTTGCAAAGTTTATTATTTGAAACTTTGGTTTGTGTAATATCTAACAATATACTTTCATAGTTAATCGTTACACAATTTGTGTTTTGGACTGTTCCCGAAAGGCGGTTAATCGTTACACACTTTTCAATAATTTGTGTTCTGATCTGTTGGTGTAAATTATCTGAATATTTTTCTATTATTCTTTTCAGATTCTTTTTTGGTCTGTCTCTATGAATTGGCTTTGTTTTTTCACACCAATATTTCACATTTGAATAAAGTTTAATTAATTTTAGATTTGTGTTTGAAAGTTCACTTTCTCTAATTGTGTAATCATAATATACTACTTCGTCAAATCGTTTTAAAAGTAAATCTTTGACTTTGTTGAGTGCGTTTTCGTTTATGTCTGCAAAGGTTTTAATATTCAAGTTTTTCAACTCTATCATTTTTTTAATTTTCAATTCAACTCTCAAAACGTTTTCGACCAAGTTATATTGATATGATTTATTATAAATTTTAAAAATAAATCGATTGTGAATACATTGCGAATTGTTCCCATCGAGTTCAAATTGAAATTCTTTGTTTATATGAAATAACAATCCTTTTAAAAATAGTTTTGGTTTAAAATCTAAAATTGTGTTTATTCCAAATTCAATATTTTCAAAAACCATTTGCGAGGCATTACAATCAAATAATTGTTTTAAATGCAACTTTGTTTCAATTATATCATTTAAGTTAAATTGATTGCCGTTATAACCTTTATAAGGCATTTTACTATTGTAATTGGGGGCGTAAACATTATTTAATTGATTATAGAGTTTGTGAATACTACCAGTAAAATAAACGTGTGGTTTGGTCTTGTCAATAGTATTTACTTTTACAGTAATTTTGCAATGATTGTAAGTTGCAACTTGGGTTGTAGATACTTCGCCAGTTGATGTTGAAACTTCGATTTTAAAATCTAAACATTCTAATTTTAATAACCTATTTACATCAATATTTATCAGATAAATTTTTGTGTAGTCTATCATTTCACTATCTTTGTTTTAAGTTTTTGCGATGCCAGTAGAAACAAAATTGAACTTTAAGGCGACCTTGAACAAGTCGCCTTTTTTTATGTTTTTACTTTGCATAATTGTTAATTGTGTTTTGACGTATCGTATTGTTAAACGGATAATAATTTGGATAAACATCAATTTTTAAATGTTTTTCAGTTTCGCCAAACATTCCCGAAAGATGATTGAAATATTGAAAAATCAATAAACTTTTTTTATCGTTTTTATTTCTATCTCCATAATAAACCTCTTTAAATTTCGTAGGTCTTAAACCCGAAACTTGTTCACATTTTGACCAGTTGTTGGTTGTTCGCAAACGTAAATAATGGTTAAGGTTTGTAGCCTTCGATTTGCCTTGGTAAGGTTCAATTCTTATCAAATCGGTAAGTATGTTTTTACCATTAATAACTTCTACAAGTTCATAAATTGTGTATGATTGTAATGTTTTAGAAACTTTATAAACGTGCGAAATACAGTTTGGGGTTTTGCCAGTAGTTTCCAAATCTTAAACGTTTATTTGTTTAAGACTTGCCTCAACTTCTGTGCGAAGAAAATAAATTCTTCCACCGATACCGAGAGGATTTAATCGACCGTTTTTTGCCCAATTATGTACGCTGGAAATATCCACACCAAATAAAGTAGCAACATCTTTTCTCGAAAGATATTCTTTGGGTTGGACTGGTTTGAAATTTTTTAGAAATTCGTCGAGGTATGTTTTTACCTCGTTTGCGATTTCTTTTTTGAAGTGGTTCGGGTCTACCGAAAAGAAATGAAGTTGTTCCATTTTGCAAAGTATTTTTTATTATTATTACTTTGCGAAATTCTATATTATTCATCTGCACCTTATTGTTGCACCTGTGCAGTTTTTGGTGCAGTTTTGTTTTATAAACTAGATTCGTTTAATGCAGTATATTTATCGAAAAAAATTGTACAAATTACAATTTCTTTTTCAGTACAATAATCAATCACATTTTTCATTATTTTTTTACTCTTGTATATATTGTGATTTGAACTTAATCCTCTTATTGTATCATTAATGTATTGCCTTGAAAGTTTTAAATGTTTTGAAAGTTTTACAATGCTAGTAAAAGGAATTTCTGCGTTGTTTTCAAACAAGAAATAAAAAACAACTTTATTATCATCTGTTTTTTGATAAATCTTATTTTCTGCAAATAGTAAACCAACTTTGAATGGAACAGAATCAGTATTAAGTACCTTTTCTTTAATATGTTCAATTGGTTGAGGTAATCTACTTTTTCTTAATATTAAATTTTCTATTATTAATTTATGGGTGTTATGTTCATAGTAAAATTTACTTTTAACATTCGGTAAATATTCTTTTATCCAATTTTCCCTATGTTCTGGTTTAAAATTAATGTTCTCATTTATCAACTCTTCATCAGTTTTAGTTGGCAAATTTTTCAATTCTTTTTGATGATTAGAAATTGCAAATTTTAAAATCTCAAATTCAGTTAAATTCGGATTTTTTCTTATTAAATTAGTTATTTTATTATTGTAATCTTGCTCTGAATATTGATATCGAACATACCAATTATTAAAATTTATTTCTTCTACCTCCATACTTTGAACAATTTTAACAATGCCTTAATTTTAGTTTTTTAAAAATGTAAAATTTTTTAAATCTTCATCTAATTGATACTCTTTTTCGTAAACCAATAACAAAAATAAATCATTCCAGTTATATTGAATTTTATCGCAATGTTTTAATAAATCTAAAAGAAATACATACATATTTTCTTTTTCAATATTATTTTCTCTTATTTTATCAAAATCATTGCAAATTAATTTTTTACGTTCTACAGCCTTAACAATGTTGTTTAATCGTTCAAAAAAATTATAGTTTTTAGGGTTTAAAATCAACTTTTTAATTAAATCATATTTCGTGAATGACTTTTCTTTTAATTCAAAATCTTTCAAAACCTGATCTAATTTATTCGATAAATCTAAATTTTTGGCAATTAGTAGGTTGTAATCAAAGTAATCATTCATATTTAATTAATTAAAAAATGTAGTTGTTATAAGAAAAGTAATTACACGATATTATTTTTGGTACTAAAACTAAAACGCAATAAAACCAGTTTATAAAACAATATTTAAAATAAAAAAGTTATTCGTTTTTTCCTAATACCAATATTTGATAACAACCCATAGAAATAGGTTTAATACTAATTAAAAAAACAATGTTTTCTTTTTTGTACCTTAAACCTCCCATTTGCTCTCCTTCAAACAGATAATTATTTTTTATAAGGTCATCTTTTATTTTTTGTATGCTAAAGTTTTTTGCGATTTTAATGTTAATTGAAAATGTATTATTTTTAGGGAAAATCAATTCTATCATAATTGCGTTATCTAAATCGTCATTTAATACTTTTGTGAATGTTATTTGTCTTCCTTCATTTTCTTCGCTATATTTTTTATATCCGTAACCCTCAATCATCACATAATCAATTTCCGAAATTTTTATTTTTGTCAATTGCTCAACAAACTTTATATTTAAGTCTTGACAAAAAATTGGTTTTGCAAAATATAAAATTAATGCGACTACAAATAATAATTTTTTCATAATTTATTTTTACGTTTTTGATTTGAGTGTTTGTTAAATTTTTATTATTCTTTTTAATAACACATAGGTTACGCCGTATGCAAAAACGCCTCTGCTGGAATGTTAAAGTAATTTTTAAGTTTTTGAGCCATTTTAAGAGTAATTTCACGTTTGCCCGAAAGTATTGCCGAAACGTGTCCTTTGCTTCCTATAATCGGCTCTAAATCTTTGTTTTTCATTCCCTTTTCTTTCATTTTGTATTTTATAACTTCAAGGGCGTCCAGTTGAGGTAAAGCGTGGTGTTTGTCTTCGTAATCTTTTATTAAAACCAATAACAAACCCAACTCGTCGTCTTCGGGTGTGTTAGGCTCAACGTGAAAAATCTCGTAGGTACGCTCAATGGCTATATTAAAATCATCTTCGGTTTTTAAAACTTTCCAATTCATAATTATTTTGTTTTATAGTTTTGTATTGCCTTGTTAAAAGGTATTGTTTCGCAATCTATTTTATCGTATTCGTTGTGTGTGCCAAACCAAATAATAAAACACGCACCTTGTTTAAAGTTGAACGAAACTATTAATCTGTAATCGTTGCCTTTAATATTAAATACTGCTCGGTTGTTTGCAATTATACTGGCATTGCCGTAAACGTCTTTTATTTCGTTAAAGTTTGTAAAATCGTATTTCAAAAAATCTTCGTACCAAACCTCTAATTGCTTTTTGGCTTTTGGATAATGGTCGATATAAAATGTTATTGCTCGTCTGTAAATTACATTCATTGATCAAATATATTAAATAGTTTTCAATTTGCAAACTTTATTTTAATTTGCGGTTCTAATTACTTTAAGTTGAGGTTCTTTTTCTTTGTGAATATCGGTGTAAAACTGCATAAACATATCGGCGTTTGCGTCTTTGTCTTCCCGTTGATTAATATACTGTAAAAACAAACTTTCTTTAGAATGCCCCGTTATATTAATTAAAATTGCAGTTGGTACTTTTTTATAATAATTAGTTGCAAACGAACGTCTAAATGAATGCGAGGCAATTAATTCGTGTTTCGGATACTTACCCAATTCTTTACGTTTAGTTTCAGGGTTTAGTTTTTTGCCCTCAATAACCACATCAATTCCGCAAACTTTACACACTTCTTTTATGTGTTCATTAAATTTTTGACTACTAATTTTATAAGGCAAATTGTTTTCGATTATTTCTATAACGTGGGTTGCAATAATGCCAATAGTAACCGATTTATTTGTTTTTTGTTGTATAATATCTAAGTACAAATTGCCTTTATCGTATCGAATGTTTTTATTTGTAATGTTTAGTAAATCACTTCCACGTTGCCCGATTTCGCACCCAATCAAAATCCAGTTTCGGGCGTTTTGCAATGCAGTACTTTCAATTTCTGTATCTTTTATTTGCTCCAATTCATCAAAAGATAAAGTAACAATGTATCTATCGGAATCACATTCAGAAAATCCCGAAATTTGTTTTGCGTAAACATTTACAGGAATTTCGCTTTTTTCGGCATCAATGCAAACGGTTTTTAAATTGTCAATCATTTTGCCAGAATAGTTAACCGAATATTTTTTGGTATTGATTAACCAGTTTATGTATTTATCAACAAAGGTTTTATTTACATCTAAAAAATTGATTTGTTTTTTTATTTCACTTTCGTAACTCAAAAAGTTGTTTTTGAAAGTTGTGTAACCAATAATACTGTTTTTAGATATTCCTAATGTTTTTTTACCTTGCACTTTTCGGGTGTTGGCGTTATCGATAATATATTGAATATGATTAGTAACTATTCCTAAATCATTTTTTTTAGTTCTTTTAAAACATTCATCAACTTTATTTTGGAGCCAAAACAAATCAATCAAAATGCCTTTTGATAAATCTTTGTTCAAATTATTAAAAACAAAGGTTTCTAATTTTTTAAGTTCGTTAGATAAAATTTTGTTCTCGGGGTTGTTTTGTTTCGGAAAATTGGTTGATTCACTCCAGTCTTTTGGGTTTATAGAAAAACCAGTACTTATTTCTAATAATTTATTTTGTCTTCCAGCCGATAAATAAATTTTAATTGAAACGTTTTTGTTAGATTTGCTTCGCAAACGGAATTTAACTGATGCCATTTTGAACTATTTTTAATGTTTGAACAATATAAATATAATCAATGTTTGGCAACTTTTTGAAACTTGCCAAACATTTGCCAAACATTTTTACAATTTAATTCAATTTCATTCAATTTCATTCAATTGGTATTAGATGTTGTAAAACAAAGGTTGACATCTAATTTTGTTGAGGTTTTAGTCATTTTTTCAGTGTTTTCAAGGGGTTCAATAAACTGAAAAATAGGGTGGGTGTCATTCCCGTCCCGAGTACTAAAAGCTTCAAACTTTGTTTGAAGCTTTTTTTTTATTGTTTACTTCCACATTTAATTTTTTGAATTTTAAAATCTAATGAGCACTTTCGTAATCACTAAAATATCTAACGGCGAATATAAATTTGTTTTCACCTCTCGAAAAGGTAAAATTATTTTTACAAGTTTGTCCTACGAATTAAAATTTGAATGTGAAGAACAAATCGATTTGCTCAGAACATCATTAAAAAAGTTGATTTTAATTAAAAAAAAGGCAGGTAATGGTAAGTTCTATTTTGACGTTTTATTGAATGATAAAATTTATGGAACAAGTAGAAAGTTTTCTACCTTATTAATGCTGCAAAAAGGAATCGATGGAATTAATAAATATTTAGAAAAAGCGGAAGTACTCGATTTTTCAAATCAAGATGAAATATTTCAAGACTAAGTTACTTCGTAAAATAAAAGCATAAAAAAAGCCCCGCAATGCGGAGCTTAAAATTAGAAACTAGTTTCTAATTATTTTTTTACTGGAGCAGCAGCAGCAGCTTCTGTTTTAACAGCAGCGTCTTTTGCAGTTGCAGCAGCATCAGTAGCAGTTGCAGCAGCATCAGTAGCTACAGCAGCAGCAGAATCAACTACAGTAGCAGCAGAATCAACAACAGCAGCAGTAGAATCTACAGTCTCAGCAGTAGCTTCAGCTGTTTCAGCTTGTTTACAAGATACTACAGTTAATGCAGCAACGATAGCTAAACTTAAAAATACTTTTTTCATCTTAATTTGTATAAAAGGTTAATTATTAATTCGATGCAAAGATATAAATTTTTTAATAGGTTGAAATAAAATTTTAACTTTTTTTAAAATTTATTCTCTTTACAACTTTTAAATACTTAACAAATACTGTGCCAAAATACTGTTAACAAACCGAAAATATTTATTTATTTCCCTTTTTGGATGTTTTTGGGTTAACTAATTGCATTTCAGCAATTAAATTTTTTGCGCCAGCATATTTATCGATTATAAAAAGAACATATCTAGCATCAACCATAATGTTTCGGCAAATTTCTGGACTGTAATTAATATCGCTCATGGTGCCTTCCCAAACTCTGTCAAAATTTAAACCAATTAAATTTCCATATGCATCAACGGCTGGACTTCCGGAATTTCCTCCAGTTGTGTGATTGGTTCCAATAAAACAAACGGGCATTTTACCATTTTTACCGTAAATTCCAAAATCTTTTGCGTTGTATAAATCGATTAATTTTTTCGGAACATCAAATTCATAATCGCCTGGAATGTATTTTTCCATCACTCCGTCTAAATACGTAATGGGCTCGTAGTAAACCGCATCATTTGGTTTGTACCCTTTTACTTTTCCGTAAGTTACTCGTAATGTGCTGTTTGCATCAGGAAAAATTCGGTTGTTTGGTAATAATTCTAAAATTGCTTTCATATAAGTTCTTTGTAAACCTATATTCTTCAAATTAATTTCGTCAAACTTTGGTGCAACATTTTTCAAATATGCATCAGCCATCGATTTTACTAATTGATAGCCATTATCATTATTCAATTTTTCTAACACCGATTTTGAATCGCCTTCTAATAATGATTTGAAGCCTTCATAACTAGTCAATTTTGAATTTGAATAAACATCATTTGCTAAATTTGAGGCATTAATTGCATTTAAAGTAGATGGCAAAAATTGTTTTGGAGATTTTGTTGCATACAAATCAATTAGTTTTTCAAATACATTTTTATCCACTAGAGCATTAAAATCTTTATAAAAATCAACCATAGTGTTAGTTAATACCGTTTTTCTATCCATAAACGCTTGCTCTCCTTTAGTTGCAAACACTTGTTCCAATTGATATAATCGATATCCTGAACTCAACAATTCAGTATTTCGCTGTACAACTTCACTAAAATAATCTCTTGCTAGAGCATAGTCTTTTATATCGTAATAATTTTTTTCAAATTCAGATAATAAATTTCCATATTCAGTTTGTTTACCTGCTTTGACGACCTTTTCTTTAAATTCGGATTCAAATTGTTGCTTGGTCGACAAAGCATTTGATTTTTTTAACCCTTTGGTTTCGCCAATCCATTTTTTCCAATAGTTAGCAATTCCAGCATATTTTGAAGCATATTGAATTTTTATGGCTTGATCTTTTCGCATAAAACCATCTTGAATTTTCAAAGCGTTGTCACGAATTTCAATTTTTGCTGGATTCAAATCGTTCATTATTTGAGCTACTGCAAACGAAGGCAAATATTCTTGTGTTCTACCTGGAAATCCTAAAACCATCGTAAAATCATTTTCTTCAATACCAGAAGTTGAAATAGGTAAAAACTTTTTAGGAACATAAGGAACGTTGTCTTTTGAATATTCGGCTGGATGATTGTTTTTATCTGCATAAATTCGGAACAACGAAAAATCGCCTGTATGACGTGGCCAAACCCAATTGTCGGTATCGGAACCAAATTTACCTATAGAACTTGGCGGCGCACCTACGAATCGAACGTCTTTAAAACTTTCAATTACAAATAAAAGGTATTGATTTCCATCAAAAAAACTTCTAATTCGGTTTTCTTGCCAAGTTTCTTTAGCAAGACTTTTAGTTAATTCGGAAATGTTTTGTTGAATTTTTTTTTGTTTTTCAATTTCTGATGTTAAACCAGAAACGCCATCTAAAACTTTATTAGTTACATCTTCAATTTTGATAATAAAAGTTACTTCTAGGTCTTTATTAGGAATTTCGTCTTCCATTTTATAAGCCCAAAAACCATCACGCAAATAATCGTGTTCTACAGTCGAATGATTTTGAATGGCATCAAAACCGCAATGATGATTGGTTAAGATTAAGCCTTTCGGCGAAATAACTTCGCTTGTGCAACCGCCATTAAATTGTGGAACGGCATCTTTTAAACTCGATTTGTTGGCATCGTAAATGTCTTTAATAGAAATTTTGGAACCCAGACTTTTCATTTCAGAATCGTTCATAGAATTCAATAGCGATGGAACCCACATTCCGCCTTGTTGTGCTTGGGTTTGAATAAAAAAAAGGAGCAGCAGTAATTTAAAATATCTCATAATTAGTTATTTGGTTTTATAGGTCATTATTTTTCGATTGTGAAATTCAAAATCGTTGGCAAGATACAATTTTTGAGCATTTTCGTTGTGGTTCTCGACTTCTAAATACATCTTTTTAATGTTTAACTCATTTGTTAAGCCCACAATAAATTGTAGCGTTTTATTACCAATCCCCGAACCTCGATATAACTTTGTAATATACAGCTCGTCTAAAAAAGCCAATCGCCCTTGATATTCAAAACTAAAAACGAAGGTTAAAATAAAATATCCTGCAATTTTATCGTCATTATATATAAGATATGCTTTTCCTAAATTTTCATTTGCAATAAATTCATTTAGTAAATCTTTAGTTTTATCAATTTCTATTAGATAATTATCGATGGCGTAAAAGTCAATCATCATTTGTGAAATGATTTCGATTTGAGAATATTCAAATTGTTTAAAAGTTATCACTATTTTTAAATTTTTGAGTATTCAATATTTTTCAAAATCAAGTCGGTCGCTCCTTTATTCATTTGTACAAATGTGGAACAAATATGTCCTTTTTCATTTCGTTCGTCTTCATTGTTTATCAAAAGATTCAAGATGTCATTTAATTCGCTTTGATTGGAAATTGAAACACAACCTTTTTGATGCACTAAGGCAATAGCTTCGGCAAAATGAGAGAAATTGGGTCCAATAATGATTGGGATTCCAAAGGTAGCTGGTTCTAAAATATTGTGAACACCAGGATTTCCGAAACCACCGCCAACATAGGCAATATCAGCATAACTGTAAATTTTGGTTAAAATCCCGACAGTATCGACGATTAAAACTTGAAATTCTGATAAATCTAAACCATTTTTCTCTGAAAAAAGAATAGTTTTTTTTGTTATTTGGGATTTAAAATTTGAAATTTGTTCTGTTTTAATATTGTGTGGCGCTATTATAAATTTAATATTTTCGTTGGCTTGATTGATGAAGTTTGCTAGTAAAACTTCGTCTTTTGGCCACGAACTTCCAATGACTATTAAGATTGCATCTTTTTTAAAATTTTTGACAAAATCTAACGAATTGTCTCGTTCTAAAATCGAAACTACTCGATCAAAACGAGTATCGCCTGAAACTTTTACATTAGCAAAACCGATAGTTTGTAATAACTTTTTGGAACTTTCGTTTTGCACAAAAAAGTAATCAAAAGTTTTTAGTGCCTTGCGATAAAAAGAACCATACCATTTAAAGAAGATTTGATTTTTACGAAAAATTCCTGAAATTAAGTATGTTTTTGTCCCATTGTTTTGGGATTTCTTTTTAAGTTGGTTTAAATAATTAGGCCAAAATTCGTATTTTATAAAAAACACCAAATCAGGATGAGCGAGTTTAAGAAATTTTTTCGCATTTGATTTAGTGTCTAATGGTAAATAAACCGTGACATCGGCAACAGTATTGTTTTTACGAACCTCAAAACCGGAGGGCGAAAAAAATGTAATTATAATTTTATGTGTTGGATATTTTGTTTTTATTTTTTCAATAACGGGTAATCCTTGCTCGTATTCGCCTAGCGATGCTGCGTGAAACCAAATGGTTTTATCATCAGGTTGAATTTTGGTTTTTAAAGTTTGAAAAACATTTTTTCGTCCGTTTACAAAAAGTTTCATTTTTGGACTTAAAAGCGCAATCAATTTTAAAATTTGTGAAGCAATGAGAACAACTAAATTGTATAAAAAAAGCATTTTTAAGTTTTAGATTTGTAAAAATAAGAAAAAATCTCTCATTCACGAAACCAAGTTTGTCGCTAGCCCCGATTATAGGGAAAAACCTTCGCTTTTTTAGCGAAGTTTTGGAGGGAAAGCGGGAACAAGGTTTTTTGAATATACCCATTGCTTGTGCTCCTAAAATTCTTCATAATAAATTCAATAAAAAATAATATCTCGGTTGATTTTTGGGTTTAAATTACTATTTTTGTTTTTATACTTTATATTATATGAAAAAACTGCAAATGGTTGACTTAAAAGGTCAATATGATAAAATTTCGGATACTGTAAACGCTTCGATTCAAGATGTTTTAAATACTACGGCTTACATAAATGGTCCACAGGTTCACGAATTTCAGAAAAATTTAGAAACTTATTTAGATGTAAAACACGTAATTCCGTGCGCCAATGGAACGGATGCTTTGCAAATTGCCATGATGGCTTTGGATTTAAAACCTGGCGATGAAGTAATTACAGCCGATTTTACCTTTGCTGCAACCGTTGAAGTGATTGCGTTATTGCAATTAACCCCCGTTTTGGTTGATGTTGATTTGGTAAATATGAACATTTCTATTGATGCAATTCGTAAAGCAATTACGCCAAAAACCAAAGCTATTGTTCCCGTACATTTGTTTGGTCGAGCAGCAAATATGGAAGCCATTATGCACATTGCCAAAGAACATAATTTATTTGTAATTGAAGATAATGCACAAGCCATTGGAGCAAATTGTAAGTTTAGTGATGGTTCAAAAAAGAAGGCAGGAACGATTGGTCATGTAGCATCGACCTCGTTTTTTCCGAGTAAAAACTTGGGTTGTTATGGCGATGGTGGTGCAATTTTTACTAACGATGATGCTTTGGCACATAAAATACGAGGTATTGCAAATCATGGAAGTTATGTACGATACCATCACGAAGTTGTGGGTGTAAATTCACGTTTAGATTCGATTCAAGCCGCGGTTTTAAATGCCAAATTACCTTTTTTAGACGACTATTCAAGAGCTCGACAAAATGCAGCAAGAAAATATTCTGCAGCCTTTGAAGGGCATAAAAATATTGTGGCGCCAATGATTTGCGATATTTGCGATTGCCACGTTTTTCATCAATATACGTTACGAATTGTTAATGCGGATAGAGATAAATTGATGGAACATTTGCAATCGAAAGGTATTCCGTGTGCTATTTATTACCCAATTCCGTTGCATTTACAAAAAGCGTATGTTGATGAACGATACAAAGAAGACCATTTTCCAATAACAAATCAATTGGTTAAAGAGGTGATTTCGTTGCCAATGCACACCGAATTAGATGACGAACAAATCCAGTTTATTACTAATTCGGTAAAAGAATTTTTTAATTAGTATTCAGTTTCAGTTTTCAGTCACAGTTGCTGAAAACTGAAACTGCGACTGAAAACTAAAATAATGAAAATAGTTGTAACAGGAGGTTTAGGTTTTATAGGTTCACACACTGTAGTCGAATTGCAAAATGAAGGTTTTGAGGTTATTGTAATAGACAATTTATCCAATTCATCTGCAACAGTTTTGGATGGAATTATTGCTATAACTGGAAAAAAACCACTATTTGAAAATTTTGATTTACGGGATAAACAATCGGTTCAAGAATTTTTTAAAAAACATTATGATGTGGTAGGTGTAATTCATTTTGCGGCATCAAAAGCAGTTGGTGAAAGTGTTAAAAACCCTTTATTGTACTATGAAAACAATATAAATACTTTAGTTTACTTGTTGCAAGAATTACAAAAACTTGAGCAATCTAATTTAATTTTTAGTTCGTCGTGCACCGTTTACGGTCAAGCCGAAGTGATGCCAATTACTGAAAACGCTTCAGTGCAACCAGCTATTTCTCCTTACGGAAACACCAAACAAATTGGAGAAGAAATTATAAACGATGTTGCTAAAGTGACTAATTTAAATGCTATTTTGTTGCGTTATTTTAACCCAATTGGAGCGCATCCAAGTGCCGAAATTGGCGAATTACCCATAGGTATTCCACAAAATTTAGTGCCTTTTATTACGCAAACTGGTTTTGGTTTGCGGCAAGAATTATCGGTTTACGGAAACGATTATCCAACGCCTGATGGAACTTGTATTCGCGATTATATTCACGTTGTTGATTTGGCGAAAGCACACGTAATTGCAATGAAAAGATTGCTCGAAAAACAAAATTTAGAAAAAGTAGAAACTTTTAATTTAGGAACCGGATGGGGAAGTTCTGTTTTGGAAGTAATAGAATCTTTTGAAAGAGTTAGTAGTAAAAAATTACCTTATAAAATAGTTGCTCGTCGCGAAGGTGACGTTATTTCGGCGTTTGCCAATACTGAAAAAGCAAATTTGATTTTGGGCTGGAAAGCAAAATCGACACTAGATGAGGCAATTGCTAGTGCTTGGAAATGGGAGGTTAAAATTAGGAGTTAGGTTTTATATTTCAAAAAACATAAATAGATTTCTAATAAAAAAGTCTTCAATAAATTAATTTATTGAAGACTTTTTTGTTTAACATAAATTATTAAAAATGAATTTGTAAAAACTTTTAAAATAAGTGTTTAAAATCTAGGCCGAAAAAGTTTCCACATCTTTGTCAATTTTGCCAACTAGTCCAACCAATACTTTTCCTGGACCTACTTCTGTAAAACTGGTTGCGCCGTCTTTAATCATTTGTTGAATTGATTGTGTCCATTTTACTGGTGCTGTCAATTGAATAATTAGATTTTTTTTAATTTCATTCGGATCAGAAACTGCATTTGCAGTAACATTTTGATATACTGGACAAATTGGAGTTGAAAAAGTAGTCGCTTCAATAGCGGCTGCTAATTCTTCACGAGCGGGTTCCATCATTGGCGAATGAAATGCTCCACCAACTGGCAAAATTAAAGCCCGCTTCGCTCCTGCTTCTTTCATTTTTTCGCAAGCCAATTCCACTGCTTTATACTCGCCCGAAATTACTAATTGCCCAGGACAATTATAGTTTGCAGCAACCACAATTCCATCAATTGAAGCACAAATGTCTTCAACAATTTTATCTTCTAAATTTAATACCGCTGCCATTGTTGAAGGTTTAATTTCGCAGGCTTTTTGCATTGCCAAAGCACGTTTTGAAACTAATCTCAATCCATCTTCAAAAGACAGAGTTCCGTTGGCTACTAAAGCCGAGAATTCTCCCAAAGAATGTCCAGCAACCATCTCTGGCTTGAAATTTTCAAGTGTTTTAGCCAAAATTACTGAATGTAAAAAAACTGCAGGTTGAGTAACTTTGGTTTCTTTTAATTCTTCGGCAGTGCCTCCAAACATAATATCTGTAATTTTAAAATCTAAAATAGTATTGGCTTTTTCAAATAATTCTTTAGCTACTGCCGATGTTTCGTATAACTCTTTACCCATTCCTGAAAATTGAGCACCTTGACCTGGAAATATATATGCTTTCATGTTTTAAATTTTGAATAATATTTAACAAAAATAACATTTTTTTCCATTAAACTAATTACTATTTTTGGAGTCTTATTTGAAAAATTATTTATGAAAAGATTGGTGCTTATTTTATGTTTACTAACCTGCTCTACATTTTTCTCGCAAGAATATCAAAAAAAATACAAATTCAATTTTCAATTTGACAATCGGTTTTCAAACATTCGTGATTATCAAATCACGATTTTTGGTGCAAAAATGGGAGTACAATATAAAAATCTTACTCGATTTGGATTTGGAGCTTCCTTTATAATCAATCCCGTTGATATTACTGGAACTTTACAGATAAAATTGAAAAACAAAACCGTGAGTAAACCTACTGAACAAAAAATTAGTTTTTGGTATTTTAGTGTTTATAATGATTGGATAATATACAAAGGCAGCCATTGGGAATGTTTTGCTACAGAGCAAATTGGTTACGGAAAACCCGTATACACTTATCAGGTTAACAATACTACTGTTCGTGAAGAAGAGGTTTCATTGCTGGTTAATGAAATTTCGGGTCAAGTAAATTATAAAGTTTTTTCTTGGATTGGAATTGGTGCTGGTTTTGGATATAGAAATATATGGAACGGTGATTCGGTGGTAAAAAACACTTTTGATGCTCCAATTTATATTGCTAAATTGATTATTTATCCTGAGAGTATTTTAAAAAAACAGTGAAATTGTAACTTTTTTCTAAAATTTACGTCTAATTAGAAACACTAATTGTTTCAAAAACATGAAAAATTTTAGACCCTTTCTACTAATTTTACTTGCTGCTTTTGTTCTTTTTTACATTAATTTGCCTGTATTAAATTTTGGCTTTCTTACGCTTCCAATAATTTTACTAGCATTAGTTATTTTAAGTTTTTTACTTTTCTCAAAATTTAAGGTAATTAATGAAAAAAGTGTTCGTTTAATTCAAAAACCGAATAAACTATTTTATTTTTTAACTTTAGGTTTATTAATTTACCTAATTATTTTTCCGGTTTTTACAAGTTTGCCTTTATTTAGAAGCGAATCGTATAAAAATTTAATTGGAAAAGTGAAAACAGGAAATAAAATTTCCAATCACATTGCTCCAATTTCAATCAATAAAATTAGAGTTGTTGATGAAGATTTGGCCTATTTGCTCGGCGAAAAAGTGCTAGGCTCACAACCTGCATTGGGAAGTCAAGTTGAGTTAGGTGAATTTTGCATTCAACAAGTAAATAAAGAGTTGTTTTGGGTTGCGCCACTTTTACATTCTGGTTTTTTTAAATGGTTAAATAATTCTGATGGAACCGCTGGTTACGTAATGGTTTCGGCTACTAATGAACGTGATGTACGATTGGTACAACAAGTCAACGGAAAAAATATCAAAATTAAATACCAAAACAATGCCTACTTTCAAAGTGACATTCATAGGTATTTATATACAAATGGTTTTGCAACGATGGGTTTAACCGATTACAGTTTTGAAATTGACGACAACGGAATTCCTTATTGGATTGTAACAAAATTTGACAAAAAAATTGGATTCTCAGGAGATAATGCTACTGGAGTTGTTGCATTAAATGCACAAACAGGAGAAATAAAAGACTATTCAATCACCAATGCTCCAAAATGGATAGATAGAATTCAGCCTATAAAATTAATCGAAAATCAATTGTCCGATTGGGGCGAATTTGTTCACGGATATTGGAATTTTTCAAATGCCGATAAATTGCAAATTACCGAAGGATTGACCTTGGTTTATGGCGACAATAATAAATCATATTGGTACACTGGTTTAACCTCTGTTGGAAAAGACGAGTCGGCAGTAGGATTCGTTTTAGTAGATACAAGGACTAAAGAGGCTACTTTTTACAAGCAAAGTGGCGCCACAGAAGTTGCTGCACAAAGTTCGGCGCAAGGAAAAGTACAAGAGAAAAATTATAAAGCCTCCTTACCAATTCCGTATAACATTAACAACATTCCAACTTACGTGATGACTTTAAAAGACAACGGCGGATTGGTAAAAATGTACGCAATGGTAGCCATAAGCGATTATACAATTGTGGGCGTTGGAAATACTATGCGAGACGCTTTAACATCATACAAAAATGCTTTTAACTATTCGGGAAACAAAGTAAATGCAGCAAGTATAACATCAAAAACTATATTAAAATCGGTAATTACTCGTATTCAAAACGATGTTAAAAACGGCAATAGTTATTATTATTTTAAAGTATCAAATTATCCTAATATTTTTGTAGGATCGAGTCAACTTTCAAGTCAAATTCCAGTTACAATTGTTGGCGACAGTATTAAAATTTCATTTGATATTGACAATGAAGAAGTAATTGATGTTTCTAGTTTTGAAAATATTAGCTTGAAGAAGAAGTAGATATGCATTAATATGAAAATATCTTATGACAATATACAAATCTAATGATTCAACTGAAATAATAGTTCGTCCAAACAGGCCTTTGAAGAACGTACTTATTTTTGTACCAGCAGGTGCAATTGTTGCTATGATGCTTACATTAACTTTATTTAAACTGCTAATTTCAATATTTAAAAATCAATTTATTTTTTCTTGGGAAATTTTTGCTGCGCTAATTTGTTATTTCATTTTTATTTTATATCCAATATGGATTGTTTTTGGAAAAGAAAAAATTGCTTTTAAAGATAATTTTATTTTTTACACAAAAACTAACGGTATTTTGAAGTCCAAATTTAAGTTCGATCTAAAGTTTATTAAAATCTTGTTGTTGTTAAAAAAGTATACAATACTGAATTTATTTTTATTAGAGATTCTGAAAGAGTAAAATTTCAATACAAAGGGAATTATTTTTCGTTGTTTAGAGGCTTAAAAGATGAAGAGGTTCAAATAGTTTTTAATTTAATTAATGAAGAAATCTTAAAAAGAAGTGAAAATTAAAGTTTTCTACATTCTCATAGGAACTTCCATCAATAAAAATTCACAAGCGGTTTCTGCTATACTTTGAAACGAATCACCATTCCATAGTCCCAAACCATCACGAGTTTCCAAAAGTTGTTCGTTGACACGAATAGAACCCGAAATTACAAACACATAAACTCCAATTCCTTCCTTTTTTATTTGATAAGAAGTCGAAATGTCTTTGTCGAATTTACCTAAATAAAACCAAGCATCTTGATGAATCCAAACACCTTCATCATTTTCATTTGGCGATAAAATTTGTTGTAATTTATTGATTTTATCTTCGGGGTTTAATGTTATTTGTTGGTACCGAGGCACCACATTTTGTTTATTTGGAAACAACCAAATTTGAAATAATTTGGTTTGTAAATCAGCATTTGGATTGAATTCACTATGCGAAATTCCGGTTCCAGCACTCATCACTTGAACATCGCCAGTTTTAATAACCGATTCGTTTCCCATACTGTCTTTATGCGCCAAATCGCCCTCAAGTGGAATAGTAATAATTTCCATATTATCGTGTGGATGTGTACCAAAACCCATTCCGCCAGCAATAGTATCATCATTTAAAACCCGTAAAACTCCAAAATTATTTCTTTCGTTATTTTGCCAAGAGGCAAAACTGAAGCTATGATAAGCATTTAACCAACCGTGATTAGCATTTCCGCGGGTATTTGCTTTATGTAAAACAGAATTTTTCATTATACTTTAAATTTTTAATCAAATTTACAATCTATCTTTAACTTAAAGTGCTAACAAATCGTTATTTTTACAAACATTTTAAAATTTATGATGCTAGTTCGTTATTTATCGCAAATCGGAAAATATTTTCTGATGTTGAAAGAAATTTTCAAAAAACCCACAAGATGGTCGGTTATGCGAGGTTTAATTTTTAAAGAAATTGATGATTTAATTATTGGCTCACTTGGTATCGTTGCCTTTATATCCTTTTTTGTTGGTGGTGTTGTAGCGATTCAAACAGCCTTGAATTTAACTAATGCACTTATTCCAAAATATTTAGTTGGTTTTGCAACCCGACAATCGGTAATTTTAGAGTTTGCTCCTACTTTTATGTCGGTTATTATGGCCGGAAAAATGGGTTCATTTATCACCTCAAGCATTGGTACAATGAGAGTTACCGAGCAAATTGATGCTTTGGAAGTAATGGGTGTAAATTCACTAAATTACTTGGTTTTTCCTAAATTAATGGCCTCTTTTTTATATCCTTTTTTGATAGGAATTAGTATGTTTTTAGGCATTTTAGGTGGTTGGATAGCTAGTGTTTACGGAGGGTTTTGTACTTCTACCGATTTTATTGAAGGGTTACAACGAGAATTTGTTCCGTTTCATGTAGTTTATTCCTTTATAAAAACCGTACTATTTGGTTTTTTGTTGGCAACAATTCCTTCATTTCATGGCTATTATATGAAAGGTGGCGCACTCGAAGTTGGAAAAGCAAGCACCGTTTCGTTTGTTTGGACCAGCGTTTTAATTATTTTATTAAACTACATTTTAACCCAATTATTACTTACTTAAAATGATAGCAGTTAAAAATATCGAAAAATCGTTTGGAGAATCAAAGGTTTTAAAAGGAATATCATCTATTTTTGAAACTGGTAAAACCAATTTAATTATTGGGCAAAGTGGTTCCGGTAAAACCGTTTTATTAAAAAGTTTGCTCGGAATTTTTTCTCCCGATAAAGGTACAATTGAATTTGATGGACGAATTTACGGTGAATTAAATGACGATGAAAAACGTGAAATTAGAACCGAAATTGGCATGGTTTTTCAAGGTAGTGCCTTGTTTGACGGAATGACCGTTGAAGAAAACATAGGGTTTCCTTTAAAAATGTTCACTAATAAAACGGAAGCCGAAATAAGAGAACGTACCAATATTGTTATCAATAGAGTAAATTTAATAAACTCCAATCATAAAAAACCTTCTGAAATATCGGGCGGAATGCAAAAAAGAGTTGCCATTGCAAGGGCTATTGTAAACAACCCAAAATATTTGTTTTGTGACGAACCCAATTCAGGGTTAGACCCCAATACTGCCATTAGAATTGATAATTTAATTCAAGAAATTACTAAGGAATTTAATATCACTACTGTGATTAATACCCACGATATGAACTCGGTAATGGAAATTGGAGAAAAAATTATTTTTTTAAAGGAAGGCGTTTTGGCTTGGGAAGGAACCAAAAAAGACATTTTTAAAACCGACAACGAAGCTATTGTTGATTTTGTATATTCGTCGGAATTGTTTAAAAAAATCCGTAAAGCACAAATTAAAGAGGGTTAAAACTTTAATTCAAACCCTCTTAATTTTTCAAATTTTTATTTTTTCTTACCAAAAAGCCCATTTAATAGATCACCAACAGCACTTTTAGTTTTTGTTGTATCATTTGATTTAGTGTTTTTTTGAATTAAATCTTGCAATGCTGATTTTCCTTTTCCTATCAACTTTTCTCTTTGAACTTTAACTAAACTGGTTACTAAACTAGTTGTAGCTTGTTTCACATCGGTAGTTATTTTTGGATTGGAAAAACTTCCTCCAAGAATCGCATTTACTGGAATATTTTCAATTTTGTTTGCGTCGCCCGGAGACAGTTTTGCCAGCAAATTATTCACATCTGATCCTAAATATTTAGCTGGAACATCAAATTTTAAATTGTAGTTCATTACTTGGTCAAATCCGTGTGTTCCGCCAACAGTAACTTTAATGTCTTGGTATTTTAGGTCAAACGGTTTTACATTTACTTTGCCGTCATTAAATGTTAACAATGCTTTTACATCGTTTAAATTCAATTTTTTTAAATCAACGAAACTCAAATTATTATCAAGTGCAGTTAGTAACTTCGAGTTGCTGGAGTTTACACTGGTTTGTAATAATTGACCCATTAAATCACCATCAATAGATTTTAAATCAGGAGTTAGCTCTAAAGCGTCTAAATTACCTGCGAGTTTAATGGTAGAATTTAATTTACCTGAAATAACACCAGCAATGGGTGCGATTTTTTTCAACATTTCAAGTTTGGTAAACGTTTCTGCAATATCCACTTTGTTTAAATCTAAAACCATATCAAATTTTGGCGTTTTTTCCTTCGTAGAAACGGAGCCATTCATACCAATTATACCTCCAAAAATAGTAGTTTTAACATTTTTTAAAGTTATTTTTTGATCTTGAATTAGCATATTTCCTGACACTGCTTTTAAAACCAAATTATCATATAAAACTGTATTTGCTTTAGCAGAAATAGCACAATTTAAAAATGCAGGAATTTTCATTGCACTTCCTTTACTTGATTTTGTTGCTGCTTTTTTGGAACTATCGGCAGTCATAAAGTCGGCAACAGCAATTTGATTAGAATTCATAACGAAATTTCCTTTCAACTCTTGTTTTTTAAATATAAAGCCATAAAAATTATCTAAAACGCCAGTTATACTCACATCGCTTTTACCTGTAGTTGCTTTAAATTGTTGCAAATTCACTCTACTTGGATTGAATGCAACAGCTGCCGAGCTTATTTTCATTGTTTTTCCATTCTCGTCGGTATAATTAAAC
Organism: Flavobacteriales bacterium; assembly: GCA_038204955.1. Classification (GTDB taxonomy): domain Bacteria; phylum Bacteroidota; class Bacteroidia; order Flavobacteriales; family Flavobacteriaceae; genus Flavobacterium. The sequence continues at coordinate 30,132 of JBBRCJ010000036.1, forward strand.
CCCGAAAGTTGCATTGTTCCAGCATTATAAATGTTTTGATATTGGCTGGTTTCGACCGATTTCATATCAAATTTTGTAGTAACGTCGGCTTTTAAAATACCCGTAAGTGGCTTATCCATTTTAATTGGATAAGCTTTAGTAAGGTTTGATAAATTTATTGTGCCTCGCATTGCAGCATCAACAAAGGCATTTTCGGCTAAATTTTTAATAGTAGCTTTAGCATTAAAAACATCTTGGTCAACGGTAAACGAAAATAAGGCAATATCAACAAAAGTATCATTTGGCAAACCAGTTTCATTGATTACCTTGCTATGAATTATAATGTTTTTAACTGATTTGGGCAAATTTGGATATTGAAACGAAGCGTTATCAGATGCAATTGCCACATTAAATTTAGGAAGTGTTGTAGCGGATTTTAATCCTTTTGCAAAGCCCGAAACATTGAAATCACCAGTAGTTTTTACATTTGCAATTTTACTAGCGTAGGCACTCGGAATCAATCCTAAAAAGTTTTTAAATGAAGATGTTGGCGTTTTAAATGTTAAATCATAATTTTGACCAGCATCAACTAATTGAATAAATCCGTTGAATTCAAGTGGTAATTCGTTGATTTTTGCTTTATTTTCTTTAAAAGTATATTTTTTATTTTTTAAGTCAATTCCTAAAACTGCCTCTAACGAAAGTTTTACATTTTTCATGTAATTTACCTTGTCCATATCAAGTGAGACATTAGTAGTAGTGGAAGTAGTTAAATCAAGAACGTCTTTTTCAAAATCGCCAGTTCCTTCGTGATTTATCGAATCTAATACCATTTTTATCTTCGATTTTTTATCAGTAAAACGAAATTTATAGTTAGAAACGTCGTATTGTTTAATTTTTAAAGCCAACGGTTTGCTCTTAGAATCGTCTGGCTTGTTGTCATTATTTTTTAATGCAATATCAAAATTTCCAATTCCGTTTTCGTTAAAAATAATGTTTATTAAACCATTTTTAGTTGAAATTTCTTCAATGTTCATAGGTTCTTTTTCATCGTTAAATAATTGCTTAATAGACATTTTTAAATTCAACTCTTCAAATGAAACTAGAGTATCGCCTAAAAATGGTGCTTTATTTATAATCGACATTTTTGAAATCTTTACATTGGCTTGCGGAAAGCTTTTAAATAAACTCAAGTCAGCATCGGCAAATGCTACTTTTGCATCTACTTTTTCATTAATTGCTTTTTCAATTTTTGCTTTAATTTGGTCGTGAAAAAAATAAGGTATAGCGAACAGCGCAACGATAACAATTATCAATAAAATTAAGATTCCTTTTAGTATTTTTTTCAATATTGATTCCATAGTTCCACCTTTTAAGATTGTAAAAAAAGCAAAATTGATGCCTTTGTTACAAATTTACAAATTTAAGATTTGTTTAGTTTGTTGTTTAGATTAAAGTTAACTAAAAATCAAGCATTTCTTAACAATTACTCTTGAATTTTATGCACTAGTCACTAATAAAGAATTTGAAATGTATTGCATTAATTGTTTTTAAAATTAAAGCGGTACCTTTTTAATTTCAATTTATTAAATAATTAAAATGTGTGTTACTATATTTTAGTTCATTTTAAAAAACAATTTCTAATTTATTTGAACTAAAAGTACCTTCTAAAAAACAACTGTCCTTTGAAAATTTGTTGAAATCTGTTTCGGATAAAATTTCTTTTCGATTGGATTTGTTCAAAATTAAATTGAGTTCCAATTCAAATTTATCTTTTTCATCTAAATAAAATTCATTGTCCCCATCTTTAATGTATCGGTTTTTATTCCAAGTTGTTTTAATTTCAAAATTTTTAGTTTCGTATGGTTTTAAAGTGATTATGGATTGTAACAATTCGTTGTTTTCAAAAATAAATTGATTATTTGTTGAAGTTCCTCCATTTATTTTATAATTTTCGATAACTAATTTGAATTCGTCTGAATATTTTTTGTTGATTTTTTCAGCAAAAACTTTTGCTTCTGGCGATTTTTTATCTTCAAAATCAGCATATTCTTCCCATTCAGGATATATTGTTTCACTAAACGGACCGTCCATAGTTTCTAAAACACCATTGCGATACAATTTATAAACTGGATACAATGTCATTGAGCTAGCTGCGTGGGCAATTAAAGTTTGAGGAATTAAAAAAAAGGAAACTTCATTTTTAGTTGTGTTTTCAATTTGATATTTTATCGAATAGTTCCGTTTATTAGGTTTCCTATCTTCAAAATTTATTGCATTAAGTTTTATTTTCAATAACGGCGTTTGACTTATCGAAACTATTGAAAAAAACATTATAAAAATCCTACAATATTGTATCATATTTTAAAGCACCATTAAGTTACACCCTCGAATATCTGAATTATCAAAACGACCTAAAACTTTAAAAGAGCCATTGTTGTGTTTTTTTCCTAAATCTTGTGTTGCAATGAACGAACACGAGTTAATATTGGCCAAATCAATTACATTAATACCGCCTGTTTTTCCGTTTTCAATATACCTTAAAGCATCTTCGGTATCCCGTATTAAAATGTGCATCCAATTGGGGCACTCAAAAATTCCTTCGCCCAATGAGTAAGCCTGCGATAGTAATTCGGTCATTCCGTATTCCGAATGAATGCTTGAAACTCCAAAACCTGTACACAAAATTTGATGTAGTTCTTCACGAATAAGTTCTTTTCGCTTGCCTTTCATTCCGCCAGTTTCCATTATAATTAAAGAGCCACCTAGTTTATTAAGTGGATACAAAATGGTTTCGGCATACTCAATTACGTCTAACAAGGCATAAGTTACACCAATTAAAATAACGTTGTGTCCGTCGTTTTTTAGCTGTTGTAATTTTAAAATTAATTCGTTGTAGTTATTTAAATAAAAGCCACTTTCAATACGATTCGATTTTTCAATTAAATCTTTAACCATATATATTAACGACGAACCTTCACGATCTAAATACGAAGGTAGTAAGGCTAAAACTACATAATTTTCAATGCTGCCATAAAATTGGGCAAAAGCTTGGCGGTAACTTTCTTCGTAAAAAGTTATATCGGTAACTACATGTTTACTAGTTATTACTCCCGATGTTCCGCTTGAGGTAAATGTTTCTTGAATTTCATTTTGATTAGAAACAACCCTATGACTTTTAAAAAACTGTATGGGTAAAAATGGGATTTGGTGTAACGCTTTTATTTTTGA
>JBBRCJ010000037.1:0-30683 GCA_038204955.1 Flavobacteriales bacterium
ATAAATAAAAAAAGATCTAATTATAAAAAATTAGGTCTTTTTTTTATTTAAAAATCAAACCGCAATTGAACAACAATTGATTTTTTAATTTCGGTATTTAAGTTGTTTAAAGAAATTCCAAGAAGTCTTACAGATTCTTTCATTTTTTCTTGATATAACAATTCTTTGGCGGTTTCAAGCAGCAACCCTTTATCAGAAATAAAATAGGGTAAGGTTTTACTTCGTGTTTGAGTGGTAAAATCACTGTATTTAATTTTTAATGTAACCGTTTTACCCGAAATTTTATATTTTTTTAAACGTCTTTCTAGTTCAATAGCTATTTGTTCCAGTTTTTCAGTCATATAAATTTCTGAAGTTAAATTTTCATTAAAAGTATGTTCGGCCGCAACCGATTTAGAAATTCTATTTGGTTTTACTTCACTATTATGAATTCCTCGAACAATATTGTAATAATGAATTCCACTTTTTCCAAAATTAGTCTCTAAAAATTCTAGTTTTCTTTGTTTTAAATCTAAACCTGTAAAAATACCAAATTGGTACATTTTTTCTTTTGTTACTTTTCCTATTCCATAAAATTTTTTGATTTCTAAATTTTCTAAAAAAGAAACAACTTCATTAGGATTGACCGTTTTTTGACCGTTAGGTTTGTTGTAATCAGAAGCTATTTTGGCAACAAATTTATTTATTGATATTCCTGCCGAAGCCGTCAAACCCACTTCATTAAAAATACGCATACGAATTTCTTGGGCTATTAAACTTGCACTAGGACACCCTTTTTTGTTTTGAGTAACATCTAAATAAGCTTCATCCAACGAAAGAGGCTCGACTAAATCAGTATATTCATGAAAAATTTTGCGAATTTGTTGCGATATTTCTTTATATCTATCAAATCGAGGAGGAACAAAAATTAAATCCGGACAATTTCGTGCAGCTTGAACACCGCTCATTGCGCTTCTAACACCAAATTTTCTAGCTTCATAACTGGCTGCAGAGACCACACCCCTATTTTCATTTCCACCAACTGCCAATGGCTTACCTTTAAGTAAAGGATTATCCATTTGCTCTACCGAAGCATAAAAAGCATCCATATCTACATGAATTATTTTACGATAGAGTTGTTGGTTTTCCATTTATCAAATTTAATAAGAATTAATAAGCTATTATTATTTAAATGTTGTAAATGGATATTCGAGTAATTTACTTTTTACAAAGTTTTTTTTAATTTAATACCTTGAACAAAATGATTAAAACAGCTTTTATATAAAGTTATGACAAATTATTTTTTAGACAATACTAACTTGTTGTATAATTCTAAAAAAGCATTAGCAAATAAATTACCTTGTAAAACATAACCTTCCTTTGAATAGTGAACTAAATCGGGGCGGAGTAATTTTGTTTTTTTCCAAGTTATAGCGCCTTGTAAACCTTTACTAATGCTAAAAAAATCCCAAAAAGTAATTTCATTTTCTAAGGAGTACTTATTAATAGTTTCCGCCATCATTTTTAAAACCGCATTTGGCTTTTTTTGCTTATAATAAGATAATGGTGGTGTTACCAAAATTATTGCTGCATTTGGTGAAAGCATTTTTAATCTTTCAACTGTAGTTTTAACTTGAAATAAAAATTGTTCCGAAGTTAGTTTTTGATCCTGAGCTTCATTTGTACCTAAAGAAATTATGTAGCAGTCGGCATTTAATTTTGGAACTTGTTTCCAAAACAATCTTGTTTTGTTGAAGTCAGAAAATTTTGCTCCATTCGCTCCTATAGCGTGATAAACAACTCCTGTTGAGTCTTTTTTAGTTAACGAAGTTCCGAAAAATTCTAACCCTAAAGGGTCTTTTTTAGTAAACGAAAGTTTAAAGTTGGAAATTGAAACATCAAAATTAAACGAACTAAATTCAGAAATTGAATCAATTTCAACAGCCTTTTGATTTCCGTTATACTCAAAATTTACTTCTTTCAACCCTTTTCCATAATAAAAGTCAATTTTATCAAAAGTTTCTTTTTTTCCGTTTATAGTTCGCATATCAAAATTAATAAAAGGAGATTCATCACGAGTTTGCAAACCAAAACCAGCAATTCCGCAAGTAATAGTAGTATCAATTTTAGTCAATCGGCTACTTGTCCAATTATTTTTTGATGAAGAAATTATATCCGACGGAGCATTTGATTTGGCTACTTGAAACGGAAAAACCAAACCGCGCCCACCATTGCCAAAAAAAATTTGAAATTCATTACGTATTACACTAGTCATCATATCGGCTTGAATGTGCGAATCACCTATGTGAACAATTACAGCTTTTTCTGGCGATTTACCTGATTTAATATTGTACAACTTTTCTAAAAAAGGGAGTAAAGAATTACTGTTTTCAAGTTTGTTTAAAGAAGAATCGATTGCTTTATTTGTATTAAAGTTTTGGGCTTGCAGTTTCCACAACAAGTTGTTTTGGGCTTGAGTTTGCATCGAAATAAATAAAAAAAGTAACACTGTATAACGTAAATTCATTTTTGAATTTAATAATCTTGAAAATCAAATATAATTAATTTAAAATAGTAAAGAATAAAAAGGCAAAAATCAAATTTAGGTTTAACTTAATTTTATGCTTTTAAAACAGTTTTCCCTCTTCTTTTTCATAAAAAGCATCAATCGACATGGTTTTTAAACCAGAACCATATACTGCTAAAGCATCGCAACGTTCGTTTTGTGGATGATTGTTGTGCCCTTTAATCCATTTAAATTCCACTTTATGTTTTCGATAAATTTTTAAAAACCGTTTCCATAAATCTGGATTCTTTTTCCCTAAAAAACCTTTCTTTTCCCAACTAAAAACCCATCCTTTTACTACCGAATCAATAACATATTTAGAATCTGAAACTACCAAAACTGACATTTGTTCGTTTTTCAACTTTTCTAGACCAACAATTACGGCTAAAAGCTCCATTCTGTTGTTGGTTGTGTAGCGAAATCCTTCATAAAATTCTTTTTTATGTGGTGTTCCAATTAATTCCATTACAATGCCATAACCGCCGTTTCCTGGATTTCCTTTTGCTGCGCCGTCGGTAAAAATGTGAACTTGATGTGACATTTTAAGTTAAAATTCAGTATTTAAAAGTTTTTCTATTAACTCCGAAAAATAGTTATGTTCTAAAACCAAAACTTTATTTGCAATTTCTTGAGCTGTTTCACAATCTGCTATTGAAACACTTTTTTGAAAAATATATTTTCCTTCGTCGTAGTTTTCGTTAACGTAATGAATTGTAATCCCTGATTCTAGTTCCTTATTATCTAAAACCGCTTGATGCACATTAATGCCGTACATTCCTTTTCCACCATATTTTGGCAACAAAGCGGGATGAATATTGATTACTTTATTTTCAAATTTTTCAATTATTGAAGCGGGAAATTTCAATAAAAAACCAGCCAATACTATTAAATCAGGTTGTAATTCTTGCATTTTTTTTAAAACTGAACCGTTTTCAAGATCTATTTTGTTGAATACAAATGAGGGTATTTGATAATTTTTTGCTTTTTCGAGCACTTTGGCACTTGAATTGTTAGTTACAATTCCGATTACGGAAATAGCAGTACTGTTTTTAAAATGTAAAACAATTTTTTCGGCGTTTGATCCCGAACCAGATGCGAAAATTACAATCTTTTTCATTTTAAAAAATAATTAAGTGCAAAAAAAAGAATAAAATTTGACAATAAATAATAGAAACATACTGATTTTGATAAAATTTTTCTATTTTCGTACTTCAATTTATTAACAAAAGTATTGTTTTAAAATAAATTTATTTATTTTTGCAATCAAATTAAAATTAAAATTAAGAAATTATGTCAGACATTGCATCAAGAGTAAAAGCGATTATCGTAGACAAATTAGGCGTTGACGAAAATGAAGTAGTTTTAGAAGCTAGCTTTACAAACGATTTAGGAGCAGATTCATTAGATACTGTGGAACTAATTATGGAATTCGAAAAAGAATTTGATATTCAAATTCCAGACGATCAAGCGGAAAACATTGCAACAGTTGGTCAAGCAATTTCTTACATCGAAGAGGCTAAAAAATAATAAAATGAAAACCCGTAAGCATTTTTGTTTACGGGTTTTTTGTTTTTAATTAAAAAAAAGTATTATTTTTGATTGAATTTCAATCATAAAAAGTTGAAATACCCCTGAATTTTATGTTTTTTACATAAACTTTCTTCGGGTATTATTTATTTTATATAAAAGTACAAATATAACAATACATTTATGCAATTAAAAAGAGTTGTAGTTACAGGTCTTGGCGCATTGACACCAATAGGCAATTCAATTCAAGAATATTGGAATGCATTAGTTTCAGGTAAAAGCGGTGCAGCACCAATTACGTATTATGATACTAAAAAGTGTAAAACCACTTTTGCTTGTGAAATTAAAAACTTCAATATAGAAGAATTTATGGACAAGAAAGAAGCACGTCGAATGGATCGATTTGCACAATATGCGGTGGTAGCTAGTGACGAAGCCATTAAAGACGCAGGAATTACATTGGAAAATTCTGATAAACAAAGAATAGGTGTTATTTGGGGAGCTGGAATTGGAGGCATAGAAACTTTTCAAGAAGAAGTTATAAATTTTGCAAAAGGCGACGGAACTCCAAAATTCAATCCCTTTTTTATTCCTAAAATGATTGCTGATATTGCACCAGCTCACATTTCAATGAGAAACGGATATATGGGGCCAAATTATACTACCGTCTCAGCCTGTGCATCATCTGCAAATGCGTTAATTGATGCTTATAACTACATCCGTTTAGGGATGTGTGACGTTATAGTTTCAGGTGGTTCGGAGGCAGCAGTTACTATTTCAGGAATGGGAGGATTTAATTCACTTCATGCTTTGTCAACAAGAAATGATCAACCAGCAACTGCTTCGCGACCATTTGACGCTACAAGAGATGGTTTTGTTTTAGGTGAAGGTGCTGGAGCATTGGTTTTAGAAGAATACGAACACGCTAAAAAACGAGGAGCAAAAATTTATTGTGAAGTTGGTGGAGGCGGAATGTCATCGGATGCTTATCACATAACCGCTCCACATCCAGAAGGAATTGGAGTTATAGCTGTTATGGAAAATACCTTGCGTGACGCAGGAATGACACCAGATCAAGTTGACCACATTAATACTCACGGTACCTCAACCCCTTTGGGTGATGTTGCAGAATTAAAAGCGATAAGCCACGTATTTGGAAATCACGCTGAAAAAATAAATATCAATTCAACTAAATCAATGACAGGCCATTTATTAGGTGCTGCAGGTGCAATTGAAGCAATTGCATCAATTTTAGCAATGGTTCACGGTATAGTTCCTCCAACGATTAATCATACCACGGTTGATGAAAACATAAATCCAAAATTAAACTTAACTTTAAATGTACCTCAAAAGCGCGAAATAAATGTAGCCATGAGTAATACTTTCGGTTTTGGTGGGCATAACGCTTGCGTTTTATTTAAAAAATTGGAATCATAATTATTTATATGGGAATTATTAAAAACATATTTTCTCGAAAATCCCGTCCTCCAGAAGGCGGGATTTTTTTTGAAACTGTTCAAAAAATAATTGGTTTTAAACCTCAAAATATTAATTTTTACAGTAAAGCGTTCACCCATCGTTCATCAAATAAAATTGATGCCGATGGATTTGCAATGAATTACGAACGACTGGAGTTTTTAGGTGATGCAATGTTGAGCTCAATAATTGCAGCCTATTTGTATAAAGAAGTTCCAGCAGGAGATGAAGGCTATTTGACTAAAATGCGTTCCAAAATAGTGAGCCGTGAGCATTTAAATGAATTGGGAAAGGACTTAAAATTGGTAGATTTTGTGGATAGTAAGGTGCTCAGTCAAAACTTTGGAGACAATATTCACGGAAATATATTTGAAGCTTTGGTTGGTGCAATTTTTTTAGACAAAGGGTATGTTTTTTGCGAAAAATTTATCCAAAAACGAGTAATAACACCTTATGTTGACATTGCTCGATTGGAAGGAAAAGTAATAAGTTATAAAAGTTTGGTTATTGAATGGTGTCAAAAAGAAAAAAAACTATTTAATTTTGAGGTTTTTGACGATAATGGTATTGATAATCAACGCTATTTTGGAGTAAAATTAAGCATCGATGGCAAAGTAATTGCAAAATCACGAGCAACATCCAAAAAGAAAGCCGAAGAAATTGCTTCGAAAAGAGCCTATTTTGCATTTCAGGATCAAATTAACTCAAAATAGATTTACTTAAAACACAACTTTTTTGGAAAATATTCCAAAAAAGTTACAACTATTTCGGAATATTTTCCAAAAAAGTTGTATTTTTGAATCAAATTAGTACTTATGATTCAACGAAAACTAAAAAAAATTCTTGAAGATAAAACAGGAAAAGGCAAGGCAATCATACTAATGGAGCCAAGGCAAGTTGGAAAAACTACACTTTTAAAAACGTTGTTTTTAAACCCAGAAGACGTTTTTTGGCTAAACGGCGATGAAAATGATGTACAAGATTTGATAAGTCAAGCCTCTGCAACAAGAATGTCTGCTATTTTTGGAACTAAAAAAATTGTGGTTATAGATGAAGCACAACGAATTGATGATATTGGATTAAAACTAAAATTAATTACCGATTCATTACCCGAAATTCAATTGTTTGCTACTGGAAGTTCATCATTTGAACTAGCAAATAAAATCAACGAACCGTTAACTGGGCGAAAATGGGAATACAAAATGTATCCGCTATCGTTTTCTGAAATGGTTACTCATCACGGATTATTAACCGAAAAAAGAATGGTTTCACAACGTTTAATTTATGGTTATTATCCTGAAATTGTTACGCACGAAGGAGAAGAAAAAGAACGATTAAAATTACTGTCCGAAAGTTATTTATTTAAAGATGTTTTGGCTTGGGAAAGCATTCAAAAACCCGATAAACTAATTAAATTGTTGCAAGCCTTATCGTTTCAAGTTGGAAGTCAAGTTTCGTATAACGAATTGGGGCAAACCTGCGGATTAGATTCAAAAACCGTTGAAAAATACATTTTACTTTTAGAACAAGCCTTTGTTATTTTTAGGCTAAACAGTTTCAGTCGGAATTTGAGAAATGAATTAAAAGCAAGCAAAAAAATTTACTTTTATGATAACGGAATTCGGAATGCGTTAATTAATAATTTCACTCAAATTGAAGCCCGAACAGATATTGGTGCCTTGTGGGAAAATTTTTTAGTTGCTGAACGAATGAAATTTAATGACTATGAACACCATTGGAAAAAAATTTATTTTTGGAAAACCAAAGAACAACAAGAAATTGATTTAATAGAAGAATCGGATGGAACGTTAAGTGCTTTTGAATTCAAATGGAGTCCTAAAAAAAATGCAAAATGTCCTGTAACATTTTCAAAAGCATATCCAGAAGCAAATTTTTTGATAATTCACAAAGATAATTTTGAAGATTTTTTATTATAAATCTACTTTTTTACGAATTTGACAATGAATTTGATGAAAAAACAAGGTTTACTAAAACGATTTCGTTGATAAAATAACAATTTAGTATCTCACAATACTAAAATTTGATTTTTATAAACACTATATTTACGACTTAATTTGGCTAAAATGGGCACATTAAAATTACTTTTAAATGAATTTGATGCAATTGATTATTATTTAATTGCTATTCATTCACCAATTGAAGATTATAGATTGGCTTTTTTTATCAATAAAAATTTTGAAGTAAATTTGAGTCGATGCGAATTCGATTTACAAATAAAACAAAAGAACGGAAATTCAAGTTTTTCAAGATTTGAATACAATGATGATTCTAAAGATTTAAATTGGAATTTAATTGAAAATAAAGATCATTTTGAAATAGTTGATTCTAGCATTAATAAAGATTTGTTTTATCAGTCAAATACTAATTTTAAAAGTAAAGCTTATTTTTTGCCTCAATTTAAAAAAGTAGATTATTTTTTAAAAATAGAAATCGTTGAAACAAAGCCTGATGTTAAAGAAATAGTCTCAAAAATAAACACAATTCAACAAGTAACTACAAGTTACGAGGTAGAAATAAACAAAATAAAATCTAAAAATAATTTAATTTTTTAAAAAATGCCAACAAACAAAAAGACTAAAATTGTAGCCACCTTGGGTCCTGCTTGCAGTTCAAAAGCGGTAATAAAGAATATGATTGATGCAGGAGTAAACGTTTTTAGAATTAATTTTTCGCACGCCGATTATACTGATGTTTCCGAAAGAATAGCCATTATTCGTGAACTAAATGAAGAATTTGGATATACTACAGCCATTTTAGCCGACTTACAAGGTCCTAAATTAAGAGTTGGGGTAATGACAGATGGCGTTTTTGTAAATCCAGGAGACATAGTAACCTTTCAAACATCTGAGAATGTTATAGGTACTGCTGATCGAGTTTATATGACCTATAAAGCTTTTCCACAAGATGTTCGCCCAGGAGAAAAAGTACTTTTAGACGATGGAAAACTGATGTTCGAAGCCATAGAATCGAATGGAATTGATGAAGTTAAATGCTTAGTGATACAAGGTGGTCCTTTGAAATCTAAAAAAGGAGTAAACTTACCTAACACGAATGTATCCCTTCCTGCCTTGACCGAAAAAGATATTCAAGATGCCCTTTTTGCCATTGAAAATAAAGTAGATTGGATAGCGCTTTCATTTGTTAGAACTCCTGAAGATTTAATGGAACTAAACGAATTAATTGCTAAACATTCTGATCATAAAATACCTGTCATCGCTAAAATTGAAAAACCAGAAGCAGTCGAAAATATAGATAAAATTGTAGCGTATTGCGACGGTTTAATGGTGGCACGTGGTGATTTAGGTGTTGAAATTCCAGCTCACGAAGTACCTTTGATTCAAAAGAAATTAATTTTAAGAGCCAAAACGGCTCGAATTCCTGTAATTGTTGCCACACAAATGATGGAAACAATGATCAATAGCTTGACACCAACTCGTGCCGAAGTTAATGATGTTGCCAATTCGGTTATGGATGGTGCCGATGCTGTAATGCTTTCTGGTGAAACCTCGGTAGGCGATTATCCTGTTCAAGTAATTGAAAAAATGACTCAAATTATTGAAGCGGTTGAAGATTCTCCATTAATTCACGTACCACAAGATGCTCCACACGTTCGCACAAATCGATTTATAACAAAATCTATTTGCTACCACGCAGCTACTATGGCTAATGATATTAGAGCGAAAGCAATTTCAACTTTAACAAATAGTGGTTATACTGCTTTTCAAATTTCGGCTTGGCGACCACAAGCACATATTTTAGTTTACACTTCAAACAAACGTATTTTGACACAATTAAATTTACTTTGGGGAGTAAATGCCTTTTTCTATGATAAATTTGTAAGTACTGACGATACTGTTGAGGATATCAATCAAATTGCAAAAAATAATGGTTTTGTTAAAAAAGGAGATATGCTAATAAACTTAGCCGCAATGCCTGTTGCAAATAAAGGAATGGTTAATACTTTAAGAATATCGGAGATAGAATAATAAATTTATTTTACCATAAAGATTATTTAGCCATAATCTTCATATCAAAAAAAACTACAACTTTAAAAAGTTGTAGTTTTTTTGTTTAATCATAAAATTGGAACTGTTGTTTGAAAAACAATATTTAAATAAATAGTTAAAGTACTTTCAATAAATGAATAAAATTATTATTTCCAATCGTTTAAGTCCTTTAAAAACTTTTCAATAGTTTCTCTTATTGATGCTGATGCCATAAAGCGAGTCGCCGTTTTTCTTGACACAAAACTTGTTTTACTCAAAGGGGCATTTTTATCACCATCTTCAATATCGGTACAATAGGTTTTAGTAGTGCCTTTGTATTTAAAATTCATTTGGGAATAATCCGTGTCCTGCTGCTTGACCAAATCTAAGTTCACCCTCATTAAAACCATTTTATATAACCATTGTTAAAATACTTAAATTTATTCCAGCTGTACTTTAACCCTCGTTTTTTTAAAGGGGCTCAGTTTTTAATTGTTTTTTTAATAAATTGACCCCAAAGTGTTTTAGTTTTTGGGGTAATTTATAGTTTTAAATTATTTTGAGTTTATTAGTTTTTACTTAACTATTAAAAATTCAGACCTTCTGTTTTCTGCAAATTGTTCTTCGGTACAACTATCTCCACAAGGTACTTTTGGTTCTGATTCTCCAAAACCTTTACCCGTAATTCTGGTAGTATTAATTCCTTTTGAAATTAAATATTGCACTGTTGATTTAGCACGTTGATCAGACAAGTTTAAGTTATAAACATCACTTCCGCGGTTGTCCGTATGTGATTTGGCAAAAATAATAAGTTTAGGATTTTCATTCAAAACCTGAACCAATTTGTCAAGTTCAACCGCACCGTCAACAGTTATGTTGCTTTTATTGTATTCAAAATAAATAGGTTGTAGTATAATTTCTTTTTCAGTAATTACAGGTTCAATTGGAACCAATGCTGCATTGACGGAAACCACTTCTCCTTTACTCTTAGCAACAGGAAATGAATTAGCATCAAAGCCATCTTTAACTACTTGAACAGAATATGATTTTTCACAATCAACTCTAAAATTTACTTCTCCTTTTTCATTTGAAACATCAGAAGCTATAATATTGTTCTTTTCATCCACCAAAGTCACTTTTGCGTTGGAAACTACTCCTCCAAGTTTCGAATTGGAAACAATTGTTTTAATATCAAAACCACATATTGGTGTTGCTTGAAAAATATCATCATTACCATCTCTATTAGATGAAAAGAAGGCGGTATTTTTTGATTTATTAAATGAAAATGCAAAATCATCTTTTTCACCATTTACTGGTTTGCCAACATTAACTGCTTCATCATTTTTAGTTAAATCAATTTTAAAAACATCTAAGCCCCCTAATCCTTGTTTTCCTGTGGATGAAAAGTATAGGGTATTGTCATCATCAACAAATGGAAAACTTTCATTTCCTTCGGTATTTACTTTATTTCCTAAATTCTCTGGTTTCCCAAAAGTTCCATCTTCATTGATAGATACTTTCCAAATGTCAATTCCTCCCAAACTTCCAGGCATATTTGATGCAAAATACAAGGTTTTACCATCACTACTCAAAGCTGGGTTACTTGTAGAATAACTGGAACTGTTAAATGGTAATGATTTTATTTTCCCCCAAGATTCACCTAATTTGGTTGCTTTAAATAAATTGTTTTTTCCAAGTTTAGCATTATTTACCTTGTCCTTAACAAAAGAGTTTTCTCTAAAACTAGCACTTGTAAAATAGGCTGTATTGCCCTCTTTAGTAAAACACACTGGACCATCGTGAAATTTTGAATTTAAAGACCCAACTGGTACTGGAATTGAATAAGTACCAGCATCGGAAAGGACAGATTTATAGATGTCTAAGTAAGGCTCTTTTGTCCAACCATAATTTTTGCTTGAGGTATTTCTTGAACTTGTAAAATACAATTCATTTCCCTGTAATATTGCTCCAAAATCTGATTTATCACTATTGATTTCAATTGGTTTCAAAGTGTAATCGGGTTTTTTATTCATAATTTTAGCTATGAAATTTGTATTTTCACTATTGGCTTTAGCTCTTAAGTCATTTGGAGCCAATTCTGCAAATTTTTTCATTTGTACACTTGCCTCGTCATATTTTTTATTTGCTTTTAACATTTGAGCGTATCTAAAATAGGTTTCCGCTTCTTGTTTGGTTTCCGTTGCTTTTGCATACCATTTAACAGCTTCATCCGTATTAAAAATATTGTAGTAGGTATCGGCTAATTGCTTATAAACATATCCATCTGCCTGATTTTTCTCAACTAATACTAAATACGATTTTGCTGCTGCTACATATTCATATTGATTAAATAATTTATCTGCTGCTTTTGTGTTTTTGTTTTGTGCAAAAAGAGTTGTGCTATATAGTACAAAACTTAATGCTAAGAGTATATTTTTCATTTTTAGATGGTTATATGTTAAAAATATCGAGGTGATTGAGAAACTTTTTTCGGGAAATTAACATCAAACAAAATAAAAAACTCGTGTGATGATTTAGTGATAATATTCAAGTCGGAAACTATTCTATCATAAGCATATCCAACTTTGATACCTGGAGATACTTTAAAATTTACCATCGCCCCAAACGATTCTTTAAATCGATAGGTTGCTCCTAATTCAAATTTTTCTTGATATAAAAAATTTGTTGATACATCAACAGAAGTCGGTGCTTTAAAAGAAGATTTAACCATAAAAAAAGGTTTGAATTTAAAATCCTCATTCAAATCGAAAACATACCCACCAGTTACAAAATAATGTGACACTTCCGACCCATATGCTCTTCCGTTAAAATCTAAATAACGCCCTTTTAATAAATTTGGAACTGAGACTGCTAAATAATATTTGTTAGTATAATAAAACAATCCTGTACCTAAATTAAAATTGGTAGTTGACGGATTTCCTGATGCAAAAACAGGATCTATAATACCCGACGATAAGGACTCATTAATTGTATTAAAATCAATTTTATGAAACGTTGCTCCAGTTTTAAGTCCGAAAGCTAAGTTTGCAGTTTCACTTACTTTTAAAGTATATGATGCATCAATAAAAACATTATTTTCTTCAACTGGGCCTAATTTGTCATTTAAAACAGATAGTCCTAAACCAACATTTTTACCGACTGGTGAATGAGCAAAAAATGTTGCTGTAGTTGGTGCACCTTCTATTTCAACCCATTGCTTTCTATACAGTAATCCTACTGAAAGGTTTTCTTTAGAACCTGCATAAGCGGGGTTTATAACACTCATATTATACATATACTGCGTGTAATGTGGGTCTTGTTGAGCGTTACTTTTTGAAACCGCTAAAAGGGCAATTAAAGTTAATAAAAATAGTTTTTTCATTTTTCTTGAAGTTTATTTTAATCTTTTTAAGAATTTATTTGTTTTGTCTATTAAGATAAACCCAACCGGTGGAAGCATCTAATCCATTTCTTTCGATTATGTAGTAATAAGTACCGTCTGGTAGGTCGGCTCCACTATCTTGTTGTCCGCCCCATTCTTTCAAATAATCGGTTTTTGAATATACTTTGATTCCGTATCTGTTAAAAATACTTAATTGTTTAACTTTAAAATTTGACAAATCCCAAACGTCATTAATACCGTCTCCATCAGCCGAAATACCTTTTGGTATTACGCAAGTAATAGCATCAATCGTAATATTTGCGATTCCAAAACAACCAGATGAATTTGTTACTTTAACCGCATAAGTTCCCAGTGAACTAACGGTTTGAGTAACAGCATTACCTAAAGGAGAACCGCCACTTGTTGACCATAAAAATGTGGAACCAGTATCAGTATAAGAATTGTTTAATGGGCTAACTGTTAAAACATACTGACTTCCAAAACAGGCACCAGTAATCATTGGCATAACTGCTGATGATATAATTAAATTAGCCGTACTTGATCCAGCAAGAGTACAATTTGTAGTATTCGCTACTGTTGAATAAGTTACAACATAGCTACCAGGAGTACTTGTAGCTAAATCAACAACTCCTGTCGCACTATTGATGGATAGGCCTGTAGTGGAACTATAAACCCCTCCTGTAGTAAAACCAGTTAATGGAATTGGAGTCGGATTAGGATTATAAGAACAAACAGGAGAAACATAACTAAAAGCTGTCACTGGGGTTACAGTAGGTGAAATTACAATTTGAAAATCGGTAAACCCAGCACTTAAACAAAGCGATAAATTTGCATTTACTGCGTATCGAACTAAATATGTTCCCGCTAGCGAAGTAGTTAAATCGATCACACCAGTAGAAGAATTTATAATTAAACCGGTTGTTGTTGCCGACAATGGAGAGATGCTATATGTTCCGCCGGTTGTAAATCCAACAGCAATTGTAGGAGATGGATTTGATGCGTTTTTACAAATTGGTGTCGGGTATATAACTCCTGTGATAGGCAAAAGTATTGGGTCTATTACTACTGTTGTTTGAGCCACCGTTGCTGGGCAACCTCCCGCAGCTGGTACCGTATACTTTACCGTGTAAGTGCCAGGAATAGAGGTACTTGGATCAAAATTTCCGTTACTTACCAAAGACAAACCAACTACAGGAACAACCGAATAACTTCCTCCTGAAGTGCCACCTTGATTTGGTACTTGAATAGTTGTATTGGCAACACAATAATTAGGAGCGCTGTAAGTTAACGTTGCCGAAGTAGGATTAGTAATAGTTATAGTGTAAGTGTTTATTGAAGCGTTACATTGACCAACACCTGCAATGGTACTAGTTATAATATAAGTTCCTGCGGCACTACTTGTCAAATTAATTTCACCCGTTGTTGCATTTAAAATCAATGCTGCGTTTGGACAAGAATATGTTCCGCTAGTAGCACCACTAAACAATATAGGAGATGGATTGGCAGCATTTTTGCAATAAAAAGAACTTGAATAACTAAAATTTCCATAAGGACAACAAGTTGTTGGTATTGGTCCTGAAGTTTGTGTGATTCTTATAAATCCTTTTTGACCAGGAAGAGTTGAAGCGGTATAATTTGTAATCATTAACACGTATACTTCTCCAGCAATAGCACCATTTAAAGTAAAGGTTTCAGTTGACAAGGCACTAAAGCTACACCCTAATGGTGCAGGACGAGAATTAGTAGCCGATATAGTTGCACAAGCAAGAGCGGTTGAAGTATATGGGCCCCAAGAAGTATAATCAATATCTAAACCTGTACCCGTAAAATTCTGCAACGTATTTTGTTCCATAAAAAAGGTATAATTACCTGAGGTTGGAATAACTAAATAGTAATAAGTTGGTGAGGGTGCAGAGCCTAAACATCCTATATTACTCGAAGTAGTGCTGCCACTTACAGGATTTGGTAAGGTTGGTACCCCAACATTATTAGGTAAAACAATTGGAGAAATAGCACACAACGGTAATGAATTAGGACATTCAATAATTTTTGTTCCTATACAAACGTTGAAAGACAGTGTCGTTGCTAAAGTTCCAGGAGAATATACTCTGATTTTATAAGTTTCCCCAATAACTAAGTTATTTAGTACTCCTCCATTTAAAGTAGTACATAATCCTACTTGAACCATAGTGTTGCAGTCTATTCCTTTATAAACAGCATAATTGATAGTGCCAGCAACATTAAAAAAAGATACATAATGTGTTGGAGCGGTTGCAACAAAATAATACCAAACATCATCATCATCAATAGTTCCTCCACAAGTATTTGGCTCAATTGATGCAGCTGCCCCATCAATTGTACCAGCAACAGTTTGAGTACAATTTGTATTTTGATTTACGGGCAATTGAATGGCTCCTGTACAATCATCATTTACTAACAAGGTTTTAAATTGTTTTACTATTGACCAAGCGCTCAAATCAGTTGATGAACAAGCAGCTCTAACGTAAAAATCATAACAAGTGGAACTAGTCAAACCAGTTATTGTAAAAGGGTTGATACCCACCGTAATCCAACCTGTTGCAGTTGAAGTTGGTGTTGGAGAACCACAAGGTAATAACAAAACTTGCCAAACATTTGCTGGACCGCTTCCATTAAAGTTTGTAGTTTGAGTCCAACCCAAAGTAGCAGACGTTTGCGAAATATTAGTAACTGTTAAGTTTTTTGGTCGAGCACAAGTTGGAGCGGGTGTACAACTTACATTAGATGTCCAACCTAGATTATTGGTTGTAGCATTACTTCTGAATCTAAAAGTTAAACAACCATTGGCAGCAGTAGAAGTAAAAGGTCCGGGAATAGCTGTTCCCCAGTAAGAACCTGCTACACCACCCGGAACAGCTCCTGCTGGATTAGCACTAGGTATTATTGGAGCAGTATTTGTATTTCCATCAAAAACATACAGCCCGTCAGTATTTACTTGCGTATTAAATGATGTAAAAGTTACTGTAACTACTTGTCCTGCAATAGTTGGACAAACAGTCACTGTATTATCGGCATTATTTGGATAGTTTGCACTAGATCCTCCCTGATCGGAAAAAGTTCCACCACAAGGGGGAGGCAAAATTTGAGGTGTGGTTACAGTTACAGGTACGCTCCATAAACTTGAATCTGTTGGAGAACAAACTGCTCTTACATATATATCGTAACAAGTATCTGCATTTAACCCTGTTAATACAAATGGATTAGAACCAGCAGCCACAAAGCCTGTTGAAGAGGCAGTTGGTAAAGGTGAACCGCAAGGTAAAGCTAAAACTTGCCAAGCAGTTGCTTGAGAGTTATCTGGATTTAAAGGTTGTGTCCAAGATATTGTTGCTGATGAAGAAGTAACCGTTGCAATTGGTGCAACTAAAGTTATAGGCTTAACGCAGGTTGGTGGTGGAGCACAAGTTACATTTGAAATCCATCCTGCGTAGTTTATAGAAGGATCACTTCTAAATCGGAAAGTCAAACATCCATTAGTTGCGGTTGAAGTAAAAGGGCCTGGAATTGTGGTTCCCCAATAAGAACCAGCAAGTCCACCCGGCACGAAACCTGCTCCATTTGCACTCGCAATTTGTGGAGCAGCTATAGAATTTCCGTTAAAAACATACAACCCATCATAATTTGGCTCAGAGCTAAACGAAGTAAAAGTAACTGTAACTTTATCTCCTGGTATTACAGGACAAATTGTAGTCGTTACGTCCGAACTATCTAAATAATTTCCGGTTGAACCTCCGTTATCAACGAAATTACCCCCACATGCTGGAGGAGCAACCAAAGTTGAAAAATTAAATGGACCAGCCCAATTACTGCTTAAAGTAGCACTACATAGAGCTCTTACATAAAATTTATAAGGAGTATTGGCGGTTAACCCAGTGGCTACATAAGGCAAGGCCCCATTATAAATTACACCAGTACCAGTTGGAGCAGTTGCTGCAGGAAGTACTTCTATTTCCCATGACGTTGCACCACTTGGATTTGCCCAAGATAAACTAGCAGTTGTTATAGCGGGAGTAGCCGTTAAAGTTGTAGGATTTAAACATTTTGTGACGATTCTCGCATTATCTACTAACCATCTGTCACCTCCAATTAATGTGCCAATTTGAGTAAATTTCATAACAAAGGCAACATATACCTGCTGTCCAATATATGAAGTCGGGAAATCAATCACTTTTTCTTCGTATATATTAAAAACGGATGTTAAAGTGTCTTCAGTATAAGGAGTAGTTAAAATACTAGTGTAAGCTGCAGGATTAGTTACTGTAGCCGTTGCTGGAGCTACTCTTATATCATATAATGTGCCTTGGTTACCAGTGGTAAACGATCTAGTCCAAAACCGAAGTTGACCATTCGCAGGAATGGTTACTAAAGGGGTGGCTAAAAAATCTTCCGCGGTTAAACCTGGACCAGTAAATTCTCTGTTCATAAAGGCTGCATTTGTGCCAGCATATACTAATGGCGGAATTGCTACACCATTGTTAATGTTCCAACTATTTCCCGTTCCAACGCCGTTATCAAAAACAGACCAATTACCAGTTCCTAACGTCCAAGTAGGTAGCGTAACAGGTCCAGATGTGTTTTCAAATCCTTCTAATGCAAGTTGGGAATAGCCAACGGAGAAAAATAATAATGTGAATAATAATGTAATTTTTTTCATTGGTTTTTTTATATGGTTTTGATTTTTAGAATTTTTATTAAAACTCAAATTTAGCAAAAAAACTTAAAAATAAAAGTTATTTAAAAAAAAACCCTTTGAAATTTAAAACTATAACAAGAAAAAAAATAAAAATTAGTAATTTATGGCGTGTTTTAAACTAATTTTGTGATACAAATTTTTAGGTATGTTAGATAAAGAAATTATAAATTTTGAAAAAACAATTGTTGTTGGAATTGTAACTCAAAACCAAATCGAAGAAAAGTTAATTGAGTACTTAGACGAATTAGAGTTTTTAATTTATACTGCAGGTGGACAGGTTGTAAAACGCTTTTGGCAGAAAATGGAACGACCAAATCCTAAAACTTTTTTAGGTACAGGAAAAATTGATGAGATTGCTTTGTTTGTCAAGGAAAACAATATTTCTTCTGTTATTTTTGATGATGAACTTTCCCCTTCTCAACAAAAAAATATTTCAAAAATCATGGATTGTAAAATCTTAGATAGGACCAATTTAATTTTAGATATTTTTGCGCAAAGAGCAGAAACTTCCTACGCCAGAACTCAAGTTGAACTTGCTCAATGTATTTATTTATTACCTAGATTATCGGGGTTATGGACGCATCTTGAACGCCAAAAAGGGGGTATCGGAATGCGTGGTCCAGGCGAAACTGAAATTGAAACAGACAGGAGAATTGTGAGAGACAGAATTTCCTTGTTAAAAGAGAAAATAAAGACAATTGATAAACAACAATCTGTTCAACGGGGAAATCGCGGTGCTATGGTTAGGGTTGCTTTAGTAGGATATACGAATGTAGGAAAATCAACTTTGATGAACGTGATTAGTAAAAGTGATGTATTCGTTGAAAATAAATTATTTGCCACTTTAGATACTACAGTACGAAAAGTGGTAATTGGAAACTTACCTTTTTTACTTTCGGATACAGTCGGATTTATTCGTAAATTACCTACTCAACTGATCGACTCATTTAAAAGCACTTTAGATGAAGTTCGTGAAGCCGATTTGCTGCTTCATATTGTTGATATTTCACATCCCGATTTTGAGGATCATATTGCATCAGTAAATCAAATTTTATTAGACATTAAAAGTGCCGATAAACCAACAATTATGGTATTCAATAAAATAGATGCTTATAAACACTTAACTATTGATAACGATGATTTAATGACCGAAAAGACATCAAAACACTACACATTAAATGAATGGAAACAAACCTGGATGTCTCGCTTAGGAACTGAAAACGCGCTGTTTATATCAGCAATTAAAAAAGAAAATTTTGAGGAGTTTAGAGAACGTGTTTATGATCGGGTTAGAGAAATTCACATTTCTCGATTTCCATATAATAAGTTTTTGTTTCCTGATTTTAAAGATATTTTAATAGAAGATGAGAATTTATTGTAATTTATTAATTTAGATTTTAAATTGAAAAAAAAAGTCCCTTTTGAATAATTTCAAAAGAGACTTTTTCTAAACTCTACCATGTTTTAAAAACCATAATTCACTCCAATACCTACTACCTGTCGTGTTTGAAAACCAGAAAATGCATTATCATCATATAGGGTTTGAAAGGCAAAATTCGTTGATAAATATTTGTTCACTTTTAAAACAATATTCAATTGATAATCAATATCAACATTTTGAGGTTTGTCTAAATAATTTGAATAAAAATTTAAAATGTTTTCTACAGAAACGTTTTCCATAACATCAAACTTATAGTACGAATTTAAAGCAGCTCCAAATTCATAACGACTTGTACGCCCTTGTTGCACTCCAAACGAAGTTCCTAATACAGTAAAATCTTTATCTACAAAAATAAATTTTGACGTTGCTGGAGCGATATTTACTTTTAAATTATCAGATTTTTTCCACAACATACCCGGTCCAAATTGTAAAAATGTAGGTGAAAATGCATGAGTAGTTTTTAAACCACTTACTTTATCAAAACCAGAATCCATTTGGGTTTTTCCATTAACAAAAGCTGAGTAATACCAATTTCCAAAAGCTTTTTTACCTAACAATGAATTCCATTCGATTCTGTCGTCTGTTTTTTGAGTTTGAGCATCTTTGATTTTGGTTAATCCGTAGGCTCCAATAAATTTATTATCCCAGTTCCAGTCGTTATGTTTGAAATTGAAATCGTAATTTACTCCAATGTTACCTGAAATATTGCTTTGTCCACCGGCAAGCCAATTGTTAAAAGTAGATTGATTTGCTAAAAAAGTAAATGTTCCTTTTTTAACCCAGCCATTTGGTTTTTCACGTCCGTGTAATAAAATTGAGGCTTCGTTTCTCTTTAAATTTTCTTTTTCAGTATCTTGCGAAAATGCAAAATTAATAGCAGACAAAAATATTATTGCTGGGATGATTTTTTTCATTTTTTTGTAAATTTTTATGTTTTTTGTAAAACAAAAGTAAACAAAAAATTGAATCGCTTTAAAAGAGATTTTCTATTTTGCTCTTTTAAATAAGGGTACTGCAGAGCAAGCTTCGCCGTACATTACACTTTTAGCAAATTTTTGAAGATGTTGCACTGCTACAATATAAGCACTTTCTGGAACCAATTTTTTAGAGCATCCTTTTAAGATAACTGGTTTGTCTAAATAAACAGAATAATCAAATTCAGAAAGTTTTGTTTGGTAAATAGAACTTAACAATTCATTGTAATTTCCAACAATAACATTTTTGCAAAATGAAGCAACTTGAGAAACGACTAAAATTGTTGCCCAAGCCGGAATAATAATTTCTTCGGGTACTGATATTGTAATGTTACAATTAGAATATTGACTCCAATTGTGATTTTTTAAATGTTCTCGAAAATCTTTTTCTTTTAAAATAAACCCTTCATAAAGCCATTGTGAAAGGTCAATATTAAAATATTTTTCAACCGGAAAATAATCTTCTAAATCGAAAACTACGAGAGTCGAATTGGCAACTTTGTTTATTATTTCCATCATTTTGGTGTTCCCTTTTCAGATGCAGTTTCTAGTAAAAGTTAACTTTTCAAACTGTTTATTTAAATTAAAATTTACACGTAGAAAACTGAAAAACTGCGATTGAAAACTAATTATAGCATTCCTAATTCCAACTTTGCTTCTTCACTCATTAAATCTTTACTCCACGGTGGATCAAAAGTAATTTCTACTTCTGCCGCTTTTACTCCAGCTATTGAGGCTGTTTTGTCTTCCACTTCTTTTGGCAATGATTCCGCAACAGGGCAGTTTGGCGAGGTCAATGTCATTAAAATTTTAACTTCATTGTCTTCATTAACCATTACGTCATAAATTAATCCTAGTTCATAAATATCAACTGGAATTTCTGGATCGTAAATTGTTTTTAAAACTTTTACTACGTTTTCTCCAAGGTTTATTGTGTCGTTAAATTCTTCCATTTTTATAGTTTTCAGTTTTCAGTCTCAGTTTTCAGTCTCATTTTTCAGTCTCAGTTTTCAGTCTCAGTTTTCAGTCTCAGTTTTAAATTTAGAGTAATCATAATTAAAACTATTTATAAACTACGACTGAAAACTGAATACAGAGACTGAAAAACTAATTGTTAATTCTGACTTTCAAAAGCCAATGCATACATTTTAATTTTTTTAATCATTGATACCAATCCATTAGCTCTATTGGGTGAAAGCTGCTCTTTTAAACCAATTTTATCAACAAAATCGGTATTGGCACTTAAAATATCTGATGGCTTTTGGTTTGAAAACACACGAATTAAAAGTGCTATTATTCCTTTAGTAATTATAGCATCACTATCGGCTGTAAATACAATTTTTTCAGCATTTTTATCGCCTTGTAACCATACGTTCGATTGGCATCCTTTGATAGTGTTTTCCTCAATTTTGAATTTTTCATCAATTAACGGAAGATTTTTTCCTAAATCTATTACATATTGAAAACGCTCATCCCAATCATCAAATAGTGCGAATTCTTCAACAATCTCGGCTTGAATTTCTTGAATTGTCATTTTATTTTACTGCAGCTAACGAATTAATTTTAAAAACCATTTTCTCAATTTCGGCAGGTGGAAATCCGTGATCAAAATCGGTAGTTTGATATTCTTTATTTTGATATTTTACGTATAGATGTGCAATTGCAGCTCCATCATAAAATCGCTTTTGTGAGGGATCTTTTAATTTAGGTAAATCTTCCAACTTCATAACT
The DNA here is from genome assembly GCA_038204955.1 of Flavobacteriales bacterium. Taxonomy (GTDB): domain Bacteria; phylum Bacteroidota; class Bacteroidia; order Flavobacteriales; family Flavobacteriaceae; genus Flavobacterium. Next base: position 21,837 of record JBBRCJ010000037.1, read on the forward strand.
TTGAATAAAGCAACTAATGTTTTCCAATCAGTATCTGATATTTTTTTTATTTCACCATTATCTTTGGCATTTCTATCGCTCGTAATTGCAATTGTTTTGTTAACTATTGTTACTTTTTGATAAAAACCACGAGTATTGGCTTCGTATTGAACAACTGCTGTAGCTAAATCTGATTGCTGATCTTTACTACAACCTTTTCCTAAAAATAGAGATAAAAATAAAAGTGTGACAGTTTTCATTAAGTTATAATTTAATATTTTTGCTAAGTTAACAATTTAACTCAACATAGCTTTAGCTTTTTTAATTGCATCGACCATAAAATCAATTTCTTCAAACGTGTTGTAAAAGGCAAAACTAGCTCGAATGGTTCCAGGAATTTTAAAAAAATCCATAATAGGTTGCGCACAATGATGTCCAGTCCTAACAGCTATTCCTTTTTTATCTATAATTGTACCTATATCGTAAGGATGAATTCCATCAATATTAAAAGAAATTACTGATGTTTTATTTTTTGCGGTTCCAACTATGTGTAACCCATCAATTTCCAATAATTTTTCAGTTCCGTAACGCAACAATTCATTTTCATAAGCTGCAATTTCATCAAAACCTATTGAATTCATATAATCAATTGCGGTTCCTAAAACAATCCCAGCTTCAATGTTGGGGGTTCCGGCTTCAAATTTATGAGGCAAACCCGCATACGTTGTTTTTTCAAAAGTAACCGTGGCAATCATTTCGCCACCACCTTGATAAGGTGATAATTTATTAAGCCAATCTTGTTTGCCGTATAAAACACCAACACCTGTTGGACCACATATTTTATGGCCTGAAAAAACATAAAAATCGCAATTCAAATCTTTAACATCCGGCTTTATATGTGGCACAGCTTGCGCACCATCAATTAAAACGGCTGCACCAAATTTATGTGCTTTTTCAATCATTTCCTTTACAGGGTTTATAGTTCCTAAAGCATTTGAAATGTGATTAACAGCAACAATTTTAGTTTTTTCAGTTAACAATTTATCATAATCCAATTGTATCAACTCCCCTTGCAGATTCATCGGAATTACTTTTAAAACAGCACCTGTTCGTTCACAAAGCATTTGCCAAGGCACAATATTACTATGGTGTTCTAATGCAGAAACCAAAATCTCATCACCATTTTTTAATATCGATGCAAATCCGTTTGCAATTATATTTATCGAATGTGTTGTTCCAGAAGTAAAAATCACTTCAAAATTGTGCTCGGCATTTATGTGGTTTTGTACTTTTTTTCGTGAAACTTCATAAGCATCAGTAGCCAGTTGACTCAAAGTATGCACACCACGATGAATATTAGCATTAATTTCAGAATAGTATTTTGAAATGGCATCTAGTACTACTTGTGGCTTTTGCGAAGTAGCTCCATTATCAAAATAAACCAATGGTTTCCCGTTCACTTTTTGAGATAGAATTGGAAAGTCAGCACGTATTTTATTTATATCTAACATCTTATTTATAAAAATTCTAAATACAAAAGTAATCAAATTGTGATGGGTTTTTGCTAAACATTTGCTAATGTTTTAATCATTATTTTAATGATAAATGACATTTATGGCTATTCAGTCTAGCTACGCTTTTTTTATTGTTATTCTATTACTATTGTCTTTTCAAATTAAAAAATAAATAACTTTAATAACCACTCATTTTTTAGTAAAAAAATTATAAAACTACTATAAAAACCTAAATCTACATTATTTTAAAAATAGTATAAATTTCACTAACTTGCAGTAAAATGTTAAGTATTAAAAATGAAAAAATTCTTTAAAATTATTGGTTTACTAATAGTGGTGTGTTTGGTTTATTTTGGATTTATAACCTATCCAAAACTTGATTTAATCTCTGGTTTTTCATCCAAAAGTGTTGCCTCGGCTCATTTTATAGACAATCGTAGTTTGGATGTAATTCAAAAAGGAGATAACGATATTGATTTAATTGACTTGGCGAATAATGAAATTAAAGATACTGAAAAATTTGCAACAGCATCAGTTTATGGTTTAAAAACTCGCAAAGCAATTTATCGTGAAGGTTTGGGGGCTACTTTAATTAATGATAGTTTCGATGTTTCTAAACCATATGAAGTTCCGAAAAGAAATTTTTTAAACAATAATTTAGCTTATCCTTACGGAAATTTAGACCCCAAAATTCAACCTTTAATAGAGGTAGATTATGCCAAATTAAACGTAGCCATTGAAAATGCTTTTGATAAAAAAGGAGTTATAAAAAAACGAACTAGAGCTGTTGTAGTTTTGTATAATGGGCAATTAATAGGAGAACATTATGCAGAAGGTTTTAATAAAAACTCTAAGTTATTGGGTTGGTCAATGACTAAAAGCGTTACTGCTACGCTATTTGGAATTCTTCAAAAACAAGGTAAATACGACATTTACAAACCGGCTGCAATAAATGAATGGCAAAAAGACGAACGTGCTATTATTACCACTAACGATTTGCTTCATATGAATTCAGGATTGGAATGGGAAGAGGATTATGGTAAAATATCAGATGCTACTAAAATGCTTTTTGAGGCAGCAGATATGGGAAAGGTACAAATGGAAAAATCTTCAAAATTTCCACCTAATCTGCATTGGAATTACTCCTCAGGAACAACTAATTTATTGTCAAAAATACTTAGAAATCAATTTAAAACCCATCAAGAGTATTTAGATTTTTGGTATTCGGCATTGATTGATAAAATTGGTATGAATTCTATGATAATTGAAACTGATATGGTAGGAAATTTCGTGGGTTCCTCTTATGGTTGGGCAACTGCAAGAGATTGGGGTAAATTTGGACAGTTGTATTTAAATAAAGGCAATTGGAATGGCGAACAATTATTTGACGAAAGTTGGGTAAAGTATGTTACAACTCCTACACAAGGAAGTAACGGTGAGTATGGTGCGCATTTTTGGTTGAATGCAGGAAATCGGTTGCCTAATGCACCGAAAGATTTATTTTCTTGTAATGGGTACCAAGGGCAAAAAGTATATATAATTCCTTCATTGCATTTGGTAATTGTACGTTTGGGATTGACTGAAGAATCAAAATTTGATTTTAATACTTTTTTAAAAGAAATTATAGGCAGTATAAAAAAGTAATTGCTAAATAAAAAGCCATTTCCGTTACAGAAATGGCTTTAATATTGTTAAAATCTAAATGTTTAGAATTGGTATCCTAATTTTAAACCTCCTACAATGTTTGTAACTGTATTTGATCCTTTTCCTTCGTTAGCTACTTTCACTTCTGGTGAATTAACACCACCTGAAGTATTGTTAGTTGTAACTGAATCAAAAGTTCTTCTTACATAACTTAAACCAACTTCAACGCCTAAATACAATTTTTTAGAAAAATAGTAATCTGCACCAGTTGTTAATCTTGCTCCAAAAGATGAACCTGCTCTAAATGAACCAGCACCTGTACCTGAAAAATTTGCTGCACCAGTAGTTGAGTTAGATGATGAACTAGCTGCAACTCCAGTTTCAGTTGAATCACTGTAACTTGCTCCATTAAAACCAATTAATAAATCAAATCCAACATAAGTAGACAATCTATCAGCACCTGAAAAATGTTTTTCAACTCCTAAATTAAATGTTTTTGAGTTGTATTTAGATGTTGCTGTAAATAATGGGCTTGCAGTAGTTCCAAGACCAGCGTTTGGAGTTTCAGTTGATGAACTAGCAAAAGCTAAACCTAATCTAAAAGCGATATCATCTTTAAAAAAATATCTAAATTTTGCTGCACCTTCATTTAAAGTTGGAGTAGTGTTAAATAACCCTCCAACGATTCCAACTTCAGCAGTAATTGTTCCTTTAGTTGGTTTAAAATCGCTAGTTGCTGTTGTCGAACTTGATACATAAGTTGGTGTTGCTGCAACTGTAGTTCTTTTTTGAGCAACTGTTGTTAATGTTACTGCAAATAAAGCAGTTAAAAATAAAACTTTTTTCATGTTAAATGATTTTTTAAAATTAATTTGCAAATATATATAAAGAAGTAATATGATTTACAATTATTCTTGACTTTTACAAATCAAAACCCAAATTTACACCTAGTTTTATTGCGATTATTTTAGTGATTCGTTGTTTTAATTCAGGAATCTTTATACTTTCAATCACTTCGTTGCTAAAAGCGTACATTAATAATGCTTTGGCTTCTTTTTTAGGAATTCCGCGTTGTTGCATGTAAAACATTGCATTTTCATCCAATTGACCAATAGTGCAACCATGTGAACATTTTACATCATCGGCAAAAATTTCTAATTGAGGTTTAGCATTAATAGTAGCTTTATCGCTTAACAAAATGTTATTATTTTGTTGAAAGGCATTTGTTTTCTGAGCTTCTTTTTCAACGAAAATTTTTCCGTTAAAAACGCCAACAGCATTGTCCGAGAGTATGTTTTTATAATTTTGGTGGCTCTCACAATTTGGTGTTGCGTGCTGTACTAATGTAAAATGATCTACGTGTTGCTTATCACCAATAATTGTAATCCCTTTTAAAGTTGAATCGATATGTTCACCTTGATGATAAAAATTCAAATTATTTCTAGTTATATTTCCACCAAATGAGAAAGTATGTACTGACACATTACTTTCTTGTTTTTGAGCAATATAGGTATTGTCAATCAAATTAGCAGTTTGCAAATCATTTTGAATTTTGTAATAGTCAACAACGGCTCTTTTATTAGCGAAAATTTCGGTTACAGAATTTGTTAAAACCTGATTTTCATTTAAACTTTGATGTCTTTCTATAATTTGAACATGAGCATTTTCACCAACAATTACCAAATTTCTAGGTTGAACCAGCAAAGCATTTTCTTGTCCAGTTGAAAAATAAATAATTTCAATAGGTTTTTCAACTACTTTACTTTTTGGAATATTGATATAAGCTCCCTCATTGGCAAAAGCTGTATTTAAAGAAGTTAGACTTTCTTCTTTACTTGCAATTTTATTGAAATACTCATCAATATACATTTTATACTTTGGTTTGTTCAATGCCGATGATAGTAAACAAACATCTAAACCATCATGAGTAGTTGAGGATAAAAAAGAACTAAAAATTCCGTCAATAAAAATGATCTTATAGGTATCTATTTCGTGTAAAAAATACTTTTTTACATCCGAAAACTCTATTGAATTCTCCGTTTTTGGAAAAACCGAAAAGTCATTTTTTAAAATTGTATTTAGTGAAGTATATTTCCAAGATTCCTCTTTTTTGTTAGGAAACCCTTTATTTTCAAAGTTTTTTATTGCAAACGTTCGTATGTCATGTAAATCATTATTTACATCAACTCGTTCTTCAAATGCCATAAATGAGGCAATAAGCTTTTCTTTTAATTCCATTTTTTCAAGTTTACAGGTTTCAGTCGCAGTTTACAGTCGCAAATTTACAGTTTTGAATACTGAATTCTGTTACTGAATATTGTGACTATTTACTGAATTTCTGCTTTTATCCAATCATATCCTTTTTCTTCCAATTCCAAAGCCAAACTTGCATCGCCTGATTTTACAATTTTTCCATCCATTAAAACGTGAACAAAATCGGGAATAATGTAGTCTAAAAGTCGTTGATAATGGGTAATTACTAAAACCGCATTATTTTCATTTTTCAATTTATTTACGCCATTTGCAACGATTCGTAAGGCGTCAATATCTAATCCAGAATCCGTTTCGTCAAGAATTGCCAATTTTGGTTCCAACATTGCCATTTGAAAAATCTCATTACGTTTTTTTTCTCCGCCCGAAAAACCTTCGTTTAAGGAACGCGACAAAAACTTGCGGTCAATTTCTAATAATTCCGATTTTTCACGAATCATTTTCAACATTTCGTTGGCTGGCATATCTTCTTTTCCGTTTGCTTTTCGGGTTTCGTTTATCGATGTTTTGATAAAATTAGTAACCGAAACTCCTGGAATTTCAACAGGATATTGAAACGATAAGAAAACGCCTTTGTGTGCTCGTTCTTCTACTGAAAATTCCGAAATATCTTCGCCTTCTAAAAAGATTTCGCCATCAGTAACGGTGTAAGTTTCGTTTCCTGCAATAATGCTCGAAAGTGTACTTTTTCCTGCACCATTTGGGCCCATTATTGCGTGCACTTCACCCGCTTTAATTTCAAGATTAATTCCTTTTAATATTGCTTTGTCTTCGACTGAAGCGTGTAAATTTTTTATTGATAACATTTGTTTTTGTTTTATTCGTAATGACCTTTTAATGAAATTATACTTAAAATATTTACCGTGTAATCGTATGTGATTTCGTAAATGATTCTGTGTTCTTGATTAATTCTCCTAAACCAATAACCCGATAAATTATGTTTTAACAGTTCTGGCTTACCAATTCCTTGAAAAGGATGAAGTTAAATATCGTCAATTAAAGAGTAAATTTTATTTATTATTCCTTTATTACCTGATTTAATCCAAAAATCTAAATCTGCTTTGGCTTTGCTTGAAAAATCTATTTGCATAATTCTTTCAATTCTTCCATTGTCATTCTAATTCCTTTTCCCTCTCTAACTTCTTTTGCTGCTTCCAAAATTTCTTTTACAAATTCAGGATTGTATGGTTTTTCTTCAGTAATTATATCAAACCCTAATGCTTTTGATAATGATTTTAAAACCGAATAATCTTTTTTCTTTACATTTTTTAATAAAACTTCCATTTTTCGAATTTTAAGATTAATTTTTAACCTACTGAACCCTCAAGCGAAATTTCCAACAATTTCTGCGCTTCAACAGCAAATTCCATGGGTAATTTATTCAAAACTTCTTTACTAAATCCATTCACGATTAAAGCAATTGCTTTTTCTGTCGGAATACCTCTTTGATTGCAATAAAAAACTTGGTCTTCGCCAATTTTACTTGTTGTTGCTTCGTGTTCTATTTTGGCCGATGTGTTTTTACTTTCGATGTACGGAAAAGTATGTGCGCCACAATTGTTTCCCATCAATAACGAATCGCATTGCGAAAAATTTCGAGCATTATCAGCATTTTTGCTAATTTGAACCAAACCTCGATAACTATTTTGTGATTTTCCTGCCGAAATCCCTTTAGAAATAATAGTCGATTTGGTGTTTTTACCTAAGTGGATCATCTTGGTTCCAGTATCGGCTTGCTGATAATTGTTGGTTACGGCTATAGAATAAAATTCCCCTATCGAATTGTCGCCTTTTAAAATAACTGATGGATATTTCCAGGTTATTGCCGATCCCGTTTCAACTTGTGTCCAAGAAATTTTTGCGTTTTTTTCGCACAAACCTCTTTTGGTTACAAAATTATAAACGCCTCCTTTACCTTCTTTATTTCCAGGATACCAGTTTTGTACGGTTGAGTATTTTATTTCGGCATTGTCAAGAGCAACTAATTCTACTACTGCAGCGTGCAATTGATTTTCATCACGACTTGGTGCCGTGCAACCTTCAAGATAAGAAACATAACTTCCTTCATCAGCAATTAATAAAGTTCTTTCAAACTGTCCTGTTCCTGCTTGATTGATTCGAAAATAAGTAGATAATTCCATTGGGCAACGAACGCCTTTTGGGATGTAACAAAAACTTCCGTCAGAAAAAACGGCAGAGTTTAACGCAGCATAAAAATTATCTTTTTGAGGAATTATTGTGCCTAAATATTTTTTTACTAATTCGGGATGTTCTTTAATAGCTTCAGAAATTGGGCAAAAAATAATTCCTTTTTCGCTCAATGTTTTCTTGAAAGTAGTTGCTACCGAAACTGAATCAACAACAATATCCATTGCTATGTTATTCATTTTTTTTTGTTCGTTGACTGAAATTCCTAACTTTTTATACATTTCTAAAAGTTCGGCATCAACATCGTCCAATGTTTTATTTGGATCAACTGCTTTTGGGGCAGAATAATAAGAAATGGCTTGAAAATCAGGTTTTTCATAATGCACATTTGCCCATTCAGGCTCTGTCATTAATTCCCAAGCTCTAAAAGCCTCAATACGCCAATCGGTCATCCATTGTGGCTCCTCTTTTTTTAAAGAAATGGCGCGAACAATATTTTCATTTAACCCAATCGGAAACGTTTCCGCTTGTAACTCGGTATAAAATCCGTATTCGTATTCTTTGGTTTCAAGTTCGAGTTTTAAGTCGTCCTCAGTATATTTTGACATAATTTTTTTATTTGAACCATTAAGGGATTAAGAAAAATTAAGACTTAATGAAACTTAATTTCTTAATGGTTTAATTTTTTTTATTTAAAGTGAAAACGATTCCCCACAACCACAAGTTCTTTGCGCATTAGGGTTGTTAAAAACAAATCCTTTTCCGTTTAAACCGCCCGAAAACTCTAAAATTGTTCCTGCTAAATACAAGAAACTCTTCTTTTCAACAGCAATTTTTACATTATTATCTTCAAAAACTTTATCGTTTTCTCCGAGAGATTTGTCAAACTTCAATTCGTACGACAAACCAGAGCAACCTCCACTTTTTACACCTACGCGAACGTAATCTTGAGCGGCGTCATAACCATCATCTTGCATCATTGATACAATTTTCTTGCTAGCATCATCAGAAACTTTAATCATCCTTATTTTGATTTTGTCTAAATTAAAGGCAAAGATAAGTGATAAAAAACTTTTTACAAGTAATACTAACATTTTTATAACTAATGAATCTATAGAAGAAAGTGATTTAAAAAAAATCCCCAATCAATAATAGACTGCCCCCAAAAAGTTAGACACTATTTGGGGGTATTTTTATGGAAAGAAAAGTCAAGTATGATTATGCATTTAAGCTTGAATGCGTAAAATTAGTATTAGAGAAGCATTATTCTTGCAACTATGCTTCAATAGAA
>JBBRCJ010000038.1:0-26797 GCA_038204955.1 Flavobacteriales bacterium
GGTTTTTTTCTTCACCTACAATGCCTGTTTTGCCGATTAAATTATTGATGGTTGGGTACAGATTTTGGCTTTTTAGGATTTTCAATAATTCTTCTTTTCTAAATGCCGATAGTTGTTTTCTTTTTTCTGTCTTAGGTTTTGATGCTTCTATTTTATCGTTTCGGTAATCTTCTAAAACCGTTGTCAGCTCTGCAATGGCGTAGTTTAATTGCTTGCTTCCGAGTTCTAATTTTTCACTCGCTGTACGGATAAATTTCTGTGTTTGCTCTTCGCTGTATAAATCCAAATTGCTTTGTCTTATCTTGTGGAGTGGGTTTTTAGAGGCTTTTATTTGGATGCCGAGTGTGATTTTTAGTTTGTCGATAGGGAATAAGGCTACACCGCCAATGATGCTAAAAAGTAAGTTTTCGTATTCATAGGATAAATATTCTTCGTTTTTGGTGTTCAGTTTACTGTCCGAACCTTGATTTAATTGGGTGTCGAGCCTCTCGACTTCTTCAAGTGAAGAAAAAAGGATTTGTCTTTCTTGGATTAAATGATTTAAAATTTCGGGTTCGTGTGATTGGACAAGGCTGTTGATGTCCTCGTTTTCTGGCGTGTTTACGGCACTTATTTTTAGATTGGGCAATAATTCCGTGATTTTTAATTCATAATTCGTAATTGCCTTTTTTCCTGCTTCATCTCCATCAAAAAACAAAATAATTTCTTCAAGGTTTGTTAGTGATTTTAAAAGCGTTTCGTGTTCTTCATTAAAGCCATTTGTGCCAAATAAAGCCAAGGTATTGTATTCTGTATGAACCATTAAAGTAGCACTATCAATGATGCTTTCGGTTAAAATTATCGTGGTGGTTTCTTGATTTACGTTGTGGTACAAGCCTTTTCTATTGGTGGAATAATAATGTTTTGCGTTGTCGTTGTTATCAATACTTCTGCCGTATAAACTCACAATATTATTTTCATTATCTCTCAACGGAAAAATAATACAGTTCTTTAAACTCTTGTAAACCGTTCCATTTATTGGGTTGTAGCCTATATTTATTTTTGCGTGGTTGATGTTTCTTGCTTTGGCATACGCTTGGGCTTTGTCAGATTTTATAAAGCTTTGTTGAAGTTTTGCAAATACTTCGTTTAGGTTGATTTCTTGTTGCATAATCGGTTTCGTAATTTTTAACTCGTAATTCGTAATTGACAAAAGACTTTCGGCTTTTTTTATTGCTTCGTGTTTGGTGCAATTCTCTTTTTGCTGGATGATTTCTATTTGGTCTAAATGTTTGCCTCCATTTTTGCAGTTGGTAGAATGACAATACACCAAACCTTTGTCTTCATACACTTGCATACTGGGGGTTTTGTCGGGGTGGAATGGGCAGTTTATTTGTTTGCCTCTTTGTATTTTGATGCCGTAGTGGAGGAGTACTGCCGTGATTGAGAGTTGCTTTTTGATGTCTGCTATTTCCATAAATTATTATTTGATTTGTAAATCATACTGCAAACATATAAAATATGATTGTAAAATCATAATTAAATTCTGCACTTGTTCTTTATATTGATTTAGAGAGTATAAAAACCTACCTTTGTTGTGTTAAAAGTCAATATTATGAACATAGCAGAAAAAATAAAGCATTTTAGAACGGTTAAAAACCTTTCTCAAAAAGAATTGGCAACTTCTATTGGTATGGATCAGGCTCAATATAGCCGAATGGAAAGTGGTAAAGTAGAGCCTACCGTTTCTTCTTTAGAAAAAATTGCGGATGCTTTGGATGTTTCGGTTGCTGAACTTTTTAGCGAAGAACAACTTACCAACATTAACAGCTATGATAAAAACGTAGTTGAGCGCTTACGATTATTAGATGAACTGGAAGACGTAGAAAAAACTTCTATCTTCAACATTATTGATATGGCGATTACGAAAAAACGTTTAACAGATACGCTCTCAAACGCTTTAAATATTGCAAAATAAATTTTAATAAAATGAAAGTAATACTTGATATAACCCAAAACAATCGTATTCCATTTTTCATGGAAATGATTAAAAGCCTTGATTACATTACTATTGTAAAGGAAGTAAAAGACGAAGCTAAAAGCCAGTTTGTAGCTGATTTGGCTGATGCTTTTAATGATGTTAAATTATTTGAGCAAGGAAAAAAGAAATTAAAATCTGCAAAAGACTTACTCAATGAGCTTTAATATTATTGCTACCGAGCCTTTTGAAAGAAAATTAAAACGGTTAGCAAAAAAACATAAATCGCTTAAAGCTGATTTGCTGGAAGTAATTACCGAACTCGAAGAAAACCCAATGCTAGGCACTCCTATTGGTAAGGAATGCTACAAAATACGCATTGCCATTACCAGTAAGGGCAAAGGTAAAAGTGGTGGTGCAAGAATGATAACCTACGTTCGCATTCATAACAATACCGTCTTTTTAATGGATATTTACGACAAATCAGAACAGGCAACAATTAGCGACAAAGAATTACAATTGCTTATTGATATTTTGGCAGAGTAGAAAAAGCGGTACTAGACTGCTTTGATTATTCTGTCTAATTAATTAAATTTCTATTTATTACTTCACTTAGTCTACCCTTAAAGCGTCCTTCCTCTAATCTTTTAATCCAAGATTCAATTGATATACCAACCCAAGGATAGCCATTACCTCCATAGTTTACAATAATTGACCTACCGAAACTAATGCTCTTCTTATTTTCATCAAGTATTAAATCTCCTCCATTTGATTTAAGAAATGCTTTGTAGCAATATGCAAAAAAATAATTCCTAAATTCATCAATACTTATGTTTAACTTTTCTATGTGCGTATGATTTTTAACATAAAAATCTTCGACTTGATTAATTTCTTCATCAGTAAAATTTGGATTATCAAACCCCACCAACTTGCACAAGAGATTTGTGTTGAGTTCTATACTACTTTTTACGTCCCCGTGTTTTAATCTTAATTCTTTTAATGTACTCATACTAATAAACAACTACTTTAAAATCAGTGGCATTTACGCCTTTTAAATTCATCTCATCTCTAATAAATTTCAAAGCATCATTATCAATGCCGTCAAGAGCATGCCACTCAACTCTATCTACCAAATCACCTTGTGCTTTAATTATTTCCAAGTCTTTTCTTACCTGTCGCTTAAAGGCATCGGTCAAACTAATTTTACCTGACTTTAATTCTCTTGCTGTATTATTTAATAAGTTATCTACAAAACGAGGCCCATCTGAAGTTGGTATGCTAAAATCGGGTTTAATACCTTTTTCTAAATCTTGAAAAACAGTTTCGGCAATTTTGCCTCGCATTCTGTTTCCTGTAATAACTTTATGTTTGTTTGTGTATTTTAATAAATCAAGTGTTCCGCCTCTTGCTTGGTATTTTACAAAGTCAGAACTTACTTTAGTTGCATATTCTGCACCTGCTAAAAACTCATCTATATTTTTATATTGTGATGAAAGTGCTTCTACAACCCCTATGTTTCCTCTTAAAATAATGTCGTCCCACAAGTTCCCCGCCGTATTAACAGTTGAGGCAACTTTAGTCTCTAAGTCATTTGCTATTTCATCAAAACTTTGATTTATAGCTGTGTTTTCTGAAATTAATTTAGTTTTCGCAGTTGCACGTGCAGAAATAAATTCATTTATGTTAAATCCTAAATCGGTTATTCCATATAACAAATTAATGGTGTTCCAATATTCTAAAAAATCAGTACCTGCAAGTTTATCAATTAAAACGGTGTTTACAGTAATGTTTCCTGCTGCTAAAGTAACTCCAACAACGTGTCTCCAAAATTTAGGACTTTTTAAAACCGCTTTACCTGTTAAACTCAGCATTTGTTCTGCTAAAGCAAAACCTGAAATTATTGATACAACATCTAGAACAACATTCGCAGCAGCAATATTATTTTGATTTGCTTTTTCATTTGCAATCAAATAGAAAAATATGGCAGGCATTGGTTTTAAGCCCTTAAATATGACACCATTGAAGGTTACTGGTGCAATAAAATTTACAATTATTGGATCAAATGCCCCAAAAGATATTGGATTATTATTAGCTAAAAGCAAATAAATAAGATTATTACCAGAATCGTATGTAAACTTATCTAAATTTAAATTAAATAAAAAATCGTTTTGAACTAGTATATTATTTGAATTATTGAAGTTAATTGTTACAACATCGTCTTTAAAACCATTTTTATTTTTAGTATTGTTAGCATATAAGGCTAAATTTGAGAGTACTTTTGTTAAATTATCAACCCCTCCAAGAAGCAACCATTTAGTATCTACTTCACTTAGAATATAATCTAAAACATTGTCGGTAATTAATGTATTCAAAAAAGCATCTTGTTTATCAATTGCTATCTTTTCAAAACAGGAAGAAAAATAACGCTCTGCTTTTCTAGGTTCTAAATAATTATCTTGAAGTACGCATTTGTTATGTTTAAAAAACTTTATAACATCAATTTTACGAGAATAAACAAAATTTTCAAGTTCAATTGGGCTAAAATAACGATACAAGTGATTAATAACCAAATCACAATCATTTACCGTTAACGGGTTATTAGTATAACTATCAGAAATTAATGTGTCTAAAATTTCATTTTTACAGTTTGCAATTGAATTAACTTCTCTACTAGATATTGTACTATTAACAATTGAAGTGATATTTATTTTATCTTGTTTTAAATAATCGTATTTTACATATTCATTTAAACTTACTTTTTCAATTAACATTTTACAATTAGTACTTCCTTGCTTAACTAAATATACATAAGTTGGTAATTGTCCCAAATTGTTAAAATTTAAATAAACCGCAGAATTACTACCTCCTTCAGAATATCCCAAAAATTTATTTGGATTCGAATTTAAAATTTGTGAAAAATATCTTGTGCTTGAAAGTGAACTTTTTTTAGAAAAACCTATTAGTGAACCATTAAGACCAAAACTTAAATCGTAAAAATCTTCTTTTTTAAGTGTAATTATTTGTCCTGTCGGGGTTAAAAATGGAATGTCTAATTCACTAAAAGTAGATAAATCATCTATGGTTAAATTTGTTACTAAATTATTTGTTGGATAAGCCCCACTACTATCACTCTGAAACAAATAAAGTTTATCTTTTGGATGGCTAATAGTTTGCCAGTAACGGTAGGATAATGTGGTACCCGAGGCATAATCCATCAACCAAGGCGTGCTGCCGCTAGTTTTATTGTAACTAAATTTTTCCCAAGGGTGTTCCAGTTCAAAAACACCGTGCCCAATTTCGTGAGCAATTAGTGCGGCTAAACCACCTACGGTATTGCTTTTTATTTCGTCGCCTGTAGTAGCGGGTTGGTTGAATACAAAACCAAATTGGCGGTGCAAAGGCATAAATCCCGATATTGGTCGTGAGGGCGCAATACCTGTGGTTACAAAAACATAATACTCGTTGGCTTTTGCAGGAAATAAGGTTTTGTAGCCGTCAATAAAAGTTCGTTGGTTGCTGGTGTAATTGGCAAAAACACCGCTTGTACCGCATTCTAAAGTAGTAATTGTAGTATCGTAATTGGGTGCAACAGTTATTTTTAGTCTAGCACCCGAGCCTCCATAAATGCTGTTCAATTGCTCCTCAATATTTACTGGAATAGTCGCTCCTTTTACGGGTACAAAGGTAACATTTATTTCGCCCACATCTTTAATGGGTACTACTACCATGGCACCTACTACTTTTTTCTTTGCCGTGCCGTTTTTTAACAATGCCAACAATTCTTCTTCGCCAACCGTATTAAATACAGGTACTTTTAAAATTTTTATAGTTGTATTGCCTGTGGTTACCGAATCAACAGCTTTAACTGCAATCCCTTTTTTGTTAAATGAAAGGTTTGCTAAATTTAGTGTAGCATCGGTTACTGTAATTTCGGCAGCTACATAATCATACGATTTTATGCCTTTTCCTGGGTTTACAATCCCTTTGTAATAGAGTTTGTACTCGTTGTTTTGCCCGTCTTTAATGGTTTTATATAATTCTCTTATTTTTGCGTTGGCATTGGCACCTACCCCATCATCATCGGCATCTTTACTGGCCAAGTTTGGTTTTGAGCTTCTTTTAAAAATAACTTTTATTCCGGTGCTAGACAGTCCAGTAACCGCTCCAGTAGCACCAATATTTTCAGTAGTCGTAGCATCTGGAATTCCAACGCCTACGCCCTGTTGCGGCAATACAACTCCGTCTGGCGAAACCGCATACACGCTACCAGTACTGTCGGTAATAATAGTAGTTTCACCTTGGTCAAAATCATAGGTTGCTCCAGTGGTTCCTGTTGCTGGGTTTACCACTACAATATGTCCGTTAACCACAGTAATATTACTGGCATTGCCTATAGGGAAATTAACACTATAATTGTGCTCGTCGGTATCTTGCTGAAAAACATCCAACACATTTTCGACTAAATCAATAGCCTCGTTAATGTCAGTAACATTCGACCAAGTAGGGTCATAAACCGCTTTTACTTCGCCTTGTACCAGTTGCATACTGGTATTGATTTTTATATCGCTAAAAATAACGGCGAGTTTAATACTGTTTAAATAAGGCGCTTTTGTCCAGCCTTTACCCGTGTAAGATCCGCTGCCCGAGCCTTCGGTAACGTGAATAGGAAAATCGCCTGCCATAAAAACCTGTCCGTTGCCTAAATTACCTGTAAAAAGGGTTTGATTACTTAAATCGACCGTGGGCATAATACCACAATTTACTGCGGTAATATTGGTGTTGGGCTGCGTAAACTCATTAGTATTTGAAAACGAAAGTACATTGCCTGCACAATAACCGCCTACTCTAAACTCGTAAGTGGTTAAGGGTTCTAAATCGAATAAATTCACTTCGGTAGTAGTACTTTCCACTTCAAACCAAGTGGTGGTGTTTTTTTTTCGGTATTGTACCAAATAACTAATGTGGCTTGGGTTGGGTTGCCAAGTAATTTTAGCTTTTGTTGTAGCTGTTACTTCGGCTAAAGTAAACTGGGGTTTGTCGCAATTGCCTTGATATACAAAATCGAAAATTTCACTGTACCCATTGTTTTGAAAAGTAGCGGTTTCGCCAAAGCCAGCTTGTGTTTTGGCTCTTACCCGCCAAGCGTATTTTTTACCCGCAATTAATAGTGGTTGTGCTGGTCCATAAAGTAAAACCGTATTGTTTTGTGTGGTTTGATATAAAGGTTGAGCAATAAAAAAACTGTAGTTCGACGGTGCTTGATTGTCTTGCAATTCCACCAAAGTAAACTCGTATTCAATGTTGGTGGCATTAATGTGCCTTGGTGTCCACGAAAAGAAAATGTTTTGAACATCTAAAAAACTAATGTTCTCGTGGTTGGTGGGCAAATTTAAAAAAGGTGGATCGTTTACAATAAAGTAAGCATTGGCGCACGATTTTAAAGATATGGGTTGTTGGGTTGCATAATCAATAACTTCAACACAAAATTTATAAAGCCCCTGCGGTAGGGCATTTGCGTATTGGGCAGGGTTAATGCCTTGCAAGTTTTGCAATTGCAAATAAGGAGCCAAATCGGTATTGGTAATTTGCAAAGCCTCGCCACCAGTTACATAGATGGGAACATAACCATTGATTACTGGAGCAGAAACGGCATTGAACCCACCACCTTGTAGGTACAATTTTAGTTGTACTTGTCGGTTGGTTATCGTTAAATCGTTAGTAAAAAGATTTACAAAAAACTTCTCGTTAAGCGTGGTGCTGTATTCCGAAAGGTTACCCAAATAGGGCGGTGCCAAAATGGGTGTTGCCTGAACGGGATATATTTGCGAAAACAAACTTTGACTTCCTGAAAGAAGCAAAAATAGCAGTAGGGTTTGTAATAGATACTTTCGCTTTTTGAAATTTTGTTTCATAATAATTTTACTTATTTTTTTATAACCTCCTGTTTTCAGATGAGATTTTAATAGTGTATGTTTTTTTATATATTACTCCCGTGGATTTACTTTTCTCAGATTCAAATTACACTCTCTCAGATTCAAATTACTCTCTCTCAGATTCAAATTACTCTCTCTCATATTCAAATTACACTCTCTCAGATTCAAATTACACTCTCTCAGATTGAAATTACTCTCTCTCAGATTCAAATTACTCTCTCTCAGATTCAAATTACTCTCTTTCAGATTCAAATTACTCTCTCTCAGATTCAAATTACACCCTCTCAGATTGAAATTAAAATTGAATTTTTTTTAAATTAACTCTTAATCAATCGAACTTTTTAATGTAATTTTTAATATAATAATCGGCAATTTTAATTTCCATCTTTTCAATTAAAACGCGTTCATCTACTTTTTGTAAAAAAGCATCGTAATTCTCTTCCTTATTTTCAAAAATTAAATCTTTCATTTCGGGTCTGTTTAAAAAACTAGCTTCGTTTTTACTTTCCGATATTAAACTTATCAAGTTATAATGAGCAAACCTCGATTTGTCTCGGGTGCTAACAACTACTTTATTTGCTTTTATGTTTTCTTCAATTTCTGCTACCGAAATAGTTCTGTCTCTGTTCGAATTTGGTAATTTTAAATCGTATTTTTTGATGAAATAATTACTTTCAAAAATAAAATTGGTTTGGTTCGATTCTTCTTTTAGTTTTAAATATCCTTGCGTTACAATTTTATTGTATTGTTTATCAAAAACAACGTATTCATTCCATTTTTTATCCAATTCTTCCACTTCTTTTTTAAACGATAAAAGTACTTGTTTCAACGAATCCTTATTTTTTGTTTTCGTTACCAATACTTTATCATTTAGTAGTTGTTTTTTATTTTCAATAAATTTACTAAAATTGGGCGTTAGCGAAATTTTTGATTTAACAATAGAATCAAAAATAATACTAACTACTTTTTGAGGCTCGGCTTCTAAAACCTGATTGCTGAATTTTGTTTTTACTAAAGTAGCGCTTTTTTTGTTCTCTTGATCAATATAAGCATTTTGGTTTGCGGTATTTGTTTTCTTTTTTGCACTAAAATTATAGGCGTAATTTAAGGTAATTACCAATTCATTTAAACTTGTTTTTCCGGCCACTGGCGTGTTTGCATTACGAACTATTTGCGAAGCATTGAACGAAAAAGTATGATTGTCTTGGTATTTATAACCCGCATTCAAACGAAAGTTAAGGTTGCTGTTTTGATTGGAACTGTTTTGACTCACATTGTAAATGGCAGAAAACTGCGTGTTTAATTTGTCTTTTAAAAACTTTTTAGAAACACCTATATTAGGACCAAAAGTTTTACTATCGGTTGTTCCAATAGTGTTAATGGTAAAATTTAAAGCCGACATAAAGTTCCATTTCGTTTTAACCAAACCAATAACATACGAAGTTGAAAAATTATGAAACGTTGACAATTGCCCCAAACGAATAATGCCACCTTGTTCATTCGCTACCTGATTGAATGCGTAGTTAATAACTATATTTTTTTTGTACAACGGAGTGGGTTTAAAATTATAGTTGGCATTAATTGTAGCATTTTGAGATATTTGTCTGAAATTTAATTGATCAATTCTGTTTTGCTCAGGATTTACTTGATTGATTTGAAAAAACTGATCGGGGTTCGTGTTTGTCGTAGTTGATTGATTCGAAAACATAAAACTGGTAACCAACTTTTCCGAAAATTTAGCGGTAGCATTTATCGAACCTACTACTCGGCTTGTAGTTGCCGATTTATTATTATCTAAATTATCACGTTGAATACCCGCATTAAAAACCAAATTCAATTTATCTTTAAAAAAAGGACGTGTAGCATTTATAGTAATATTTTCTAAATCGTTAGAAAAATAATAAGCGCCCAACGTTTGATAATTAGGATCAATTTTTTCATACGAAACACCCAAAACCATCTTATTTAATTTAACATCCATCCCCAATTTAAAAGCCGAAAAATTTTGTGTAGATGTTTTGTTACTTAAAAATTGTCCCGCTATTCCTTTTTTATAATCCGAATTTTCAGCTCGTAAATCTTGCGTTACTGCCGAGTTGGAATATTCGGTATTTATTTTTATTTCTTTGGTTAGTTGTGTTTCAGCTTTAAAACTCAATACTAAATTTTCTTTAGGTAACACATTTTTAGCATCTGGAACTCGCAAAATAGAATTAATATTGTCTTTGGCATAAAACCCAATTACCTCTATTTTATACTTTTGCTTGTCAAAACTCAATTTTGTTCCCGTTCCATTTCGTTCAAAAGCCGGAATCGTATTTGGGTTTCCATCATCATCAACCGCTTTTAACAACCGTCCGTACATAGCTGCAAACTTAAACGGAATATTAGGATTCAATTCCAAACCAACTCCCGTAAACTGATGCCCACTTAAAGTATAAGGAGAAAAAGTCATACTGGCATCACCTATATGTGCCGTTATCCATTTGTATTTGGGGCTAATGCTCAATCGGTTCAAACTAAACGGAATTTTATAATCCAACTTACTGCCAGCATTGGTATAATTGTACGAAATGGGCATCGAAAAAGAATACAATGAAACACTCAAATTTCCTGCAAAATTATAGATAAATGGATCTCTATTGCTGTCGCCACTCGATTGATTTATAGTGGAACCCGCAGTTATTCCGCCCGCAATTTTAAACGGCTTGCCTTTAAACGAACCAAAATCGAACGATTGTGAATTCGATGTAAATGGCAAAAAGAAGCAGCTCAAAATTAGAATTGAATGTAAAATCCTCACCCAAGCCCTCTCCAAAGGAGAGGAAGCCGATACTGGATACGCTATTCTAGACATTGTAATAAACTTCATTAAAAATATTTTTTCTTAATGAAACTTGTCAACAAAATGCTTTTATTATGTAACATAAATTGGTATTCTTTTTTTACTTTATTGTTTTACACGAATTTTCAAAAATCAATTTTAAAATTTGTGAAATTTGTGGCTAAACTATTTTTTAAGGTTGTTTTTGAACTTTTATATCGATCATAATAAAAGAATTCAATCCATCGTTGGTAAACGATTTTACTTTTATCAACCCTTTTCTTCCATCTTGCGTTTTAAACGGAACTATTCTTGGCACGACCAAATCGTTAAAACTAACCGTTTGATTGGTAATGGTTGCGCTTTGTAATAAAACATCATTAGTCATAGCGTTAAACTGCGTTTCAGTAATGTTCAAGCCGCACGAACAGGTTTCTTGTTTGTTTACAAAACTGGTAACAGTTGCATTCGGAATTGCCGAAAAGGTATAGTTGACCGCTTCACTTGGTGTTATAAAACGATTGCTTGCAAAAGTAGCATTCAGTCCAAAAAAAACAATATCTATTAATTGCCCATTTACTGCTGTTACTTCGTTGGCTTTATAAACCCTTTTTTCTGTGGTTGAATAATAGCAACCAATTGTATTTTCCGCCGTATTGATTCCTAGTTTAATGTTGTTTTGAATACTTAAATTAGTGTTGGGTAAAACGGTAATGTTTTGCGTTAGCGTTTGTATCGATTTGGTATTTGTTGCTGTTAGTTGAATGGTATAAGTTCCAGGAGAAGTATATGCAAAACTGGGACTCGCTGCTGTTGAGTTGGGAACGGTTGCACCAACTGCCGACCAAGAATACGATGTGGCACTAATGGTTGTATTGTTGGTATTTACAGTTAAAGGTGCTTCGAAATCAGCATTTATTACAGGTACCGAAATTGAAAAACTGGCGGACAAAGCAGGTTTTACTATAAAAGTTACCGCTTTTTGTGATGTTTGATTGGCAGCGTTGGTAGTTGTTAAATTGATAGTGTAATTTCCAGGATTTGAATAAATTACATTTGCAGGGTTTTGACTGTTTGACGATGTGAGATTTCCTCCAGCAAAAGACCAATTATAAGTGGTTGCGCCTTGCGATAAATTGGTTAAAGCGACTTCAACGGGTGCAAAATCGTTAATTAAAATTTGATGCGTAAAATTTGCCAACAAACCTTGACCCACAGTTATCATTTTCGTAATTTCTGAAACTGAACCGTCTTTGTTGGATACTTTTAGTTTTACATTAAAAGTTCCAGCTAGTGAATACTTAACTTGCCCCGGATTAAAACTGGTAGAAGTTAATGGTTGTGCACCTTCAAAAGTCCACTCAAAAGTTTCGCCACCCGTCGATTTATTATTGAATGCAAAAAAAGCGGGCGAATTGGTATTGTTTCCGATAGAATCAAAACTAAAATCGGCTTTGGCCTCTAACACTTCTTCTTTAAAACATCCAAAAAAAGAAAAAACAACTGCTATAATAAATAGGTACTTTATTTTCATTTTCTAAATTTAATATTCCACAGTAATTTCTTCAATTTTGCTACTTGTTCCATCTTCAAAAATGGCTTTTAGCGAATATTGGTAACTGTTTCCGGGACTTAAAACTTCATCAACAAAACGTATCTTTTCTTTAAATTCAAAAATGCGATACAAACTGTAAACACCGTCTTTTTTACGTTTGTAAAGTTGAAACTCTACCACTTTCTTGTCTTTGGTTGACCAAAACAATTCTATATTTTTATTATTTCTATCTACAAATGAGCCAAAGTTTTTAATGGCTGGTCTCATCATTTTAGGCAACGGATTTACAATTAAAGGCTCGGCAGGTTTACTTTCATTCCCCGATTCGTCAGTAGCAATTAAGGTATAATAGTAGGTATTGTCGCTATCTAAATTTTCATCTTTAAATTCAGCTACTTTTTTATCATCAAATTCAAAAATCGAACTCCATTTTTTTTCTTTATCGCTACGGCGAAACAAAACGTGTTTTTTTACATCGTCGGAGCCACTTTGAATGAACTTTATTTTAACAAACTTTTCATTAATTTCATAATCGGAAATTACGGGTGAACTCGGCGGAATTTTATCGGGTTTTGATATTTCGAGAATTTGTGAAAATTTGGATTCGTTATACCTTTGGTCCAAGGCAATAATTTTGTAATATACTTTGTGACTCAGCATTTTTAAATCTACTATATCTTTAAAATTGTTGTCTAGCCATACTAAACTGGTCAATTGTCCAAATTCTTCTTTTGCTGTATTTCCTCTAAAAACTTTGTAGCCATACATATCGACTTCTTTATTTTTATCCCATCTTAATTTTACAACTCCTGTCGAATCTATTTCTCCTTTTAAACCTATTGGTGGCATTGGTGGAATAGAATCAATAGGTTGCACCAAAGCGGGAAACGAAGAGCGAAACTGACCGTTGAACGAAATGGCTTTTATCATAAAATAATTAGACGGTTTCAACACTGTTTTTACGATTTGCTTTCGGGTTGTTGGTGGAATTTTTTCGGTAACTATTTCAAAATCTCCTGCCTCAGAATCGGCTTTTAAAATTTGAAATTCGGTTATTTTGTTTTCTCCTTCTTTCGGAAACTCCCATTCTAGATTCACCTCATCATTACTTATAGCACTTTTTGCTACAATTTGAGGCGAAAATTCTAATATATCCGTTCCTTTTCCAGTAATTACTTTAGAGGGTTCGCTTATATCTCCAAATGCATCAATTCCTCGTATTCGGTAACTGTAATTTTTATTGTTTTCAATTAACTTGTCTGAATACGTTACTACAGCACTTTTTGAATCCCAAGAAAAAATGGGTGTTTTGTTTAATTTTTTAAATTTAATTCCGTCTTCGGATCTTTCTATATTGTAAGATGAAAATAGACTTTTTTGTGCCCGATATTCCCAAATTACCATAACCGTTTGATTTCCAAAAATGGCATCTAAACTTTGAGGAACTGTTGTGTCTTCTTTATCAGCCAAACCAATATAAATAGTTGCAGCAGGAATTGGGGTTTGCAAACCTAATAGTGAAACAGAATATACATATTTTTCATTTGGTTTTGCAGTTTCATCTTCCATTCCCCAACCAGCGGCTTTTGTTGCAGTATAAGATTGCTCGGCCGCCATCATTGCAAAAGCGTACCTTTGTTGGTTTTTTTCGGTTACCATCATCATTGCAGCAACGCCTTTTTTAGGTTGCGTTACTTCAAAATCATCGCCGTAAATGGCTTGCGCAACAACAAGTGCAATAGTGTCTTTTTTAGCAAATGGTTCCCAATCTTTTAAAGGTAAAGGAAGCAGTTTTTCGTACAATACAACCGTTTCGTCTTTCATTATAGGAACACCGTCACGAGTTATTGTGGTTCGCTGCACTTTATAGCCAGTAGTTAACGATTTTCTCCATAAAACAGGATCGTTTACAGCCCATTTCAATTGAATTTTATTGTTTTTAATTTTTCCTTTGCCATAAACGCCAAACGGAAGCGCAATGGTATCATTTTGAGCTTTTGCAATCGAAAAAATAAATAAAAATAAGAAAAGCAGTCTAAATTTAATCATCATTTTAGTATACTATTATTTTTTTGGCTTGTACACCCGAATTCGTTCTTAAAATTATCCAGTAAACTCCTGAACTTAAGTTCATATTGTAAGTCTGCAAATGTTCGGTTGCTGCTGGCAAATCGACTTGGTTTAAAAAAGTTCCTAAAACAGCTTCGTAAATGGTTAACGAAATAGGTTCTGATTGACTTAAACTAACTTGTGCATTAAAAGGGGCACTACTAGCCACAGGATTTGGAAATAAGGTAAATGTTTTAACCAAACTTAAATTCGTAGTTGTACCTGGCAACCCAGGATTTAATTCTACTACAATTTGTTTGTTGGTAATTGATTGGCAACCCAAAGCATTAGTTGTTTTTAAACCCATAGAAAAACTACCCGTTTGATTGAATCGCATTACTATGGTTTGTGGTGTTAATGAAATTAAAGTAGCTTCGTTGGGTACTATCCAATTGTAGGTTTCATTCGGATTGTTGCTTACATTAATTAATATAATATCTTCATTCTTATAGGTTTGCGAAGCAACCAAATAGTTAGAAACTAGTTCCGCTGGTTCGGATAATACAAATAACTGACTGGTAAAAACGGCTCCAGCACTATCGGTAATGATAACCTGATAATCTCCTACCGATAAATTGTTTACTTGTTGCGAAACTGGACTAATTGTTAGTCCGTTTTTCTTCCATATATAAGTGAAAGGCGCAACACCTCCCGAGGAGTTTGCTTTTAAAATTCCTGTGGTGTCACCGTGACAATTTAAACCTTGCACTGCAGAAATTGAAGTGGCTAAAACCGAAGTTTGAACAATCACAAAAGTGACCGATTTGTTACAGCCATTGGCATCCGTAACTACTAAAGTATAAGTTCCAGCGGGTTTGTTTAAAATGTCTTTGGTAGTTTCACCTGAATTCCACAAATAAGTAAATGGACTTACTCCACCAGTAATTGTATTAACCACGCTTCCTGTACTTGCGCCAGCTACTAAAACTGGCGTTACGGTTGAAACCACTAAAATTGGGGTTGGTTGTGTAATTTGCATTCCTAAAAGGGTGAAAGTACATCCTTTAGAATCTGTTATATCGGCAACATAGCTTCCTGCAACTACATTGTTAATTGTTGCAGATATTTGCCCGTTGCTCCATTGATAACTGTAAGGTGCTGTTCCTCCGTTTGGAATAATTGTTATGCTTCCGTCAGTACCATTGGCACACAAAATAGGTGTTTTGCTAAAGGTTGCAGTTAATACATTTGGCTGTGTTAAATTGTAGTTGGTTGTGGTTTGAATTCCATTAAAATCGGTAACAATTAAGGTATAATTACCAGCATTTAAGCCCGTAATGTTTTGACTGGTTCCAACCGTGATGGTTCCTTTTTTCCATAAATAACTAAATGGACTTACTCCGCCTAATGTATTACCAATTAAAACTCCGTTATTGTCGCCGTTACACGAAATTGGATTTACAACGAGAACCGTTGTTTGCATTTGATTGGGTTGTGTTAACGTGGCACTTAAATTAGTTTGGCATCCTTTAAAGTCAGTTACAGTTAAGGTATAAGTTCCTGCTACAATAGTAGTTAAATCTTCGGTTGTTTGACCAGAACTCCAAGAATAAGTGTAAGGAGCTGTACCTCCTGAAATCGTTGCATTTATACTACCGTTATTTAATCCGAAACCTGTCGGATTTGAAGTTAAAAAACCAATCGATAATGCTTGTGTTGGTTGAGTAATCGCTATATTGTTTAACGTTATTGAAGAACAAGCATCTGATATTGTTACTGAATAAATGCCACTAATTACATTCTGTAAATTTTGGGAGGTTCCAACAGTTGTTGCTACGCTATTTTTCCAAATAAAACTATATGGAGAAGTACCACCTGAAATCAAAAGTGAAACTCCACCCATAGCAGCGCCAAAACAGTTTACATTAGAAATTGTTGGTGTTGCAACAAGTATGTTAGGTTGAGAAACTACGAAAATGTTACTTGTACTAGAAGTAGTATTTGCATCGGTAACGGTTACTTCATAATTACCTGCTCCTATATTGTTTAAAATAGCGTTGGTTTGCAATGGAATTACGACTCCGTTTTTCTTCCAAACAAAAGTATAAGTGGGTTGACCACCTACTGGATTGGCTGTAATTTTTGCTGTGTTGCTTCCGTTACATAAAATAGAAACTTGTTGCGAAATGCTTACAGTCAACGGAATTGGTGGACTTAAAGTATAAGTAACCATTTGCGTACAACCGCTTGCATCTGTAACTGTAACCGTGTAATTTCCTGCTATAACGTTTGTTAAATCTTGCGAAGTTGCACCGTTTGACCATAAATAAGTATAAGGAGTTGTGCCTCCTGTAACGGTTATATCAATTCCGCCTGTTCCTCCAGTAATTATAATAGGTGTGTAAGCTACTGATGCAATAGTTAAAGTCGATGTTTGTGTGGGCTGAATGTTATTTAAAAGTATTGAACATCCGTTACTATCGGTTATAGTACAATTGTAGGTTGCAAACGAAGGAACAGAAATAGTTGAAGTTGTTGCCCCAGTATTCCATAAATAAGTATAAGTTCCTGAACCTCCTGACGAATTTATAGTTATACTTCCTGGCGAATTACAAAGAATTGGAGTGGTTGAGTAAGTTGTGGTTACTACTGTCGGTTGCGTTAAAATATAAGTAGCCGAAGTGGTATTTAAATTACTATCTTTTATTGTAACCGAATAAGTGCCACTTGAAATCCCAATAATGGTTTGCGAAGTTGCACCATTGGACCACAAATAAGTATAACCACCTGAACCACCTAAGGGATTTGCAGTAATACTTCCTGAACCTCCATTACACAAAATGGTAGTACTCAAAGTAATTGTTCCTGCTAATGCATTTGGTTCTGTTACCACTGCAATGCTTGATGTAATTGTACATCCTTTAAAATCGGTAACAGTTACATTATAACTTCCTGCTGGTATTGCTGTTAAGTTTTGCGTAATTTGACCTGAACTCCAAACATAAGTATATGGCGATGTTCCGCCAGAAACAGATGCGATTACTGAACCATTTGACAATCCGAAACCCGAAAGATTGGTCGGCATTACTACAACACTTAATGCTGAAACGGGTTGGTTAATTATTAAATTATTGATAATAGTTGGGCCACAATTGTTAGCATCTTTAATCCAAACGGAATAGGTGCCACTTGCAACGTTAACTAAATTTTGAGCGGTGCTAATTTGAGTTCCATTAAACCATTGATACGAATAAGGAGCTGTTCCACCAGAAGGAATTAAGTTTATACTTCCAGTTATTCCGCCGAAACAGTTAACATCAGTAGTTGTTGTGGTTGCCGAAATTGGAGTTGGTTCATTAACCGTAAAAACAGTACTCGAAATAAAATTACCAAAACCATCGGTAACTTTTACTTGGTAGGTTCCTGCGGTAGCATTATTGAAAAATTGGGTGATTTGACTTGTAAGAACTGCATTTTTTTTCCATTCGTAAAAATAAGTTCCATCTCCACCTACAGGATTGGCTTTTAGTTTTCCGTTGTTTCCTAAATTACAACTTATTAAAACTTCTTGCGAAATGGTTACAGCTAACGAAGCCAAATCATCAAGAACTTTTGTTGAAGTTGAACTACAGCCATTTGTATCGGTAACAGTTAAAGTGTAAGTTCCTGCTGGAATGTTGGTTATAATTGGAGTAATTGCTCCATTGGACCAAGAATAAATATAAGGCAATGTGCCGCCAGTTGTTGAACTTGTTAACGCTCCTGTTGATGAACCTGCTGCTGTAATTGGTTGGGAAATAGTTATGGTGGAATTTAAAACTGCTGGTGCTGTTATTTGAACTCCAGTTAACGAAAAAGTACAGCCTTTTGCATCAGTAATATCACAAGAATAAGTACCCGCTAGCAACCCTGAAGGATCTTCAAGTGTTGAAACTGTAGTACCTAAATTGTCTTTCCAAATTGTGGTGTACGGACTTGTACCTCCTGATATGGTTAAATTTATACTTCCGTTGGCTAATCCGAAACAAGAAGCATTAATAGTTGTTGCTGTTGCAGTTAAAAGATCTGGTTGGGTTAAAGTAATTATTTGTGTAACTTGGTTACTAGGTATGGCATTGTCGTTTATAATGACTGTATAATTACCAGCAGTTTGTCCAGTTAATGTTGTTGTTGAGTTGGGTAAAGAAACCACTGCACTTCCTTTTTTCCAGATGTAAGTGTATGGAGTTGTTCCTCCGCTTGCTGTAGCAGTTAAACTTCCTGTTCCTCCTAAGCAATTAATTGTTGAACTTACTACCAAATTTGCGGTTAATAAACTTGGTTCTACCAACGTTTTTGTAATTGTTGTGGTGCATCCTTTAGTATCAGTTACCGTTAATGTGTACGTGCCTGATGGAATACCAGATAAATCTTCTGTTACAGCGCCATTTGACCAAGAATAAGTATAAGGTGAAGTTCCTCCAGTAACTGTTGCATTGATACTTCCATTGGATAAACCAAAACCAGTAGGATTAGTCGTTGTGCCAATTACAGTTAATGCACTTGCAGGTTGCGTAATTATGATATCTCCAAGAAATTTTTCTAAACAACTTGCATTTCCAGTAATATAAATGGCATAACTACCCGCTGTTAATCCAGTAAGACTTTGACTAGTAGAAAATACGATTGGGTTACTATCTTTATACCATTTAAAAGAATATGGTGGTCCAGTTGGAGCTGGAGTTCCGTCGGTTACATTAACACTAATTTGACCTGTTGCACTGCCAAAGCACGTAACGTTAGTATGCGTTTCGCTAATAGTAATTGGGTTGGGTTGCGAAATCGTTAAAACAGTACTGGTTGCCGTATTGCTTGCATTTATTGGAAAACCTGTAACTGTAACTTGATAATTACCAGGGCTTAAGTTATTAATTATTGGTGTAGTTTGTGGAAAGGGAACTCCATTTTTAGTCCATTGAAAAGTAAAAGGACCTTGACCTCCTGCAGTTGTTGCCAAAGCTATTCCATTGTTAGCGGCGTTACACAAAATAGTTCCTGTTTGAGTTAAAGCAACAGTTAATGGCGTTGGATCGTTTAAAATATAAGTTTCAGGTAATGAACAACCTTTAGAATCGGTTACTGTTACTTTGTAAGTTCCGGCAGGTTTACCAGAAATTGATGCCGTCATCTCTCCATCTGGCGTCCATAAATAAGTATAATTAGGAGTTCCTCCGTTAACAGTTACACTTATTCCGCCATCGCTTGCGCCAACACCAGTAATTGGTGTAACCATTTCGGTTATTGATAATGGTAGTGGTTGGGTAATTTGAAAATTTGGGGTTTGATATGTACAACCTCCAGATACAGGGAAATTAATTCCTTGTGAATCTGTAACTAAACAATTGTATTGTCCAATAGTAAGACCAGTTATATCTTCGGTAGTTTTTACGAACGTTGCATCACCAATTTTTGACCATAAGTAAGTATAAGGAGCAGTTCCGCCAGTAACGGTTAAGTTGATGGCTCCATCGGTTCCTGCATTACAACTTACAGGAGTTATGGCTGTTCCAGTTGCAGTAGCATTTAAAACATTAGGTTGCGTAAGATTGTAAGTAGCCGTTTTAATAATAGCATTGGCATCTCGAACAGTAACTTCGTAAAGACCTACTCCCATATTGATTAAAGTATCATAATCGGGATATTGAGCAAAAATTGTAACGCCATTTTTTTTCCAAGAATAGGTATAAATGGGTTGAATTGTATTGGGAATACCCCCAGTGGCACTAGCTTGAAGTTTTGCAGTACTTTCGCCATTGCATCGAATGGGAGTTAATAGAGTTATAGTAGGCACTAAAAGGGCTGGGTTAAGCAAAGTAAAACTTTCAGTATGAGTACATAAATTTGCATCGGTGGTGGTTAAAGAATAATTGCCTGCTGGTTGCCCTGAAATAAAATAGGAAGTACCAATAGTTACTGTTGGATTCGCTGTGTTTACCCATTTATAAGTTAACGGAAATGTACCACCTGTAGCTGTTACACTAATACCGCCATTTGAAACATTATTTTCCAATGGGTCGGTAGTGGTTACGTTAGTAAACGTAGTTGCTGTGGCTGGCTCGGTTAAAGTAACCAATTGCGACCCCGCAGGAGCAATACAACCATTACTATCTTTTACTAGGATAGAATATGTACCTGCAACTAAACCTAAAAATACATTACTGTCTTGCCAAATAATGTCTTGCGGATTTGCAGTACCATTTTTGCTATATTTATATATACCAGAACCTCCACCGCTAGCATTTACGGTTATGCTGCCTGACGAATCATCTTTACATAAAATATTTGTAGCGGTTTTTGTAAAAGTTACTGGAGCTGGGGCAGTAATGGTGAAAGTCGGTGGATTTAAACCCACCGAAGCTGGCGTAATTGCATTACCAATAAATGTTTGATAATTTAGGGTATATATTCCTTGAGCTAAACCTTGCGGAATTATTGGTATTGTAAATTTTCTATCTGCTAAAAAAGGAATTTCTCCCGGAAAACCAGTATTACCCGCTCTTGGACTACTAATTATTTGAGTAGGATTATTGGCATTAATAATGTTCATTACAAAATACTCGTCAGTTGCCAAATCCCTATCAAAAGTAAAAGTGGCTGTGCCTGCTGTACCATCGCTACATTGGTTGTTTACTATTGTTGGTGGGCCAATTAACTGAGGGGAACAAGGTTTAATAATATAAGTTACTGGTAAGGTTTCGAAAGTTTTTAAAGGTTGTAGTATACCATATTCATATAAATCGTCTGCTATTTGGACTGCTTTTATGTATAAGTTACCTGAATAATTAATTAAATCGGGTAAAGATTCAGGTATGAATTCCAAAGTATTTCCGTTATAGTTACTAATTGGTATTCCTACCCAATCTTGATCTAATCCAGTTTTACTATATAAATATTTTGATACATCTGCTGTAGCAGACAAAGTAATTAAGTTACAACTACCAACTGGAGCAATTGAAGGGGTAGGTATATAAAAAGGAACTATAGTTGTCATACCTCCACATACCGATGCATCTATAAATGCTCCGGAATTATAAGAACTCAAAGTATAATCTATTAAAATATCAGGAGATATGCAAAGTTCGTAAGGAGAAATATCAATTGCAGGAACCCCTTTACATATTAGTTTTAATGGAAAGTAAGAGTCATTAATATCAATTAATACCTTTTCTTTTGTTAATGATTGATTTGTTGTAAAATAGTAATTGAATATATTTATCCCAAGTTGTTGCTTAACTGTAGTTCTATAACCCGAACTAAAAAAAGGTCCTTGTGAATTCACTTCAACAATTATTCTTTTTGTTTGAGAAAATAAAGAATTATAATTCATAATTGTTAATAAAACAATTGTAACTCTAAAAAAAAATTCTAAAAAATTTATTTTAAAAAAAATATTTTTCATAATCCTAATAATTTCTATTATATATTTTTTCATTATTTGTAGTAAACTCGCTTCCCGATACGTTATAAATTAATTTAACTTTATAATTTCCTATTGGAATTACTGGAAAAGTGCTGTCAATTAAATATTTATATTGAATATATTTAGCCCAATTAACTGGTGTTACCATAAACTGGTTAACAACTCGGTTATGTAAATCACTAAAATCTTCTTTATAAGTCAAAGGCATATTATATCGAAACGGCAAGCGTTGGTTGACAAATTGTGAGCTCGGATTATTTTGCAACTCAAATTGATAATAACCTGGAATATTTATAGAACGAATGGGTGGTAACCCTAAAATAGATGGGGTTCGATTGGTCAATATTATTGTTCCATCCAACGGGTAATTTTGGTAAATTAAAGGATAAATAGTTTGCGTGTAATAAGAATCGTCCAAAACAGCTTCTACACTAATTAATGGTTTACCATCGGTGTATAAACTACCATACAATTCCGATTCGTTAAAAACTTCATAAGGATTTGTTAAGTAGTGTAAAGCGTGGGTATCAGCATAAATAATCTCAAAAACATTCCCTGTCCTTTCAAGCGAAGCCAATTTACTAACAAAAGTTGGGTGCACACTTGTAGTAAAAGGGTACTCCAACAACGATTTGGTAACATTGGTTTGGTTGCTCGCTGTAGCTTGTGCATTAGTTACTGTTGCAGTATTTTCGATAGTGGTGTTGGTGTTGTTATTGTTTAAATCGGCCGTCGAGGTGTTTACATTGTAATTTTGACCCGTATTTACAATAACTATATTAGGGTCAACACCAGGCGCATAAGCAGTTAAATTTAATTTATAATTTTTTTGCGTTAGTACGTTGTCATACGGAAAACTAATTTTGTTGGCTGCTGTATCGTATGCCAAAGTGGTTTGCCACTTGCGTTGTGCACCTTCAAAAACTTCGCCTTTAATACTCCATTGGGCATTATCGCCTGTAAACAAATAATCTTGTCCTCGTTTTAATTTTATGTAAGCATTTTTATGTTGCTCTGGGTAAAAATTATTCGTATTGGGCACCGGATAGCCGTATTTAACATTATCCAAAGGTACATAATCGGGTGCAGTGGTGGTGGTAAACGAAAGTTGTTTGGTCTCGGCAGAATTCTGCCCGTTTTCGGTCATTAAAACCCAAGACGCACCCGATTTTTCCTCAAAATTTACTTCCACTTTACCAGTAATGTTTTTTAGCGGAGGCAACACATCGTCGGATACAAAATTCAATTTGGTATTGTTGTCTAGCCAAACTAGGTTGCCTACAATATTTTGCCCATCGACTTTTAACTCAAATGTTTTTAATTTTATTCGAATTGTTCTTGGATTACCTTCTCGATTTGAAATTGTAAAGGGCACATTTACTGGGTAATTAAAAGCCACTTGTGGAATTTTAAACACATCCACTTTGGTGGCATCCAATTCAGGTTTCACATCGGAAATAACGGCAACTCCAATGGCATTACTCATACCTACAAAGTCGCATTTATCGCCAATTTCAACTTTTAATCGTACTCGACCACTTACTAAACCTCCTAAAACGCTGTAATAAGCTCCAACGTAGCCTTCCATGTGGGTTGGATTGGGGAATTCACCGCGCAGTAGGGCGGCTACGCCTGCTTGCAGAATTGGTATTTCAGCATGAATAAACCAAAAATCTACCCTAATACCGAATTCCCCATACAAATAGGCATATACTTGCCCCATAGAATACCAACCATCGTTACCTACTGGACCAGGGCGACCAGCACAAGATACTCCTGTTAATTTCATGTGAGTAATATCAAAACCGCCACCTGCTTCAAGATAAGCATAGAAAAAACCTAAATCGTAATTCATAGCAACACTAAAATCCAAACCAAAAGCAAAACCAGAACCATTTTCAAGCAATGATAAATTTCGGTTGTCTTGCATTATGCTAGGACCCAAAATTTGGAGCACTCTTGGCGGCGGAACTTGTTGGGTAGGCAATAAATCACCAGTCATAAAATAGGCATTTACATTGACATCATAAGGACCTAATTTGAAAATTGCTCCTAATTTATCTGTTGGGGTACCAATGTGCAAATAGGACTTTGTAGGACTAGTATATAAATGTACCATTCCGAATTTATTATTTTCACCAGCTCCTTTTAAACCTTCTAATTTTAAATACAATTCAAAAAGTCCGTCAAAAGTATCATGAGCAAAATCTTTTTCGATACTAACGTAAACGCCGATTTTTCCGTCTTTGGCTATGTCGGATAAAGGATGTGCTCGTTTTGAAATTTTTAATAAGTTTCCATTTCCTAAATAGCCTTTTAATTCTGCTCCTTCTGCACCTTGATACAAATTGTCGTAAGTTACCCAAGTGTCTTTTAAAGCACCAGTAGTTTGTGAATTATCCGACATCATTGCACCTTCGCCTAAAAAATAAAGTCGGTTCATTCCTCCGGTATTATTGTATTCCAATTCAATAAATAATTTTGCTTTAAAAGTAGTTCCTGCACTGTAACTGCCTTTTGCTCCAGCGCGCAAGCCTATACCTGCAGTAGCATCGGGTTGATAAATTGCTGAATTGTAAGCCCAAGCCATATTGCCATCGGTACGTTTCATACGGTAACTTAAACCGCCTTCTACTCGCTCAATTTTTAACTTTCCAGATCCGCCTGAATTGTCAATTTGAAAATCGGCAAACCAGAAACGGAAATCTTTATTGGCGAATAAGGCTTTGGTTTTTCCGTGAATATCAAGTTTTATTAAATCAATATCAAGTTCACCACTTAACCCTTTGCCATAAATAGGATCATTTTCAAAAAAAGTAACTTTACCATGCAATTTAAAACCACTTTTTTCAATGTTAACCAGAATATCATCCACTTTAATTCGTTCAAATTTAAACGATTGAAACTCTGTAGTTTCAAATTTACCAAGTACCTCCAAAGTTACATCGGCTTGAATGCCACAGTTATCCATTAAATCCAATTTGGCAGTAAATGCAATGCCTACTATGTCAGGAGTTGCTGTTGGCGTGACCAAATGAATATTAGAAAAACTGAGCGGAAAATTTCCTAACTTAGCTTCGCTAGGATAACCAAAATAATCTGCCTGAATGTAGGGTTGCTCCCAAGATTTAAAATGTAAATTTTGAAAAATAATTCCTTTAAATTCAACAAACTTTTTCGAATTAGGGTCGGCTCCTGTTGGTGGTTCATCGCCAGCATCGCCAGCAATGTTTAAAGTACCATTTAAAAAAGCTTCGGCTTTAAAACGGTCATTTGCCTTATCAACTTCCATTTTTATCCAAGAGCCTTGTGCAAAAACCAGTTTGCCTTTAAACATTTTAATATCAGCACTATCAATTTTTACAGTCATTAAATAATTTACTGGAGTTATTAAACCCTTAAAACTTAAATAACTTGAAAGCGCTGCAGGTTTAATAAACCCACTAATTTTACCATAAGTTAAATGATTAATAGCTATTTTAACATCCAATGTATCTACTTTAAATCGCCAGCCGGCAGCACTGCCTTTGTCTAAAACATTGTAACCGTGAAAATGACCGCTTACCCCTAAATTATCTAAAATTAAATTTTGAGCGGCAAATTCGGTACGGTTATTTTGATTATTTTCTTTAAATTCTTTAGGTAAGATAACTTTTAATTCCTTGGCATAAAAACCGCGCCAAGCATTTTGATTGCCTCCAGGAAAAACTTGATTATTTGTGTAAGCGTCCGGAAATTGTACATCGGGAGAGTTTTTAATATCACTCATATCAAAAACGGCATCTTGTAAATTAAAAACCCATCCGTCTAGATTTTTAATTTCGAATTGAGGCAACGTAACTTGAAGCAACATATCGTTCCAGCCCGAAGCATAAACATCTAATTTTGCCCCAACATAATTTGGGTTTCCTACTGCATTATAACCATCGTGATTCAAATCATAATCATAAGGAATTCTTTTTCCATCGGCTCCAAGCGGCACAACAAGCGATCGTGATAAACGAATATCAGCCTTAAACGAAAAACTTTTAAAACCATTACAATCAAACTCAACATAAGATTTTTCAACAAATTCACCTGCTTTTTTTTCAAATTCGCTTCCTGAAATAGTGAATAGCATTTTTCCACCAAATTGTGGTAAACTTTGATCGCCTAAAAGATGTAATTTCCAATCGCCAATAACACCGCCGTCGTGAGACAATTTTAGTTTATCGGCTGCAAAATATAATTTTATACCATTGTTTTGGGTTTGAATTCTTGCAAAAGCTGTCAATTCAAAATAACTCTCGGTTACTTTGGCTTTTACAATTACCAAATCAGCTTCAAAACCGTCAGAGGTATGTCCTTTTAAACCAACTGGAAGTTCAACAATTGAGTTTCCAGAAATTTGCTCTACGTATTTTAAATTTTGACTAGTAAAAAGTTTTTCTAATTTTTTTCTAATGGAGTCAATACTTGTAGAGAAATATTGTGGAGCATTTTTTAAAGAAACTCTTTTTTTTGAGTCATTTAATACTTCTTTAAATGCAATTTTTGCATCCAATTCAGAAAACGATCTTGTAACTGGTTTTACTAAAGGTTTGTTAACGAGTAAACTGTCTTTATTTATAGGATTAGCTGATATGAAAAGGGCTTGAAAAAAACAAAATAAACAAAAAAAAACTCTTTTCATAAAATGTAACTTACTATATAAGTTTGCAAAAATAGTTAAAATAAAATAAAACTTACAAATTAAAATATAAAAATTAAAGAATTCATAGTAACTTATATTTTTTTTAAAATCTGATTATCAGTTCATTATATAATTTAGTTAAATAAAATTTAAAAATTTGTCAAATTCATACAATTTTGGCAATACTATTGCGTTATTAAATAAAATATACTTTTTATTATGAACAAATAAATACTTAACCCTTAAAATTGTATGATTATGAAAAATGTAAGTATTTATGAAAAAAAATGGCTCGATTTAGTTTTTGAAGGAAAAAACAAAGAATATGGAGCCTATAAATTGAGACAA
>JBBRCJ010000039.1:0-25665 GCA_038204955.1 Flavobacteriales bacterium
TAATGCGGCTACGATTACGATCACGGCAAAAACCATTAATCCAAAAGTGGAAGTATCGGTTTTTAAAGTTCCGTTGCTTTCTGGAACATAACTTTTACTGGCTAAAATTCCAGCTATAGCAACTGGTCCGATGATTGGCAAATATCTACCAAGTAACATTACTATTCCCGTTGATATATTCCAAAACGGAGTATTATCGCCCAAACCTTCAAATCCGCTACCGTTATTGGCAGATGACGATGTAAATTCATATAACATTTCACTAAATCCATGATAACCCGGATTTGCTAACCAACCTGATAAGGCTTCTGGATTTCCCGCATATAAATTACTAGCTAAAGCAGTTCCAACCAATATCAAAAACGGGTGAAGTAATGCAATCATCATCGCAATTTTCATTTCTTTGGCTTCGATTTTCTTTCCGAGGAATTCGGGTGTTCTTCCAACCATCAATCCACTGATGAAAACGCCGAGAATAATGAAGATATAAAAGTTCAAAAATCCAACACCAACGCCTCCATAAAAGCAGTTAATCATCATTCCGAGTAAAGTTGTCATTCCAGTAATTGGTGTCATACTGTCGTGCATTGCATTTACGGAACCATTAGATGTTACTGTTGTATAAGTTGCCCAATTTGCGGAAGCAGCAGCACCAAAACGCACTTCTTTTCCTTCCATACTTCCCATATTTTGCTCAATTCCGAGTTGGTGAATGTTTGAACTTCCGTGCATTTCACTCATGACAGCAGGAATAAGTAAACTCAAAAATCCGATGGTCATTACAGCATAAATTGTCCAAGCTAACTTTCTTCTTTTCAAAACAAATCCTAAAGCAAAAACCATCGCAATTGGAATTAAGAAAATACAAACCGTTTCGACAATATTGGTCAAATAGTTTGGGTTTTCCATTGGATTGGCTGAATTCGGACCGTAAAATCCACCGCCATTTGTTCCTAATTGTTTTATTGCTACAAATGCGGCAACTGGTCCGCGACTTACATTTTGAGTTTGACCTTCAAGAGTTGTAATCGTATCTTTACCTTCAAAAGTCATTGGCGTTCCGTTCATTACCAAAATTATTGCCACTACAAATGACAATGGCAATAAAACTCTTGAACAAGATCTGACGAAAAAACTATAGAAATTTCCAATTGTATCCGATGTTTTTTCTTTCATCGCCATAAAAACAGCGGCACAAATTGCCATTCCGCAACCAGCACTGATGAATTGCCAAAGCATCAACGTTAATTGTCCCAAATAAGACAAACCGCTTTCGCCAGAATAGTGTTGTAAATTAGTATTTGTGATGAAACTTACTGTTGTATTAAATGCCAAATCTCCAGTCATAGATGGATTTCCGTCGGGGTTTAAAGGCAACCAAACCATATTCGTCAAAACCAACATAGAGATGATAAACCAAACCACATTAATTGACAATAACGCCACCAAATGTTGTTTCCAATTCATTTGTTTGTTGGAATCAATGCCACTAACTTTGTAAAATAAAGCATCGATTGGATTAAAGATTTTGTCCAGCCAAGTGCTTTCGTAATTGAATATTTTTCCGATGTAACGCCCTAATGGAATTGCAAGCAGCAAAACCAAACCGTAGGTTACGATAATTCCGAGGATTTCTGAGTTCATTTTTAGAATTTTTCTGGTTTAACTAGTACATAGCAGATGTAAATAAATACGGCTATGGCGATGATGAAAAGTGCTGTCATAATTTAGATTTTTTCAAAAATGGTTATCAATTTAAAGAAAAGTGCGAATAAAAGTAATCCGCTTGCTGTGAGAATTAGTATTGTCATAAGTAAGAATTATAGATTTGTTTTTCACTTTATGCCAAAAAATAGTCCAAAAAAATAAAATTCGCCTAAAGCCTTACTATAATTGAAGTTGTGATTTTTTTTAAAAAAAAAGGCTTAAAAAAACCCTATCATTATGATAAGGTTTTCTCAATATAGTACGAAATGGTATATTTAGTGAATGTTATATTCTTCTAATTTTCTATACAAAGTAGCAACACCAATTTCTAACAATCGTGCGGTTTCGGCTTTGTTGCCTTTGGTATAATTCAACACTTTTTGAATATGCAATTTCTCAATATTCTGCATCGAAAATGGTGAGATTGATTTATTGTTTTTATCTTCTTGATGTTGGATTTCATAAGGTAAAACTTGAGAAGTTAAAGTTTCGCAGTTGCATAAAATTACTGAACGTTCAATTATATTTTTTAATTCTCGAACATTTCCAGGCCAATTATATTTTTCTAATTTTTCTAAAAAATCATTTTCAATATTTAAAGTTTTTTTATTTACCGAAAATGAAAATTTATTAACGAAAAAATAGGTGAGTGGTGCAATATCTTTAATCCGTTCACGTAATGGAGGAATATTTATTTCAAAAATGTTAAGTCGATAATATAAATCTGAACGGAACCGATTGGCTTCACTTTCGGATTTTAAATCTCGGTTTGTAGCTGCAATTAATCGGAAATTTGATTTTTTTGGAGTTGAATCTCCAACAGGAATGTATTCGTTGGTTTCTAAAACACGAAGTAATTTTGCTTGCAATTCGAGTGGCATTTCGCCAATTTCGTCTAAAAATAATGTTCCGCCATTGGCTTCTTCTATATAACCTTTTTTATCTCTTATTGCTCCAGTAAAAGCACCTTGTTTGTGTCCGAATAATTCACTTTCCAAAATTTCTTTACTGAATGTACTGCAATTTAAAGCAACAAATGATTTTCCAACACGATTGCTATTTTCATGGATGGCTTGTGCAAAAACTTCTTTTCCTGTTCCAGTTTCACCTGTTAATAATACTGTTGCATCGGTTTTAGCTACTTTTTTAGAAAACTCAATTACTTGTTCTAAAACTTTAGATTTCCTTATAATTGTGTCAAAAGAATATTTATCAGCAATGCGTTTTTCTAGTTGTTTAACTTTCTTTTGAAGATGAGACTTTTCTAAAGCTTTATATAAAAGTGGGATAATTTTATCATTATCGTCGCCTTTTACAATATAATCAAAAGCTCCGTTTTTCATTGCTTGAACACCATCTGAAATTTTGCCAAAAGCGGTTAACAAAATCACTTCAACTAATGGAAAATTAGTTTTAATTTTTTCTAGAAAATCAACACCATTTCCGTCTGGTAATTTAACATCGCATAAAATAACATCTATATCGTTGGTTTCTAATTTTTTGAAACCCGATTTTAAATCGGATGCTTCAATTACATTAAACATCTCTGATTTAATTATCCTAGCTAGTAAACCACGAAGTTTTTCTTCGTCATCAATTATTAAAATGCTTTTCAATTGAAATTATTTTATTTTAAACAAAATTAGTTATTATTTAATGAAATATAAGTAGGTATTAGTACTCAAATATAAAATAATTATTGAACTATAATTTATATTATGTAAAATAGAATTAAGACATTTATCGTTTTACTCTTAACTGTAATTTTGAAATACTTATAAAGATTACAGAAACTAATCCAAAAAATAATATTAAAAAAAAGGCATTTTTAAATACAGTAATTTTCCCTAAAACAAGAACATCAATAAACGGATAAGGATAATAATTAGTTAAGCTACCTAAAAATAAAATAAAGATTAAATATACAGTTGGAAAAATCATCCATTTTAATAATGAATTCCAAGCAATATATTCTTTTTCAACTTTAAAATACCAAAATATTAAATAGATTATTGGTATAATTAAATGTAAAAATTCATCAACAATTTGTTGTAACCCTTCAGGTTTCCATAAAAATCGCAGAATTATATTATAAACAAATCCAACTATAAAAATATAAACAGCAATAGCCGTTTGAGAATTCGATTTTGTAAAAAATGAGAACGTTTTTTTTGGTTCAAAAAAATAAAATGCAAACGAAAAAGCCACCAATATAGTAGATAGTATTGTAAAAAAACTAAAAAACCTCAACGTAGTTTCTGGTATTGATACAACTCTATTCTGAATCATTAAAAAAAATTGTGCTATCAAGACAAGAAAAGAAAGTAAACTAATAACCAAAACATTTTTTTTTGAAAACCAATTTTTCATGTATAATTTTTTTCAAATTTAATACAATTTTAATTCCATTTCTATAACAATGCTATGTTTTTGTTTACTATTTTTGCCATTATTTGATTTATTTAATAATTATGAACAACTCATTTTCCTATCACATTGCCGATTTTTTAAAAGAATATCAACCTTTTTCAAGTTTATTGAATGATGAGTTATTAGAAATTGCTATTACAATTAAGGTAATAAATTTAGAAAAAAATAAAACATTATTTGAAATTAATGATGTTTTGCATGATTGTTTTTATTTAGTTGCAAGTGGAGCCATTAGTTTAACTGTTATTTCAGATGCCGAAGAAACACTTTTAAATAAATGTTATACAGGAGATATTTTTGGTTTACGACCTTTTTTTGCTAAAAATAATTATCAAATGACAGCAAAATCACGTGAAGAATCAATTATTTACGCCATTCCAATTGCTTCCTTCAAACCATTTGTAAATAAAAACCCTGATGTTTTAAATTTTTTATTAGAAAGTTTTGCTACCAATACTAAAGGTTCACTAGACCGGCCAAACAATGGCAAAATGATTGCCGATAACGTTAATTTTGGTGATAACAGTCAATCAGATATGTTGTTTTTTCAAACCTTAAATTACAATAAAACACCTTTAAAATTAAGCACAATCACTTCCATTCAAGACGTTGCATTGTTAATGACTGAAAATTTACTCGATAATGCATTAATAATTGAACAAAATCATCCTGTCGGAATAGTAACAGATGCCGATTTTCGTTCAAAAGTAGCCACTGGAAAACAACTATTAACTAATAATATTGAAACGATAATGGCGTCGCCAGTAATTACAGTTTCCGAAAATATTTCGGTTGCAGAAGCTCAACTGGTTATGTTAAAACACAGCGTTTCGCATCTATGTGTCACCTTTGATGGTACTGATAAATCACATATAAAAGGAGTTATTTCTGAACATGATTTAGTAGTTTCACAAGCCAATAATCCTGGTGTTTTAATTAAAGAAATTAAACGTTCACAAAATGGTAAAGACTTAAAACAAATTCGTGATAAACTCTCAGAAATAATACAATCATCAATAGAAAAAAATATTCCTTTATCACATATAAATAATATTTCTAGCGAAATTACTCTAGCAATTATAAAACGAGCCGTTGAACTATCAATTTTAGATATTGGCTCTCCTCCTACTCAATTTGCTTGGTTGAGCATTGGTAGCCAAGGTCGTAAAGAGCAACTTTTATTAACCGACCAAGATAGTATTTTGGTTTTTGAAGATGTAAAAGAAGATAAATACCGAGACGTAAAAGATTATTATTTAAAATTATCAAAAAAAACAGTTTCAATTCTTGAAAAAGTAGGCTATTTTGAATGCAAATATGGAACAATGGCAAGTAATTTATTTTGGTGTAAATCATTGACCGATTGGACCAAACAATACAATACTTGGATGAATACTCCAAACGAAAATCCTAATGAAAAAATAGGTATCTTTTTTGATTATGAACTTGCATTTGGAAATCAAACTATTGAAGATCAATTAACTGATGTAATTTTTAAAAATACAAAAAACAACAATTTATTTTTTGATTATTTAGGAAATGATGCGCTTAAAAATGAGCAGCCTTTGAATTTTTTTAAAAAATTTAATTTAGAAGAAGACGGCGAAAATAAAGGTAAATTCGATATAAAAACTAGGGCAATTCAACCTTTAATTAATGGTGCTAGATTATTTATTTTAAGTATGAATATTAAAGGAATCAACAACACCTATCTGCGATACAAACAGTTAGCAATGGTTGATACAAAGCATTCTGAAATTTACTTGAATTGTGCCGAAGCTTTTTTAATTTTGTCAAAATTTAGAACTTTAGAAGGTTTACGAAATGATAGCTCGGGAGAATTTATAAATTTAGAGGAATTATCAAAAATTGATAAAGAAAAATTAAAAATCGCATTGGCTCCTATGCGAGAATTAGAAGAATTAATAAAAAGTAGATTTCAACTAACACAATTTTCATAGTATGTTTGATTGGATTAAAAGTTTTAGTAAAGATGTCCCTGAATTTTGGAAAACTTATATTTCAAAGTTCGATAAAAAAAGTGATCGTTACGCAATCATATCTTGTGAAACTACAGGTTTAAACTCAAGTAAAGATTATATTTTATCAATGGCTGGTATTGCTGTTGTTGGAAATTCTATTTTAATAAATGATAGTTTTGAAGTTGAATTAGGTGTTGAAGATGAAGAATTTATAAAAATCCAAACTGAATTTACTAATGTTAAAAAATCTGAAGCAGAAGCTTTACATTTACTTATAGACTTTATTGGAAATGCTACTTTAATAGGATATCGAGTGAATTTTGATATTGAAATTATCAATCAAGCCCTAGAACGAATTCATTGTGGAAAATTAAAAAATGAAGCTTTTGATTTAGAAGTAATGCATAAAAAATTTCACGAAATTTCAGATAAAAATTTTTCTACAAGTGATTTATTTGATTTTTATAAAATCGAAAAATCAGAAAGAAATACAATGCCATCGGAGGCATTTAACTTGGCGCTTCTATTTATAAAATTAAAATCACGTTTAAATTTGTAGGCTTATTGTTTTTTCAAATTGACCGTGGTGTGTTTTTGAAGCAAATTGCAGTTTGTTGTCAATTTTTAAATAGGGGATTCCTTTTTTTATATATAACTTTTGAAAGTTATTGATTTCAATTATTTTTTCAAAATTAGCTTTATTTTCAACTGCTATTGAGTAAATTGAGTCATTTGAAATACTTGTTTTTGTATGAAAAATATCGTTTTCAAAACTAACAATTCCGTAATTTAAGTCAAAATCTAAGCATTCAATTTTTATTGGATAATAACCCCGAATACCTCCTTTTTGTATAATGATTTTGTAAACGGATTCTTTTCTGCTCCATAATTGCCAAACCATATCTTCTTGATTTTTACTTTTAAAAATAAAACTCTGCTCTTTTTTGGTAAAAATTTTATCTAAGTATCCTTTACGTTTCCAGTTACTTTGAATTTTGGCTAAGTCTAAATCGACTATATCATTTCCAATTCTCACTTTTGTGCTAGTTTGGTTTCAATAATAGCTAATGTTGACTTTATGTCTAACATTTTTTCCATTGATTGCTGGTCAATTACAATTTTAAAAGCGTCTTCAACATCTAAAATTACATCCACTAAATTGGCTGAATTTATTTGTAAATCTTTAATAAAATCAGTCTCTTCCGACAAATTTTCAAAGGCTTCTTGGTTATTAACGAATGGCTTTATAATTACTTTTAACTTATCAATAATTTCAGGTTTAGTCATTATGTTTGTGTTTTTTGAATGAGTTTTAATGGTGTTTTTAATAAATTGTTTTTCATAGTGTCTGTCACGTCTTGTTTTTTTTTCGTTTGATCGTTTGGCATTTCTTTTATCATAAATTATTTTATCCAATCGATTTAAATCATCAACTTCTTTTATATCATTAAGTGAATTTCTTTTTGGCATACTTAAATTTAATAAAATTTCTTAAAAATAACGCATCCATTTACGTCACCAAATCCAAAACTCGCTTTTACTACAATGTTGAGCTCTTTTTCAATTAATTGTTGAGGAATTCTTGATTGATCAATAATTGTAATTATTTCTTCATTCAAGTCTTCACAATTTATGTTCGGAAAAATAAAGTTTTGATATAATTGCAAAACAGTAGCTACACTTTCAATACTTCCTGATGCCGAAAGACAATGTCCAACCATTGATTTTAAGGAGTTTATATAAGGAAAATTTTTATCATTAAGTTGAAGTGCTTTACTCCAATTTTGAATTTCTAAACTGTCTTTTGAGGTAGCGGTTAAATGTCCGTTTATTAAATCAACCTTTTTTGGTTTAATTTTGGCATTTAATAAAGCATCACTAATACATTTTTTAACAGCTATTGGGTTTGGAGCCGTCATAGTTCCCAGTCCGCGTTGACCGCCCGAATTGACGTTGCCACCTAAAACTTCACAATAAATTCGAGCGTTACGAGCCAGAGCCGATTCTAAATCTTCTAAAACTAATGCTCCTGCTCCACTTCCTGGAACAAAACCTGAGGCAGAAGCACTCATTGGTCGTGAACCTTTTTCGGGGGAATCATTGTGTTTATATGTACAAACTCGCATAGCA
The DNA here is from genome assembly GCA_038204955.1 of Flavobacteriales bacterium. Classification (GTDB taxonomy): domain Bacteria; phylum Bacteroidota; class Bacteroidia; order Flavobacteriales; family Flavobacteriaceae; genus Flavobacterium. Next base: position 8,250 of record JBBRCJ010000039.1, read on the forward strand.
TCAAATCCTCCCCAAATGTAAGGTCCTGAATCCGATGTGCTTCCGGCTAAAATTCGTTTTGCTTTTCCGGATTGAATACGTTCAAAAGCCATTAAAATACTTTCAGTTCCTGTTGTACAAGCAGATGAATTGGTAGTAACAATGTTTCCTAACCCCAACTTTCCTCCTAAATACGCACTTACGCCACTATTCATTGTTTGTGCCACCGCAGTGCTGCCTAATTTTCTTGTTTCTAATGCGTCAATTTTATAAATACTTTCTCTAAATTTTTCAATTCCTGATGTTCCTGTTCCAAAAATAGTTCCTGAATCCCAATCAGGATTTTCGTCATTTTTAATTTCCAAACCAGCGTCTTTCCAAGCATCTAAACCAGCTATAACTCCATATAAAATTCCTGTTGAACTAAAATTGCGCAATTCTAACGCTGTAAAATAGTTTAATTTTAATTGATCCGATATTTCAGGTGTACCAGATATCTGACAAGAAAATTGTAAACGTTCCAGTTCTAAATTATGCTTAATACCTGAAATTCCATTTCTTATAGCATCCGTAAATGCTTCAAGCCCAACTCCATTTGGTGCTACAACTCCTAAACCAGTAATAACTACTCTTTTTTTCATTTTTGCAACACTTTTTTCATATCAAATATTTTTAACTCTAAATTATCATTCCTGCAATAGTACCATTACAAACTTCTTGATTTTGAGTGTTAAACATTTTAACTTTACATTTTAATTTTCCAAATCTAAAATATATTTTTTCCGAAATAACTAAAACTTTTTCAGATGGAAAAACAGGTTTCAAAAACTCTATTTCTGATGACGTAAACGCAATTTTAGTTTCTGAATTAAAACTTTCTCCTAATAAAAAAATTCCTAAACATACCAATCCAATTTGAGCCATAGTTTCTGTCAAAATTACACCTGGAGTTATTGGATTTTCTTTAAAATGGCCTTTGTAAAAATCCAAATTAGGACTAAATGTAAACGTACCCTCTACCCTATTTTCATTTATTTCTAGAATTTCATCTACAAATAGAAAAGGTTTTGAATAAGGAATTTTTTTTAAAATATGATTATATGCCATTTTTTACAAACACTAATTTCACAAATTTACACTAATTTTTTTATGATAATTAATGTAATTTATGTTTAAATTTAAAACTCAATTAAAATCATTTGCGCTGTAAACCCTGGTCCAAAACTTAACATCAAACCTTTTTCGCCTGCATTTGTTTTTTTATTTAAAAATCGTTCTAAAACATATAAAACAGTGGCACTTGACATATTTCCGTATTGTTTCAAAACTTCTTTAGTATCCTCAATATTTTGACCCGACGATAAAAAAAGATCTTCAACCGTTTGCACAATTTTTTTTCCGCCAGGATGAAAAATTAAATGATTAATATCTTCAATTTTTAAATTATTTCTTTCTAAGAATGGATAAATAAATTTTGGAAAGTGCCTTGCAATTGTATCTGGAACTTCAATGTCTAGTACCATTTTTAAACCCGAATTAGTCAATTCAAAACCCATCATATGTTCCTTATCATAAAAATGATACATATTTTCATCAATAATTTTTGGTCCATTTTCATTTTCATGAGAGGAAAGTAAAACACAAGCTGCGCCATCGCCAAAAATTGCAGCAGAAACAATGTTAGCCATTGAAAAATCGTTTAATTGAAACGTTGCAGTAGGACTTTCAACTGCAATTACCGCAACTTTCTTATTTGGATTGGCTTTAAGAAAATTATTAGCATAAATCATTCCTGAAATTCCAGCAACGCAACCCATTTCGGTTACAGGAAGCCGCACAATATCTTGCCGTAAACCCAACTTGTTAATTAAATATGCATCTAACGATGGGATCATAATGCCAGTGCAACTCACAGTAATCAGATAATCCAAATCGGTTGGTTCCCAATTTGCATTTTTTAGAGCAGATTTTAAAACTTTTTCACCCAATTTTATTACTTCACGTTTGTAAATTTGATTTCTATCTTCAAATGACGTCTTACTAAAAACTTCAATCGGATCCATGATAGAATACCTTTTATCAACATTGGCACTTTCAAAAACTTTGGTAACTTTACGAATAAATCGTTCTTCTTGACCAACGAGCCAAGCGTTTAAAAATGGAATTATTTCTGAAGTTTCACGAGAAAAATCAGGTAATTGTTTGGTTACAGTTATTATTTTTACGCTCATAATTATAGTGCCAAAAAGGCATAAAGGCTCAAAGTTAGTTAGTTCTTAAAATTATTTTTTATTTCTCAATTATCCATTGGTATCGAAATGCCCATTTCCAAGTTAAATTATATTTTTTTAAATTTAATGTATTTGAAAAATCTATCAAATCTTGTTTTTTAAATCCTCGTAAAATTGAAACTAAACCGTCTTCTTTGGGCATTTTATTCAATCTAAAAATAAAACAAATTAATTGAAATAGTCGATAAGCAATAATGCTTCTTTGCAAATCATTAATTACAATTCCAATTTTCGAATTTTGATTAAAAACTGTCATTAAATTTAAAATTTCCTCGTTTTTAAAATGATGTAATGTTAAGGTTGACAATACAATATCATATTTAATATCAACAAACTGTTTATTAAAAATATCAATACATTTATAATTTATATTTTTATAATTCTTAGATAAATCTTCAGCACATTTTATTGTAAACTGGTTTGCATCAATACCTATTAATTTAAAATTATAGTTATTTTTAATACCGTAATTTGCAATATATCGCAACATATCACCATTACCACAACCAATGTCTACAATTGTAATTTCATCATATTTATTACTGCTTTTCAATAATGACTTCAATCCTTGTAAAGTTAGTTGATTTCCGCCCAATAACTGATTAATTTTGGCAATTTTAATTAATGCATCTTCCAAAACCTTTCCTTCTAAATGAAAATCGTCCATTATTTCAGGTTCGCTGGTACGGTATTTAGTATTTATTGACATTGTTGGTTAAAATTATTTTTTTGTATAGAAATTATATTGGTTTTCCATGTGTTTTTTTAATTATAATTGGCAATAAAAATGGAAATACTAGTAGTATTTTCAAAATTAAATTTGCTAATTTTTCTTTCTGCAAAAGTGTACCTAAAAGTCTACCTATTTTTAAACGATTCTTGAAATTATAATTCCATTTTTTGAAATATTCATTTTCCATTTGATTTCTTGAGATCTTATTTTCAATGAAATTAGAAACACTCTCGGAGGCTAATTTTGCACTGTGAATGGCCATAGCCATTCCGTTTCCGCACAATGGATGGATTAATCCAGCAGTATCCCCTATCATTAAAATATGATTTTCTACACATTTTTTTTTATCAAAGGAAATTTGACTAATTGTTAATGGTTTTTCAAACTGAATTTCTGCATTTTTAAAAATAGTTCTCAAATTTGGATTTTCACAAACAATTTTTTCTTGAAATTCTTCAATTGATTTGTGCTTTTTGAATGAATTGTAATTGGCTAAATAACAGATATTTACATTATTATTCTCCACTTTTGAAACGCCACAATAACCACCTTTAAAATGATGCAATCCAACTAAATTATCCTCAAAATCGACTTTATAATGTGCTTTTACACCCAACCAATTTGATTTTTTTTGAATAAAAGGGCGGTTCAAATTAACATCTAAATTAGAACGTTTTCCAAAAGCACCCAATACAATTTTGCTTTGATATTCATTAGAATCTGTTTTGACATTGAAAATTTCATCTTTAAAATTAATAGATTCAACATTTTCTTGAATTATTTTGCAACCTAAATCAATTGCTTTAGTGTAAAGGTAATTGTCTAATTTATAACGACTAACTCCAAAACCACCTAAAGGTAATTTGGTATTAATTGTATTACCTGATACTAAAGAAAAAGATAGACTATCAATATTTTTAGGTTTTAAAGCATTGATATTTAAACCCAAATAATTTAAGTATGGAATCACTTCATTAGAAATATATTCACCACAAACTTTATGTTTTGGAAAATCATTTTTTTCAAAAATAATAACTGAAAATCCATTTTTCATCAAATGAATGCCGCTGATTAAACCAGCCAAGCCACCTCCGATAATAATAATTTGACTTTTGTTTTTCATTGCAAGCTAAGGTACTTTATTTTTGAATTAACAAACCTTAAATTTTGTTAAACAAAAAACTCATTCCTTTGAAATGAGTTTTTAATTTTTTTATATATTTTAATTGAATTAATTATAATTTAAATTAATGTTAAGCAGCAACTCTTTGTAAAATTACTTTACACGGAATTGAGGAAGTTACAATTAAATTATGAACAACATGAAGTGGGATTTCAATATAATCTCCTGATTTTAAATAATGTATTTCAGTTTCAATAGTTAATTCACAAGAACCTTCAACAATTAAAAATCGTTCATACTCATTATTATGTACCTCGTGAGGTGCTTCTGTAGTTAACCAAACTATCATTGTTGTTGCTATTTCATTTGCCCCAATTATCTTAGCATAAGAATCTTGAAAATCATCTAGCAAAGTCATTTCTGGTTTGGATAACCAATATTGATAATCACTAATTCTTGATTGTGAATTTAAAATTGGAGGAAAAGAAGCAGTTTCACCGTTTTTTAAACGTTCCATATAATCAATTGTACCTAATATTGATGTTCTCAAGGTAGGATTTGGTTTTGGCGCAACCATAGAAGAAAGATGTAGTAATGAATCTGAAATTTCATCGATTTCGTTACTAATTTGTGGATGTAAACTTGCCATAACCTTTAGTTCTAAAGTTTCTTCAACAGAAGTTAACCCTAAAACATAGTATTCTAAAATTCCAGAATTAATATATTCTTGTATTTTATTCATCATCATTATTATCCAAATGGATTAATTTCGTTTACAACAGAAACCCTTAATTTTTGTAAAGAGTTTCGCAATTTGGTTTTGACGGTTCCAAGCGGGATTTGCAACTGTTTTGATATTTCATCTTGTGTAAATCCTTCAAAATAGGATAGATTTATCAATTCTTGCTCTTCTAAATTTAAAATGTTTAAAATGCTATTTAAACCTATATAGTCATTTTTTAAATCTAAACTATTGTTACTCTTTAATAAATATACGAAGTTTTCAAGACTTTGGATTTTGCTTTTATTTTTTTCATTTTTAGAACGAAGAAAATCCAAAGCCAAATTTCTTGAAATAGTCAATATCCAAGTATAAAGTCGTCCTTTTGTTTCATTATACGATTCAAAATTACTCCAAATTTTTACAAATGCTTGTTGCAAAATATCTTCGGCGTCTTCTTGCGAATTTACTATTTTAAAAATCACTCCAAAAAGTGCTTGCGAATAATTGTCGTATAAATAAGCGAAGGCATTTTGGTTACCTTTACCAATTAATACAATTAGTTCTTCTTGAGAGTATTTAGTTTTTAGTATCAATAGATTGTAAATTTAGTAAAAAAAGTTTTAATAACATATTACTATTTACAGTTTACCATTTTTAATTTCTTCAACAATTTCAGGATTTAAAAGCGTAGAAATATCTCCAAAACTACTAAAATCACCTTCTGCAATTTTGCGTAAAATGCGTCGCATTATTTTACCTGAACGTGTTTTTGGTAAACCTGAAACAAATTGAATTTTATCTAGTTTAGCAATTGGTCCTATTTGATCTGAAATTAATTGATTTATTTCTATGGCTACGTTTTCTTGATTTCGAGATTCTCCAATTTCTTTTAAAATAACAAATCCATACAAAGCATTTCCTTTAACATCGTGCGGAAAACCAACTATAGCACTTTCTGCAACAGCTGGATGTTCATTTATCGAATCTTCAATTGGCGCGGTTCCTAAATTGTGCCCCGATACAATAATTACATCATCTACTCGTCCTGTAATTCTGTAATAACCAACTTCGTCACGTAAAGCACCATCTCCAGTGAAGTATTTTCCTGGAAAAGCAGTAAAATAAGTTTCTTTAAAACGCTCATGATCTCCCCAGATAGTTCTTGCCATACTTGGCCAAGGAAATTTTATACATAAACTTCCGGTTACTTGATTTCCTTCAATTTCATTTCGCATTTCATCCATTAAAACGGGTTGAATTCCTGGTAAAGGTAATGATGCGTATGTTGGTTTTGTTGGTGTTACAAATGGAATTGGAGAAATCATTATGCTTCCTGTCTCGGTTTGCCACCAAGTATCTACTATTGGACATCGCTTACCTCCAACGTGAGCATTGTACCAATGCCAAGCCTCTTCATTAATAGGTTCTCCAACAGAACCAATAACTTTTAAAGATTTTAATTCAAATCGTTGTACAAATTCTAAATTTTCTTTGGCCAAAGCTCTAATTGCTGTTGGAGCAGTATAAAATTGATTGACTTTATGTTTTTCAATTACTTCCCAAAACCGACTAAAATCAGGGTAAGATGGAATCCCTTCAAAAATTACTGTAGTTGCACCGTTTAAAAGTGGACCATACAAGATATATGAATGTCCCGTTATCCAGCCAATATCAGCAGTACACCAAAATACATCATTCTCTTCATAATTAAAAACATTTTTAAAACTGTAAGCCGTTTGCACCATATAACCTGCTGTTGTATGTACCATTCCCTTTGGTTTTCCGGTAGAGCCAGAAGTATAAAGTATGAATAACGGATCTTCCGCATCCATCATTTCGGCAACATTGTTTGGAATTGCAATGTCTAAAAGGGGTTGTAACCATTGGTCACGACCTTCCTTCATATTGATTTGAGAATTGGTTCTTTTAACCACCAAAACTTTTTCTACACAAGGTGTTTTTTCTAAAGCATCATCTATAATTACTTTTAAATCGATTGTTTTGTTTCCACGATAACCACCATCAGATGTAATGACCATTTTACATTCACTATCATTAATTCTTGATGCAACTGCTGAAGCTGAAAATCCTGCGAAAACTACAGAATGAACAGCTCCAATTCTGGCACAAGCCAAAACAGAAACTGCCAATTCAGGTATCATTGGCAAGTAAATACATACTCTATCTCCTTTCTTAATGCCTTGCCCTTGCAATACGTTCGCCATTTTTGCAACTCTATCATACAATTCTTGGTAAGAAATATGCAATGGGTCTTCATCAGGATTATTAGGTTCAAAAATTATTGCAGTTTTATCAGCTCTTCGCGCCAAATGTCTATCTATTGCATTTTTAGTTATGTTTACTTTTGCATTTAAAAACCATTTAAAATCAGCTTTCTGCATATCAAACTCCATTACTTTGTCCCATTTTTGATACCAAGTAAAGTTTTCATCTGCAATTTTATCCCAAAATTTTCTCGGTTCTCTTACCGACTTATTGTACATTTTAAAATAGTTTTCTAAATTTTCAATTTTATAATAACTCATCTTGCATTAAAATTTTTAAATGAATCACAAATTTATATAATGAAACGCTACTTTTTGTAAAAATTCTTGTTTAATTTGTATATAATATAAAAAAAATAAAATGAGAAAAATTTTCGTCGTTTTCAGTGTTACATCATTAGCTTTAATTGCAATCTTCAGTTATATAAATTTAAAATTCCTTTTTTTATTATTCATTTTTGTCCCTTTAATTATTTTAGGAATTTATGATATGCTACAAAAAGAGAAAACCATTCGTAGAAATTTTCCTCTTTTGGGAAGAATGCGTTATATTTTAGAAGCACTTGGTCCAGGTGTTAGGCAATATTTCATAGAAACCGATTTAGAAGGAAAACCGTTCAACAGGCAACAAAGAAGTTTAGTATATCAACGAAGTAAAAAACAGACAGATTCTAATCCGTTTGGAACACAATTAAATGTTTATGACGAAGGCTATGAATGGATTAACCACAGCATTAACGCCATACCATTTAAAGAAGTAGATCAAAACCCGAGAATAAAAATTGGAAGTTCACAATGTGAAAAACCCTATTCGGCTAGTATGTTTAATATTTCAGCAATGAGTTTTGGATCTTTAAGCAGCAATGCCATTTTGGCTTTGAATAATGGTGCAAAACAGGGAGATTTTTATCATAATACTGGCGAAGGAGGACTTTCTCCGTATCATTTACAAGGTGGCGATGTAGTTTGGAATATTGGGACAGGTTATTTTAGTTGCCGTACCGATGATGGAAAATTCAATTATGATGAATTTACAAAACGTGCTACTTTGGAAACAATAAAAATGATAGAAATTAAATTCTCACAAGGAGCAAAACCAGGTCATGGGGGCATTTTACCCAAAGAAAAAGTAACCGATGAAATTGCTGCAATTCGATTGGTTTCAAAGGGAAATGATATATTATCACCTCCAAAACACTCGGCATTTACCAATCCTTTAGAATTAATGGAATTTGTAAAATTATTGCGAAAAGGTTCAGGCGGAAAACCTATAGGAATGAAAATTTGTATTGGTAATAAATCTGAATTTTTATCTATTTGTAAGGCAATGATTGAAACCAAAACTTTTTTAGATTTTATAACAGTTGATGGTGGCGAGGGTGGCACTGGTGCAGCTCCACAAGAATATTCGGATCACGTTGGAATGCCTTTGAGGGATGCTTTAGCATTTGTTTACGACGCTTTAAATGGTTTTGGCATAAAAGATCAAATTAAAATTATTTGTAGTGGAAAAATCATTACCGGTTTTGATATTATTAAAAGCCTTTCTATAGGTGCCGATTTATGCAACTCAGCCCGAGGAATGATGTTTGCTTTAGGATGTATTCAAGCACTAGAATGTCACGCAAATACTTGTCCTACAGGAGTAGCAACACAAAATCCTAAATTAACAAAAGGATTAGTACCTGAAGAAAAAAGTATCAGAGTTGCACGTTACCAGCACGAAACTGTAAAAAGTGCGATGGAATTAATGGCATCAACTGGCATTACTCATCCAGACAATGTTGGTCGTGATGTTGTAAGTACTAGAATTGATAGAACTCACATTGCAACTTTTGAAGAAGTATATCCAGAATTGGAGGCGAATTGTTTATTATACGAAAGTACGGTTCCGGCATCATTTTTAAACGCTTGGAAAAAAGCATCAATAACTAAATTTTAAAGTAAAATGGATAAAATTCAAGGTTTACGAACTACAATTTATAAAGTATCTAATTTGGATAATGCTACAAAGTGGTATTCAAAAGTGTTTCAAAGCCAACCCTATTTTAACGAGGATTATTATGTTGGTTTCAACATTGGAGGTTACGAATTAGGTTTGCAACAAGAAGAATTTCAAACTCCAAAAACACCTAATGTAACTTGTTTTTGGGGAGTCAATGATATTGAGGAACAATTTGATTTTTTTATAAATAACGGAGCAAAAATTGATGAAGAGCCAATGAATGTTGGTGGCGAAATTACTGTTGCTACCCTTTTTGATCCTTGGGGTAATTTAATTGGATTGATTTATAATCCTGAGTTTTCATTAAAATAAGACTTCTTAATAAACGTAAAAGCCTCAAAAAATTGAGGCTTTTACGTTTATTAAAATATATAATTTATCCTAAAACTTCTTTAACTTTTTTACCAATTTCAGCAGGCGAATCCACAACGTGAATACCGCATTCTCTCATAATTCGTTTTTTTGCTTCGGCAGTATCATCGTGACCACCAACAATGGCACCTGCGTGCCCCATTGTTCGTCCTTTTGGAGCCGTTTCACCAGCAATAAAACCAACAACTGGTTTTCTATTTCCATCTGCTTTAACCCAACGAGCTGCATCAGCTTCTAGTTGACCACCGATTTCTCCAATCATTACAATACAAGTAGTTTCAGGGTCGTTCATCAACATTTCAACAGCTTGTTTGGTTGTAGTACCAATAATTGGATCACCACCAATTCCAATTGCTGTTGTAATTCCCAAACCTTGTTTAACCACTTGGTCTGCTGCTTCGTAAGTTAATGTTCCCGATTTTGAAACAATTCCAACAGTTCCTTTTTTGAAAACAAATCCTGGCATAATACCTACTTTTGCTTCTCCTGGGGTTATTACACCAGGACAGTTTGGTCCAATTAATTTACAATCTCTACGTTTAATGTATTCGTTGGCTTTAATCATATCGGCAACAGGAATACCTTCTGTGATACAAATAATTACTTTGATTCCAGCATCTGCGGCTTCCATAATTGCATCGGCAGCAAAAGCAGGTGGAACAAAAATAATGGTAGTATCGGCTCCAGCTTTTTCAACAGCATCCTTTACAGTATTAAAAACAGGACGGTCTAAATGGGTTGAACCTCCTTTTCCAGGAGTTACACCACCTACAACATTGGTTCCATATTCAATCATTTGCTCGGCGTGAAAAGTACCTTCGCTTCCTGTAAATCCTTGAACGATAATTTTTGAATCTTTGTTAACTAAAACACTCATAGTATAGTTTTTATATTGGTATTGATTTGTTTATTTTTTTTGATGTGCAAAAGTAATGAAAAAGTGATTAGTTCTTGTCAAATAATATCTAAAAATTGCTCATTTGAAAACCTTTGAACAATTTATTATCTTTAATTTCCCAAATTACAAAAAAATTAGCCAAAAGCATTTCTTCTCTTGGATTTTCAATTGTTTTTACAAAATGAGAATAGCGAACCGACACTAAATTATTTTCTTCAATAATATGGCTTATCCTTATTTTTGAACGAACGTATGATTTATTTAAATCGTCCGTTAAATTCAAAATATCTTCACGACTCATTTCTATAAAACCTTTACTACTGTTCCAATCGACTGTGACTTCGGGATGTAAAAATTCACTCACCGCATTTCTATCTAAAAACACATCGGATTTATAAAAATCAAGAACTAAATCTTTTGGTTGCATTATTTTTTTATATTGTTTAATAATTCTGGTAATCGTTTAATATTTGCCAATTGCTTTAATTTTTCACGAGATTCTTGTATTGGTGTCCCAAAATAAGATTTTCCACCTTCTACGGATTTAGTAACACCAGTTTGACCCAAAATTACTGCCTTTGCTCCTATTGTTATTCCTGATGTCGTGCCTACTTGTCCCCAAATCGTTACTTCATTTTCAATAATTACGCAACCAGCAATACCTGTTTGAGCAGCAATTAAGCAATTTTTTCCAATTATTGTATCGTGACCTACGTGCACCTGATTGTCAATTTTTGTACCTTCTCCTATAATTGTATCACCAGTTACACCTTTATCGATGGTACACAGCGCTCCTATTCCAACATTATTCTCGACCACAACCCTACCGCCCGAAAGTAGTTGATCATAACCTTCCGGACGCTTTTTATAATAAAAAGCATCGGCTCCTAATATTGTCCCAGCTTGAATAATAACATTATCACCAATTACACAATTATCGTAAATGGAAACATTAGAATGGATAATACAATTTTTTCCAATTAAAACATTATTACCTATGAAACAGTTGGGCTGTATTACGGTTCCTTCTCCAATTTCTGCAGAAACAGAAATAGTCAATGTTGTTGCTTGAAAAGGTCGAAAATGTTTAGTTAGTGTATTAAAATCGCGAAAAGGATCGTCAGAAATCAACAATGCCTTACCTTCTGGGCAATCGACTTCTTTATTAATTAAAACTATTGTAGCTGCCGATTGCAGGGCTTTATCGTAATATTTAGGATGATCTACAAAAACAATATCGCCGTGGGTAACCACATGAATTTCATTCATACCTTGAACTGGAAAATCGTCGTTACCAACAAATTTACAGTTCAAAATTGAGGCGATTTCTTTTAAAGAATGTGTTTTTGAGAATTTCATTTTTATCAGTATTCAGTTTTCAGTTTCAGTATTCAGTTGCGGTTTTCAGTCGCAGTTCTCAGTCTCAGTTTTCAGTCTCAGTTTTTAGTCTCAGACTTCAGCGGCAGTTTTCAATCTTAGTTTTTAAAATATTACTACTGAAAACTGCGACTAAAAACGGTGTACTGCGACTGAAAACTGTATACTGCGACTGAAAACTGTGACTGAAAACCAAAAACTACTCCTTAACTCTTTCCATATAAGACCGTGAACTAGTATCAATTTTAATTTTGTCTCCTTCATTAATAAATAAAGGTACATTTATTGAAGCACCAGTTTCAACAGTTGCCGATTTTGTTGCATTTGTAGCTGTATTTCCTTTAATACCAGGCTCAGCATAAGTAACTTCTAAGACAATTGATGATGGCATATCTATTGATAAAGGCAAATCAGTTTCAGTATTGACTTGAACCATTACATTAGTACCTTCTTTCAACAAATCGGCATTGTCTAACACTTTTTTATCTAAAGTAATTTGTTCAAACGATTCCGTATTCATAAAATGAAATTGGTCTCCTTCGGCATATAAAAATTGATAAGTGTGCGTTTCTACACGAACTTCTTCAATTTTGTGACCTGCTGAAAAAGTATTGTCTAGCACTTTTCCGTTTGATAAACTTTTAAGTTTTGTTCTTACAAACGCTGGACCTTTACCAGGTTTAACGTGTAAAAATTCGATTATTTTATAAATGTCGTGATTGAATTTGATGCACAATCCGTTTTTAATGTCTGATGTAGATGCCATTATAAATTTAGAGTTAAGATTTTAGATTTGTAATTTAATATTTGGGATTTTAGATTGTAATTCGTAATTTATGATGCTCCTGTGTAACCTTTCATAACACCACGAGAAGAATTTCGAATAAACATAATAATTTCATCACGTTCTGGAGTTGCTTCCATTTCGGCTTCAATTATGCCCAATGCTTGGGTAGTATTGTAGTTTTTTTGATATAAAATTCTGTAAATTTCTTGAATTTCTCTAATCTTCTCTGTGGTAAAACCTCGTCTTCTTAATCCTACAGAATTAATTCCTACATACGATAATGGTTCTTTTGCCGCTTTAGTAAAAGGTGGAACATCTTTTCGAACCAATGAACCGCCAGAAATCATTGCATGGTCACCAATGTGGATAAACTGGTGAATAGCGGCTAAACCTCCAATAATTGCGTGATTACCTACAATTACGTGACCTGCAAGTGCTACTCCATTAACAATAATTGCGTTATCGCCAATATGACAATCATGCGCAATATGAGCTGTAGCCATTATTAAACAGTTTTTTCCAATACGAGTTTGACCCGATGCAATTGTACCTCTATTAATTGTAACGCACTCTCTTATAGTAGTATTATCACCAATTATTGCAAGAGAATCTTCACCTCCGAATTTTAAATCTTGAGGAACTGCTGCAATAACTGCTCCCGGAAAAATATTGCAATTTTTACCTATTCGAGCACCTTCCATTATGGTAACATTGGAGCCTATCCAAGTTCCATCACCAATTTCAACATTATTATTAATAGTTGTAAAAGGCTCAATAACTACGTTTTTCGCAATTTTTGCTCCTGGATGAACGTAAGCTAGGGGTTGATTCATAATTTAAGATTTTTTAGCAATTTGAGCCATTAATTCTGCTTGTGCCACTAATTTTCCGTTTGCATAAGCATTGGCTTGCATATGACATATTCCGCGACGAATGGATGTAATTAAATCGCATTTAAAAATCAAAGTGTCGCCTGGTAAAACTTTATGTTTAAACTTAACATTATCTATTTTCATAAAAAAAGTTAAATAGTTTTCAGGATCGGGAACTGTACTTAAAACTAAAATTCCTCCTGTTTGGGCCATCGCTTCAACTATAATAACACCTGGCATTACTGGTGCCTCGGGGAAATGACCTACAAAAAAAGGTTCGTTCATGGTCACGTTTTTCAAACCGACCACGTGATTTTCAGACATTTCTAATATTCTATCAATAAATAAAAATGGAGGTCTATGTGGTAAAATACTCATGATTTTATGAATATCCATCAATGGTTCTTGATTTAAATCGTAAACGGGAACATAGTTTCTTTCTTCAATTTTAATAATTTTTGCCATTTTTTTGGCAAATTGTGTATTAACAAAATGTCCTGGTTTATTGGCAATAACTTTTCCTTTTAAACGTATACCGATTAAAGCTAGATCGCCTACCACATCAAGCAATTTATGCCGTGCCGCTTCATTAGGATAATGCAAAGTCAAATTATCTAAAATTCCGTTCTCTTTAACGCTAATTTTATCTTTATTAAATGCTTTTTTAAGATTTTCCATTGTTGAAGTTGAAATTTCTTTATCAACATAAACAATAGCATTGTTTAAATCACCGCCTTTAATTAAGCCATTTTCTAATAAACTTTCTAATTCATGTAAAAAACTAAAGGTTCTACAATTGGCAATTTCTGTTTTAAATTCAGAAATGTTTTTCATTGTAGCATTTTGAGTTCCAAGTACTTTTGTACCAAAATCAACCATAGCGGTAACTTGATAATCATCACAAGGCATAATTAATATTTCACTACCCGTAGCTTCATCAATAAATGAAATGTTTTCACGAACTGTGTAAAATCTTCGTTCTGCATCTTGTTCCTTAACACCAACTTTTTCAATTGCTGCTACAAAAAACTTTGATGATCCGTCCATAATTGGAGGCTCCGATTCGTTTAGTTCAATAATGACATTATCAACATCACAACCTACAAAAGCGGCCAAAACGTGTTCCGATGTTTGAATTTTCACCCCTAATTTTTCTAAATTAGTACCTCGTTGCGTGTTCACTACATAATTGGCATCTGCTTCAATTACTGGTGAACCTTCCAAATCAACACGAACAAAAGTATATCCGTTGTTGATTGGTGCAGGTTTAAAAGTCATTTTAACTTCTTTTCCTGTATGTAAACCTACTCCTGTAAGCGAAATTTCTTGTTTTATGGTTTTTTGTTTTACTATCATTTTAATGTATAGTTGTTTAATTTTATTTAAGTTGTTTACTGTAATGACTTTAAAACTGGTTTAAACATATCAAACAATTCAAGCACTTTAAACTTTTTAATTATTAATTTTCTTTTTTAGCTCTTCAATTTGAGAAACAATTTTAGGTAAGTTTTTGAAGTGAACATACGATTTACTGAAATCTGAATATCCAAATGTTGGGCTTCCTTGTAACGTTTCACCATCTTTTATATTTCTTCCAATACCAGACTGTGCTTGTACCCGAACATTATTTCCAATTATTAAATGTCCTGCAATACCAACTTGCCCACCAATTTGACAATTTTTTCCTATTTTAGTAGATCCAGCAATGCCAGTTTGTGCTGCAATAACTGTGTTTTCACCAATTTCAACATTATGTGCAATTTGAATTTGATTGTCTAATTTTGCACCTTTTCTTATGATTGTTGAACCTAATGTGGCTCTATCTATTGTTGTACAGGCTCCTATTTCAACATTATCTTCTAAAATAACATTTCCTATTTGAGGTACTTTGTTATAAGTTCCATCTTCAGCAGGCGCAAACCCAAATCCATCCGAACCTATAATTGTGCCTGAATGAATAGTACAATTATTACCTATTTCTGTTTCAGAATAAATTTTAGCTCCTGCAAAGAAAACACAATTATTACCAATTACAACATTATCACCAATAAATGAATTAGGATATATTTTTACATTTTCACCAATTGTTACATTTTTGCCAATATAAGCGAAACTTCCCAAATACAATCCATCTCCATAAACTACCTTTTCAGAAATTACTGATGGTTGTTCTATACCAGATTTCATCAATTTTACTTGATTGTAATATTCTAATAATTTTGAAAATGATTTATAAGCATCGTCCACTTTAATCAATGTGGTTTCTATTTTTTGCTCAGGTTCAAAGGTTTTATTAACAATTGTTATTGTTGCTTTGGTTGTATAAATAAAACTTTGGTATTTTGGATTGGCTAAGAATGTCAACGAGCCGTTACTACCTTCTTCAATTTTTGATAAAGTATGTACTTCGGCATTTTTATTTCCTACCACTTCTCCTTCGAGAATTTCTGCAATTTGTTCGGCTGTAAATTTCATCTTTTACAAAAATATAAAAATTTTATTAATTTGTTAACTTTCTAACAACACTTTTGGAAAACACATATAATATTTAGTTACTGCTTTCGACAAGGCTTTAAGTTGTAATTGATCAGATGAGTCTACAATATTTTTAACTGTTTTGTCTTTCTTTAAAATGCTAATAGGTTCACTTTCTTTATTATAAGCTTGATTTTTCAATTTTCCTTTAAATACAAAATAAGCAGCATCTTTTTCGGAAATATTAGATAAAATAGCAAAAGTTTTTTTATAATTTTCTAAAGTTTCTGAATTAGGTTTCTCATCAAGCATTGAAATTTTCAATAAATCTCGATTAATTATCATTTTTGAAAGTGAACTTAATACAAAATCATCATCAAATTGCCAGTTTTTAATGGCACTCATTACATCAAAATCATCCAATTTCGCAAAAATATCTAATGTTGTATTGTCAAAGTTTTCATTAGAAATTTTAATATTTAAAAAAAAGGAAAGTGGTTTGCTACAATCTAATAGGATTCCTTTTTGCGACAATTCTTTGGCACGTTTCAAAATTTTAGTCAATGTCATTTCGGCTACTACACTGGTTTTATGTAAATAAGCTTGCCAATACATTAAACGTCGCGCCATTAAAAATTTTTCGATAGAATATATTCCTTTTTCTTCCATTACCAAAACATCATTTTGAACGTTTAGCATTTGAATCAATCGGTCGGAATTGATATTGCCTTCGGCAACTCCGCTATAAAAACTGTCTCGTTTTAAGTAATCCATTCTGTCCATATCTAGTTGACTAGAAATGAGCTGTAGCATAAATTTTCTATGATATTCGCCTTTGAAAATTTGAATTGCTAGAGTTAATTTACCATCAAATTCTAAATTTAGAGCGTTCATAAACAATAATGAAATTTCTTCATGATGGACTTCTTCGACAATACTGTTTTCTAGAGCGTGACTAAAAGGTCCGTGACCAATATCGTGTAACAAAATGGCAATATAAAGCGCTGTTTCTTCTTCATCAGAAATTGAAACTTCTTTAAATTTAAGAGTTTGCACAGCTTTTTGCATCAAATGTAAACAACCTAAAGCATGATGAAAACGAGTGTGATGCGCACCAGGATAAACCAAATAAGACAATCCCATTTGCGAAATTCGTCGTAAACGCTGAAAATACGGATGTTGAATTAAATCGTAAATTAAAGAGTTGGGAATGGTAATAAAACCATAAATGGGGTCGTTAAATATTTTTAATTTATTGGTATTCAAGTTGGAATTTAGGGTTTTAGATTTTAAATTTTAGATTTGGGTTTTTATCATTAAAAGTCTTTAAAAACATCATTAACTAAAAGTTTCATATCCGGAAAAACTATGCTTTCAATCGTGTCGTCTTCGGTAAATGGCTTTAAACCAATGTATTTTTCGTTTTGCAAACTATAAACTAGCACTATATTATTTTCTGGTTGAATAATCCAATATTCTTTCACGCCACATTCTT
>JBBRCJ010000040.1:0-25363 GCA_038204955.1 Flavobacteriales bacterium
GTGCATTTCTCCTTTAGTTTTATTCAATTCAATTACTTTGTCGCCACATTTTGCACTAAAACGCATTGAATTGTACTCAAACCCAACTTTGGCAATAATATCAATTTTTGCCTCTTTATCGTTTTTAGATAATGTAGTAAAAGCGTCGTGTATTTCTTTCCAGTCGTAAGTGGCATCAAAATTATATTTACTAAATGTCATACTTGCTATTTTTGGCAATGCTTTTTTGTAATATAATTTTTGGTTTAATTCTTCTTTATAGTTATAATCCTCTTCACCATTAAAGTAACTATTGTTTAAATCGACAAAAAAATCCTCTTTATAAAACACAGGAACTATGCGGTAATTGAACCGCTCGTCGTACTGAGTCCATAAACCAAAAGGAATACCGTTTTTTTTGATATCGGCTTTGGTTTCTTCAGAAAGAAAATCGTAAAAAGTATCATAAAATTGTTGTTGGTTGTGTTGATGAACATTGTCATAAAATTGATTGGGTGTAATATCAATTTTATGCGCTTTGAAGCGACCTACTTGTACTCGGTGCCATTTACCCGTTAAAAACACACCTACTTCGCCTCCGGGGGCTACTGCCACAGTAATGTGGTCGTAAGTTTCGTGTACCAGTTTACCCGTATAAGGTTCAGCGTAATTGTCGTACCCTTTTTTAAAATAATTTAAAATTAAATTGGCATCCAAAGCCCCTTCGTCCAATTTCCAAAAGGTTTTTTCAGCATAACTCAACCACGTTATAGAAACCAAGGTGGGTATTATATTACCTCCTGCATTCATATCGGCACCATCATTCAACCAGCCCCCATAACAAGAACCCACGTTTGACAATCCTGTTATAAAATCCTTTTTTGTAGCAAGGTAGCCTTCGTGTACTTCTATTTCGTAACGTTCTGCACCAGTAACTGATGCGCCCCACGAAAAATTATCTTTTTGGTTCTCGTTCATTTTTATTTTTTTACTTTTATCACAATTCGTTAGTAACGCACTTGTTACAAATAATGCGATTATTATTTTTATATTTTTCATATTATGCTGGTATTATGTATCGTTTTCTATCATCTTCAGGACCGTTTACGACACCAATAACAGCATTGTAATGTAAATAACGGTTGCGAAGATGTTTCAGTTCTGCATCAGGTATTTGATGTTTTACATCGGCAGTAGGCGCAGCGATTACTTTATTTTTATACTCCTCAAGGTAGGCTTTTATTTTTGTCATAAAAGGTTTTGATTCGGAATTGAAATCTTTATTATCAAGTATTTTTTTTAAATCGAACGGCAATCCTTTTTCTAAACCATAATTGCACATCATGTGCAAGGGTACAAAACTGTAATTATTACTTATATAGGAACGGAAGGATTCAAGATTGCTCTTTAAACCTGGCGTGGCACTAACAATAGCCACATTGGTATTGACTTCTATTTGGTTGGGTAAAAACCAACCTTCGTTAATAAGCGTTTCTCGCAATTTGCCTAATGCAAAATTACCTATAATATCTAATTTGGGAACTTGTGCAATAATATGTTCGCCAGCAGGGTCTTCGGGCGCATTGGGCGCATTGCCTTCGGGGCGACCCTCAACATAACTACCGCCTACATCGCAATGCACACCAGGAAAGTTGAGTTCGATGTGGTTTTTTTTACGAATAATGCGTGATAAACTAAATTGCTTGCGGTGCTCATCGGCTGCCGTAATGTGCATAATGTGCTCGGCTTTGCTTATTGAGTTAAGTCCAAGTTCTTTAACATCATTGCCTTGATACACACCACGATGCGCCACGGTGTCGTACAAACCCGCAAAGCGAATGACTAAATTTTGAAAAGCAACACCTCTTTCTGTCAATAAATAACCCAAATAGCCGTGTTTGGGCAACAATTCGTCAGAGTATTTTTTATAATCAACAATTCGGTTAAAATGATCTACGCGGGGTGTGTTAAGCCCTTGGAATGATGCATAGCGAGGTAAGGTAATTTCATGAACAAAATGACGCGCCGATGCTGCCCCACGGCTAAAACCAAATACATCGACGGTGATGGTGCCTACTTTTTCTTTACCTTTTAAAGTTATTTTCGCTTCCATTTGCTCTACGGCACGGGTAACCCGTTCAATAACACCTGAACTTCCGGTGGCTATGGCTAGCCCTATTGTATTGTCGGTTTCCCAATTTTTTACCTTTTCTTTATCGTCGGCTAGGGTATCCGTTCCCATACCTTCGGTGTATATTTTTAACCTTGGGTTTAAAGGGTCTTTGTCTTTATCAATATCATAATTTTGATGCAATAATGCAGGGTTCGACAGGTCGTTTTCATAACTGGTTTGCCCGTACTTATATTCGTAGTTTTGCCCATTCATACTTGATTTACCATCGCCTACTTCGTCTTTGTTTTTGGCATAGCCTTTCAAGTGGTCTTTTTCGCTGTATACATTGTTTTTTTCGCCAATGCGCTTTTTTTCCCAACTTATACGCGCCATAGTGTTGTACTTGTTGTTGGCTGTGCCATCAATAAAAATACCAAAAGTAAAATTTTTAACCGTCTTGTTATCACGGGTGTTTTTTGCATCACTGCTACCAACAAGTAAGGGTTTATTGCCCGTTTCTTCGCCCTTATACATTTTACCCTCGTCACGCGATACTTTTAAAACAGTATCAATTTCGGTAACGCCAGCTTTTAAATTTTTATGGTATACGAATGGGTTTATTTCTAGTTCGTTGCCACTGTCGAAAGTAAAAGTGTCTTTGTGATTTAAATTGCTTTGTGATCCTTGAAAACCCCACACTTGCTCAATAAAAATTGGTATAACACATTTTTGCACGTTTTGAGAGTAATTTTTTTGCTTTGCTTGTACTAGTTGGTCGGTAATGCTGCCAGCGGGTGGTATAGTTTGTGGTTTTGCCGAGTCGTACTTGTAACTGTCAACTTTTCGAGTAAAATATTTTATTGATTTTGGTTTGTCATTCTCAACTTGCAATCCGCGGTCGTCACTAGGTGTTGGGGTTAAGTCGGCATTCAAGTATTTGGTATCTCGCAATAAAATATCAATTTCTTGCCCGTACAAGGCTTCGGTGTAAATGTGCAGGTACACTGTTGACCCAAATGCTACTTTGCCTTTAATCTTGTGGTCGTCTTTGTCTTTCCATTCGGCTGCAATAATCTTGGGTGTTCCGGTTGCTTTTACAAAGATACCATCGGGTAGTTTACCTGTGGCAGCATCGTTTTTTTTAAACACTTCTAGCCAAGCCAAACCGCCGCCCTCGAGCAATTTTGGAAATTTTATTTCTTTGTATTTTTTTACTCCGTTTACATCGGGTATAAAACTACTTATTCCTACATTAAAATGTGAATTGTGAATGGGGGTTTCTTTTATACCTTTTCCTACCACTTGCCAAGCCCAGTTTACATCGTTGTATTTTTCATACAATTTCTTTTTTTGGGCTATTAAAACCTCAATTTCATCATGGGCTTTTTTATTGCCAAAATTGTTAAAGCCTTGTTTTTGTTTTATGTTGGCATCTATTTTTTTAATTTCGTCCAAATATTCTTTTATCGAAACGGTAAAAACACCTGCTTTTTTTAGCGTTAAAACACCGTTGCTCATGGCGACAGTTTTACTTGCCGATTTTAAACTTTTAAAGTCAAAAACATCAAAAGGGTCGTAGGGTACAATGTGCAAATTTTTAGACATACTTTTATTCGTTAGGTATTAATAAAATTTCTTGTAAAGGTGCTTTTAAATCTCCAAACGGATATAAAATTGCCATTACCTTATCATCGGCATTTTTTTCGTTTTGCTGGGTTACTTCGGCTTTTTGTCCGTGGTCTTTAATGGTTATACAATCGGGACCGCCTATAGGGCAAGTGGCTTTAGCATCTTCAAGTAGTGGGTTGCCCCCGTTTTCTTGATAGGTTACTTTTTTATAGGCTCCTGTCCATTGCGTAATTACGGCTTGGCAGGGCAAATTGCCCGAGCTGGTGGGCTGCAACTTGCATTTTCCAAAGGTGTTTTTTTCAAGCGTTTGCCCAATGTCTTTATGGGTTGCAATTAATTTTTTCGACCCATCGCTTTCGTTGGCATAATGCTTGGTTTGCGTTTTTACCTTTAATACATCGGTTTGTGGGCTTTCGCTATGTTTGCACTGGCATGTGCCGCCTTGTACAACTACGTGTTTGTTTGCCATTTTATATTTTTTTAAGTTAATTAGTTTTTATGTAAATTAAAATAAGTTTCAATTTCAATGGGTTTAAATTGATCCATATAGTTTGAAAAATAATTCATTGCCCTTCCCAATACGTCTTCTTGTGAGGTAAAAATACTTATATTGTTGTTTACTATTAACAAATCATCTTCGTCCCAATCGGCAGGTAGGGTGCTTTTATCAAAATCGATACCGCCTAGGGTTAATCGGTTAAGCCCCATTGTGAGCCAACATTTTTGATTGGAATCTATAAAATAACAATGAAATTTTTTTGGGTATTGAGGCAACCATGTTATACTAAATACAACATTATGTACGGTATCGGTTATAGTAGTGGTGCTTTTGTTTTTTACAACTTGTATTGTTTTAAAGTAGGTTGCTGTTTTTAATAAATAAATTATTTCGGTATTTTCCATAAGAGCTTGCTTTATTTTTTTATAAATTTAATACTATTAATCATTGTTGTCCGATAAAAAAATATTTTATACTGTTTACATCCTGAATTTGTTATCATTTCGGGATGATTTATTAAATTCAATTACTTTTTTGTTATCCCGCAGAATTCGCAGATTTTCGCAAAAAGTTCTGCGTTAATCTGCGAATTCTGCGGGATGAAATTAGTAGTACCGATTTCTAATAATTTTTATCGGACACGAATGATTATTAATCAAGAGTATAACATTCAAAGGTAAGTGTTTCTAAAATTAAATTGTCAAGGTAGGTTATAGTTCCGGTTGCTGAGGCTATAGTGTGTTTTAGGGGATGTAAATAAAAAATGGCGTTGTAACTAGCTTGAGGCACGTTGGCTTTAATACTGTCAATATTAACTACTAGTTTTCCATTTGGGTTGTACTTTTTTTCTAATTGTTGGGCTATTGTAAAATCGATTGTTTGATCATTGATTTTCAAGAGGTAGTTTCCGCTTGCATTTAACGCTTGATTGTACGATTTATATAATGGAAAAAATAGTATTTTAAATGGTAAATCATTTTGTAATTGAGTTATAAGGTTTACTTGACTGGTATAATTATCTTTAAAATTGGCTATAATTTTATTTGGAATATCGCCTTTATAGTAGTGAGTCATTGATTGTTCTACTTTTTGGCAGCTGCTTATTATGGCTTGGTGGTTGTTAATGCTCACACACTCTAGGTTTTGATTTATGGTAAACTCTACTGGGTAAATGGCAGTTGTCATTTCGTTGGCCATTTCATACAGTATCGTATCGGGTGCTTGATTGTTGATATAAATTGATGATCGGTCAAGAATGTACTTGGCGTGGTTTTTACCTTCAAATTCTAAAAAAGTGAGCTGCAACTCAAAGCTTAACTTTAATTGTGCTTGTTGATACTTAAAAATGAATCCGTAATTTAAAGTTTCCTTTACTGGTTTAAAAACTAGAAATCCGTTTGGCAAAACAATAGGTTGGTGGTGTGTTGTAGGCATATTTTATATTAAATGGGCTACAAATATAAGTGTTAAAATTAATTGATTAATGATTGAACAAATCAAAAAAAGAAATCATTCAAACCGTTGAATAGTTTGATAACTATATTTTACAACCATAAAACATCTTGAACTGAATCAACTATATTTTGTTATTTCATCTCATTTACTGTATTGTGTATTTGATACTTTTTTTAATCATTCAAATCCTTGAATATAATGAATTGTGAAAGGTTAAGATAATTCAAGGTATCACATACTAATTTTAACACATTTAGCGTTGTAATTTTATTAACTAACTGCACTATGAAAAAATTTATTTTATTTTTAGGTGTTATAATTTTTGTTTTTGGATGTAAGAATTCAGATAGTCCAATGGCTGTCTCGGAGGTAAAAGCAATAACCCTAAGTCTACCTGAAAAAGATAAATCTTCTAAGGATTATGATGCTCCTGAAATGGTCGTTGATTCTGCGGCAGTTGCACTTGATGCGCCTGTTCCAAAAAACACCGATGACCAAACCATTGACCCTCAAATTATTAAAAATGCTAATTTAAGTTTTGAAACTTCCGATTTGGCATCGACCTATAATCAAGTTTTAGCTTCAGTAAAAAAGTATAAAGGCATAATTCAATCCGACTCAGAAGGAAAAAATGATGAATCACTATATCGAAATTTAACCATTCGTATTCCAAGTAAAAATTTCGAAATGTTCCTTTCGGATGCAACTTCGGGAGTAAATTACTTTGACCGAAAAGAAATTACCTCGACCGATGTTACCGAGGAATATGTTGATGTAAGTTCACGTATTAAAACTAAAAAAGTCTTAGAGCAACGCTATTTAGAATTGTTGAAAAAAGCTAACAAGGTTTCTGAAATGCTTGAAATTGAAGAACAAATATCTACAATTCGGGAAGAAATTGAAGCCAAAGAAGGACGTTTGAAATTCATAAAAAATCGAGTTTCACAAAGTACCATTGAACTTAATTTTTATAAAATTGTAGCTTCTGAAAGTGGCGAAACAAAATCATTTGGCAGTAAAATATGGAACGCTTTAGTATCTGGTTTTAACGGTATATCAAGTTTCTTTATCGGAATTGTTTATATGTGGCCATTTATTCTTATTTTAGTTGTCTTAATTTACTTTATCCGAAAAAGATTTAGAAAAAAAACATAGAAATAATGCCCAAATTTGCCAAAAAACGAATTCTGATTCCAATAATTGCAGCAACTTTTTTATTAATTTCGTCAAGTTTTAGTGGCGATTTTTTTGAAATTGCTAAGCAAATCGAAATTTTTACTACCATTTATAAAACTATAAATAGT
Organism: Flavobacteriales bacterium; assembly: GCA_038204955.1. Taxonomy (GTDB): domain Bacteria; phylum Bacteroidota; class Bacteroidia; order Flavobacteriales; family Flavobacteriaceae; genus Flavobacterium. The sequence continues at coordinate 6,980 of JBBRCJ010000040.1, forward strand.
GATTATGTCGATGAAGTAAATCCGTCGGAATTAATGGATAAATCGATAAAAAGTATGTTGGCCGATTTAGATCCGTATACCAATTATTTTACAGAGCAAGATGTTGTAAAGTTTCGAATAAATAATACTGGAGAATATACTGGAATTGGTGCATTAATTAGTCGCAAAGACGATAAATTGCTAATTAGAGAGCCTTATAAAAATTTTCCTGCCGACAAAGCTGGTTTAAAAGCTGGCGATGCTATTACCAAAATTGGTGATATTTCGATGGCAGATTATAAAGATGATGCCTCGCAATTATTAAAAGGAGCCAAAAACACCAAAATCGATTTGACGTTTATTCGTCAAGGAAAAACACTTACAACGCAATTAATTTTAGACGAAATCGAAGTAAAAGCAGTTCCATTTTTCTCTATGATTGATGCTAAAACAGGTTACATTGTGCTAACTGCTTTTAACAAAAAAGCAGCCTCTGAAACAAAAGACGCTTTAGAAAAACTAAAAGCCGATGGCGCTGAAAGAATTATTTTAGATTTAAGAGGAAATCCAGGCGGATTACTTAATGAAGCCGTAAATATTTGCAATTTATTTGTTCCAAAAGGAGAAATTATTGTAACTACAAAATCAAAGAATGCCAAATACAACGTAACCTATAAAACGGCTAAAGAACCTGTTGACTTAGACATTCCGCTTGCCATAATTGTAGATGGAAAAAGTGCCTCAGCTTCAGAGATTGTTTCTGGCGCCTTGCAAGATTTAGACAGAGCCGTAGTAATTGGAAGTCGAAGTTTTGGTAAAGGTTTAGTACAACGACCAATTGATTTAACCTATGGTGTACAAGTAAAGGTAACTATTTCACGCTATTTCACACCTTCAGGCAGATGTATTCAAGCATTAGATTATTGGCATAAAGATAAAGATGGTAAAGCAGTACGAACAGATGCTTCAAAATATACTGCCTTTAAAACCAAAAAAGGACGAACCGTTTACGATGGCGGTGGTATTCAACCAGATATTGAGCTAGTTGATTCAAAATTGAGTTCAATTGCAGAAGCATTACAAAAAAATGATGGCATTTTTAATTATGCCACCGAATATTTTTATAAAAATCCAAATTTAGGGACTAAAATTCCAACTATATCCGACAGTGATTTTACTAACTTTAAAACGTTTTTAAAACAACAGAAAATAAATTTTGATACCGAAACCGAAGTTGCCTTAAAGAAAACTCTAGAAAAAGCCAAAAAAGAGAGCATCGATGAAACCATAATAAACGAATACAATCAACTCTTGAGTGCAGTTCAAAAAAGTGAAGAAGTTTTATTAGATAAAAATCAAAAGGAAATAAAACGCCTTTTGGTTGATGAAATTATTAAACGGTATCAATACAAACAAGGATTGTATGAATATTATGTAAAAAACAATGCTGAAATTACGAAATCCGTCTCGATTTTGGCAAATGCAACCGAATATTCTAAAATTTTACAATAAAAATGAGGCGGTTATTAAAAATACTGCCCTTTTTAATCTTTGGGATTCTTCAAGCCCAAGAAGAAGTGGTTCATTCTGTTTATTTTGAATTTGATAAATTTACATTAACAGAAAACCAAGTTAAGGAAGCCATTAATTTTATAAAAAATACCGATTCTACTCGAATCATGTCTATTCAAATTTATGGTTATACTGATGATATTGGTAAAGATGCTTATAATTTTAAACTTTCAACAAATCGAGCTAATGCTATTCAAAAAAAATTAATTGATGCTGGTATTAAGAGTAAAATTATAGTCACGATAGAAGGAAAAGGAAGAATACTTATTGATGACGATATTGTAGCGGACTTACCTGAAAAACGCTCTAAAAACAGACGTGTTGATGTAGTTTTAAATTTAAAAGAACTGCCAAAATTAGAATTACCGGGATTTTACAATACCATTAAGAAAAAACATATTGTAGGCGACCACATTTACCTTGAAAACATTTTATTTGAAAAAGGAAGTAGTGTTTTAGACGAAAAATCGAAAAAAGAGCTAGATAAGATTGCTTTACTTTTACAGCGCTATAAAACATTAGAATTTGAAATTCAAGGTCACGTGTGCTGTACACCACCCTTTCAAAAAGATGCGATTGATAAAGATACCAAAAAAAGACAATTATCAACAAACAGAGCAATTACCGTATACAATTACTTGGCATTTCGTAGAATATTAAAAACCAGGATGATTTATAAAGGATACGGAAACACAGTTCCGTTAGGAAAAAGTCCCGAATACGATAGAAGAGTTGAAATAGTGTTGACGAAAATTTAAAATATTTTTTATTTTATTAACTATTGATTTGATTGTTATTTGATGTGACTTATTATAAATTTCTTGATTTTAATAATCCCACAGCAATCAATAATAATTCATTTTCTACTTTTTTATTGAACAACAATAATTTAAAAAGGCTTCTTTTAAATACTAATTTCACAAATATCAAACAGCAAATTTTTTAAAAGAAAAACATACGTCCATAAAAAAATCGTCTTATTGAATAAACAAGACGATTTTAAAAATACTCAACCTTTAGTAAAATAAATACTAATTTGCTGCGAACAAAATATTAGCGCCATTGGTCCAAGAAGAAGTATTCCAGTTGAAACAACCGTACCAATCTCCATTAGATGGTGAAGTTAAACTACCATCACCATTTGTGTCACCACCGCGAGAATCATCTTTTATAGAAGTAAGGAAAGCACCTGGACTTAAATTTAATCCGCCAACATTTAAACCGTAGGTGTTGCCCGTTGGGAATTTCATAATTACACCAGAAGAAAAACTGATAGATCCACTACTTTTTTGGAGATAACCATCCATTACGTAGGGTACTTCCGTCTCGTTTAATACTACAGCAACATTACTGCCACCACTTGGATACATCCAAATACAATTTTTAGTGTTTTTTTGCAACGGATTTGTAGGATTACTATAGGAATTATTAGGATTTATAGAGTAGGTGGCATTCAAATAAATTGGAATGTTGTTGTCATAAAAAACATTATTTGTAAAAATAGATGTTGTTGGGTCGCTCATATACGCACCTCCGTAAAATGCAAAACCAGCGGTAAAATTAGTACCCGAAGCAGTATGAGCAAACGAACAATTATTAAAAGTAAAAGATGAACCTGCAACTGAAAGTACTACTGCACATCGATAGCCGCCATCATTAGCTCCAGCATAGAAAAAATCACAATATTGAAAGTTATGACCCGTTCCTCCATTTAGATATAAATTTATCCAATCTCCTTTTTGAGGTGTAGTAGTTACACCGTCCCCATTAGTATCGCCACAAACCGTATCGTCAGCAAGTGAAGTAAATACAATTCTATTAGTGGCGGTTCCGTTTGCTAAAATTTTGCCACTATTGATTACATCAATGTTACCCGAATTGCCCAATTTAATAACCACTCCTTGCTCTATGGTTAAAGTAGAAGATATTGTTAAAGTTCCATTAATAACATACACATTTCCTGTTGTCCAAGTTGTGGGCGTAGTTATTCCTGAAGTAACATTTACAATAGGGCAACCACCAAGTGTAGTAAAAACTTTATCCTCACCATATACAGTGCCCTTACTGTTGGTTGCAAAAGCTCTTACGTGTCCAGTAGTATTTGACGGAAATCCTGTAAAAGTATCTGAGAAAGGACCACTACCCGTTCCTATTTCCAAAACATCATCATTTACTGGATCATCAATGGTTGGATTTACCGTTAGACTTATGCAAACACCCCTGCGTGTTACGGCATTCCCACCGTCAGAAACCACATTTCCACCAAGTGTTGCTTGTGTGTCTGTTACACCCGATGGTGTGTTTGTTGTTACTACTAAAGCGGTTGCGGGAGAATCGGTTTTTGAACAAGAAGCAATTATAGATACTGTAAGTACCGTTAGAATTCTTTTTAAATTTTTCATAAGATGTGATTTTGTTTTATTTAGTTACTGTTGTTGTTGTAGGGGCATAAATACCAAATGTTATGGCAGTTAATAAACCGTTTATAAAAGTATGTTTAGTTTCAATAGTATAGTTTGCTGCACCATTTGCCATTTCTTTAGGATCTGATTGTTTAGTTTTTACTAGACCTTGAATAAAGTAGGTATTATTTTTTACAATTTTAGTATCTCCTTGCGCTCCTTTACCTACAATACTAGTGTAGCTGTAGCAAGAGTTCAATAGTAGTACCATTACTACAATTAGCAAAATTTTGCTTATAGTACTTTTAATATGAATTTTTAAATTTTTCATTGTATTTGTTTTTTAATGATTATTGATTATTATTTTTCTAATTCTTCAATGCGTTGGGTTAGTTTTTCAATTACCAATTGCTGTTCTTGAATGGCTTTGACCATTGGTGCTAATAAATCGTTATAGCGTACACTATACATTCCCGCTTCATCTTTTGTTATTATTCCATTATCTTTAGCATCAAATTGGCTGAGTGTAGTTTCTAACTCTTGTGCTATAAAGCCAAATTCTAATTTTTTCGATTCATCATTATTTCTAATGTAAGAAACCGGATTTAGTTTGTTAATAAAATCCAATCCAAGAGCTGTTTTTTTAATATCAGATTTCCATCTTCTATCAGATGTTACTGACAATGCTACTTGACATCCGAAGTAAGTTATAGCAGTATTCCCTAAGCGAATTTGATTTGAACCAGTTGGGGCTGGTACTTGGGCGTCACTTCCTACTCCAATATTGTTACTACCTGTTGTAACGGCATTCAATGCGTTAAAACCTAAACCTGTATTTATGTTTCCTGTAGTGTTAAGATAAAGTGCGCTAGTGCCTAATGATGTATTTCCGGCGCCGGTCGTATTGCTGTATGAGGCTATGTATCCATCTGCAGTATTATTATTTCCATAAGTATTTGACCGTAATGCTCTTGCTCCATTTGCTGTATTTGCATTTGCATCAATACTAAAAACTAGAGCCTCATACCCAGTTGCAGTATTGTAAAATCCAGTTGTGTTATAAAATAAAGCAGATGCACCATTTGCAGTATTTAACCCTCCTGAAGTATTTGATTTTAATGCTTCCTTTCCAGTTGCTGTGTTGCTAGCACCAATAGTATTTAATTCTAAAGCACTCATTCCAGTAGCTGTATTATTATTTCCAGTGGTATTGGTATAAAGCGCAGAATTTCCTAAAGCGGTGTTGTATAAACCTGTTGTATTATACCCTAGTGTTCGATTACCAAAGGCAGAATTAAAGCCACCTGTTGTATTAGAGTTCAAAGCAAAATAACCAGTAGCTGTATTATTATTTCCTGTAGTATTGTATAATAAAGAACTAGATCCTACTGACGTATTTTCAACTCCAGTAGAATTAAATCGAAGTGAACCTCTTCCATAAGCTGTATTAGAAAACCCAGTAGTATTTCCGTACATTGATTCATAGCCAGTTGCAGTATTAGAATACCCAGTTGTATTATTGAAAAGTGCGTTAACTCCATTAGCAGTATTTAAACTTCCAGAAGTGTTGCTGAATAGAGAACTAAATCCGGTTGCTGTATTGTTGCTTCCAGTAGTGTTGAAGTATAAAGCATTTGTACCAATCCCCGAATTACCTAACCCTGTTGTATTTTTATAAAGTGATTCAATACCAAAAGCAACATTGTAATTCCCTGTGGTATTGTATGCTAAAGCACTTACTCCGCTTGCCGTATTTCCAATACCAACTGTATTTGAGTTTAAAGAATATAGTCCTGTGGCCGTATTTCTTGAACCCGTTGTATTGTATGCTAGGGCGGACGATCCGAAACCAGTATTACCAAATCCAGTTGAGTTGGATGCAAGTGAACTATATCCTGAAGCGGTATTATCATTTCCTGTAGTGTTAAAATAAAGTGCGTCTTTACCAATTGCTGTATTTTGAACTCCAGTTGTATTGTTTAATGCAGCATTTTTACCAAGAAAAACATTCTCATTTGCTATTCTGCCCGCTAATACACCATTTCTTTTAAAAACCACATCAATATCATCAGTAGTACCTATAAAATTTGTTGCATTAGTACCTGAATTTCCAGTTAAACTCCAAGTATTTCCACTTTTTTCTGCATATAAAGCATAAGGAACGCTCATTAATTGACTTATCCCTATAATGGTATAAGTGGTTCCCCCAGTTGGATCTGTTTCTGTTTTTATATAATAGTCATTTGTTCCCCAAGCAATTGATGCAAATGTACCTGTAACTGTTGTTCCAGAACCAATTTCTAATGTTACTAGACCATTACTGTTTGTAGATATAGTTTGAGTTTCTACATATACAGCACTACCACTTGAAGAGCCTTGTAAAATACTAATTCTCATTCCAATATTAGTGTTAACTATTAATGCATTGCTTGCATTTCGAATAACTGCTTGATAGCTCATTTTTTGCGGAGCCTGAGCTAAAGTCTTCTGATAAGTTACTAAAAGTAAAAATAACAAAAATATTTTGATTAATCGTTGTACTGAATTTTTCATGATTTTATGTTTTAAAAGGTTGATTGGTTTTAAAAAAATTTATTGAGGAATAATTGTTGCATACGCTCGAAAACTAATTTGTGGATCGTTAAAAACATTTCTGGCTTTGAATTGAAAAACGTGTTGCCCAGGGCCAACATCTACTATGTGTGGACCAATTGAAGACGAAGTTGGAACGGTGTCTCCAGCATAATTAACACCAGCAATACCAAAAGTTTTGATAACACCGCCAAAAACAACCTGAAGTTCCCACTTAGTGCTACAAGAAAATAGTCCACAAGGTTTTGAAGTTGTTGTTTCGTAATTAAATAGTACTCTTACGGGCACAGTTGTGGTAAAACTAATAAAGGAATCCGTTAAATCAACTGCATTAGTTCCCGAAAGATTTAAACTTCCAATATTACCTTGTACTACTTTTATAATAGTCCCTATTGAACTCCAAGTTGCTGGCGCATTTGCACCATTACTTGTTAAAACTTGTCCTTTTACTCCTTTACTATTATTTAAAGTAAGTGACCCATTTCCATTTATTCCAAATTTTTCTGTTAGTTGACCATTAGAGTCTCTTGTAGAAAAACCAAGTCTTGAGTTAATTTGTGCATAAAGACTAGAATCATCAATAAAGCCAGCTATTGAAGCCATTCGTTTTTCAGGAAATGCTGAATTAGAATCGGTCCAAGTAACTGTTCCTGCAGTTCCAGTTGTCGCATTTGTACCTAAAATTAAATGTGATTGCTTATTGGCCCCACTAAATTGATTTTTTATTTCAAGGACTTTATCAGAGATTGCAAATCCATATTTTTGCGGTGTTGTAGTGCCTACTCCAACATCACCATTGCTTAAACAAGTTAACCTTGGAACGTTTAATGTAGTAAGATGAGTCGCACCTGTAGCATTATTTCCATAAGTTCCTAATTCAACATCTTCTGGGTTTCCTGCATAACTGCCAACATAACCTCTATTAACTCCATTTTCTGCAAGTGTAATCCACATTGATCCTGCCCCATCAAAAGTTGCTACATTTGACTGTGGTGATTTTACACTTAATACTGTAGCTGGAGTAGTCGTTCCAATACCAACATTGCCCGAATTATTGTTAATGCCATTTATATTTGCAGCCCATTTATTATCGGCACTGTTCAACGCATAAGGCACACTCAAAAGTTGGTTTGTTCCAACAATGCTATAATTTGTGCCACCTGTGGGATCGGTTTCGGTTTTAATAAAATAAACTCCTGAAGCCCAATTGATTGCGGCAAATGTTCCGCTAACAATTGTTCCACCGCCAATTTGTAGGGTTATTAATCCATTTGAGTCGGTGGTTATAGATTGTGTTTCTGTGTAAACCGCAGATCCAGATGATGAACCTTGTAAAATACTTATACGCATTCCTATAATAGAATTGACTATTAATCCGTTACTTGCGTTTCTAATAACGGCTTGATAACTCATTTTTTGCGGCGCTTGTGCCGAAAGTGTTAGAAACGAAAAGCTAATGCTTAACAGTAATAGCGTCTTTACTATAATATGTGTTGAGTTTTTCATATTTTTATGTTTTTAAATGATTAGAAAAATTTAATTATTTTTTATAATTTTAAAAGTTTTAATGGTTTTGTTGTTTTCGGAGACTTTTAAAAAATATATTGCTGCAGCTAAATTTTCTAGAGAAATTTGAGTTTCTGAAGTATCAATTTTTTGATTGGCTATTTCTTTTCCGTTCAAGTCTACTAACTGATAAGACATTGACTCAATATTAAAAGATTCATAGCTATCAATTTTTAAATTTACAAATGCAGTTGTTGGATTTGGATAAACCGTCGTTTTTAAATTAATTTGCGTAAATTCTGCACCATTTAAAGTCGAAATTTCAAAAGGTTGTTGCAATCCTTGACTTGTAGAGCCATTAAATCCTGATGCCGAGATGTAATCAATTTGACCAATTGAGTAACTCATAGTTCCGCCTGACCCGGTTGCATTTCCGCCAGACACCAAAGTTGCTTGTTGTGCTTGAATTTTGTTGAAACCAAAATATAATATCAGTATCAAGAATAGAGGTATTTTTTTCATATTTGTAGAATTTAAGATATTGTTATTTTAATAATGTAAAATTAACAGATACATAAAATCCTATTATACTGTAAATTAATGATTTATAATATCCTATTTTTATAGGATAAAGAAAAAAACAAATTGTACTTAACTTTGCCTGTATGGAAAAAATTAAAATAAAGAAAATAATTAGCGTTATCATTATTCTATTTTCGGTTCTTTCATTTTCACAACAAAAAGAAAATATAGTATTAAAAAATGATATTAAAAACGCAAAAAATCAGGAAGAAAAAATTGAAGCCATTAATCGATTAGGCATACATTGGTATCAAACTAATTTTGATTCTGCAGCCTATTATTTTGAAAAAGCGCATACAATTAGTGAAAAAATAAACTACAAAAAAGGGTTGTTTGATTACGCCTCTAATTTGGGTAATGTTTATATGTATCAAGGAAGGTTTGATAAAATGAAATTGTTAATGTTGTCTTCCATGAAATTGGCTAAAAAACTAAAGGACAAACATTATATTGCCATTTTTACAGTCAATTTGGGGTGCGCTTACATGTATGATGCACAATATGAAAAAGCAATTGAAAACTTTCAAGAAGGGATTTTGTTGTTTCAAAAAAATAACGAAACTAAATACTTAAAAAAGATTAATAATTATATTAGCATTTGTTTTTTAACTTCAGGTAACTTTTCGAAATCTATTGAGTATGGTAAAAAAGCTTTATATATGGCAAAAAAAGAAAATGATAGTACAACCATTGACGATGCTTACTCAACAATTGGTAAAAACTACATTGAAAAAAAGGAATTTAAAATAGCTAAACCTTACATTGAAAACGCCTTACTATTAGCAGTAAAATTAAATAGAGGTGATGTTATTGCTGATTCACAATTTGATAAATCTAGGATATTATTTTTTGAAAACCGGTATAAAGAAGCGATTGAATGGTGCAACAAATCATTGAACTATTATAATCAAACTGGAAATATTATATCAAAAGTAAACAGTTTATGTTATATAGCTGATTATTATTTAAAATATGGAGACAACTTAAATGCTTTAAAAAGTATAACTGAGGCTGAGAATTTAGCAACCAAAAATGATTTGAAATCACACTTGTTGCTAGTTTACACAACTTTTTCAATAATTACCAAAAAAAATAATGATTATAAAGGCGCTTTAAAATATTTAGAAAAATGGCAAGCGCTCAATGATAGTTTAATTTCTAATGATTTAAAAAATAAATTACAAGCATTAGACACAAAATTTCAATCAACTCAAAAGGATAAAAACATCTTATTATTAGAAAAAAAGCAACTTAAACAAAAAACACTTATTTATTCATTAGCAGCAATAGCCCTAGGTTTGTTACTATTTAGTTTTTTATTGTATAAAAATTACCTAGCAAGAAAAAAAATAAAAGATCAAGAAATTATTCAATTACATCAAGAAAAAAAAATTGATGCTACACAAAATATGATACAAGGAGAGGAACAAGAACGAACTAGGCTTGCACGCGATTTGCATGACGGATTAGGTGGGATGCTTGCAGGAGTAAAATTTCAATTAAACAGTATGAAAGGAAACGTAATTTTATCAGAAGAAAATGCCGGTACATTTACTAAAAGTATTTCGCAGATAGACAATGCCATTGCCGAAATGCGACGTGTTGCACACAATATGATGCCTGAAGCTTTGCTAAAATTTGGATTGGACGAAACTTTAAAAAGCTATTGCGATTCTGTGTCGGAAAACTCAACACTAACAGTTTCTTATCAAAGCTTGGGAATGGAAAAAAGACTTGAACAAACTATTGAAATTGTGCTTTACAGAATTGTTCAAGAACTACTAAACAATACCATTAAACACGCAAAAGCAACAAAGTCAAATATTCAATTAACAAGAAATGACAACTTCATTACATTAACCGTAGAGGACAATGGAAAAGGGTTTGATGTAAATACTATAAAAAATAACGGAATAGGCTTGTCTAATATAAACCACCGCGTAGAATATCTTAACGGAAAAATGGATGTACAATCGGATAACAAAGGCACATCAACTCACATTGAATTTGAAATAATATAACATGATACACAAAATTTTTATAGTCGATGATCATCCTATGGTAATAGAGGGTTTTAAAGCGTTACTTGGTCAAAATAAAGATATAACGATTGTTGGTAGTGCCGAAAATGCCTTTCAAGCTATGGATTTTTTAAAAAAAAATGAGGTTGACATTGCTTTTCTAGACATAAATTTACCCGATATTAATGGTATTGATTTGTGTAAAAAAATTAAAACCGAGTTTCCTAACATTCAATGCTTGGCTTTGAGCACTTTTAATGACCGAAATTATGTTTCTAAAATGATTGAAAATGGAGCAAGTGGTTATTTATTAAAAAATTCATCCAAAGAGGAAATATTAAAAGCCATTGAAACTGTCTCAAAAGGAAATATGTTTTTTAATGTAGATTATCAAAAACAAAATACTTCAAAATATGATCAAAAACCAATCTTAACAAGAAGAGAACTTGAGGTTTTAAAAGAAATTGCCGATGGCTTAACCAATCAACAAATTGCCGACAAACTTTTTATTAGCAGCACTACGGTAAGTACCCACCGGCAAAATTTAATGCTCAAACTTGAAACTAACAACACAGCTTTGCTTATTAAAATGGCGGCTAAATACGAGTTCATTTAATAAAAAGTTAAAGTGGTAATGTACTGAAAAATAGTTGGTGGATTTTAAAATAATAAGTTGTGTCAAATTATACTTTTACCATAGCTATATGTGGAATATCATCCTCCAGATAAAAATCGCCAGCAACTACAAAACCGTGACTTTCATAAAATTTTTGCAAATACAATTGTGCCGAAATGGTAATTTTTGTTTGTTTAAAATGACTTTTAATAGCTTGTATTGCAGTAGTCATTAAATGATGACCCCATTTATTAGCTCTTGCTTCAGGATGAACAATTACTCTGCCTATAGATGCATTTTCAAAATAGTCGCCTGCATTGAACAGTCGGGCATAGGCAACAATTGTGTTTTCAGAAGTTCCTAAAACATGTAACGCCTTTTCATCTTTTCCGTCAATATCTTGATATACACAATTTTGCTCTACTACAAAAACGTGGCTTCTCAATTGTAAAATATTATATAACTCCTTTAATGATAGTTGATTAAACGGTTTTATTTCCCAAGAAATTATTGCACTCATTTTTATTTATTTTTTAAGAATACTACCGATTTTATTATGGCTTCTAACTCAAACATTAAATCGCGTTTTTGTTTTGAAGGCGCATAACAAAAGCCTTCTAAAATTAAAATTCGATTATTTTCTTTATCAATAATTGCATAATTTAAAAAAGGACCTCCCATAAAATCGTGGGTCAACTCCCAGTTTCCTTTTGTTTCAAAAGTAAATTTTCCGTATACAAAAATCCTATCTAAAAACGGAGCATAAGCCTGTTCAGTAATCATTCTTGTTTTTGGAACTGACCCGTGAATATACTTAAAACCTATGGAATCGCGCACTTTTATTATCCGATTAACTGCATTAAAATTGTCTTTTATGCTTGAAAAAGGTAGTTCATAGACTACAATACTTAAGTTTCCACTTGTAATTTCCTTTTTCATCCAAATAAAATTTTTAACATTAAGCATTACTTTGTATTTGGCGGGAATGGAAAGATTTACATTAAATTTATTTGAAATTAACTTAGAATCTGCAAGTGGTTGATTTTTTATCTGCTTTTGAAATAATTTTATTTCTGATAATTTTATTTTTTGAATAATTGCATTGGCATTTTTTTGAATACTATCTAATAATTCTTGAACCGTTTTGCCCGAAAAACGAGCCACAATTTGCGGGTTTTTAGTATCGTTTTCTTCCAATTTATATTCACTTTTCGATGTTTTTTTTACCACAATAATATTTCTACTATTTAACATAAAACCTTCTAAAAGTTTTACTGGAAATTGATTTATTGTTAAAATGGGTTCTTCTTGAGGCAACCCTAAAACGGGCGATGCAAACTTGTTCCTTAAGCTATCACCAATTTCTCCATTCCACAATTCATCATCTATGATTACCGAAACTGTATTGGTTTTTCCAGAAGTATCACCTTTATTCTGATTGTTTTTACTATCGTCACACGAAGTAAAAAAGAAAAGGGTTAAAAGAAATAAAAAAAGGGCTTTATTCATAATTGAAATAAAACCCAAATTTAGTAAAATTTAAAACTAAAACCTTAACCGTTAATTTTTAATTTCATCCCAGCTTGCAAACTTTCTCCTTTAATGTTGTTCCACCGTTTTAAATCGGAAATGGTTACTCCGGGAAATTTTTGAGAAATACTGAATAATGAATCGCCTTTTTTAACATAATATGATTTTTCCTTGGCTTCAATTTCAACTTTAGTTTTTGTTTTTTTATACGTTTCGGCAACCACTTCCTCAGGTCTAGAAACAATTAAATTAACTCCTAAATCAACTTTATTTGAGGGTAAATTGTTCCATAATTCTAAGTTTTTAATTGAAGTATGAAACTTTGCTGCAATACTTTTTAAATTTTCGCCTTTGCCTACTGTGTAATGTTGCCTTTTAGCGTCTAAATTATCAGTTTCTGCAACAATATCACTCGGAATTATTAATTGACTGCCTAAATTAACATTATTGTCTTTTAAGCCATTCCAATCGATTAATTGTTGAACAGTAACATTGTTTTTATGAGCAATATAATATAAATTATCACCGCTTTCTACAGTATAATATTTTTGTTTTTTATTTAATTCGGTAGTTTCTTCTTTTTTAACTTTGTCTAATTTTACAACTGTTTGGTCAACTGCAACTCCATCTTTTACAGGGAAATTAGTTTGTTTTACTTCTTTTTTAACAACAACAACAACTTTTTCAGAGGTAATAATTTTCAGATTTTTTCCTAAACCAACATTATCTTTTTTAAGACCGTTCCATTTTTTTAATGCTGCAACTGTAACATTATTTTCCGCAGCAATTGCTCCCAAAGTTTCGCCTTTTTTAACTTTATGCGTTTTAACAACATCTTTGTTTAACGTAACTTTTTCTGTTTTAAATACTTTTTCAAGTTTATCTGTTTTCGCAATTGATTCTGATTTTTCTTCTTTTGAAATTTTTACAAGTGAAGTGTCAGGTTGTTGTAAAGCAATAACAGCAACTTTTTTAGTTGAATCAATTTTATCTTTATAGGCAATTCTTTCTGTTGAAATAATTTTTAAATTTCTTCCGGCTTTCGTTTTATTACTTTTTAAACCGTTCCATCTTTTTATATCTAGTACACTTACTCCAAATTTAGTAGCGATTTCGGTTAAATCATCTCCACGGCGTACTTTGTAATTTCGAGTTCTATTAATAAAACGCAACTCCGTTTGGGCTAGAGCCGAAGAATCTTTAACTTTTGAAATCAGTAATTCTTGGTAAGGTCTTTCACGTTTAGCAGATTCGTTGTCTAAATAGGCATAAATCTTATCTTCATTAGAAGTGAAAATAGCAATTTTATCTTTTGGTAAGGTCAATTGGTTGAATTCACCAGTTACATACGGAATTTCATTTCGCTTATAAGAGGGATTAAAAAACTTTAATTCATCTTCTGTAATATCAAGTAAATTTGAAATTTGTTTAAATGTCATGGCTTTTTTAACCATAACTGTATCGGTTTCAAAATGATGTGCAACCGCCTTGTTCGGAACAATACCGTGTTCTTTATGGTATTCAAAAATATACATTGTTGCTAAAAAAGCAGGCAAATAACCTTGGGTTTCTTTTGGTAAATTTTTACGAATATTCCAGTAGTTTTGTTGTCCACCAGAACGTCGAATAGCTTTAGCAACATTTCCAGGACCTGAATTGTAGGCTGCAAGGACTAAATCCCAATCATTAAAAATCTTATACATATTGGTCATGTACTGAGAGGCCGCTTTACTTGATGCCATTGGCTCATTTCTCTCATCAACATATGAATTGATGTTTAACCCATATTGTTTGCCCGTTTGATACATAAATTGCCATAATCCAGTTGCTCCACAATGGGAAACAGCTTTGGGGTTTAATGCTGATTCTATAACCGCTAAATATTTAATTTCTAAAGGAATATTATTTTTAGCTAATTCTTCTTCAAACAAAGGAAAATAGAATTGCGATATTCCCATTAACCTTTCAAAGGTTTTTTTACGGTTTTTTAAAAATGATTTAATTACATTTTCTAAACCAATATTATATTCAATGTTAAAGGGCGATTTCTCGTCCATTTTTTTTAATCGTTCTTTTAAAAGTTCAGTTGGCAATTCAAAATCAACTTTTTGGTCAACGTCAATCGTTTTAATATCAGTTAAAAGTTGATCATAGATATTTAATGATGTCATATCTTTCATCCATAGACTATCAATTTTAGCGGCATTTTTATAAACAACAAATGTTTTTTTAATGGAATCAAGGTAAGAAACTTTAATTTCTTTATTTAAAACGGAATCTTTTTGAACTGCTTTTTGTGCGAAAAAAGATAATGATGTAAACAGTAGTAGTAAGGGAAATTTATGGTTGGTCTTCATTTTAATACAATAGGTTATTAATCAGAATATTATGTTGGGTTACAAACATACTATCAGAAAACGAAAAAAAAGTAAAAAAAGTGTTAAATGTGCGTTTTTTAACGTAAAATAGCTTCGATACCAGGTAAAACCCTGCCTTCAAGCATTTCCAACATTGCGCCTCCACCTGTTGAAACATAACTTACTTGGTGTTCAAAACCAAATTGTTTAACTGCAGCAACTGAGTCACCGCCACCAACTAAAGAGAACGCTCCATTTTTAGTAGCTTGGGCTATATAGTTACCTAATTCAATTGTTCCGTGTGCAAAATTTGACATTTCAAAAACACCTAATGGACCATTCCAAAGTATGGTTTTAGACTCTAAAATAACATTTTTAAAATTCTCTAATGATTTTGGACCCGCATCAAGACCTTGCCAACCATCAGGAATTTGTGTGACATCAACAATTTTAGTTTCTGCATCATTTGCAAATGCGTTTGCAGCAACAACATCAACTGGTAAGTGAATTTGAACACCTTTTTGTTTAGCGAGTTGCAAAATTTCCAAAGCTAGTTTCATTTTGTCATCTTCACAAATTGAGTTGCCTACAGAACCTCCTAGGGCTTTCACAAAAGTAAAAGTCATCCCACCTCCAATAATCATATGATCAACTTTATCTAAAATGTTTTCAATAACAGTAATTTTAGAAGATACTTTTGAACCACCTAAAATAGCCGTTACTGGCTTTTCGGAATTTTTTAAAACCTTATCAATACTTTCAATTTCTTTTGCTAAGAGTAAACCGAAACATTTATGGTCTGGAAAAAATTGAGCAATTATTGTTGTTGATGCGTGTGCGCGATGTGCGGTACCAAAAGCATCATTTACATATATATCACCTAAGCTGGCTAATTGTTTGGAAAAATCAACGTCCCCCAACTCTTCTTCAGGATGAAAACGCAAATTTTCAAGCAGTAAAACTTGACCCGATAATAAACTCTTTGATTTATTTAACGCCTCTTCTCCAATACAATTCGTTGAAAACTGTACAGGAACTCCTAAAATTTCTTCCGTTTTTTTTAAAATATGTTTTAATGAAAACTTCTCTTCTACACCCTTGGGTCGTCCCAAATGTGACATTAAAATTACGCTTCCACCCATTGATAAAATACAATCAATTGTAGGTTTTGCGGCTTCAATTCTAGTAGCATCGGTCACATTATAATTAGCATCAAGTGGAACATTAAAATCTACTCGAATTAGTGCTTTTTTATCTTTAAAATCGAAATCGTTTAGAGTTTTCATTAGGGCTTAAAATTTAATAGGCAATTCTAGTTTTAGTACAAGGACAGTTACTTAGGTTTTGAAGGAAATCGATACCAAGAGTAATCATATGTGTACCACTGTTATATCCTAACAAATTGTTGGTGTTGAATTGATAAGAATATCCAAAATAAAAATTGCTTTTACGCAAGCCCAACATTGGCCCTAAGGTTACTGGTGTAAAATCTTGCTCGTTTAAGAACCGTGCTGTAATTCCTGCCCAATAATAATCTTCATAATCATGCCATTTAAACTTTAAATTAGCATCAGTAGTGGAACGTTTATCACTTTGAAACAACTGATATAAAATCGATGGTTCTATTTCAAAATCACTTCCTGGTTGACGAAAACGGTATCCTGTAAAAACTTGGTAATTTAACAATGCTGCAGGCTCTAATTTATAAAATGTGTCAATCTTTTTGCCTAAAATGTTACTGGCATTTACTGATAAATAAAAGTCTTTTATACGATATAACAAACCTATGTCAAAATTATTATTTGGTGTATATCGATCGCCGTTAACGTAAGGATCAAAAATGGTTTGATCAAAATTTTGAACTTCGATACGAAATTGATTAAAATTATATGAAGCACCAAACGACAAATATTGCTCGGTATCATAATCTAAAATAATATGGTGCGCAAAAGCTAATTTTAAACCTGCCTGTCTAGTGTTTCCGTTTTTATCGTTGTACAATATTAAACCAACACCATCATTATCTGTAATTCGAAAATCGGCTGTTAATGATTGGTTAAGGGGTGCGTTTTTAATACCTACCCATTGTGCTAAACCATTTACTCTTATTCGGGCATTATCACCAATGCCAGCAAAAACGGGTGAAAGTGCAAAAGGATTATCCGCTAAATACTGTGTTTGAGCCGGAATTGTAAGTTCTTGCCCATACATAGTAAGTGCTGTACACGATATAAAAAACAAGTTTATTAGTTTTTTCATTTTTATTTTAAGTTAAAATAACTGCGTATTTTGTTGATTTATTATTTTAAAAACTAGTCCCTAAAATAAATTAGGGACTTTATTTTTATCTGTATAAAGTTACGTTACCTACAAACTCTCTGTTATCGGTTGAAATGTTTAATTTAATTACATACCAGTAATCTCCTGATGGCAATTCGTTACCGTTGTATTTACCATCCCAAGTTTCATTTTTAAGTAAGGTAATTATTTTTCTTCCGTAACGGTCATATACTTCCGTAATTAAATTCGGGAAATTATCGGTATACAATGGTTTCCAAGTACTGTTTGTTCCATCTCCGTTTGGTGTAAAGAAGTTTGGAATAACAATATCATAGAATGTCATATAAATTTTGTCAGTAGCTATACAACCGTGACTGTCAGTGACTACTACAGTATACCAACCTGTTTGAGAAACAAGATAGGTGAGATTTGTAACGCTAACACCATTTACAGTAATTGAATAACCTGGAGCTCCTCCAGTAGGAAGAATCGTAAATTGATTTAATCCTGTATTTGTATTATTTAAAACTACTGACGGATTAGTAAATGGTCGAATTGTGAATGTTACTGTTCGAATACAATTTAATGTAGGGTCACCGGGATAATGATAAGTAACCACTACACTGTGCGGACCAACAGCTAAACTGCTATAAACATGACCGTAAACAGTTCCAGAACCATAAATATCGCCTGTATTATCTAAATTATAACTAAAATCTGATGTTGGCGTTCCAGATGGAGGATTAACTACAATGTTAACAGAATTAGCAGGTGCTGTAGCTCCTGTAGTTGTATTTACAACAACGCACGTATAATCAATAATATAATTTTGATTCATTCTGATACCTGCAACTATTACTTGCGAATCGGTAATTAAACACCCATTTGCATCAGTAACTTTAATTGGGTAAGTTCCAGGCAATAACATAGGGAACGTAAAGTTACCA
>JBBRCJ010000041.1:0-25312 GCA_038204955.1 Flavobacteriales bacterium
TTCGTCAACAGGAACATCAACCGACTTCGATGGAAAATTCAAATTAAATAAAATAAAATCGGGTGATAAACTTATTGCATCATTTGTAGGGTATAAAAATTTAATTATCGAATACAACGGGCAACAAACTATTATTTTTAACCTTTTGGAAGAAGCTAATAAATTACAAGAAGTTGTAGTGCAAGTAGGTTACGGTAGTGTTAAGAAAAAAGATGCGACTGGATCAGTTTCAATTTTATCTGCAAAAGATTTTAATAAAGGACCAGCTTTAAGTGCTGATCAACTACTTGTAGGTAAAATAGCAGGAGTACGAATTACTAATGATGGTGGTGCTCCCGATGCAGCCCCAAACATACGTATTAGAGGTGGTTCTTCTTTAAGCGGAACTAATTCACCCTTAATAGTTATTGATGGTATTCCAATTAGTGAAATAAATCCTGCGGGTGTTAATAATCCTTTATCATTAGTTAATCCTAATGATATCGAATCTTTCTCTATTTTAAAAGACGCCTCTGCTACCGCAATATATGGATCAAGAGCATCAAATGGTGTAATTATTATTACTACCAAAAAAGGAAAATTAGGTACTCCTCAATTTACATTATCGTCGATATTCTCTTTTGGGTCTGTAGGTAAAACAGTTAATGTGTTAGATGGGAATGGATTTGTTGATTTCGTGAAAAAATATTATCCTTCCAATACTAACCTATTAGGAATTCCTGATCCAAATGCTCCTGTAGGAACCACAGACAACCTTTCAACACCTCAAATTGAAGGTAGAATTATTGCAAATACCAATTGGCAAGATGCTATTTTTAGAAATACTGTGTCTCAAGACCATAATTTAAGCGCAAGAGCTAATTTATTTGGAGTAATACCTTTTAGAGGTTCAGTTGGAGTTAATAATACTCAAGGATTAGTCAGAACAAACGATTATAAAAGAACATCAGCTTCTATAAGAATGACTCCAACTGTTTTACATGACAATTTAAAAATTGATTTCAATGTGAAGTGGGTAGGTGTTAGCAAGAACGCAATTGATGCTGATGGTGCAATATCAAGTGCATTAAATATGGATCCTACTAAACCGATTTATGGTGACAGCCCAAATAACCGTTTTGCGGGATATTATCAAAACGTAACACCTCTAAGTAGTACAAATACTCTTAATAGATATGGTTTAGAGGGAGGAACAAATCCTTTGGCAATTTTAGATCAGAGAATAAGACCTGAAGCAGTAAACAGGGTAATAAGTAATTTAGAATTGGATTATAAAATGCCATTTTTACCTGAATTGAGAGCTGTAGTTAATGTTGGTGTTGATTTTTCACATACTTTTATTAACGAAATTTTTGCTAGTAATGCCTTACAAACTTATCAATTTAATCAATCTAATGATCCAAATACAAATTATGTATTTAATCCTGGTGTAAATTATAGAGAAGTACAAAACAATACAAATAAATTGTTGGATGCTTATTTGGTTTATACCAAAAAAACTTCTGGTTTTGTATCTCGATTTGAACTTCAAGGAGGTCATAGTTATCAAAATTTTGTTAACAAAGGATATAAAGACATTTTCCGATACAATCAAAATAGTGGAATTAGAGAAGTAACACCAAGTCCAGAAAATCCAACTAATGAATATTATAATATTTTAGTAAATGAGGGTTATTTTGGTCGAACTAATCTTGACTTAGCAAATAAATATTTATTTACTTTCTCAATGCGTGCCGATGCATCTTCTTTGTTTCAGCCGGGGAATCGTTGGGGTTATTTTCCTGCTGCAGCATTTGCCTGGAAACTTTCTGACGAAAGTTTCTTAAAAAACGTTACTGTAGTTTCAGACATTAAATTGCGAGTTGGTTGGGGAAATACAGGTAATAGTAATCTTGCAGGTTTAACAGGTTATTATCCTTCAAGTGCCTTATTTCAAGCTGGAAATGTTAATGGTCAATATTTGCCAGGTGTAAATACATATTCAGCATTGGCATATAACCCAACATTAACTTGGGAAAAAACAACAACTACTAACTTTGGTGTAGATTTTGATCTTTTAAAATCAAAGGCAATTACTACAACAATCGATGTATATAACAAAAAAACAACGGATTTATTTGCGAAAGTTCCAGTACCGCCAGGACAAGCTTTAACAAACTTTATTACATCTAATGTTGGTTCTATGTCCACGAATGGGATTGAGGTAAGTACAACTATACGTTTAATACAAACTAAAGACTTTGCATTCAGTGTTAATGGAAATATGGCTTATGCCAAAAGCAAGATTGATGATTTGAAAGGTACACAGTCTTTTGTAGATAATGATTCTGGTTTACCAATTGGAACTGGTCAAAAGTTGGCGGTAAATGCAGTCGGAGAGCAACCATTTTCTGCTTTGGTTTTTGAACAACAATATAATGCTAACGGAACTCCATCAAATTCTGTTGTTGATAGAAATGGTGATGGAGTAATTGACGACAAAGACAGATATTATGTGGCGATGCGACCAAATTGGACTTTCGGGTTTGGTACATCTTTAAATTATAAGAATTTCGATTTAACTGCAAGTTTCCGAGGTCAAGCAGGTGGTAAAGTGTACAATACTAGAAATTTAGTTGGAGGTTACACGACACGTGCTTTAGCTTTGAATGGTAATAGTTTTAATAACGTATTAAGTGGTGACTTGCCTTTTAATAATATCAATGGTAACACACCTTTTTCTGATTATTTCTTAGAAAATGCTTCTTTTATTCGTTGCGAAAACATAACCTTGGGTTATAAATTCAATAAATTTGTAAAAGCTTCTACATTGCGATTGTATGTTGCAGTAAACAATGCTTTTATAATAACAAAATATTCAGGTCAAGACCCAGAAAATTTTAATGGTATTGACAATAACTTTTATCCTCGCCCAAGAGTAATTAGTGCAGGATTTAACTTTGATTTCTAAAAAAAAAAAATTATGAAAATGAACATTAAAAAATTAGTATTTGCGCTTTCGGTAGTGTTTTTGAGCTCTTGTTCAAAAGATTTAGACACTGAGCCAAAAGTAGAGCTTTCGCTAGCCAATCTGCTACAAAAAGACCCTAACGCTGTTAAAGGGCTCTTGTCAAAAATGTATGGAACGTTTGCTTTGTCAGGTTCTTCAGGACCAGGTAGTTCAGATATAACTGGACCCGATGCTGGAGAAACCGCTTTTTTAAGAGGAATTGTTAATTTACAAGATTTAACTGCCGATGCAGTAAAAAACCGTTGGGGTGATGATGGCTTAGACCAATTAACAACCACTTCAAATTGGTCTCCAAATAATAAATTTTTTAAATATTTGTATGATCGTGTTTATTACACTGTTCCACAATCAAATAATCTGATTAATGCCATTAACTCTGCAAATATCCCAGACAAAACCATATACATTAGCGAATTGCGTTTTTTGCGTTCTTTAGCTTATTATTATATGATTGATTGTTTTGGTAAAGGTGTATTAGTGACGGAAGCAGATGGATACAGTACGACACCAAAACCTGAGGCATCTCGTAATGAGTTGTTTAATTATGTAGAATCAGAACTATTAGCAATTGAAAATACTTTGCCAGACACTAATGAATACGGTCGTGCAAATAAATCTGCCGTAAGAATGTTACTTGCTAGATTATATTTAAACGCAGGTGTTTACACTGGAACTCCACGATATAATGATGCCTTAATATATTCTAAAAAAGTTATCGATTTAGGAGGGTATACTTTAGCAACTAATTTTGTAAAAAACTTTTCAGGTGATAATAACACTTCTCCTGAAATAATTTTTCCTCTAATTGCCGATCCAATTGCTAGTCAAAGTTACGGAAACACAACTTATTTAGTAAATGCTGGTCTTAATAATGCCACTATGCCAATTAATAGTTATGGTGCAAATCAAGGGTGGGGTGGTAATAGAGCAACTAAAGCTTGGTATAGTTTATTTACAGGAACTGTTGGTGTTGGTAATGCTGATGATAGAGGACAATTGTTTTGGACAACTGGACATAGTTATGAAATGACTGATTATAAAACGTGGACAGACGGTTATCCAAGTATTAAATTCAGAAATAAAAATTATAGTGGAACCGTTACACCAACTGATTTTTCAGGAACTGATTTTCCTCTATTTCGTTTAGCTGATGCTTATTTAATGTATGCAGAATGTGTTGTTAGAGGTGCAACTGGTGGTTCATCTACTCAAGCATTAACTTATGTAAATAATGTTAGAACACGATCTAATGCTACAGCTTATTTATTGAGTGATTTAACTTTAAATAATTTACTAGATGAACGAGCAAGAGAGTTGAATTTAGAAGGAGTTAGAAGAACGGATTTGATTCGTTTTGGTAAATTTACTGGATCTACTTATTTATGGCCTTGGAAAGGAAATAGTTTAAATGGTGCATCAATCCCATCAACGTATAATGTATTCCCAATTCCTGCTACTGCTTTAGATGCTAATCCAAATCTTAAACAAAACTCTGGCTATTAATTAATAACCATTCTCTCTAAATTAATTTAGGGAGAATTTAAAAAAAAAAATATGAAAAAAATTGTTTTACTTGTTGCTGTATTTGCAACAACACTTGTATCGATTATTTCGTGTACAAAAGATGAAAATAAAACGACAATAGCATTAGCACAAGAGCTAACTGTTACTGCTCCCGCACCAGCAGGGAATTATACACTTACAGCACCAAATGCTGGCAATGTAGCTTTTCCTGTAAAATGGACTTCTGCCAATTTTGGTTCTTCAACAGTGGTTAAATACACTTTACAAATAATTAAGGCAACAACTACAAATTTTAATAATCCACAATTGTTTGATTTAGGTAATTTTAATGAAAGTGGTACAATAACAACTCATGAAAAATCAATTACACAACGTCAGTTAAATACTTTGATATTGAATGCTTCGGGTAACATTGGCGCATCTGAGAGTTATAAAATGCGAGTAGTTGGTTCTCCTGATATTCAAACTGGTGCAAATTCAGCAGTATTAAAATCCGTTTCCCCAGAAATTACCTTTACTTGTAATCCATACGACACTTATGACGAATTTACAAGAATTTATGTGCCAGGAAGTTATGGTGGAGCAAGTGGTTTTGCTGATTGGTCAGGCGCAGGTAATTCTGCAAAATTATTTTCTAAAGATAATAATGGTCAATACGAAGGTTTTGTTTGGATGAATGTTTCTAACCCAGAATTCAAATTTAATTTAGACCCAACTTGGAGTGGAAACGACAAAGGCGAAAACAATCCTACAGGTGCTTTTAGTGGAATGTTAGGAAC
This sequence comes from Flavobacteriales bacterium, assembly GCA_038204955.1. Classification (GTDB taxonomy): domain Bacteria; phylum Bacteroidota; class Bacteroidia; order Flavobacteriales; family Flavobacteriaceae; genus Flavobacterium. The sequence goes on from JBBRCJ010000041.1 coordinate 5,314, forward strand.
TGCTCAAAATATAAAGCCTGCAGATGGTGCTGGTACTTATTTCTTTACTGTAAACTGGAATACTCAGTCTTACACTATGAACAAGCAACAAGTTGCAATTATTGGAGCCGCTACTCCTAATGGATGGGGCACTCCTACCTATTTAGATTTTGATGTAAATCCAGCTTCGCCAACTTACGGTTCTTATACAAAAGTTTTGGCACTTGCTGCCGATGAATTTTTGATTCGTTTAAAAGATGACTGGAGTTCAAAATTTGGTTCTACATTATCTTCAACTGAAACACTTACTTCTACTATTCAAAATAAAATTAAGTTCAATGGTAGTAATATGAAAGTGCCAGTCGCAGGAAATTACAAAGTTGTTTTAAGTATTGGAAATTCTGCGAATTACAACATTAAATTAATTCCAAATTAATCTATTCAAAGTTATTAATATTCCCATTTGATTAAATTTGAATGGGAATATTTTTTTAAAATAAAACACATGAAAAAAATTCTACACTTTTTATTTTTGTTTCCATTGTGCTTATTCGCACAGCAGCAAACAGTAACTTACAGTATTGCCCCATCGCCATTCGATGAAACAAACTCGATAACGATTACTTTCAACGGTTCATCTATTAATGAGGCTGCTTGGGGTGTTTCAAACAATGCTTTATTTCTTTGGTCATGGTCTTTTGATTTAAACAATTCAAATTTAATTGATTGTCCGACTAATGGAGCTTGGACAAATTCAAACAACGCAAATCAATTAACGTATAATGCAGGTAGTGATACCTACTCTATAACCTTTACCCCAACATCATTTTATAGTAGAACTGGGATTGGTAAAATTGGATTTTTAATCAAGGCTAAAGATGGTACTGGGGATAAAAAATCTCAAGATATTCTTTCAAATGTTGGTATTTTTCAATTGAATTTGGTTTCACAAGTTGAAAACAGTAGTACTATAATCAATTCTGGAAGCAACGTAAGCATTGTTGCTTCAAATACAGGAGCAAATGCAACTTATTCTGTAACCGCCAATGGTGTGCCTATTTCTTGTTCGACAGCACCAACTACATTTTTTACTTGTGGTGCAACCAATGTAACTCAAAATACAACTTATATTGTATCTTCAACATTAAATGGCACTACGTTATCGAAAAAGTTTTACGTAATCATAAATCCAGGAGTAATAGCAGGAACTTTGCCAAACGGTTTAGAAGACGGGATAAATTACAACACAACGGATGCTACTAAAGCCACTTTAGTTTTAGATGCACCAGGTAAAGATTTCGTTTATGTTGCTGGATCATTTAATAATTATCAGCCAACTTCTGCCTACGCCATGAAACAAGATTCTGGGACTGGAAAGTTTTGGCTTGAATTAACCGGTTTAACCTCTGGAACCCCTTATAATTATCAATATTGGGTTGCGGATCAAACTCCAAGTTCTGGTTCACCAGCTCTAGTTAAAACTGCCGATCCATATTCAACATTGGTTTTGTCACCATTTGATGATTCAGGAATTCCCGCAGCATCCTATACACCCAATCAAACTTACCCAGTTGGTCAACAACGTGAAGTAACGGTTTTACAAACTGGGCAAACTCCTTACAATTGGCAAGTATCCAATTTCGTAAAACCTGCCAAAGAAAAACTGGTTGTTGAAGAAGTTTTGGTTCGTGATTTCGATACTTCTCGGAATTTTCAAAGTTTAATTGATAAAGTAGCTTATTTTAAAAATTTAAAAGTAAATGCTATTGAATTAATGCCCGTTATGGAGTTTGAAGGCAACGAAAGTTGGGGTTATAATACTTCTTTTCATATGGCTTTAGATAAGTTTTATGGTAATCCCGCTAAGTTGAAAGAACTTATTGATTTGTATCATCAAAATGGAATTGCGGTTATTTTAGATATCGCTTTAAATCACGCATTCGGACGTAATCCAATGGTGCGTATGTGGATGAAAGATCCAGATGGTGATGGATGGGGAGATGCAGCCTCAGATAATCCGTATTTTAATGAATTTGCAACACACAGTTATAGTGTAGGAAACGATTTTAACCATTCGCAAGCTAGAACAAAATACTATGTAAAACGAGTAATTAAACAATGGATTCAAGAATTTCATATTGATGGGTTTAGATGGGATTTAACAAAAGGTTTTACTCAAAATGCTGCAGGTAGTGATTCAGCAACTAATAGTTATCAGGCAGATAGAGTAGCAATTTTAAAAGATTATGTTGATTACTCGTGGGCTCAAGACCCAACTCATTATTCAATTTTTGAACATTTGGGTCAAGATGCCGAAGAGCAACAATGGGCAAACTACCGAATTAACGAAACACCAAGCAAAGGGGTTATGATGTGGGGTAAAATGACCGACAATTATAACCAACTTACTATGGGTTATAATTCGAACAATGATATTTCAAGAATGGGAAATACTGCTCACGGATTTACTAATAAACGAGTAATAGGTTATGCTGAAAGCCACGATGAAGAGCGATTAATGTATAAAAACTTGACTTTTGGTAATGGTTTAACGGTAACTACATTAGCTTCATCTTTACAAAGAATGTCTGCTTTAGGAGCAGTAAGTTTATTAGTGCCTGGACCAAAAATGATTTGGCATTTTGGCGAGAAAGGATGGGAACAATCAATTTTTACTTGTAATAACGGTACCCTAAATACAGATACCGATCCAACACCTGGAGATTGCAAATTAGATACAAAACCACAGCCACAATGGACACCAACTTGGACAAATGATGCAAATAGAAATAAAATTTACACCGATTGGTCTAAAATAATTGATTTAAAAATTAGCAACCCCGTTTTTAGTGGAGACTATTCTATAACTTCTGGGGGTACTTTACAGCCTAAAATTTATATTTTTGACACTACAATAGCTTCGGGAGAATTAAAGAATGTAGTAATTTTATCAAATTTTGATGTCGTAAGTGCCAACGTTACTCCAAATTTCCCCACAACTGGTAACTGGAAAAATTTGATGGACAACACTACTCTAAATGTAACCAATACAACCACTCCAATTAACATTGAAGCTGGCGGATTTAGAATTTACGGCGACCAAGCAGCATTATCAACTGCCACTTTTGATCCTCTCGATTATTTAACTTTAGCACCAAATCCGTCTTCTGATTATTTTACATTAAATAGTGGCTTGGCTAAAGTACAATTGTTTTCAATTACAGGTCAATTAATCAAGACATTTATGAATCCATTAGAAAACTATCAATATTCAATTTCTGAATTAAATACAGGGCTTTATTTAGTTAAAGCTATTGATGAAAACAATAATGAAAAGACCTTGAAGCTTATAAAAGAATAAAGATTTTAGTTAGATTATTATATTACCCTAAAAAGACCTTTCAACTCGAAAGGTCTTTTTTTGTTCAAAAGCTTAAAATAATTATAACAAAAAACCCGAATATTTCTATTCGGGTTTTGTGGTACCTCCAGGGATCGAACCAGGGACACATGGATTTTCAGTCCATTGCTCTACCATCTGAGCTAAGGTACCTCGCTAATTGAAATTGCTTTCTAATGCGGGTGCAAATATAAACGCTTTTTTAGTATAACCAAAACATTTTTTAAAAAAAATCATTTTGTATCTTTGTATATCTAATCTTTAAATATGAATCTTGTAATAGATTGCGGAAATACACAAATTAAAATAGCTGTTTTTGAGCACAATAGAATGTTATTTAAAAAAATTATTGGTTATGAAAACTGGCAGCATAATTTGAAAATAAGTATAAAAAAATATCCTAAAATAGAAAATGCAGTTATCTCAACGGTAGGAAAAATTGAAAAAGCGGATTTTTTAGGATTAAATTTATGTCTAAATTGTCATTTTATTTCTAAAATAGATAAATTCCCGTTTCAAAATTTATACTCATCTCCTGAAACACTTGGAATTGATCGAATGATTTTAGCATCGGGTGCTGTTTTACAATTTCCGAGTAAAAATCGATTAGTTATTGATGCGGGAACATGTATAACTTACGATTTTGTAGACGAAAAAAACAATTACTTAGGCGGAGCAATATCGCCAGGGTTTAAACTTCGCTATGAATCATTACATAATTACACAGCAAAATTACCCTTGCTTTCCATAATAGAGCCCGAAAAAATTATTGGCGATTCAACTAATCAAGCCATTCATTCAGGGGTTGTAAACGGAATTACATTTGAAATAGAAGGTTTTATTAACGACTTTTGCACCGATAAGCAAAACTTTATTATAATTTTAACGGGTGGCGACGCTAATTTTTTGGCTAAACGATTTAAAAATACCATATTTGCAAATTCAAATTTTTTACTAGAAAGTTTGAACCAAACATTTCAATACAATCAAAATGATTAAAAAATTTATTGTTGCTTTAGTTTTAATAGTTTCAACCTTTACTTTTGCACAAGAAACAACTTCATCACCTTACTCTTTTTACGGAATAGGGGATATTCGATTTAAAGGAACTACTGAAAACAGAGCTATGGCCGGATTGTCGGTGTTACCGGATAGTATCCATATCAATTTACAAAATCCTGCAATGTATTCTGGCTTAAAATTAATTACCTATACAATTTCAGGCAGTACTAACAAAACTAATTTAGTAACCAACATCGCAAGTGAAAATGCTCAACGCACTGGGCTTGATTATTTAGCCGTAGCTATTCCGTTAAAAAAAATCGGATTTGGATTTGGTTTAATTCCTTACTCATCAGTAGGATATAAAGTTTCAAATACTACAACAACCAATGACGGAGTAAACACATTAACTACCTTTAATCAATTTAGAGGAAAAGGTGGTATTAATAAAGTGTTTTTAGGAACGGGTTTTAAATTGAATAAAAATTTTAGTTTTGGTGCTGAAGCACAGTACAATTTTGGAACCATAGAAACTACTAGTATTAAAAACTCCGATATTTTACAATACGGTACTGTGGAAAGAAATATTTCTTACGCAAGTGGTATAAATTTTGTAACTGGATTGTCCTTTGAAACGAAATTAAAAAATAAATACAGCATTTTTTCAAGCTTAACCTACACGCCTGAAGCAACACTAACGCTTGCTTTGAGTAGGTCAATTGGAGTAGCTAATACTAACAGTTTTGGGCAATTTACCTATATAGATACATCAACTTTAACAACAGTAACCGATGTGCCAGACCAAAAAGTAAAATTACCTACCACAGTTTCATTCGGACTAGGCTTTGGTCAAGAAAAAAAATGGGTTGTAGGTGCTGAGTTTACCTTTAAAGAAACCAGTAAATTCAGTAACCGTATTGCCGATGTACCAAATGCGTATTATAAAAATGCAGCAAAAATTGCATTAGGGGGTTACTTTATTCCAAATTTCAATTCTTATACCAGCTATTTTAAAAAAGTGGTTTATCGTGCTGGTTTGCGGTATGAAAATACGGGTTTAGTTTTAAATGGAAAGTCGATTGAAGATGCAGCAGTAACGTTAGGATTAGGTTTGCCAATAGTTAGAGGCTTGTTTTCAAATGCTAATTTTGGTTTTGAATACGGTTATCGAGGAACAAAAAGTAACGATTTAATTCGTGAAAACTATTTAAACTTGAGCGTTTCACTATCTTTAAATGATAAATGGTTTGTTAAACGACGTTTTAATTAAAAATGAAACAATTCAGTAAAATTATATTTGGCACTTTTGCTGTTGCTTTAATGACAATTGTAGTTTCGTGCGAAAGTAATTTTAAAGAAGTTCAAAAATCAATTTATTCCGAGTTTACTCCGAGCGGTGAATCGTATGATTTTACTTTGAAATATACTGATTCTGGTAGAATAAAATCGGTTTTAATCTCACCTAAAATGTTGGATTATTCTACTGCACAATTCCCATTTACCGAATTTCCTGAGGGTTTAAATATTACAATGTACGATATAAAAGGGGCAAAAACCTTTATTGTTGCAAAGTCAGGAACTACTTTTAAAAATACCGATTTAATTGATTTGAAAGGAAGTGTGAAAATTTCAAATGAGTCAGGGCAACTTTTAGAAACCGATCAATTGTATTTTGATCAAAAAAACGAATGGTTTTTTACCGAAAAAAGATATAAATTTACAGATCCAAAAGGAGTTTCCTTTGGTGAAGGATTGGATTTTAGTAAAGACTTTAAAATCATAAATTCGCAACAAATAAATGGCGAAGTAGAAAGTAATAAATAAAAAAACGTAATGAATTATCTTAATTTTACCAAATATATTTATTTAGCAGTAGCCATAATTATGGCGTATGATACTTTTACAAAATACAATAATGGAACAGATGGATTTTGGTTAAGCACCATTTTAGGTACTGCAGCACTATTTACTTTCTTTTTCAGAATGAAATTTGCTAAAAAATTCGATAATCGTAAAAACGATACCAATCAAAATCCAAAATAATGGAAATTACCGTAATAATTAGTTGTTTACTACTTTGCGGATTCTTTTCAGGGATGGAAATTGCCTTTATTTCATCTAACAAAATTTATCTTGAAATAGAAAAAAAGCAAGATAATTTCCTTTCTAATATCTTAACAAAAATCACCGAAAAACCTTCACAATTCATTGCAACAATGCTTGTTGGAAATAATGTTTCTATGGTAATTTATGGGTTTTTTATGGGTGATGTGTTGTTGCATCAAATTACCCGATTCGGATTTCATTTCTCAGAAATAACAACACTTTTACTTCAAACTTTAATTTCAACGTTAATAGTTTTAATTACTGCCGAGTTTTTGCCTAAAGTTTTTTTTCAAATTTATGCTAATAGTTTGATGAAGTTTTTTGCTATTCCGAGTTATTTTTTCTTTAAACTTTTTTATTTTATTTCCTCGTTTGTAATTTGGATTTCCGATTTCATATTAAAAAAATTCTTTAAAACCGAAGGTGATTACGTTCCTTCTTTTTTTAGTAAAGTAGAACTTGGAAATTATATAAATGAGCAAATGAGTTCAGTACAAGAAAACCAAGTAGTAGATTCGGAAATACAAATTTTTCAAAATGCTTTAGAATTTTCAGGTGTAAAAGCAAGAGAAATAATGACTCCCCGAACCGATTTGGTTGCACTAGATGTTAACGATTCTGTTGAAGAATTAATAGCACTTTTTGTTAAAACTGGTTATTCAAAAATTATTATCTATCAAAATTCAATTGATGACATAATTGGATATGTACATTCGTTTGATTTGTTTAAAAAGCCTAAAACGATCAAGTCAATTATGATTTTGGTCGAGTTTGTACCCGAAACAATTTTTGTAAAAGAAGTATTGAACCTTTTAACTAAAAAGCGAAAAAGTATTGCCCTAGTTTTAGATGAATATGGTGGAACATCGGGAATTATTACTGTTGAAGATATTATTGAAGAACTTTTTGGCGAAATAGAAGATGAACACGATAATGACGAAACCTTAATTGAAAACCAAATTGATAATTCAAACTTTATTTTTTCCGCTCGATTGGAAGTCGAGTATATAAATGAAACTTATAAACTAGATATTCCTGAAGAAGATTCTTATGAAACCTTGGGAGGATTTATAATGAATACCTCAAAAGAGATTTTAAATAAAGAACAAGAAATTACTATAGGAAATTTTCATTTTCAAATTGTGGAAGCCACAAATAGTAAAATAGAAATTGTAAAAATGACCGTTTTAGAATAATATAAAGGTATTTTCCTTTTTTTTTCCTTTTTTTTTACAATTAATAACATCAGTAGTATAATTATTTCACATATAATTGTATTTTCGCAAACTGAATTAAAATAATAATATAATATAATGGCAATTTTATCAAAAATTAGACAGCGTTCATTTTTAGCTATAGGCTTAATAGGCTTCGCATTACTTGCATTTGTAGTTAGTGATTTAATACAAAAAGGACAATTCAACAAAGCATCAAAAGATGTAGGAAGCATCAACGGAAAAGACGTTCCGTTTGACGAATTTAGAGTAAAAGTAGCCAATACTGAAAAGAGTGGTGAAAATACAACTGCGATTCAAGCTGCCAATAAAGTTTGGGATCAAGAGGTGAACATGGCATTAATCAATGTTGAATATGAAAAAATCGGAATTCGTGTTGGTGAAAATCATTTAATTGAAAACTTAAAAAGCGATCCAAATATTGGTAATAATCCACAATTTTTAAACGCTTTGGGTAAATTTGATATTAAAAAATTCAAAGAATACTTTAAATCGAATCCAGAACAAGCTAAGATGTTCACAGATCGTGAAAAAGATGCTGATTTTAATTCAAAAGCAGTAATCTATAGTACTTTGGTAAAAGCAGGAATGTACACTACTACTGCTGAAGGAAAATTTGCGTATGAGCAAGCCAACAATAAAGTGAATTTCGATTACGTTTCTGTTTTGTATTCTACAATAAAAGATAGTGATATTAAAGTTACTGACGCTGATATTACTGAATACATGACTAAAAACGAAAAACGTTTCAAAACTGAGGAAACTCGTGAAATTGAATATGTTTTGGTTGAAGATAAAGCATCTGTTCAAGATGAAAATGAAGTAAAAGCTAGAATTAACGGTTTGTTAAATGGAGCTGTAGTTTTTAAAGATGGTAAAAATGATACCTTACCAAGCTTTAGAAACGCTACCAATATGGCAGAGTTTGTTGCAGAAAATTCAGATAAGGCATACGACACAACTTATGTTACTAAACAAAACTTACCTGCCGAGCACGCGGATAAGTTGAATGCTTTAGCAGTGGGACAAGTTTACGGACCTTATGTTGATGGGAAATATTATTCTATTTCAAAACTAATGGGACGTAAAGCAGGTGCTAAAACTAAATTAAGTCATATTGTAATAGGATGGGAAGGTTCAAAGATTCCAAATCAAAAAGAAAAAAGAACCAAAGAACAAGCTTTGGCAAAAGCCCAATCAATTTTAGCTCAAGCCCAAGCTAACCCAACAAGTTTTATGATGTTGGCTTTTTCAAGTTCCGATGATCAATCTTCACAACAAGGTGGCGATTTAGGTTATTTTGAAAAAGGTCAAATTCCAATAAAACCCATAGATGCTTTTTTAGCAAATCCAGTTGGAAAAATCGGTTTAGTTGAGACAGAATTGGGATATCATATTTTGAACATTACCGACAAACAAGATGGAATTAAATTAGCAACAGTGTCTCAAAAAATTGATGCTTCTGAAGCTACTACAAATGCGGCTTACACCAAAGCAACAAAATTTGAAATGGATGCTGAAGGAAAAGATTTTGCAATTACTGCAAAAGCTGCTAATTTAACAATTGCACCTTCGGTAAAAGCAAAAGCAATGGATGAAGCTGTTGGATCATTAGGAAATCAGCGACAAATTGTAAAATGGGCTTATGATAAAGAAACAGATGTAAATGATATTAAACGTTTTGAAGTAGTTAATGTTGGAAACGTTATTGCTCGTTTGAAAAAAATATATCCAAAAGGGTTGATGAATATTGACGAGGCTAAACCCATGGTTGAAGGCATTATCAAAAACAAGAAAAAAGCAGAAAAAATAATCTCTAAAATGTCTGGTGCATCATTAGAAGCAATTGCTATAGCCAATGCAACAACGGTTCAAAATGTTCCTGCTGCATCGGTAGAAAATGCGGTTTTACCTAATGTTGGTAACGAAATTAAAGTAGTTGGTACCGCTTTTGGTTTAGCTGCTAATAAAATTTCTACACCAATTGATGGTAATGCGGGCGTTTACGTTGTTAAAACTAAAGCTATCACCAAAGCACCAGCAGCAACTAATTATGATGTTAATATGACTAAATTAAAATCAATGGCTGCACAAGCTTCAGGCAGAATTATACCTGCATTAAAAGAAGGTGCTACAATCAAAGACAATAGATTAGAATTTTATTAGTCTATAACAAACTATAAAAAAACCGAAACGTGAGTTTCGGTTTTTTTGTTTAAAAAAGTTTTACAAAATCATTTCATTATAAGAAAGAATAGTTTCAAACCCTTTAGACTCAAAATAATAAGTAGGATTTTCATTTGAAACAACCATTACAAAATCGCCACCCCAAGCTCCAAGACTTTTTATAGTGCCATCAAAGTCAGAAAAAAATTGTGATTTGATTGTTTTTTGTTCTAAAATGGTGCTTAAAATTTGCTCATGTTTTTCGATTGCATCACAAAAAACGGTGTATTCTTTAGTTGATGTAATTATTTCCGTTAATTCGTTAATTTTAACAATTTCTAATTTTAAGTCATTTTTTTTATTACGATAATTTTCAATTGCCGTTTTACTGTTTTGTTTTTGATTCAAATACACAAAATAGATACAATCTTTAAATTTTGGATTAAATGAAACTTTAGTAATTTTTGATTTATCGTTTTCTATTTGATACAATATAGGATAATTATTTTGTGCACAAGCAATATCATAACCACTGCCACCAAAACTATTTTTAAGTAACTCAAAAGCATCAATTTGAAACCATTGAGCAATATTATTAATTAATGTTGATGAAGTTCCTAAACCCCAATTTCTTGAAAAAGTCAATTCTGTTTTTGCTTCAAAACCTTTTGAATTATAAATTAAATTTGGATTTAATTTATTGGCTTCGTTTAAAATTTCTATTAAAGTATTTTTTATTTTTTGAGTATCGTCTGCTATTTTCTTATCAATGATTTCTTCAAAAGTAATTTTTGTTTCAAACCAACACGTTTCGTCAAAATCGAAACTTTCCCAAGAAAAGAATCCGGTTTCGGATGATTCTATCACTAAACTTTGACCAAATTTAGTTGGCAAAGCAAAGGCAGTTGCGCCATCTAAAACTACATATTCGCCTGTAATTAAAAGTTTACCGTTGCTGTAAAAAGTCTGTTTCATAGTGTTATTGTGAGGCACGAAGTAACCTCTACTTCAAATAACCTTTGTCAAAGTTTAAAATTTGGACAAAGATAAAATCTATATTATTTTCGTATTTTTTCAATAAAATCAACAACAGCGGAATGTGAAATAGTTTCTTTCTCGAAATAATTTCTAATTACTTTTCGTTCCTCTGAAGTTGTTTCAAACTGATTTAAAATATTATTGATGTGCATTTTCATATGTCCTTCTTGAATTCCAGTTGTAGTTAACGAACGTAAAGCGGCAAAGTTTTGAGCCAATCCAACGCTTGCTACTATTTGCATCAATTGATGAGCAGATGGTTTTTCAAGAATTTGTAATGCTAATTTCACCATAGGATGCAAAGACGTTAAACCACCAATAGTTCCAATTGCTAAAGGAATTTCCATCCAAAAAGTAAAAATATCATTTTCAATTTTGGCGTGAGATAGACTAGCATATTGCCCGTTTCGTGCAGCATAAGCATGAATTCCAGCTTCAACAGCACGAAAATCATTGCCTGTTGCTAAAATAACAGAATCGATTCCGTTCATAATACCTTTATTGTGCGTCACGGCTCGGAAAGGCTCAATTTCGGCAATTTTTATAGCTTGCACCATTTTTTCTGCAAACAGTCTCGGGTTGTCGATGCCTTTATCTTTCAAATCATCAATTTTACACGAAACCTCGGTTCTTACGATGCAATTTGGCACATAATTACTTAAAATCGACATTACAACTTGAATGTTTTTTTCAACTTCCGAAAAATCTTCAAAATCTAATGCTTGTTGCTTTAAAGTTTTTGCAAATTGTTCTAAACACGAATTGATAAAATTCGCTCCCATACTGTCTTTTGTTTCAAAAGTAGCGTGAAGCTGATAATAATTTTTAAGTTCGTTAGTTTTGTTTCGAAGTTCAATAGCTAAAATTCCGCCACCCCGTTTTTGCATATTTTTGGTTATGCTTTCGGTCTCAGAGAAGAAATTTGCTTTTATTTTATTGAAAAAAAGAATTAGTTTTTCGGCATTTCCCAAAAACATAAAATGGACTTGACCAATTTTTTCTGAATTTAAGACTTTAGTTTTAAATCCGCCACGATTAGCCCAATATTTTGCAGATTTTGATGCAGCGGCAACAACTGAACTTTCTTCAATTACCATCGGAACTGAATAATAATGGTCATTTATTAAAAAATTAGGTGCAATTCCTAGTGGTAAATAAAAGTTAGTTATTGTGTTTTCGATAAAATCATCGTGTAACTGTTGCAATTTTTCGTCTTTATTCCAATAATTTTGAATAATTGTAATGGCTTCTTCTGGATTTGAGAAGTAATTTTGGGCAATCCAGTTTATTTTTTCTTGTTTGGATAATTTTGAAAATCCAGAAACGGCGTTGTTCATTAAAAGTTTTGTTATTATAGATTTTCTCTGTACTTTATAAATCCAAAGACTGTTACTAAATCTTTATTTGGTTCAACTTCCAAAACAGAAGTATAACCTTTGAAAACATAATCTCGTATGTTTTCATCATCATAATATCTCGATTTTTTATAATAAATGGATATTTTAAATCTCTTTTTAGATTTTTTATTAAATCTCTTTTGAATTTTAAAGCAGCGATTGGTTTATCTTTTGAAATATAATTTACTTGATTTTGTAACTTTGAAAGATAAATTTCTGTAATAAAAACTTTCATCTTTATAATAAATCTTTCTCTAACATTTCCTCAACTTCTTCGATAGAATAAACTTTGCAACTTCCATTTTTATATGCGTTATATTGCCTATGAACTTCTGCTTTATCTTTTTCAAATTGTTTGTCTTCCAATGTAAATTCAACATCTTTAGAAGGCAAACTTTCTAAAAAAGCCATTATTTTTTCTTTTAAGTTGGGTTGAAATTGCAATCGGATCGTTTCCATATCAAATATATTTACATCAAAAGTACTAAATTTTTAAAAAAGTATTTGCCTAATTTTATTTTATGAATAAAAATGTGCGATTATTGCAAAAAAATCACTAAAATTGGACTTTTAAAATCAAATTATAAAAAATGAAGACTTTTTATTTTATATCGTTATTTGTTACTATTACTTTTTCTTCTATTGCACAACAAAAAATTACAGTCGAAGATATTTACACAGGGCAATTTCGCACTAAGGGATTGGACGAATTGCAGGCCATGAAAAACACCAATCAATACACAATTTTAAATACTGATAGAGCTACAAGAAGCCAACAAATTGATTTGTATGATTATGCAACCTTAAAAAAAGTATCCACTTTAATTGATACTAAAAGTTTTCCAGCATTAGCAGACGGAATAGATTCATATACCTTTTCATCCGATGAAAAGATGATTTTAATTGCCAATAATTCCAATAAAATTTTCAGACATTCATTTACAGCCGATTTCTTTTCCTATAACATTGCTACTAAAGAATTGGTAAAAGTTTTAAATCAATCGCAAGAAGCCACTTTTTCGCCAGATGGTACCAAAATTGCATTTGCAAAAGGCAACGATTTGTTTGTATATGAATTGGCATCAAAAAAAACAACTCAAATCACTAATGATGGAAAGAAAAACTCTGTAATTAACGGAATTACGGATTGGGTTTACGAAGAAGAATTTGCTTTTGTGAGAGCATTTGACTGGAGCACCGACAGCAAAAAAATAGCATTTATTCGTTTCGATGAAACTTTGGTTCCAGAATTTACAATGAATATTTATGGTAAAAATTTGTACCCAACAGTAGAGACTTTTAAATACCCTAAAGCGGGCGAAAAAAATGCAATTGCTTCGTTACATATATATGATGCGGCTTCGCTGGTTACAAAAGAAATTAAATTAGGTAATTATTCTGATTTTTATATTGCCAGAATACAATGGACAAAAGAAGCAAACACGCTTTGTTGCCAAGTTTTAAACCGTCATCAAGACAATTTAGATTTGATTTTTGTTGATGGAGCTTCAGGCGAAGCAAAAGTAGTTTTGAACGAAAAAGACAAGGCTTATGTTGATGTTACTGATAATTTAACGTTTTTAAAAGACAACAGTTTTATTTGGACTTCCGAAAAAGATGGATTCAATCATATTTATTTATACGACAAAACGGGAAAATTAAAAAACCAAGTTACCTCAGGAAAATGGGAAGTTACGGCTTATTATGGTTTTGATGAAAAATCGAAAACCGTTTATTTTCAATCAGTAGAGAATGGTTCAATTAATAGAGATGTATATAAAATTGGTTTAGATGGAAAAAACAAAGTACGTCTTTCCTCAAAAACTGGAACAACATCAGCAACTTTTAGCCCAAGTTTTGATTATTTTATCAGTACATTTTCATCGGCAACACAACCGCCATTGTATACATTAAATGCGTCTAAAGACGGAAAACAAGTACAAGAAATTCAGAATAATGATAGTTTGTTAGAAAAACTAAAAAAATACAACATTCCAACAAAAGAATTTTTTGAATTGACAACCGAGAAAGGTAACAAACTTAACGCTTGGATTTTTAAACCCAAAGATTTTGATGCTACAAAAAAATATCCAGTTTTTATGTACCAATATTCGGGTCCAGGTTCACAACAAGTTAATAATGGTTGGTTAGATACTGATGATTACTGGTTTATGTCATTAACTCAACAAGGTTATATAGTAGCTTGTGTTGATGGGCGAGGAACTGGTTTTAAAGGAGCCGATTTTAAAAAATGTACTCAAAAAGAATTGGGAAAATACGAAGTTGAAGACCAAATAGATGCCGCTAAAGTAATTGGAAATTATCCTTATGTTGATAAAACAAGAATTGGAATTTTCGGTTGGAGTTACGGCGGTTTTATGTCGAGCAACTGTTTGTTTAAAGGAAACGATGTGTTTAAAATGGCAATTGCGGTAGCTCCAGTAACCAATTGGAGGTTTTATGACAGTATTTATACCGAAAGATATATGCAAACTCCTCAAGAAAATGCAAGTGGTTACGATATGAATTCGCCAATAAATTTTGTAGATAAATTAAAAGGAAATTTTTTATTGGTACACGGAACGGCTGATGATAATGTACATTTTCAAAACTCAATGCAAATGATTGAAGCCTTGGTACAAGCCAACAAACAATTTGATTGGGCAGTTTATCCCGATAAAAACCACGGAATTTATGGCGGTAAAACCAGAATTCAATTGTTTACAAAATTGACTAATTTTGTTAAGGAGAAGTTGTAAGGAACTATGTAGCCTTTCAATAAAATAGATGATCATCACTTATAATGATGATTAATTTCAAAAAAATAGGATAAAAACAAAAACTAACTTAAAACAAAAACTAAATTAATTAAAATGAGTGAAACAGTAAAAACAGGACATCCAAAAGGACTTTGGGTATTATTTGGAACAGAAATGTGGGAACGTTTCAATTTTTATGGAATGCGGGCTATATTAACATTGTTCTTAATCAATTCCTTAATGATGAAAGAAGCCGATGCTTCAATTATTTATGGAGGTTTTTTAGGATTATGTTACTTAACTCCAATGCTGGGAGGTTTTGTTTCGGACAGGTTTTTTGGTAATAGAAATTGTATTTTATTGGGAGGTTTAATGATGGCAGCAGGACAGCTATTGTTATTTTTTAGTGCAAGTATTTTCGGAACTAATTTATCATTAGCAACAACCTTAATGTGGTCAGCTCTTGGAATTATTATATTCGGAAATGGTTTTTTTAAACCAAACATTTCTTCGATGGTAGGAAGTTTATATCCAAAACAAGAAAAAAGTAAGTTAGATACCGCTTTTACCATTTTTTATATGGGAATTAACTTAGGAGCTTTTTTAGGGCAATTAATATGTCCAATTGTAGGTGATGTTAAAGATGCAACTGGAATAAGAGATATTCACGCTTTTAAATGGGGATTTTTAGCAGCAGCAATTGCAATGTTGATTGGTACAGTAGTTTTTTATGTTCTTAAAAATAAATATGTAGTTACACCCGAAGGAAAACCGTTAGGAGGGTTACCATCGGCAAATGATAGTTCAGATTATGAAGAAGGTGAAGCTCAAAAAGCTGTTTTTTCAACAAAATCACTACTTATTGCTTTAATTTCGTTTGTGGCATTGTTTTTTCTTTTTCAACAAATATTAGGTGGAGCAAATCTTATTAAAACTGTAATTTACCCTATAATCTATGCTGCAGGGTTAACTTTAGCGGGATTAATAGTGTCCGACAGTTCCTTAACAAAAATTGAGAGAGATAGAATTTTTGTAATTTATATTGTTGCTTTTTTCATTATTTTCTTTTGGGCAGCATTTGAACAAGCTGGATCATCTTTAACATTTATTGCCGATAATCAAACTGATAGAAACTTTTTTGGTTGGAATATGCCACCTTCCATGGTTCAAATTTTTAATGGACTTTTTGTATTCTCTTTTGCATTTCCTTTTAGTTTGCTTTGGGATAAACTTCGGGCTTCAGGTAAAGAACCAATTTCTCCTGTAAAGCAAGCTATAGGTTTGGGATTAATAGCATTAAGTTATTTAATCTTAGCTTATAATGTCAAGGATTTAGGCAATAGTGGGCTTTTGGGAATTAAGTGGTTGATTTTGATGTATTTAATTCAAACATTTGCAGAACTTTGTCTTTCTCCTATAGGATTGTCACTAGTGGGAAAATTGTCACCAAAACGTTTCGCATCTTTATTATTTGGAGTTTTCTTTTTATCAAATGCAGCTGGTTATGCTTTGGCAGGAACATTAGGCTCAATTATTCCAGCTACAGGCGATAAATTTTTAAAAGCAAAAGAATTAGGAATAGATTTACAACCTATATTGGATAAAACCGTTACACCAACTACCGAACAATTAAAACTTCTAACAACTAATCAAATAGATGCAGTAAATCCGAGTTTTGCAGGTTTTGAAATTCATAATTTATTTGAATTTTTTATGGTTTTCGTTGTTTTAACTGGACTAGCAGCATTATTACTTTTCTTATTAACACCACTATTAAAGAAAATGATGCACGGCGTGCGATAATTTTAAATATAAAATATTTACTCACCCTTCAAACCTACAAAAAATCACTTGTAGGTTTGTTTTTTTACTATTACTATGCTACAAAAATTATCTATTGGCGAAATACAAAACTTTAAAGGAAAATACCCAAAACAATTGTGGTATTTGTTTTTTAGTGAAATGTGGGAGCGGTTTTCATTTTACGGAATGCGAGGAATGCTTGTAATTTTCATGGTAAATCAACTGGCAATGAACGACAAAGTGGCCAATTTACAATATGGAGCAACCCAAGCCTTTGTTTACGCATTTACTTTTATTGGTGGTTTGTTTGCCGATAAAATTTTAGGTTATAGAAAATCACTTTTTTGGGGTGGAATTTTAATGATTGTCGGAAGTTTAATTTTAGCCTATGACCCAATACAATTTTTCTTTTTCGGAATAAGTTTTACCATTATTGGAACAGGTTTTTTTAAGCCAAATATTTCAACAATGGTCGGAAAATTATATAAAGATAACGATCATCGGCGTGATGCTGGCTTTTCATTATTCTATGCTGGAGTTAATCTAGGTGCATTAATTGGAGGATATTTATGTATTGCAGTAGCTAATGGAACTATGCTTCAAGAATCAATTCCGTTAAACTTGCGTTGGAATTTTGCTTTTGGTTTTGCTGCAATTGTTATGATAATTAGTTTATTAACCTTTATTCAAACACAAAAAAGTCTAGGTGAAATTGGACTATCTCCTTTATTAAATATAGAGAATTCAAAGCGTAAAACTCTAGAAATTGCTACTTATATTGGATCATTAGTAATTATTCCAATAATTATGACAATGGTTTCTAATACTGATTATACGGATATTTTCATGTTCATAATTGGTCCTGCATCATTACTATATTTATTATATGAAATGCGTAATTTCACTTTATTAGAAAATAAAAAACTAATTGCCGCACTAGTATTTATAATTTTTTCTATCTTTTTTTGGGCATTTTTTGAGCAAAGTGGTGGCTCATTAAGTCTATTTGCAGCTAGTAATTTAAATAACACAGTAGTCGGAATTCCATTAGATCCAAATGGAGTTAATAATTCTGCCAATTCATTATTTGTAATATTCTTTGCTGGATTATTGGGTTTGGTTTGGATTTGGATGCACAAACGTAAAATTGAACCCAATACAGTGGTAAAATTCGGCTTAGGATTTCTATTCTTAGCAGGAGGTTTTTGGGTTTTTTATTACACTAAATTTTTCGCAAATCCTTTAACAGGAAAAACATCGCTAGATTTATTTACATTCGGATGGTTTATAATTACGTTTGGTGAACTGTGTTTGTCTCCAATAGGAATGTCGGCAATGACCAAACTCTCCCCTCAAAAAACCCAAGCTGTAATGATGGGAATGTGGTTTTTGGCAAGTGCTTACGGGCAGTATTTTGCTGGTTTACTAGGGGCCAACATAGCCGAAGCCTCTGAAAAAACATCCAATTACAATAAATTAATCGTATATGCTAATGGATACAAACAATTATCCGTTTATGCTTTGATATTAGGAATAATTCTAATAGTAATTTCGCCAATTGTGAAAAAACTAATGCAAGATGTAAAATAAATTATGTAAATTCGTATCCGATTTTAAATTATTAAAAATTAAAAATTTATCCAAAAAATGAAAAAAATAGTAATAACATTAGTTTTAACATTATTGAGTTTTACAACTAAAGCACAAGAAAATCAAGTATGGCATACCGATATAAATAAAGCAATTGCAATTTCAACTAAAGAGCACAAACCAATGTTTCTCTTTTTTACAGGAAGTGATTGGTGTGGTTGGTGTATTCGATTGCAAAAAGAAGTTTTTAAAACACCTGAATTTACTGCTTGGGCAAAAGATAAGGTCGTACTAGTAGAACTTGATTATCCTAGACGTACCCCTCAAGATCCAGCTATTCAACAACAAAATACTAGTTTGCAACAAGTATTTGCTGTACAAGGCTATCCAACAGTTTGGTTTGTAAAACCAACAATTAAAGATAGTAAAAATAACTTAGAACAATTAGGAAGTACCGGTTACCTAGCAGGCGGACCTTCAGTTTGGCTAGATAATGCCAATACCATTATTTCAAAATATGTTGCCGATGCACCTCTAAAAACAACTAAGCCTTCCAAAAAAGGAAAAAATAAAACAGTAAAGGTTTAATTAATTTTAAGTTTTTAAAAATCCAATTGCCATTTGGCAATTGGATTTTTTAGTAATATAAATTACTCAAGCTTATTCAATTTCTCTTTTAATTGAAAAATATCTTCTTCAATTTCTTTAATTCTTAATTGCTGTTTTGAAACTTTAACATTCCATTGTTCAACTTCAACTGGTGAAAGTTTGCCTTTTATTTTTAGTCTTTCAAATTTTTCATTCATTTTAACTAAATCCTTATTGGCTTCAGCATGCCTGTCATTTCGCTTTTCAACTAATTTTCTAGCATTATTTAAGCGTTCCTTTTTTCGGTCAATTTCCTTTTGTTCTTTTTTAACTCTATTTTGATCGTCTTTTAATTTTTCTTTTTCTTTCTCTAAAATTTCTTTTTCATCTTTCGTTTTTTCTTCAATTCGCTCTTGTTTTCTCAATTCTTTTTTTTGTTCTTTAAGTTCTTTGTTTAAACGCTCTTTTTCTTCAATTCTTTTATTTTCTTGGGTAATTATATTTACTTTGACCGAATCAATAACGGTTGCCATTTTTGCATCTTGTGCAATATTATATTGAAAAGTCATTAGAATTATAATTGTAATTGCACCTTTAATTTTCATAATTATTCATTTTAGTTTTAAAATCTTAATATTTAATGTTCAAATTTATTAAAACAATTACTTATTAATTTTACAAAATTTTTAGAAATATTTATATTATTATATCCTAAAAACCATTCGACTTTTTTATATAAACCTACCCTTAGGTTTTTACAAAAAATTCACTAATCATTTATAGTATTCATTATTCTATAAAGTAATTTTATTTGAAGCTATTTCCAGGATTCCATTTCAAAATTTTTTTCAAACCTCTTTTTTTGTTGGTCTTAAAATGCGCTTTTGTTGGTCGCAATTTTAAAGCTACAAAAAACAGTCG
Organism: Flavobacteriales bacterium; assembly: GCA_038204955.1. GTDB lineage: Bacteria > Bacteroidota > Bacteroidia > Flavobacteriales > Flavobacteriaceae > Flavobacterium. The sequence goes on from JBBRCJ010000041.1 coordinate 25,298, forward strand.
TTTATTAAAAACGTT
>JBBRCJ010000042.1:0-22882 GCA_038204955.1 Flavobacteriales bacterium
TTTTAGTTAGTTAATTTAGTTTAGTTTAATATTTAAAGTTTTACTGCTTTTTTAGTTTTTCCTGTAACTTGAGTTCCCATATAATCTTGTACAGTTCTAAAACCTATATAGCTTCTGGCAGTATCTTGGTATTCAAAATCACGTGTACTTACTTGTAACATATATGCTACATCTTTCCAAGAACCACCGCGGACTACTTTACGACGGTTAGTTGCATCTTGTACATTTGGATTCATTGTTGATACATATTCATAAGAGCCTGGATCATATGATGAATCTGTCCATTCAGATACATTACCTGCCATATTGTACAGATTGTAACCGTTTGCCCCGTAAGCATTTGCTTCAACAGTATACAAAGCTTTGTCAGCTGCGTAATCACCACGATTTGGTTTAAAGTTAGCTAAAAAACAACCACGATCATTTTTAGTATATGGTCCTCCCCAAGGATAAGTGGCAGATTCTAAACCACCTCTAGCAGCATATTCCCATTCGGCTTCAGTAGGCAATCTGAATGAATTAATTAAATCTTGACCTTTACGTTTTTTAACGTAAGTATTTTTATTTAAAGTTCTCCAAGCACAAAATGCTTTCGCTTGCATCCAATTTACACCAACAACAGGGTAGTTGCTATACGCTTGATGCCAAAAATAGTCATTGTGCATTGGTTCATTGTAGGAGTAAGCATAATCCTTTATCCAAACTGTTGTGTCAGGATATATTTTAGTTTGCTCTGTTTTTATAAAAGTTGAACGTTTTCCTACTTTTGCTTTTGCTGCTTTTTGAATGTCCATCCAAGTGTATCTAAATTTTAATTTATTTACATCAATTGTTCGTAATCCATTAAATGATTCTGCTGCTGGTAAATACATTGAATCCATTACTTCTGTATAATATTCATCAGGATATTTAGAAGTACCAGTTGCCAATTTAATTTTGTGGTTTAATTTCTTATTAGCGTATGGATCTTCAGTTGTTCCTGGAGTTCCATAATTTTCATACATATATTTATCATATGGAGTCATTTTTGCAGGATCTGAATTGGCAAAAGCGTATTGATTTATGCTTCCATTAGATTTTCCTGTAGATTTCGCTCCTGCTGCGGGTTTACCACCTGCTGCTGGCGTTCCTCCGCCTACTTCATCAGCTAAAATTGCTAATCGAGTTCTAATTGTTGAATCTTTTACCCATTCTACAAATTGTCTGTACTCACTATTAGTAATTTCGGTTTCATCCATATAAAATGAACGAACTGTCACAGTTTTAGTTGGGGCATCTTGCACATTGGCTAAATCATCATCTGATTTTCCCATAATGAAAGCACCACCTGGTACTAGAGTCATTCCAAAAGGCTTTTCTGGATTCCATTTTTTTCCTCTAACTCCTACTAATTCACCTTTATCGCTTGAGCGACCGCAACTAATAAGTAATGTTAAAACGGAAGTAAGTGCAATTAACTTTTTCATGTATATTCGGGTTAATTTTTTAATTCTTTTTTTATAGGGTGTAAACCTATTTAAAATATTTTACAAAAACAATTTTTTTTTAAGTTTTTGAGTTAATAATATTGTTTTTGGGAGGATATATTATTTTAGATAATAAATGTAAGAAATAGTTTATATATCGTTTTTAAGTGTTAACCCTTTTATTCAATTCTCTTTCGTTGCCATTTCCACCAACGTTCGGGAAATTCGTTATTACACGCTGTTAAGTAATCTTCATAACTGCAAGGTAATAACGTATTTTTATTAATTTTAGTATTATTATTTTTAAATTCTGATACTTCTATCCACCAACGATTACTAATGTTACTTTTTAGAAAAATTAAATCTTCATTTTCTGAGGTTACAATATATTTAGAAAAGTTTTCTTTACTTCCAAATGGATATTCATTCGATCTGAAATTTACTCCTTCTATAAAGTACCAAATTATTTGACTTATTAAAGTAGGTTCATTTTTTGAATGGCAATAATTGAAGATACCAAAAGATGTTAACCTGTCACTTATTCCAGCATATCTTGCTAATGCACAAATTTCTTTACCATTAAAACCATTGGGTTCAAAATGCATCTGGTTTCCAGAATCTGACGATTTAATGCTAGATAAATCCAATACGACTAGATCTGCATCTCGAAAAACAGGCTCTACTATAGTTATGTTTTGAGAGATTTCTCCTAAACGAAGTGCTTCAAAATAAAGTTTCTCAATTAAATCAATTTCTTCCTGTGGATTATAATAGGTTTGAAAGCCTATATTACTAAAATTAAATAGATTATTTGGTTCATCCACAATTATTTTTGTGAGATAAGAGTTCTTGGAAACAGGCTCATTTTCTTTTCCAAAATCGAATTTACTATCAACGGAAACCAAATTTACCATTTGATCTAAATTATCGTATGATCTATACATTGCATACGTTAAATCTTGTGTGCCACCAATAATTACTGGTATTATTTTTTTCTTTATTAAATCACTAACTATATTTTGAAGAGCATAGTAAGTGTCTTCTTTAGTATTTCCGGGTAAAATATCTCCTAAATCTGCAATTTGAGTAATCCAGTTTCCAGGAAAAAGATCATAAAGTTGTTTACGAACTTGAGACAAATCGACTTTATTTGGAAATCCTTCCTCATCACGATTCTCTAAAACTCCAATTAATGCAATGTTTATATTTTCTAGATTAGGAAACCCTTTTTTTGTATGCAAAAGAATTTTACTCCCCAAATGTTGAGAAGTAAGACTTTCTTTAAATGAAAGAAGTTCGTTTGATACAGGTTGAAGAAAATTAAATTCCATTGTATTTTTTGATAATTATCTTTAAAGTAAAGAGAATTGAAAAGGAAAAGTATTTTATTTCTTATCACAACCCTTTTCAAGACAAAGCAAATTGAAAGTTTTTAATTATATTTTATTTCTTTTTTACAGCTGCTTTTTTTTCAACTGCTTTTTTCTTTACGGGTACTTTTTTAGCTGCCACTTTTTTTGCTGGCGCTTTCTTTTCAATCATTTCTTGCACTTGTACTAATGTTAGCTTTGTTGCATCGACATCTTTGCTCAATTCAATTTTAATTTTCCCTTTAGTAATTACCGAGCGACCCCAGCGGGCTTTTTCGACTAGAATACCTTCGGTTTCCCAATTGTGGAGCACTTTATCAATGTTTTTTTGTAACTTATCTTCGATTAATTCTTCAATATCTTGTTGTGATAAGTTGTCAAAATTATATTTTTTACTAACATTGATAAAAGTACCGTTCCATTTAATAAATGGGCCAAAACGACCTGTTCCTTTTTGAACACCTTCTCCTTTATATACTGCTATTGGCGCATCAGCCAACATTTTTTCATCTATAATAACTTGAGCTCTTTCTAAAGTTACATCCAATGGTTCTTCGCCACGAGGTAAAGAAACAAATACTTTTCCGAAACGAACAAAAGGACCGTAACGACCTATTGCAACTTCAACTTCTTCACCTTGATAGCTACCTAAATTTTTAGGCAATAAAAACAAGTTTAAAGCTTCTTCTAAATTTATATTTCCAATATTTTGCTCAGCTCTCAAGCTTGCAAATTTCTTCTCTTCATCGTCAGCATCACCAATTTGAGCAATAGGTCCAAATTTTCCTAAACGAACCAATACGATTTTTCCCGTTTCTGGATGTTTTCCTAAAATGCGTTCACCAGATTCTCGGTCGGCATTTTCGGCAACATCTTTTACATTTGGATGAAACTTATCGTAAAACTCTTGCATCATTTTGCTCCAGTTTTTATTTCCTTCGGCAATTTCGTCAAAATCTTGTTCTACTTTGGCTGTAAAATTATAATCTAATATGTTTCCGAAATTTTTTACTAAAAAATCGGTTACGATAGTGCCAATATCAGTTGGTACAAATTTACCTTTGTCGGAACCAGTGTTTTCTTTCAATAATTTATCTGAGACTTTACCAGCTTGCAAAGTCAATTGTGAATAGTTTCGTTCTTGGCCTTCTAAAGTTCCTTTTTCAACATAACTTCTATTAATAATGGTAGAAATTGTTGGTGCATAGGTTGATGGTCGACCAATTCCTAATTCTTCTAATTTTTTTACTAATGAGGCTTCTGTGTAGCGAGCTGCTGCACGAGAAAAACGTTCTGTAGCGGTAATATAATTATTTTGTAATTTTTCGTTGACTTTCATTGCGGGTAACATTCCTTCTTGCTCTTCATCGTCTTCGTCATTTCCTTCGAGATATACTTTTAGGAAACCTTCAAACTTGATTACTTCACCTGCTGCAGTAAATATTTCGGTGTGATTATTTGCTTCTATTTTTACATTGGTACGTTCCAATTCTGCATCTGACATTTGCGATGCTAAAGTTCTTTTCCAAATTAAATCATACAAACGGGCTTGGTCACGATCAATATCTACAGTATGACGAGACATATCGGTTGGTCGGATAGCTTCGTGCGCTTCTTGAGCACCTTTACTTTTATTTACAAAGGTTCGAGGTTTTGAAAATTCTTTTCCATAAGAGCGAATAATTTCGGCTTGAGCGGCTTCCATAGCGTCTTTTGACAAGTTTACGCTATCTGTTCTCATATAAGTTATCAGTCCGGCTTCGTACAAGCGTTGCGCGAGTTGCATAGTTATTCCCACTGGAAGGTATAATTTGCGTGCAGCTTCTTGTTGTAAAGTAGAGGTTGTAAAAGGTCCTGTTGGTGATTTTTTGGTGGGTTTGGTTTCTAAATCGGCAACTTTATAATTTGAACCTATGTTTTTTGATAAAAAATCTTCAGCTTCCTTTTTGGTATTGAAATTTTTTGGTAATTTGGCTTTAAACGATTTTCCAGCTTCAGTAACAAACTCGGCTACAACAGAATACGTTGCAGTTGCTTTAAAATTTTGAATTTCTCGTTCTCGTTCTACAATTAATCGTACAGATACTGATTGTACTCTTCCTGCTGAAAGACCTCCTTTTATTTTACGCCATAAAACGGGAGAAAGTTCATAACCAACTAATCGGTCTAAAACCCTTCGAGCTTGTTGTGCGTTTACTAAATTATAATCAATTTCACGGGGATTTTCAATGGCTTTTAAAATAGCAGTTTTAGTAATTTCATGAAAAACAATACGTTTAGTTTTGGTTTTGTCGAGTTTTAATTCTTCGGATAAATGCCAAGAAATTGCTTCACCCTCACGATCCTCATCGGATGCTAACCAAACAGTTTCAGCTTTTTTTGATAAGGCAAATAATTTAGCCACCAACGCTTTTTTATCTGGTGAAACTTCGTATTTTGGTTTGAATCCGTTTTCAACATCTACACCAATTTCTTTGCTGGGTAAGTCGGCAATGTGACCATAACTAGACTCGACTTGAAAATCGGGACCTAAAAATTTTTCGATGGTTTTTGCTTTTGCAGGTGATTCAACTATTACTAAATTCTTTGCCATGTACATTTTTGTTTGTGGGGCAAAAGTATTTAATTTTTTTTAATAAACGTTTTTTGATGTACTTTTTTAAGAAAAAGGGTTTTATTAGATAGCAAAGATTTTAGAAACTTGATACATTTTAAGAAATGGGTTTTTGCAAGGCTTTGGTTGGGAGCACAGATTTTATAAATTTGATAAGTTCTCAAGGATTGTGTTCTTGCAAGGGTTTTTATGAATCTTGTATTTGAATAACTCGAAAGTTTACAAGATTTAAAAAAAGCCTTGTAGTTTGAAACAAAAAGTTACTAATGAACACTCAAGCCTTAGCCCTGATGGGAATGGTATCCTTTTTATTTTCGTTTTTTTTAACGAAAATAAAAAGATATAGTGTACAGCAGGAAATGGCTCCAAATAAAAAAATAAGTTAAAATGAGTCTGACAAGTTGTCATAGGTTTTGTTTTCATTATATTTGCTGGCGAAATGTAAAAGCAGCTATGGAAAAAAATATTGACGAGAACCAACAAGGAAATTCTTTGGTTTTACAACCTAAAATAACAAATACAAAAAAACTTTTTATAGAGAGTTATGGTTGTGCGATGAATTTTTCGGACAGTGAAATTGTGGCTTCTATTTTAGCAGATGGTGGTTACAATACTACTCAGATTTTGGAGGAAGCCGATTTGGTTTTAGTAAATACTTGTTCGATTCGCGATAAAGCAGAGCAGACAATTCGCAAACGTTTGGAAAAATATAATGCTGTAAAACGGGAAGTAAATCCGAAAATGAAAGTGGGTGTTTTGGGCTGTATGGCCGAGCGTTTGAAAGAAAAATTTTTAGACGAAGAAAAAATTGTTGACCTTGTTGTTGGTCCAGATGCTTACAAAGATTTACCTAATTTATTGGCTGAAGTTGAAGAAGGGCGTGATGCAATAAATGTAATTTTGAGTAAAGAGGAAACCTATGGCGACATCTCGCCAGTTCGGTTAATGAGCAATGGAATTACAGCTTTAGTTTCGATAACTCGCGGTTGCGATAATATGTGCACGTTTTGCGTGGTACCTTTTACCCGTGGTCGTGAGCGGAGTCGTGAGCCCCAAAGTATTATAAGTGAAATTCAAGATTTGTGGGACAAAGGTTTTAAGGAAATTACGCTTCTGGGTCAAAATGTAGACAGTTATTTATGGTATGGTGGCGGTTTAAAAAAAGATTTTGTTAATGCCAGCGAAATACAAAAAGTTACGGCTGTAAATTTTGACCAACTTTTAGAAATGGTTGCGGTTGGTTTTCCTAAAATGAGAATTCGTTTTTCGACATCAAATCCGCAAGATATGCACGAAAGTGTGTTGCATATTATTGCGAAATACCCAAATATTTGCAAACACATTCACTTGCCAGTTCAATCGGGAAGCAACCGAATTTTGAAAGAAATGAACCGTTTGCACACTCGTGAAGAATATATGATGCTGATTGACAAAATAAGAACTATTATTCCAGACTGTTCAATAAGCCAAGATATGATTGCTGGTTTTCCTACCGAAAAGGAAGAAGATCATCAAGATACCTTGAGTTTGATGGAGTTTGTTGGTTATAATTTTGGATATATGTATTCATATTCGGAACGCCCAGGAACCTTGGCAGGACGAAAAATGGAAGATGATGTCACGGAAGAAACAAAAGCTAGACGATTACAAGAAATTGTAGATTTACAACAAAAACTTTCTTGGAAACGAAGTGAAGAATTTATTGGAAAAACTGTAGAAGTTTTGGTTGAAAAGTTATCTAAAAAATCGGATCAAGAATTTTCAGGACGAAATTCGCAAAGTATTACTGTTGTTTTTCCGAAAGGAGATTATAAAATTGGGGATTTTGTGAATGTTAAAATTACGGATTGTACTAGTGGAACTTTGAGGGGTATTGCGGTTTAAAATAATTATGCCACAGATTAAAATGATTCAAAATGATTTTTTTATTTGGTTTAGAATCTTAATCTGTAAAAATCATTTTAATCTGTGGCAAGTAAATCAAAAATTATGAGTGAATATTATAGAGAAGAGGAAACTTTCAAAATTATTGGAATTTGTATGGAGGTGCATAGAAATTTAGGCCCAGGATTATTAGAAGTACTATATAAAGATGCTTTAGAATTTGAATTTAAAGAAAACAACATTCCTTTTGAAAGAGAAAAAGAATTTCTGATTAATTATAAAGGAAAAATATTACCTCATAAATTTTATGCGGATTTTGTTGTTAATGAGGATATTATATTAGAAGTAAAAGCAGTAAAAGAATTTTCTAATGAACATATTGCCCAAGTATTAAATTATATAAAATTATCAGATTCTGAAATTGGATTGCTAGTTAATTTTCAAACAAAATCATTGCAACATAAAAGATATGTATTGTAAAACAAAAATCAGTGAAAATCATTTTAATCTGTGGCTAAAAAATAGATAGCTTCGTGCCTCGCAATGACTTATGGAAACAGTTCAAAACATAAAACAAAGATTTGAAATTATTGGGAACGACCCAAAACTAAACCGTGCCATAGAAAAAGCAATTCAGGTTGCTCCAACGGACATTTCGGTTTTGGTAGCGGGTGAAAGTGGTGTAGGGAAAGAAAATATCCCAAGAATCATACATTCACTTTCACACCGAAAACACGGTAAATATATAGCTGTTAACTGCGGTGCAATTCCAGAAGGGACGATTGATAGCGAACTTTTCGGTCACGAAAAGGGAGCATTTACAGGTGCAACGGGAACTCGTGAAGGCTATTTTGAAGTTGCCGATGGCGGAACTATTTTTTTAGACGAAGTAGGGGAGTTGCCGCTAACAACCCAAGTACGGTTACTTCGTGTGTTAGAAAATGGTGAATTTATAAAAGTAGGTTCGTCTCAAGTTCAAAAAACAAATGTTAGAATTGTTGCTGCAACCAATGTCAATTTATTTGACGCCATCGAAAAAGGAAAATTTCGAGAAGATTTATATTATCGATTGAGTACTGTTGATATAACGTTACCTGCTTTACGCGAACGAAAAGACGATATTCACTTACTTTTTAGAAAATTTGCCGCAGATTTCGCTCATAAATATAAAATGCCACCCTTAAAATTAGATGATTCAGCAGTAATTATTTTACAAAAATTTCGATGGAGTGGAAACATTCGTCAATTGCGAAATGTAGCAGAACAAATTTCGGTATTGGAAACTAAAAGAGATATTTCTGGGAACACTTTATTATCTTATTTACCCACCGAAGGAAGCGGATTAACAGTTGTAGGAAAAAAATCAGAAAGTGACTTTAGTACCGAAAGAGATATTTTGTACAAAGTACTTTTTGATATGAAAAGTGATTTACACGATTTAAAAAAACTAACTTTGGAACTTTTACAAAACGGAAGCGCTAATGTGCAAGAAGTCAATAAAAATTTGATTAAAAAAGTGTTTGGTCAAGACGAAAAAGAAGTAGCATTAATTGACGAAAATCATCGCTTACAAGCAAAATATCAAAAAAATAACGATGACGAACAGGAAGAATTTGAGGATGATGATGATGAAAACGGTACTTATTTAGATGCCGAAACCATTGACGAAAAAGAACAATTAAGCCTTGAAGCCAAAGAAATTGAACTGATAATAAAATCATTGGAGCGACACAAAAACAAACGAAAAGCCGCAGCCGATGAACTAGGAATATCCGAAAGGACTTTGTATCGAAAAATAAAACAATACGATTTGTAATTTATAAATAATGAAATTATTCATTCTAAAATCTGACTATTTTAAAACCTATCAATCATTATTAGATATTGATATTGACAAGGAATTTAATGACCTAAAAGAATTAATTTTAGAAGAAAATAGTTTTACTTTTTACACTTCTGTATCCGTAATGGCGTCTTCAAAAATTGAAGGTGAACGAATGGAAATGGACAGTTATGTAAAACACAAACTATTAAATATTGAGTATTTACCCGAATTAACCGAAAAACCAAACGATTTATTCAAAGCCTATTTATTTGCAAAAGACAATAAACTAAATCGTGAAAATTTTTTTGAAGCCCACAAATTAGTTTCTTTTCATCTACTGCCAAAACACGAAAGAGGTTTAATTAGGAAAAATGAAATGTTGGTTATGGAACACAATACAATGCGAATTCAGTTTGAAGCCGCTTTTGCAAGTATTGTCGAAAAAGAGTATGAAAAGTTATGGGACGATATAGAAACACTATTTGAAAATGAATTAACACTTGAAGAAATTTTTTATTACGCTTCCTATATTCATCTTGTCTTTGTTCAAGTTCATCCGTTTAACGATGGAAATGGCAGAATAGGTCGATTGCTCGAAAAATGGTTTTTAGCCGAAAAATTAGGAGAGCGAGCTTGGTACATTCAATCAGAACATTATTATTATAAAAACATAGAAGATTATTATAAAAACCTCTCTCGATTAGGCGTTTTTTATGAAAACTTAAACTACGACAAAGCCTTACCTTTTTTACTAATGCTACCCAATTCTTTAAAAAAAATAAAATGAAAAAAATAAAATATATTTTACTAATTTCTATCGCTTTCGCAATAAACAGTTGCGGCGTTTATAACTTTACAGGAACAGGAAAAATTGACGCCAAAACATTTCAAGTAAACCGTTTTCAAAACAACGCCGTTTTAATTGAGCCTGGCATTGATAGAATTTTTACCAATAAATTGCAAGAGCGAATTCAAAGTCAAACCAATTTAAGCTTAACTAATGCTAACGGTGATTTAGTTTATGAAGGCGAAATTACGGATTACCGAGTTTCACCAACCACAGCAACTGCGGACCAAACTGCGGCTCAAAACCGATTAACAATTTACGTAAATGTACGATTTACCAATAAAAAAAATGAAAAAGACAATTTTGAGAAAAAATTCACGCATTTTTACGATTTTAAAGGAACTGACCAATTAACAGGTTCTATTTTGAATAGTGCCTTGGAAGAAATTTACACACGAATTACACAAGATGTTTTCAATGAGTCGTTAGCAAAATGGTAAAATAGTTTTCAGTTTTCAGTCGCAGTTGGCGATAAAAATTTTTAATTAAATTTTTAGGATAAACCATTTTTTCCTCTAAAACTGTAAACTGAGACTGAGAACTGAGACTGAAAACTGAGACTGAGAACTGAGACTGAGAACTGAGACTGAATACTGAGACTGAGACTGAAAACTGAGACTGAGAACTGAGACTGAATACTGAGACTGAGACTGAAAACTGAGACTGAGAACTGAGACTGATAACTGATAACTAAAAACTAAAAACTGGGACTAAAAACTAAAAAAATGAACTTCACCGATTACACTTACATTATCAATAAACCCGAAGCTATAAACGAGCGTCATAACCTGGCTTTAGATAAAATAATCGATCAATTTCCTTATTTTCAAAGTGCTCGAATATTAAGATTAAAACAACTTTATAACAAAAATAGTTTTAAATACAATGTTGATTTAAAGGTAGTTGCGGCTTATACAACCGAGCGAAGTATTTTGTTCAATTTTATAACTTCAGAAAGCTTTACAACCATTCAAAACGCACAATTTGATGCTCAAATGGAGCGATTATTAAACATTAACGTTACTAATGTTCAAGTAATTGAATCTAATCTTGTAACATTAGAAAACACACTTGAAAACTCTATTTTAAATTCAATAAAAAGTGCCAATACTGAAGGAAACGAAATTGAGAATTCGATAGAAATAGGCAAACCAATACAATTTTCAGTCACCGAAAAACATTCCTTTCAAGAATGGTTACAACTTTCAAGACTACAACCAATCGCTCGTGAAACTAATACAATAGAAACTGATACGAAATCGAAACAAGAAATAATAATTGATAAATTTATTGCCTCCAATCCAAAAATTCCTGCATTAGATAAAAACAATTACGAATCCTTACCAGTGCTGCCAACTATTGAAGAAAAATCGTACTTAATGACCGAAACTTTAGCGAAAGTATACCTCGAACAAAAAAAATATCAGAAAGCAATTCAAGCTTATGAAATATTAATTTTGAAATATCCAGAAAAAAGTAGTTTCTTTGCAGTCCGTATTTTAGATATAAAAAATATACAACAAAACAATAATCTTTAAACAATGACAAATTTCACCGTTTTTTTAGTATTAATCACCATAGTGTGTTTCTTATTAATCATCGTAGTAATGGTTCAAAACCCTAAGGGTGGCGGACTTTCATCTTCTTTTGGAGGTAATGCCAATATGGGTGGCGTTCAAAAAACAACCGATTTTTTAGACAAATCAACTTGGACATTAGCAACCCTTTTAATCGTGTTAATTCTAATGTCATCATTAAGTTTTCCCACATTAACTGGTGGTAGTAATTCAAAATTAATTGAAGCGCCAGCAACAACTTCGGACAAACCAGCAACTAAAGATGCCACAAAACCCATGGAAACTGCTCCATCGGCACCCATTAAAAAGTAATTTTAGCAATAAAATATTTTAAATCCCGAGTAATCGGGATTTTTTTTTAATTGTATTCAGCTGTGAAGATTTTCATTTAAATAGTTTTAGTCTTTAGTAATACTTTCATTCCAAAAAACGATACTTAGTTCAAACATAAAACGTTAACATAGTTTGTAAGTAAATTAAAATGATATGAAGTATTCGGAGCTAGATTATAAAGAGCAGTGTTGATCTTTAAAAGGTAACAAATGAAATAATAAAAACGGAGTATTAATTTAAATTTTCTTAATTTTTTAATTTCTCTAATCTATGTTCTAAACCCAATATTTAAAATTATTTAAACTGAAAATATGTCAGAAATCGAGCCTTGGCATAATTTCTGAAAAGTATAATTTATAAATTTAATCATTAAAATATATAAAAATTATGGCACTAAACATTAAACCGCTTTCCGACAGAGTAATCATTGAGCCAGCGGCAGCAGAAACTAAGACGGCGTCAGGGATTTTTATTCCTGATACTGCCAAAGAAAAACCACAAAATGGAATTGTTCTTGCAGTTGGTAATGGTAAAAAAGACGAGCCAATGACTGTAAAAGTTGGCGACACCGTTTTATACGGAAAATATGCAGGAACCGAGTTAAAACTTGAAGGTAAAGATTACTTAATAATGCGTGAAGACGATATTTTAGCAATAATATAATTGTAAAAAGTATAATATAAATTGTAAAAAGTGGCACAACAACTTTAAACAATTTAAACCAAATTAACAATATTAAACAAAATTAGAGATGGCAAAAGACATAAAATTTGATATAGAAGCACGAGACGGATTAAAACGAGGAGTTGATGCGCTCGCAAATGCAGTGAAAGTGACTCTTGGACCTAAAGGTCGAAATGTAATTATTGGAAAAGCATTTGGCGGACCAACAGTTACTAAAGATGGAGTTACAGTTGCAAAAGAAATAGAATTGCAAGACCCTTTAGAAAATATGGGTGCTCAAATGGTTAAAGAAGTAGCATCAAAGACTAATGATTTAGCTGGTGATGGTACCACAACTGCAACCGTTTTAGCTCAAGCCATTGTAAAAGAAGGATTGAAAAATGTTGCCGCTGGTGCAAATCCAATGGATTTGAAAAGAGGAATAGATAAAGCAGTTGAAGCAATCGTTGCCGATTTAGCAAAACAAGCTCAAGTTGTAGGTTCTGATTCTGAGAAAATCAAACAAATTGCATCAATTTCTGCAAATAATGATGAAGTCATTGGAGAATTAATAGCCAATGCTTTTGGTAAAGTTGGTAAAGAAGGTGTTATCACTGTTGAAGAAGCTAAAGGTACAGAAACTTACGTTGATGTCGTGGAAGGAATGCAATTTGATAGGGGATATCTTTCACCTTATTTTGTAACCAATGCAGAGAAAATGAATGTAGAATTAGAAAACCCTTACATTCTTTTATATGATAAAAAGGTATCTTCGTTGAAAGAATTATTACCTGTTTTAGAACCAATTGCACAATCTGGAAAACCATTATTAATTATTGCTGAGGATGTAGATGGTGAAGCATTATCAACTTTAGTTGTAAATAAGTTACGTGGAGCATTGAAAATTGCAGCAGTAAAAGCCCCAGGTTTTGGTGACCGTAGAAAAGCAATGTTAGAGGATATTGCCATTTTAACAGGTGGAACAGTAATTGCCGAAGAAAGTGGTTATACTCTTGAAAATGCAACTTTAGAAATGTTAGGAACGGCTGAAAAAGTTACAATTGACAAAGACAATACAACCATTGTAAATGGTGCTGGCGAGGCAGATATGATTAAAAACCGTATCAACCAAATCAAATCGCAAATGGAAACTACAACATCTGATTATGATAAAGAAAAATTGCAAGAACGTTTGGCTAAATTGGCAGGCGGAGTGGCAGTTTTATACGTTGGTGCAGCATCAGAAGTTGAAATGAAAGAGAAAAAAGATCGTGTTGATGATGCGTTACACGCTACTCGTGCTGCAGTTGAAGAAGGCATTGTAGCAGGTGGAGGAGTCGCCTTGTTAAGAGCAAAATCGGCTTTAACTACAATAAAACCTGATAATGCTGACGAAGCTACTGGAATTCAAATTGTATCTCGTGCAGTTGAATCGCCATTAAGAACTATTGTTGAAAATGCGGGTTTAGAAGGTTCGGTAGTAGTTGCAAAAGTAGCAGAAGGAAAAGGTGATTTTGGTTATAACGCAAAAACCGATGAATATGTAGATATGTTAAAAGCAGGTATTATTGACCCTAAAAAAGTTACTCGTGTTGCGTTAGAAAATGCTGCATCTGTTGCAGGAATGATATTAACAACAGAATGTGCTTTGATTGACATTAAAGATGAATCAGCAGGTAGCGGGCATTCTCACGGAGGCGGTATGCCAGGAATGATGTAAATTTTAATTTTTAAAAGTTGAAATTTATAAACTAATATTAAATTATACCCTCAAAAAGTTATTCACTATTTGGGGGTATTTTTATGCAAATAAATTTAAGTATTTTTTTAAAAATCAGTTTATTTTATTACTAATTTGTTAAAATAATTTATTTAAAAAAGAGTATAAATCAAATTTTAACATATTTAAAAAAAAAGGTTCAACTTTATTTAAAAAGTCAAACCATTATTTTTTTATTTACAAACTTTATCAAACAAACTATTTTTAGTAAATTTTTTTATAAAAAGTAGTATTTATCTATGCTAACATAGTTACTGGATTTTCTAAAAATAAACGCAAGGTTTGTAAAAAGTGCGCTCCAGTAGCTCCATCAACAGTTCGATGATCGCAGGCTAGAGTTAGCTTCATAGTATTTCCTACAACAATTTGTCCGTTTTTAACTACTGGTTTTTCAACAATTGCACCAACAGATAAAATTGCTGAATTTGGTTGATTAATGATTGATGTAAATTCAGTAATTCCGAACATTCCTAAATTAGAAATTGTAAAGGTGCTTCCTTCCATTTCGGTTGGTTGTAGTTTTTTATTTTTTGCTCTACCTGCTAAATCTTTTACATTAGTTCCTATTTGAGACAAACTCAATTGATCAGTAAATTTCAAAACAGGAACTACTAATCCGTCTTCAACAGCTACAGCTACACCAATATTGACGTGATGATTTATTGTTATTGCGTCTTCGCTCCATTGCGAATTTACTTGTAGATGTTTTTTTAAAGCCATTGCACAAGCCTTAATTACCATATCATTAAATGATACTTTTGTATCTGGAATGTTGTTTATAGTGGCACGAGATTTCATTGCTTCATCCATATCTACTTCAATAGTTAAGTAAAAATGTGGTGCTGTAAAAATAGATTCTGACAAACGACGAGCAATTACTTTCCTCATTTGTGAATTTTTTATTATTTCACTATACATTTCGCCTTTAGGTTCAAATTGTTGCACCTTCGGAAGTTCATCACTAGTGCTTGTTTGCACTTGAGATACTGTTACATTTGTATTTGGGATGAAATTTTCAACATCTTGTTTTACAATTCTACCATTTTCACCTGAACCTTTTATTTGTGATAATTGAATTCCTTTTTGTTTAGCTATTTGTTTAGCTAATGGTGAAGCAAATATTCTATCGGTTGAGTTAGCTACTGTTGGGTTGCTTGATATTGTTTCAACTGCAACTTCTTCTTGTTTTTTTTCAGTGATTGCTGATTCTACTTTTCCAAAGTTCTCTACAATTCCAGTAATATTGGTTCCTTCTGGACCTATGATTGCTAAAATACTATCGACCGGAGCTGTTTCTCCTTCATTTATACCAATAAAAAGTAACGTTCCCGAATTGAACGATTCAAATTCCATCGTTGCTTTGTCAGTTTCGATTTCTGCTAAAATATCGCCTTCGTTGATTTTATCGCCTACTTTTTTTAACCAAGTTGCTACTGTTCCTGTAGTCATAGTATCACTCAAACGTGGCATTGTGATGACTTTTACACCAATAGGTAATTCAGTTGTTTTTTGCACGGTATTTTTTGGTTGAGATGTTGCATCTACTACATTTAGTTCCGTTTTTTCTTCAACTTTCGGCTCCAAATTTGTTTCAGATTTTCCATCAATTATTGTTGAAATGTCTTCTCCATCTTTTCCAATAATAGCGAGAAGTGCATCAACTGGTGCAGATTCTCCTGCAGGAATTCCAATATACAACAAAGTACCCGAATTGAAAGATTCGAATTCCATAGTGGCTTTATCGGTTTCAATTTCGGCTAAAATATCGCCTTCTTTTATTATATCGCCTACTTTTTTAAGCCAAGTTGCCACTGTTCCTTCAGTCATTGTGTCGCTTAAGCGAGGCATTGTGATTACTGTTGCCATAATTATAGTCTGTGAGGTATAAAAGGATAATTTTCTTGTTCGTAAACCATATCATAAAGCTGTTGTACCTCAGGAAATGGAGATTCCTCAGCAAACTTTTCACATTCTTCTACTAATTTTTTTACTCGGTCGTCGATAATTTGAATTTCTTCATCTGTAGCGTAATTCTTTTCTTTTATAACGTCTAAAACTTGTGTTATAGGATCAATTTTTCTATATTCCTCAACTTCATCCTTAGTTCTATACAATTGCGCATCTGACATTGAATGTCCTCGGTAACGATAAGTTTTCATTTCTAAAAACGTTGGCCCATCACCTCGACGCGCTCTTTCAATTGCTTCATACATTGCTTCTGC
The DNA here is from genome assembly GCA_038204955.1 of Flavobacteriales bacterium. Lineage (GTDB taxonomy): Bacteria > Bacteroidota > Bacteroidia > Flavobacteriales > Flavobacteriaceae > Flavobacterium. The sequence goes on from JBBRCJ010000042.1 coordinate 16,582, forward strand.
CACTTTTATTGGATTCATTGCATCCACTGGACCACAAGGCATTTCGTAACCTAAACCTAATTTCCAAATATCAGTGTGATTTGCAGTTCTTTCAACTGATGTTCCCATAGCGTAACCATTATTTTCACAAATAAAAACTACTGGAAGCTTCCATAACATTGCCATATTAAAAGCTTCATGAAGTGAACCTTGACGTGCAGCACCATCTCCAAAATAAGTCATTGTTACACCACCTGTTTCAAAATATTTGTCGGCGAAAGCCATACCAGCACCAACTGGAATTTGAGCACCAACGATTCCGTGACCTCCAAAAAAACCTTTTTCTTTAGAAAAAATATGCATAGAACCACCCATTCCCTTAGATGTTCCAGTTACTTTACCCATTAATTCAGCCATAACTCGTTTTGGGTCAACGCCCATTCCTATTGGTTGAACGTGGTTTCTGTAAGCGGTTATCATTTTATCTTTCGACAAATCCATTACGTGTAACGCTCCAGCTAAAATTGCTTCTTGACCGTTGTATAAATGTAAAAAACCTCTAACTTTTTGTTGTATGTAAAGTGCGGCAAGTTTGTCTTCAAATTTTCTCCAAAACTGCATGTCTTCATACCAGTTTAGGTAAACTTCTTTAGTAATCTCTTTCATTTGATGTATTTAATGTTTGACTAATGCAAAATTTAACTTCAAAATTGTTTACTCACACAATTTTAGGATTTGCAAAATTAAGTTATTGCTGGTACAAGTAAAAATTTAATTGTGTAAATTTTAAACTTTTAATGATTGTTTAAGTAAACTTTAAGGTTATTCAATATTTTGTGGATTAAAATGTATTGAAAAAATCCGTCTTAATGAACATGCCCCAAAAAGTTAGGCACTCTTTGGGGCATGTTCAATATTAAGAGAAGGCTTATTGAAATTAAAGACTAATTATTTTTTCATAACTATAAATTCACTCCTTCTATTGGCCTGATGTTCTTCTTCAGAACATTTTACACCATCGATACATCCATTTGTTAAACGAGATTCGCCATAACCACGACCGGTTAATCGAGCCGCTGAAATACCTTTTGAAACCAACCACGCAATAGTTGATTTAGCTCTTCTATTGGATAAATCCGCATTGTATTGAGCTGTGTTTCTAGAATCGGTATGTGAACGCACGTCAATTCTTAAAGTTTCATTTTGTTGCATTACATCTAAAATTTTAGATAATTCAACAGCAGCATCATCACGAATAAATGATTTATCTAAATCAAAATATATCATCGGAATATCAAGCAATTTTGCCAAATCGTCACCTTCGTTAATTGGTTTGGTAAGTTTTCCTAGTAAAACAGGTGAGTAGGTAATTCCTGTTGTGTTAGACACTAATATAGGAGTTTCAACTGTAATAAATTCAGGTTGTGATGTTCTAACGTAAAACCTACTTCCGCAAGGTACGGCTCCAAAATCATATTTACCATTGGCGTCCGTTTTCATTTCTTTAACTTGATTCATTGAAGCATCGAACAAAATTACTTTAGCACCAGCCATTGTATTTCCAGTTGATTGGTCAGTTACTGTTCCTAATAAGCTTTGGTTACAGCCATTAGAATCATTAACTTTATCAGTTGCTTGAACTTTATAAACGTCATCGTTTCCTTTTCCTGATGGACGATTTGAAGTAATATATCCCAATTTATTAGATGAATCCAATACTAATGAAAAATCATCAAATGAACTGTTTAATGGTTCACCCATATTAATTACCTCACCAAAATTTCCATCTGTAATTTTAGAACTAAAAACATCTAAACCTCCTAACCCTGGGTGTCCATCCGAAGCAAATAATAATTCGTTATTTTTTGATACAAACGGAAATGTTTCTCTCCCTTCGGTATTTATTTTGTTACCTAAGTTTACAGGGTTACCATACGAGTCTCCACCATTAATTGAAACTTTAAATAAATCCGATTGACCAAGTGAACCCGGCATATCTGATGCAAAATACAATGTGTTTTCATCAACACTTAATGCAGGATGTGCAACTTGATAATCATCACTATTGAAAGGTAAAGGCAATACATTGCCCCATTTTCCATTTGAATAAGTAGCTTTATAAATTTTAAGCAATGTTGTTTTTTTGGCATCACTACTTCTTTTTCCGTTATTAAAATTATTTCTTGTAAAATAAACCGTATTACCGTCTTTAGTAAAAATTGGTGATGATTCGTTATACTTAGAATTAATTGTAGAGGATAGTTTTGAAACGCTACTTAAGTTTCCTGCCAAATCCATATCAGCTTGAAATAGATCAGTAAATTTTTCTCCGGTCCAAGCGGAATAGTTTCCGTTAACCTCGGCATTTTTTCTTGAGGAAGCAAAAACTAATTTACCATTGTAATAAGAACTTCCATAATCCGAGTATTGAGAATTTATGCCTGCATCTTTAACTGTAAAACGACCCGAGTTTCTTTTTATAACATTTAAATAATCTTTTTGAGAAACTGCTAATTTTGATCTTAAATCATTACCACTTTTTTGTTTGAACTTTGTTAACATTTCATCCGCTCCAGCATAATCTTGAGCAGCCTTTAAACATTGAGAATACCTGTAATAATATTCAGGCTCACTGGGTTCCCCTAAGGCAAACAATTGTTTGTAAGCAGTTCCCGCTTTTAATAAATCAGCATTAAAATAATAAGAGTTCCCTAATTTTTGTAAAATTTCAGGAGACTTTATATTTTTGGTTACTAATCTTTCATAGGTTTTAATTGCATTTACATACGCTAAACCGTCGTATTGTTTATCTCCGCTTCTTGATTGTCCAAAACAAGTGAATGACATCAAACTGATTACTAATAATTGTATAATTGTTTTTTTCATAATATAATATTTTAAAAGAATCTTGGAGATACAATTCGTTTTTGATTTTTGAAAAACTCGTAACGTAAGAATATTTCGTGCGATCCAGAATTATAGTTTCTTAATCTAGTGGTTTCTAAATCATAACCATAACCTATATAAAGACTTTCATTTACTTGAAAGCCTGCCATTAAACTCGCTGCTGCACTCCATCTGTAAGCTGCGCCCAAAACAAATTTTTCAACAAACATAAAGTTTGCAGATAAATCGGCTTGTAAAGGTGCACCTTGAATTGCCTTTACTAAAAATGCTGGTTTTAATTTTATATCTGGACTTAATTCAAAAACGTGTCCACCAATAACGTAAAAATTCATTCTTTCTTTATTAACCGAAACTGAATTATCAGCGTAACGTATAGTTTCTAAAAAGCTTGGAACAGAAACTCCAAAATAGGTTTTTTCAGAGTGAAGATATAAACCTGCACCAATGTTAGGTGTAAACTTGTTAGATAAATTTTGAAATGAAATATCGTTAGGATTAGTTGCCGTTAATTTATTTTTATCTAAATTAAATAAATTAGCTGTTCCTTTTATTCCAAACGATAATTTAAAATCTTCAGAAGTTGGTATTGAGTAAGATATATCTGCTGAAATTTGATTTTCATTTGTTGGTCCTAATTTATCTGAAACTAATGAAAGCCCAACTCCTAAACGTGTGTCGCCAATAGGAGAATTTATTGATAAAGCACTAGTTTGAGGTGCACCTTCTAATCCAACCCATTGCGTTCTATACAAGCCAAAAACGCTTAAAACATTTCTAGAACCTGCGTAGGCTGGGTTAACATTAATTGTGTTGTACATGTACTGCGTGTATTGTGCGTCTTGCTGAGCATAACTTACGATACCGGTTAACATCAAAGCGAAAATTATAATTTTTGTTTTCATTTATTTGGTTTTATTCCAGTGCCGTAAATAAAGACACCGGAAGTTTAAACTTATTTTCTAGTGATATATAAATAACCTGCTTTATCTCTGCTTTCACCATTCTGTTTGTTGTATTTCAAAATATAGTAGTAAGTTCCCTCTGGCAAGTTTTGACTTTGCTGTAGTGTAACCCTTCCTTCAGATACTCCTGAGAATACGTGATTCACATTATCATATCCAGTTGTTTCATATACTAATATTCCCCAACGATTGTAAACCTCTAATGTATTATTAGGATAATCTGCTATACCATTGATGAATAAGAAATCATTACCACCGTTTGTGCCTGGCGATAAAAAGTTATCGATAGTTAAATCATCATTATCCGATTTTACAATTATGGTTGCAACAGCTGTACTACAATTATTAGATGAATTTAATTTCTCACAAATTGAATAAGTTATTAAATAGGTTCCTAATGGAGTATTAGCAGGTATTGTGACGTTTCCTGTTGCTGGATTAATAAATGGTACTACGCCACCGTTAATTGGTGATGCTGGAGTAATTACCGCAATGTTTACTAATGTAATAATTACTGGTACTCCATTTAGCGTATCCGGTGCACTTGGGTTTGAAACTAAAACATTACCAGCGTTTGGATTTCCGTTGATTCCATTTGTTCCTACAATTGTATCATTTACAGCACTTATTACTGGTGGTACAACTGTTATTGTAACAGTGGAAGGACTGCAATTACTTGGATTTAATTTTTCACAAATTAAATATGAAATTGTATATGATCCAGCTGGTGTATTTGGTGGCACAGTTACATTTCCTGTTAACACATTGATAAATGGAATTGGTCCACCATTAATTGGAGTTGCTGGCGTTGTTACCGTAAGGTTTATTACCGCAATGGTTACTGGTGTACCATTTAATGTATCGTTTAATAATACATTCCCAGTATTTGGGTTTCCAGTTGTACCATTAATATTAGTTATAGTATCTGGATTTGCAACTATTGGAGCGGGTGTTACAACTACAGTAACATTAACTGAACCACTACAATTTGTTGGATTTAATCGCTCACAAATTGTATAAGGCAACGTATAAGTACCAGCAGGTGTATTTGGTGGAACTGATATTTGGCCTGTTGTTGGATTAATCACTGGTACTGGCTGTCCAAGAGGAACTCCCACTGGAATAATCGGCGTTCCAGGTGTTAAAATAACTCCGTTCAATGCTGTTGGTGAAGGATTTAATGAACCGTTCAACGAATCATTATTTAGTACATTTCCAGCATTAGGATTACCATTAGTTCCATTAGTAGTTACAGGGTTAGTTGTATCTGGATTGGCTATAATTACTGGAGAGTTTACAGGAACAGTTACCGTTACTATAGCACTGCAATTTGTTGGATTTAATTTTTCACAAATTTGATAAGTAATAGTATAATTTCCTGTTGGTGTTCCTGGCGGAACGGCAACAACTCCTGTTAGTGGATCAATACTTGGTACAGGTGCACTAGGTTGAAGTGGCGTTGCAGGAGTAAGTACACTTACATTAACTTGACTAATTAAAACTGGTACACCGTTTAAAGTATCTGCCGTTGTCGGATTCGTATTTAGAATGTTTCCAGCATTAGTGTTACCTGTTGTTCCATTAGAACTTGGCAAAGTGTCAGCTATTGCTACAATAAGTGCAGCAGATACTGGTATTGTAACGGTTGCAGAATCACAATTAGTTGGGTTTAACTTTTCACATAACGAATAGGTTATAGTATACACACCTGCTGGCGTATTTGCAGGCACACTAACTACACCTGTAGCCGAATTAATACTTGGTACAGGGCCACCATTTATAGACGTTGCTGGACTAGTTGTTAAAATATTTACTAAAGTAATCAATGCGGGTACTCCATTTAAAGTGTCTGGAGTAAGGCCTACTGCTGGATTACTATTTAAAACATTTCCAACATTTAAACTACCAGATAAACCATTCGTTGATGGTAACACATCGTTTATTGCATCAATTGGAGCTGCACTTACATTAATTGTTAGTGTTGTATTGCTGCAATTTGTTGGATTTGCTCTTTCACAAATTGTGTAAGGAATTTGATAAGACCCTGCAGGTGTTCCTACTGGTATTGAAATTTGTCCTGTAGCACTTACCATTGGTGTTGGTTGTCCTGTTACTACACCTGTTGGTAAAACTACGGTTCCAATGGTCAATATTACCCCGTTTGATAAGGTTGGTGATGGATTTACGTTTCCATTCAATGTATCATTAGTCAACACATTTCCTGCATTTGGGTTACCGGTAGTTCCATTAATTGGTGCAGTATTGTCAACTATCGCTATAATCGGCGAAGGGTTCACTTGCACTGTTACATTAGTAGAACTACAATTACTTGGATTTAACTTCTCACAAATGGTATAAGGAATAACGTACGTTCCTGCTGGAGTTCCTACTGGAACACTTATTTGTCCTGTAGTTGTACTAATAGCTGGAAACAAGGTTTGACCTGTAGGCAA
>JBBRCJ010000043.1:0-21938 GCA_038204955.1 Flavobacteriales bacterium
GCAAGGTATGGTTAAAAAATACAAAGCAGGCGATGAAGAATTTGATTTACCAGCACGATTATTAGAACTAAACGCAGCCAAAGATTACGGACAATACGCCGATAAAAACGGTTATATGCCAGTAAATTTTTTAACCAATACCGATATTACAGGTGGAAATTCAGGTTCGCCAGTGTTGAACGGAAAAGGAGAATTAATTGGTGTTGCCTTTGACGGAAACATTGAAGCAATGGCTGGCGATGTGATTTTTGACAAAAAACTACAACGCACTATTAATGTGGATATTCGTTACGTTTTATGGTTAATTGATAAATTTGCTGGAGCAAAACGTATTGTTGATGAAATGACTATTGTGAAGTAGTTGCTTTCTTTTTTAATTTTAAAAACCCTTTAATTCTTTTGGATTTAAAGGGTTTTTGGTTTTTATTTATTATTGGTTTTTCTTGTATTTTTGTAAAGATGGATTGCTGTCCGTCTCTACGCATTACAATTTGCATCACGATAAACGAATGAACTACTCCAAAACTTTTACACGAATTCCTTTGGTATGGCTTGAAAATTCTGGGGCATACATACTTTCAATTGTTGTAATTCCGTTGGAGAATTCGCCTTTATTGTTTACTCGAATATCATATTCAATTACATAAGTTCCTTTGTTGATGTTATCAAAAAAGAAATGGGTTGCAACATCTTTTGTGCTTTGATAAAAACCTAAACCAGCTTGCCATTTGTATTGTGAAAGCACTGAAATTGGATCAAAACAAGCCGCTCGCATATCTTTTAAATGTACATATTCCATATCTTCTTTAGTTTCAATTGTAAGTCGAACGGTAACTAAATCGCCAATTAGCAATGGCTTTTTTGAAGTAATTTTTTCCAATTTCATTCCATCGGTTGTATTCTTTTTTAAAAATAATTCTTTTGAAACTGATAGTATGTTTTTATTATTCGAATTTATTTTATCTAAATCTTCAAAATACTGCCAATAAACACCACCAAATGCTGGGACTTTTGAATTATTTTCGACCGAAATTGTTGCCATTTCTTTTGAAATTTCATTGCTTTTCCAATTCATTTTGATATATCCAGTTTCGGCTTCTTTTTCGCTTTCTTTAAGTTTTGAGGTTATAATTTTTTGATTGCCAATTTTTATTTTGGTATCGTCTTTTATACTTGTCCAATCCGAACCTTGCAACAATAAAGCATAAATGGCTTCGGTGGTTGATTTTGTAGTGGGCCAGTTTTTGGTTTGTTTTTGTTTTAGTAACCAAACTTTCATTAAATCAACGCTTTTGTTATCGTTTTTTATTTCCGAAAAGGCTTCAATTAACAAGGCTTGGGTTTCAATTGGAGCTTCGTACCAGTTCCAGCCCGATTTGTTTTCAATCCAATACATTCCCCAATCTTCATTGTTTGAAGCCGTTTGTTTCAAACTTTCAATTATTTTTTCGGCAGTTGTTTTATCATTAAAACGATAACAAATTAAAGCTGCCAATCCTTTTTCGAATACTGAATAGTCCAACCATTTTTGACCAATTAACTGTAGCTTTACGTTCATTTGTTTTTTCAAATTTTCGTTTAACGGAAAACTATCTACATAAAAACTTCGCATATACAAATAATCCAAATCTTCGTAGGAACGAAAAAATGATTTATTTATTCCGCTTTCATTTCTGCTTAAAAAACTTTTGTCTAAAAAAGGGATTGCTGTTTTAATAATTTCAGAAAAATCGCTATTTTCATCTAATTTTACTTTTAATTTTTGTAAATGTGCCAATCCTGAAACGATATGATTGGTAATGTAATCGCTCTCATTTCCGCCATCAAACCAGCCAAATCCGCCCGACGGTTTTTGTTTGTCTTTTAATTTTTTAAAAGTCGCTTCGGTTGATGTTTTCATTTTATCTAAATCAAAAAGTATGGCTAAATTTTTTTGCTTTTCCTCTTCGTTTTGAGCATCCAAAAGCCAAGGTGTTTCTGCCAATAAAACCGATTTTAATTCTTCGTTTTGATTTAATTTAGACGTCAAGTTGCCCGATTTTTTCCAAGTTTCAAAAAGTGAAGCAATTTTCGGGTTACTATTTACAATTTCAGTTGCAAGTACATTTCCGTAAAAACGGGCAAAAGTTTGTTCGGCACATTCGTGTTCGTATTCAATTAAATAAGGTAACGATTTTAATGCCAACCAAGTCGGATTACTGGTATATTCCAATGTAAACTGATGGTTTTTTAATGTGGTTGAATTGTTGTTTTTTAAATTTTCGAAAGAATATTCTTTTTTAGAATTTTCGCGTACCCAAATCGGAATACTTTCGGTAACCAACATCGAATTGGTTAAAACGGGTAAAATATTTTCTTCTCCGTCAGAAAAATTGCCTGCTTTTGCAATTACTTTATACTGTAAACCTTGCAATCCTTCGGGAATTGTAATTTTCCAAGAAACCGTTTCGTTTCCAGATGCTTTTATTCCAAAATTACGAATGTTTTTTTCGTTTAGCATTTTTGTATCTACCGATTGCATTGTTGAAGCATCAAAAAGTTGTAAAATGGCGATTCCGTTTTTTACTTCGCTAGTTAAATTTGATATTTTTGCAGTGATAATTATGGTATCTTTTTCTCGCAAAAATCGTGGCATATTCGGAAAAACCATCAATTCTTTTTGCGTAACAACATTCTTTTCTAAATAACTTGAAATCCCTTTTTTGGTATGTGCTAATAGTCGCAGTTTCCATTGAGTTAAGGCTTCGGGCGAAGTAAAGTCAAAATTAAATTTACCGTCTTTATCTGTTTTCAAATTTGGATAAAAGAATGCTGTTTCGCTTAAATTTGTTCGTGTTTTTACTTGAGTTACTTCTTGTAAACCTTTTTTTGTGGTGATTACGATTACCCCGTTTGCTCCTTGTTCTCCATATAAAGCGGTTGCTTGCGTACCTTTTAAAACGTCAACATTTAAAATAAGTTCAGGTGGTAGTTGTGACAAGATTTCTGTGCTAGAAATAGCACCGTCAATTACTACTAAGGCATAATTGTTTCCTGATATTGAACGATTTCCTCTCAAAATAATTCTTGTGTTTGAATTTACTCCTTCTGACACATTCTTTATTTGCAAACCTGAAACTTTTCCAGATAAACTTCGAATAAGTTCAACATTACCTGTTTCAGTAACTACTTGATAAGAAGTGGTTGCGCTCATTTTTTTACTCATTCCCATTGCGCCAACAATTACTTCATTTAAAACACCAGTTACCGATTTCAAAGTTGCATTAATTATCAAACTTGCTCCAACTGTTTTTTGAACATTTTGCATTTCAACAAATGAAAAAACTAAAATCTCACCAGGTGCTGCTTCAATTTCGTAAAAACCATCAAAATCTGATGAAGTTCGTCTTGTTGAGCCTAGAATTTGAACATTTACACCTGGTAAAACGCCTAAATTATCAGAAACAACGCCGCTAATAAACAATGCATTTAATGGTTTTTTAATTTTATTTGTTGTTTGTGTGTCGTACAAATTTTTTGCACTCAAACTATTCGGATCGTTGAAATCGAACCCAAATTTCATTAAATTTAAATTTTCATTGTAAAAAATAAATTTTGGTAATTTTGAATTCAAATTTGAAAAGGAAGCGTAAGTTTTCTCAAATCCTAAAGCCGATTTAGGACTAAAATAATTACCGTTATTTTCTTGAAAACGCAATCTATTCCAAGACGTTTTTGAAAAGTTATCTAACGAACTATCGTACATTGATCCTAAGATTTCAGCTGAAATTGGTTGGTTGTTTTCATTTAATTTAAACGACCATTTTTCGAGTTTACCAGGTTCAATTTTAAAACGAAATGTTTCGACTTCAAAATTTATTTTAGGAAGTATATTTTTTAATTCAAATTCTTTTTGGATTGTAAAATATTGGTTTTCAAAAATGGTTTCTATCCCGAATTTGATTCCTTTTTCAAACGATTTTTCTATTGGAATTTTAATAATTTGTTCCAATTCATTTTGACTAATCGATTTGTCATAAAAACAGTTGCTTCTATAAATGCCTTTTAAGTTGTAGTTTAAATTGGGAACGGCAGTATTGATTTTCAAAACAATAAATCCGTCTTTTTTAGCATCTTCATTTACTTGTTCAATGGTAAATAATTCGTTTCGAGTTTTGTTTTTATCTAAAATTTGTTGCAACTCAAAAGTACCTTCGGTACTTATTTTATTTGAAAAAGCATCAATTGTAGTATAAACAATTTTATAATGACCAGATTTTAAGTCTTTTGTAAAATCGGTATTTAACAATTTGCTAATTGATGTATTTACTTGTTTTGTAAAAACCAATTCGCCAACAATTGAATTGATATCTGTTAATGAATTGGGTTCAAATGGATATAATTTTTCAAAGTCACTTTTCGTAATCGTTTCAATTTCAGGAGTATTAAAAAATCGAGTTTTAAATTTATGTTCAAATGGTTTTAGGTAAAATATTTTTATTTCGCCTTGGCAACCCACAAATTGTCTGTTTAAATTGGTCGAACTTAAAATAATTTCATTTGGTTTATTCGATTGTAAACTTTTAGGCAAAGTCATTTTCAATTCAAGCGATTGATAACCAACTCTTATATTGGTTTCAGCCGAATGAGTTTCGCCGTTAATGTCAGTAATGTCAGCTTTGATCCTGAAATTATAAATCGGTAAATCTTTTTTTTTGAACTCATCAAAAGGCAGTGCATCAAATTCAATTATAAAATTTCCGAAAGCATCGGTTTTGATTTCTTTTACAATTAAGTCATCATTTTTATATTTATTTGTAGAAGAAGCATCTCTATGAATACTATATTTCACACCAGCATCCGAAATGGGACTTCCCGCAAAAGCCTTAGCATTTCCTTTCACAATAATTTTATTATTCATTGTAAAAGTTTCATTTATTGGCGAAAAGGTTACTTCGAATTTTGGTCGCTTGTATTCTTCTACTTTAAAACTGACACGTCCTTCTTGAAATTCTACATTATCCCAAAAACTATTTTCATCTTTTTTTTGGTTATAATAAACATCTTTTGTAACATCTTCGGGTTCTTCAACTGTTATATTATAGTTTCCTGTTAAACCGTTTTTTGGCAAATCGAATTCGCCGTTAAACGAACCAAATTCAGTAGTCATAACCTCAATTTTTTTGAAATCTTCATCATCTGCATTTTCAATTGTCATTGTTAAATTCAAATTCGGAATCACTTTTGTTTCTGAATTTTGTTTCTGAATTACAATTCCTTTATAATATACCTTTTGCCCCGGACGATAAATACCTCTATCTAAATACAATTCTACTTTTGCATCAATTCTATCATTTTTTGTGTTTGAATTGTAATAATTGTTGTTTATGTAGGTGTTGTCAACCCTTAAACTATCATTGTCTTTTATAAAAATATATTTCGGATATTCATTAAAACTAGCTATATATTTAAATTTTGCAATTCCCTCCGAGTTTGTAATTCCTTTTTTATCTAAAAATAAAACCTTACAGTTTTCAATTGGATGACCTGTTTTTCGGTTTAAAACTTGAAAAAAAGTAGTATCATTGTTTTGATTGGCTAAAACACTTAAATTACTTACGGTTATGGTTTTAAACGTATATCCTTTTTTAGAATTTTCATCATTTTCACTTTCAAATAAAACCAAATAATTTCCTAATTCAAGTTGTGGAAGCGATAATTCAGTTGTATAATTAAAATTATCTTTTTTGTTAATTATTGGATAAGTTTGACTTTTAAAGACTTGATTTAAAACTGTAAATTGCTTTGCCAAACTATCAGTAGTAATAGTTTTAATAGTTTTATTTTTAATCTTGTAAAACGAAATTTTTAACGAATTAACATTTTTATAGGTTACAAAAACTCGAGTATTTTCGTGTTCATAACTGTATTGTTGTAGTTGTATCGACAATTCCGAGTTTTTTATCGACTGCTTTTTAATTTGAGACAACTTGTAAATATTGGACCGATTTTTATAATTTTCTATAGAATCTAATGTTTTTAAAGCATCGTTAAAATAAGTTGGATGTTCGGTTTTGTTCGCTAATTTTTCTAAAAGAGAGGCCTTTTCAAATAAAATTCTTTGGTTTGTTAATGTATCTGTACTTTGCTTTTTGAAATTATTTAAAGTTTTTAAGAAAAAAGAATCTGATTTAATTATATAATTTTGACAAAAAAACATTCTGTTTAATTCAGTTTTAGAATCTACTTTTAAAGATTCAACTTTTTGATATAATTTTAAAATCGATTTGCATTTTTCGTTTTTAATTGAATCCAAATTCACTTTTAAAAACTCTGCATTTGAACCTAAAAGTTGTGCTTCAACAGTTTTAAAATCATCTCGATTTAATTCCCATTTATTTATTTGCGATACTTTATAATCAATATTTTTTTGAATTAAAAAATCTAATAGTGATATTTTGTCTGAATCAATGGGTTGGTAATAATCAAAAATAGATTCGTATTTTGAAATCGGTATTGCTTTTAAATCCGATTCATCGACTAAAGTTTTAGCATACCTTTTTTCAATTTGACTTAAAAAATCATTTTGTGTCCAAGTCGAAAAATCGTCTTCATTTATAGTTTCAAGTTGTGTACGATTATAAATCTTATTTTTTGCATCATTAAAATATGCTGTTAAAATATCGGCATAAATTAAATTTAAAATTGCTTTTGAAGGCTTGGAAACTGATTCTATTTCTGTCTTTAAGTTGGTAATTATTTTTTGATGTGCTTTTTCATCGAATGTTTGCAAGTATTTTGATTTATAGAAAAAACATTTTATAAGTTGTTCTTCGTTATTATTTGATTTTGCTTTCTTGTAAATTGCTTCAACAATTTCGAAGGCTGATTTGGTTTTTCCTTCATTTTCAAATGCTACCACTTTTTCCCATTTTGAATTGAATTGTTGACTAAAAATAGTTGAAGAAATGAATAATAAAAATAGGAGTAAAGTCTTTTTCATAAAATGGTGTTTATTATCTAGAGTATCTTTTTTTGAAAAAGGTTGGAAAGAATTATTTTATTTTTTTAAACAAATCGATTTAACATTTATTTATAACGCTAAAATATACTTTTATTATTGTTTTTAAAAGCATTTACTTACTTTTGAAACTTGTTAAAAATGCAATGAAAATATTTTCTTTTTTACTACTTTTAGTTTCTGTTTCACTATTGGCACAAACCGATTTTGAAAAAGGTGAAAAATTATTCAATCAAAAAAAATTCGTTGAGGCAAAACCATTATTTGAAAATTATTTAAAAATGAATCCAAATAATTACAAAACCATTGAACTTTTGGGCGATGTTGCAGGGCAGCAAAAAAACTGGAACGAAGCCATAAAACAGTATAAAATTTTAAAAACTCAATTTCCTAAAGAGGCCAATTATTGGTACAAGTACGGTGGTGTTTTAGGCATGAAAGCGAAGGAAAGTAATAAATTTAGAGCTTTAGGAATGCTTGATGAAGTGGAAAGTAGTTTTTTAACCGCTGCAAAACTTGATGCTAAACACATTGAAACCCGCTGGGCGCTTGTAATTTACTACATTCAAATACCGGGTATTCTTGGAGGAAGTGAAAAAAAATCTCAAAAATATGCCAACGAATTGATGGCAATTTCACCAGTTGAAGGAAATTTGGCAAATGGATACATTGCAGAATATTTTAAACGATACTCGGAAGCGGAAAAATTTTACAGTAAAGCATACGAAATGGGAAAATCAACTAAAGCGTATCAAAAATTATACGATTTGTACAAGAATAAAATGAAATTAAAGGACAAGGCGGAAAATCTTGCAAAAAACTAAAAGCCCCCTAACTCCAAATGGGGGAACGGAGAGGCTCTACAACCGAGAGTAAAATTTTTAACCATAACAAATTCCCCTTTGAGGGTTAGTGGGCTATGAAAACACATTTTATCGCAATAGGCGGAAGCGCAATGCACAACCTCGCGCTTGCATTACACAATAAAGGGTATCAAGTTTCGGGTAGCGACGATGCAATATTTGAACCTTCAAAATCAAGATTGGATAAAAAAGGACTTTTACCAATTGAAATGGGTTGGTTTCCTGAAAAAATTACTGCTGATATTGATGCTATAATTTTAGGGATGCACGCTAAAGCAGACAATACTGAATTGTTGAGAGCTAAAGAATTGGGATTGAAAATTTATTCGTATCCTGAGTTTTTATACGAACAATCTAAAAATAAAACTCGAGTAGTTATTGGCGGTTCACACGGAAAAACTACTATAACTTCAATGATTTTACATGTAATGCAGTATCAAAACATTGAAGTAGATTACATGGTTGGAGCACAACTGGAAGGTTTTGATACTATGGTTCATCTTACCGAAACTAACGATTTTATTGTGCTTGAAGGTGATGAATATTTGTCGTCACCCATAGATTTACGACCTAAATTTCATTTATACCAACCCAATATAGCTTTACTTTCGGGAATTGCTTGGGATCATATTAATGTTTTTCCAACCTTTGAAAACTATGTAGTGCAGTTTGAAATTTTTGTAAATCAGATTACTAAAGGTGGAATTTTGGTTTATAATGAAGAAGATGCAACTGTTAAAAAAGTAGCTGAAGAAACTACAAATACTATTAGAAAAATTCCTTACTTTACTCCTAGTTATTTGGTCGACGATGGTGTTACGATGTTGCAAACCCCTGAAGGATCAATGCCAATTGAAGTTTTTGGAGCTCATAATTTGAATAATTTAGCGGGCGCCAAATGGATTTGTCAAAATATGGGCGTTGACGAAGCCGATTTTTACGAAGCTATTGCCAGTTTTAAAGGTGCATCAAAACGATTGGAGAAAATTGGACAAAGCTATGGCAAAGTTGCTTTTAAAGATTTTGCCCATTCACCAAGTAAAGTTTCGGCTACTACCAATGCAGTTAAAAATCAATATCCCGATAGAAAATTAATTGCTTGTTTGGAATTGCACACATACAGTAGTTTGAATCCAGTTTTTTTGAAAGAATATGAAGGAACGCTTGATGGTGCTGATGTTGCCGTGGTTTTTTATTCGCCCGACGCTGTTAAAATTAAACAATTGGCAGAGGTTTCGATTGAGCAAATTGCTAAAGCTTTTAATCGAAACGACCTAATTATTTTTACCAATCCAACAGAATTTAAAGATTTTTTGTTTTCACAAAATTTTGATAATTCGGCGCTACTTTTAATGAGTTCGGGTAATTATGGAGGTCTGAATTTTGAAGAAGTTAAAAATTTAATTCAATAAAATCATTGGAAAATTTCTCCATAAAATCTTGGGCAGAAGACGATCGTCCCCGTGAAAAGTTAGCCTTAAAAGGTAAATCGGTTTTGAGTGATGCCGAGTTAATTGCCATTTTAATAGGTTCGGGTAGCCGAAACGAAAGCGCAGTGGAGTTAAGCAAACGAATTTTAGCAAGCCTTGAGAATAATTTGAATGCATTAGGAAAACTTTCAATTAAACAACTTTGTGAGTTTAAAGGAATTGGTGAAGCAAAAGCCATCTCGATTATTGCCGCTTTAGAATTGGGTAAAAGACAAAAAAATGAAGAAATTGTAAAATTGGAAAAAATTACATCCAGCCAAATTACATTCAACATTATGCAACCCATAATTGGCGACTTACAACATGAAGAATTTTGGGTATTGTACCTTAATAATAACATGAAAGTAGTTCACAAAAGTCAACTTTCAAAGGGGGGAATTACGGGTACAGTTGTTGATATAAGAATGATTTTTAAAATGGCTTTTGAACACAACGCAACGGGTATTATATTGGCTCATAATCATCCATCAGGAAATAATAAACCAAGTAATGCCGATTTTGAGGTAACTAATAAAATTAAAATTGCTAGCAATAATCTTGAAGTAAGCCTAATAGATCATCTTATTATTACACAAAACGATTATTACAGTTTTAAAGACGACTACAAATTATAAAATTATGATTACAGATGTTTATTTCGATTTAGACCACACACTTTGGGATTTTGAAAAAAATTCGGCTTTAGCATTTGAAGAAATTTTCAAGAAACACCAAATTAATGTTGACATAAATGAATATTTAAAATTTTATGTCCCAATAAATGTGCAATATTGGGATTGGTATCGCAATGAAAAAATTACTCAAGCCGAATTGCAAATTGGTCGATTAAAAGATACTTTAGGGTTGTTGGATTACGAAATTGAAGATGATAAATTATATTTTTTAGCAGATGAATATGCCGCTTATTTACCCAAATACAATCATTTATTTGACGGTTGTATTGAAATATTAGAGTATCTAAAACCAAAATACAAACTCCATATTATTACTAACGGTTTTCAAAACATTCAAGATGGAAAAATGAAAAATTCGGGTTTAGAATCGTATTTTGATACAGTAACCAACTCTGAAATGGCAGGTTGTAAAAAGCCTAATCCTAAAATCTTCGAACATTCATTGAGCTTAAAAAATGTTAAAAAAGTAAACGCAATAATGATCGGTGATTGCTTGGATGCCGATGTTGGCGGAGCTCTAAATTTTGGTATAGATGCTATTTGGTTTAACGAACATTTTAAAGAAATCCCTGCAAATGTAAAACACGTTAGCTACCTAATTGACTTAAAAAAATATCTTTAATTATGAAAAAAATAGTTTTATTATCCTTTTTTTTAGTATCCATATTTGGCTCTTCGCAAAATTTAAATAATTACCAATATGCTTTGCTACCAAGTAAATTTTCGTTTCAAAAAGAAAAAGACCAATACAATGTAAATGAATTAGTTAGAATGATTCTTGAAAAAAATCAATTCGAAACTTTTCGTGATGACGAAAAATTTCCTGACGACTTAGCTAAAGAAAATTGCAACAAAGTTTATGCAGATTTAGATGTGGTTAATACACTATTTATAACTAAAATTAAAATTATTTTAAAAGATTGTAAAAATGTAGTTTTATTTACTTCTGCTGAAGGAAAAAGTAAATCAAAAGATAACTCAGTTGCTTTTTTAGAAGCTCTTCGAGAGGCTTCACGTTCGTTGGATTTATTGAATCATAAATATGAGCCAACTCAAAATCAAATTAAAAATGAAAAATTAGAAAATAATGATAGTATCACTAAAATATCAATTGATAGTAATCAATTAATTGCATCACCGACTTTACAAGGTTGGAATTTAATTGATTCTAATA
Source organism: Flavobacteriales bacterium (assembly GCA_038204955.1). Lineage (GTDB taxonomy): Bacteria > Bacteroidota > Bacteroidia > Flavobacteriales > Flavobacteriaceae > Flavobacterium. The sequence continues at coordinate 11,202 of JBBRCJ010000043.1, forward strand.
AAAAAGTTGAAATTATAATTTTTAAAACTACTTTAAAAGATTTTTATATAGCCAAAAAACAAGACAAACAAGGAATAATATATCTAAAAAACGGGTTATGGTTCTTTGAATATTACGATAAGTTTTTAGAAAAAGAGCAGTTGAATATTCAATTTTAAATCTTGATATCTGAAATCCGAAATCTAAAATCTGCAATCAGTACCCATATTTCCCTTTCCAACGATTTTTTAAAAACTCACGAGTTCCATTTTCACGTGAATTATTTCCAGGATTGTACAAAACTGTTTCTGAAATTTCGTTTGGTAAATATTCTTGTTCTGCAAAATTATTTTCAAAACTATGTGAATATTTGTAGTCTTCTCCATAACCCAATTCTTTCATTAGTTTAGTTGGTGCATTTCGTAAATGAATAGGAATTGATAAATCTCCCGTTTTTTTTACTAATTCTTGAGCATCATTTATTGCCAAATAACTTGTATTACTTTTAGGTGAAGTTGCTAAATAAATGGCACATTGACTCAAAATAATTCTACTTTCAGGATATCCAATCGTTGCTACAGCTTGAAACGTGTTGTTCGCCATTATAAAAGCCGTTGGATTGGCATTCCCAATATCTTCACTGCTCAAAATCAGCATTCTACGGGCAATAAATTTCACATCTTCACCACCTTCAATCATTCTTGCCAACCAATATACTGCTCCATTTGGGTCACTGCCTCGAATCGATTTTATAAATGCCGATACAATATCATAATGTTGCTCACCACTTTTATCATATAAAACTGTGTTTTGTTGTACTAACTGCAGTACAATTTCATTTGTTATTTCCACTTCTTCAGTTATTGAAGCATTGATTACCAATTCAAAAATATTCAATAATTTTCGTCCATCACCACCAGACAATCTTAGTAAAGCTTCGGTTTCGACTAAATGTATTTTTTTAGTCTTCAATTGTTCATCTTCTTTCATCGCACGAGATAATAACGCTAATAAATCATCTTTGCTAAATGCATTTAAAACGTATACTTGACAACGTGATAAAAGAGCTGGAATAACTTCAAAACTTGGATTTTCAGTTGTAGCTCCAATCAATGTAATAAATCCTTTTTCAACCGCACCCAACAACGAATCTTGTTGCGATTTACTAAACCGATGAATTTCATCAATAAACAAAATTGGGTTTTTAGTCGTAAAAATGCCACCACTTTGTTTCGCCTTTTCAATCACGTCACGCACATCTTTTACGCCCGAATTAATGGCACTCAAACTATAAAATGGGCGATTACTGGTTTGTGCTATAATTTGTGCCAAAGTAGTTTTTCCGGTTCCTGGTGAACCCCAAAGTAACAAACTCGGAATAACCCCTTTCGCAATTTGTTGGGTTAGCGAGCCGTTTTTGCCAACTAAATGAGCTTGACTAATGTAATCTTCTAGTTTTTGTGGACGAATTCGTTCGGCTAAAGGAATGTTCATTCTACAAAAATACAATATTATTTATTATTGAGTTTATTGAAAGGAGAAACAATAGATTCAGTTAGTTATTAGTCATCGTTCCTGCGTTCCGTTCCATTTTTTAAACCTTATAGATTTTCAATACCTTTAAGGTTTAAAAAATTCCACTTCAAACACGATGTATTCGCTGAACTCCTATTAAAATAAACACAAAGTGAAGTAATCAGGGTTAGAAATCGAAATCTAGGTTTTATCTATTAAATACTCTTATCTGACAAAATAGCATAAAACTTGTTTTGGTAGTATATTTGATATTTACTAAGTCTATGTAACACTTTAATTCTTAACCAAAATTTCTACATCAACTATGTTAGATGCTCCTTTTAAATTTTCGCCTTCCGTTTGGTTAGTCCCAACTTTTTTGATACTTTCAATTTGGTCTGTTTTTTTAGTAGATGCTTTTTTTAATTTAAATTTAAACAGTTACGGAATTTTGCCAAGAACTCTTTCGGGTTTGCAAGGAATTATTTTCAGTCCTTTTTTACACGCCGATTTCAATCATATTTCTAACAATACACTTCCGCTTTTTGTTTTATCAACTGCTTTAATTTACTTTTATCGTGACATATCTTTAAAAGTTTTGTTTTATGGAGTTTTTTTTTCAGGGCTCATTACTTGGGTAATTGGTCGAAATTCTGTTCACATTGGTGCCAGTTCATTAATTTACGTACTGGTTTCATTCCTTTTTTTTAAAGGATTTTTTACTCGTTATTTTCGTTTAATGGCTTTATCTTTTGCCATTATATTAGTTTATGGTGGAATGATTTGGTATGTTTTTCCTCAAATTAATGATCAAAATATTTCTTGGGAAGGACATCTTGCGGGATTAATTACTGGTTTCGTTTTTGCAAAATATTTTAAAACCCCCGAATTTAAAGAAACAAAAGTTTTCGATTGGCAAAAACCCGATTTTAATCCCGAAAACGATGATTTTGCAAAACATTTTGATGAAAACGGTAATTTTGCCCCAAAACCCAAACCCGAACTAATTGAAGAAGTAGATGATGACTTTAGTTTGCCAAAATTTATGTATCATTTTAAAGAGAATACTAATAATCAATGACCTAGCAATTTATCTATTTTCTTGTAAATGTTTTAAGACATAAATAGATAGAATATTAAATTTAAGTAAATTTTAAAGATTGTTATATTTTAAAAATGAATTTCAGCCTTACATTTACCCTATTAAACTATATAAAATTAAATATGAAAAATGTAGCATTATTAGTTCGATTAGTGGCTAAAGAGGGAAAAGAGCAACAAGTAGCAGATTTTATAACAAATGCTTTGCCTTTGGCAATTGCTGAGGTTGATACCACCACTTGGTATGCCATTCAAATCGATAAATCAACTTTTGGTATTTTCGATACTTTCCCGCACGAAGAAGGACGTCAAGCGCATTTATCAGGAGAAATTGCAAAAGCTTTGATGGCTAATGCACCAGAATTACTAGCTGTGGCTCCAGTTATTGAACAAGTAACAGTTTTAGCTTCAAAATAACTATTTTTAGCAATTGTAAGTTCAATTTTAATTAAAAAAACTTTGATAGTTTCTAGTTTTAATGACTAAAAATTATCAAAGATTTTTTATTTTATGCTTTTATTAATTTGGTAAGAAATCTTTTTTTTATTAATTAAAATACATATTACTTTTTTAAAAGCCACTTAAAACAAGTTTATATCTAATTATTTTTTTGTATTTTAATTTTAGACTTTTGAATTATCTTCTTTGTCGAACCGCTTCATATAAAAATGCTCCGCAAGCAACTGAAACATTTAACGACCCAATACTTCCAAACATAGGTAATTTTGCTTTTTCATCAATTATTTTTAAAACAGAAGGATTAATTCCACGCTCTTCGCTTCCCATCACAATTGCGATACCTTCATTTAATTCTAAATCATAAATATTTTTTTCGGTTTTTTCGGTAGCTCCGATTGTTTTAATTCCACTTGCTTGTAATAAAAATATTGCATCTTTAATATGTTCAACTTTGCATATTGGCACATTAAAAACAGCACCTGCCGATGTTTTTACTGTATCGCCGTTTACAGGAGCCGAACCTTGTTTTTGAACAATTATTCCGTGAACGCCAGTACATTCTGCTGTTCTTATTATTGCACCAAAGTTGCGCGCATCACTTAGTTGGTCAAGTAATAAAAATAAAGGTTTATCGCCTGATTCAATTACTTTGTCTATTAATTTTTCCAAATCATGAAAACCAATTGGCGAAATTGTTGCTACTGCTCCTTGATGGTTGTTGGGTGTTAATCTGTTTAATTTTTCTACAGGAACGTAACTAAAGTTAATGCTTTTGCGTTTCATGGCACTCATTAATTCTTTCATTAAATCGCCCTGAGTATCACTTTGAATAAATACTTTGTCAATTTCTTGATTGGCATTTATGGCTTCAATTATTGCTCGTATTCCGAAAATTTGGTTTTCTTTTTGCATACTGCAAAGGTATGTTTTTTTGTGGCATCAAAAAAGCCGTCTCGGTATTTTTAACGAGACGGCTTAGATGTTGAATTTATTATTTAGTAAGTCGGATTTTGTATTAAAACTCGTCCAATACTTAAGTCAATTTCTCTTTGTGGAATTGGCATTATAGTTTTAGGGAGTCCAGCGGCTGATAATGATGATTGAGGTAAAGTACCACTCCTTAATGGCAACCCATTTCTTAATAAGTCCATTCTTCTATGACCTTCGAAACAAAGTTCTTTTCTTTTTTCGTTAAGTATTTTCGTTAAATCTATCGTTAATAAATTTGAAAGTCCAGCTCTTGTTCTTAGTTTATTAATATCGTTTAAAGGAGTATCACCTATATTCGTTGACGCTCTCAAATTGCCTTCCGCTCTAATCAAGTACATTTCTGTGATTCTTAAAACAGGAGCATCTGATGCTCTATTAGCTGCATCACTGAATTTTGTGGTGTAAGTTCTTGTACCAGAAATGGCTTTTAATGTATATCTTAAATCAGTTGGTTCAGTTAAAAATGCCGATATTAAGTTTGCTGAGAATGGACAATCACCTCTTCCACCTATAGCAGCAGCATTATAAACATTTGAAAATGCAACTGCCGATCCATTGTCTGCACTACCAGCTTGCGCATCATCTGTAGTATTAACTAATGTAAATACGTGTTCGGCATTAAGAGGAGAATCGAAAAATAAATAATTTGGAGAAAATGTAAAGTTAACATCTGTAATAACTTGATTAGCATAATCTGCTGCTTGTCCAAACTTGTCTTGATACAAATAAACTCTTGCTAAAAGTGCTTTAGCTGCTCCCACATTAGCTCTTGTTCTATTAAAAACTGTTATTTTGGTAATAGCATCCAACAAATCATTCTCAATTTGATTATAAACTACTCCAATGCTAGATCTAGCTGTTCCAGTAGTACCTACTTGACTATCAGTAATGGTAGTCAATATTAATGGCACTGCGTTTCCAGTTAAACCACCATTTTGAAAAGGTTGTCCAAAAAGATTAATTAAATCTAAATACATTAAAGCTCTCATAAATTTAGCTTCACCAATTGCTTGATTTTTTTTAACCAAAGTTAAATTTGGATCTGGACAACTATCTATTTTATTAATTATATAATTTGCTTGTGCTATAATTTCATAATGATCATCCCAAATACTAAAAATATTTCCATTATCCGAAATAGTTGTATAATCTCTTATTTCTCTTAAAGTTGGAAAGGACCCAATAAATGTAACATTATCGGATTGATATTCGGCTAATGTTTGGTAAACGCCATTTAAAGCGCCTTCTTGTTGTGCTAAACCATACATTCCTGTGACATAAGAACGTACACCAAGTTCGGTCTGAAATGCTTTATCTCTTGTAGTTAAATCCTCAGGAATAATATCCAAGTCAGACTGACAGGAAGTCAATATAAAACATATATTTGCTAATAAAATTATTATTTTTTTCATAGTTTTTTTTTAAAATGTTAAACGTGTTCCAAATAAATAAGTTTTAGACTGAGGTGCTGTAAAAAATGTTTCTCCTTGAGCTCCATTTGCAATAGAATTTGTTACCTCTGGGTCGATACCGCTTAATGAAGAATTTTTAAATGTGAATATATTTTGGGCAGTTATGTAAAAACGTACACTTTTAATAAATTTAGATAATTGTGTGTTGCTAAAATTTAAGTTATATCCTAACGTTATTGACTTCAATCGCGCAAAAGAGCCATCTCTTAATTGACGAGTTGATCTTTGTGCTATTGTATTAAAAGTTGGAGAGGTTTTTGAAGGTGTTTCAGCTACATCCCCCGGGTTTTGCCACACACTTAACAAAGCTGTGTCTTTATTAAAGCTATTATTTCTTGGGTCTTGTGTGAAACGTAAACCATCTATAAAAATTTTATTTCCATAACTAAAGTTAACTAAGGCTGATAAATCAAAATTTTTAAATTTAATTGTATTATTGAATCCACCTGTGAAATCTGGATTTGCGTCTCCTGCAATTATTCTATCGTTAGCGGTTGGAGTGGTTGTTGCTATTCCACTTTTCGAAAGCCATTCTGCATTACCAGTTTGAGTATTAACTCCCAAGTATGGTATTAAGTAAAATGTATTTACGGAGTATCCAACGATTGCTCTTTGTGATGCTGTTCCAGCTACAAATCGGTTACCATCAATATCAACACTAGCACTTTCGTTAAGTGAAAGTATTTTGTTTTTATTAAAGTTGAAATTAATACTTGAATACCATTTAAGTTTAGTTTCTCTAAGTATATCTACTGAAAAATCAATATCGAAACCTTTGTTTTCTAAAGAACCTGCATTAACTGTTTTGGCATTTATACCCAAGTTTTCAGCAACAGATAACGATTGAGGTAGAATTAAATCATCAGTTGTTTTTATGTAGTATTCTACATTTAATTTTACACGATTATTAAAGACACCAAGTTCTACACCAATATCAGTGGATTTTGATCTTTCCCATCTTAATTCAGGGTTACCATATCTTCTAAATATTAATCCACCATTTCCATTGTAATTTGGATATAAGTTTCCAGATGTATTTTCCCTCCAGCCAAAATCGGCTAAACGGTCATTACCAGCTACACCAGTATTTATTTTGAATTTTAGATAGTTAACAGTGTTGTTATTTTTTAAAAAATCTTCTTCAGAGACTACCCAAGCCGCTCCAGCTGACCAAAAATTACCGTATTGATTTTCTTTCCCAAATCTTGAAGATCCATCTCTTCGAAATGACAATTCAGTTAAATATTTATTCTTAAAACTATAACTTAATCTTGAAAATAGTCCAACAAGCCGATTTGCAGTTGTAGTACTTTCTGTTGATGTTTTCGTTACTGCAGAAGTAATATTTGTTAAATCATCTGATGCAAATCCTGTGCCAGCAACAAATATATCCCTTATCGAAGTGTTTTCTATGGTTACCCCCCCAATGGCGTTGAAATCGTGAACAGAATTAAATTTTTTAGAGAAATTTAATGTGTTTGTGAAAACATACTTTTGTTGAACAGATTGATAGTTTGAAGCTGACCCTCCTGGAGTATTAACTTCTACTGACCTTCTAAACTCTTCTAAAGCATCTCTATCAATACCAAAATCTGATTTGAAAAATAAGTTTTTGTTAACCTTTATTTCACTAAATACATTTCCTGTAACACGAAATGTATTTGAATTATTAGTATCAAATTTTTCTATTGCTACTACATTTTGTATGAATCCAAGGTTAACATAATTACCATTAGCATCAAATGGTGTTACAACAGGAACTTGTAAATAGGCTGATGTAAATGGTGCAGCTGTATTGTTTTCTGCTCCTACGCGATCAATAAGTACTTGAGAAACACCTAAATTCAAACCAACTTTAAGCCAATTATTTGCTTCAGTTGTAAGGTTAATTCTGGCACCATTTCTACTTAATCCATTTCCAATAATGAATCCTTCTTGATTTGCGTAAGTCCCACTTATTGAAAATGTAGTTTTATCGTTACCGCCACTAATATTTACGTCCGTACCAACTGAAAAACCCTCTCTTTTCACAGCATCTATCCAATTAAAAGAATCTAGCCCTATTTGTGTTGGCGTTAAACTTGGAGTAGTTGTAGCGCCAATAAAGGTTCTATATTGGTCAGCGTTCATAATACTTAAAATATCTGTAGCTTTGGTTGTCGAAGTATTGAACCCAACAATAACTCTCGTTTCCTGATTCTTTTTACCTGATTTAGTTGTAATTAAAATTACACCATTAGAACCTCTTGAACCATAAATAGCAGTCGCCGATGCGTCTTTTAGTACTGTAAAACTTTCTATATCATTTTGGTTTATATTTGCTAATGGATTTAATTCTTGTCCGCCTTGTGCAGCTGTTAAATTAGCATCATTTAGTGGCACCCCATCCATTACTATCAACGGTCTTCCCCCTGCTGAAAGAGAGGCAACTCCACGAATTTTAATTACAGGTGCTGATCCAAGGATTCCAGAAGAATTGACAACTTGAACTCCTGATGCTTGACCTTGTAAAATATCCTGTGGTGAACCGCCTGAATAGTCTTTGAATTTATCGACATTAACTACAGCCAAAGATTGAACTAATTTTTTCTTATCTTGTTTCCCATAACCTATAACTACTACCTCCTCAATAAGTTTGGAATCACTAACTAAAGTAATATCCACTTTATCAGCTTGGGCTACTACAAAACTTTTAGTTTTATAACCTACAAATGAAAATTCCACCATGTCGCCTTCGTTAGCTTTAACTGCAAATCTACCGTCAAAATCGGTAGCTACACTTTTTTTAGTTGCTTTGTTTGTTATTGTAACTCCCGGCAACAATCCTTCTGCGTCTTTAACGACTCCCGAAATTGTTTTTTGTTGCCCAAATGAAATTTGGGTAATTAATGCAATAAGCATTATCAAAAACAGTTGTTTTTTTGTTTTCATTAAAATTTATTTTTTGTTAGTTTTACAAACGTATTAAGAAAAAGTTAAATTTACTACTAAAATATGTTAATTATTCATAATTTAACATAATTTTCGTAGTTAATACTATTAAAAAACAGCTTTCAAACTAATTTGAACAATAGAATTAGAAAATTGGATAGCTTGGTTTTTGGTAGTTCCGTTAGCATAAATAAAATTAAAAAGACCGTTTTTAGTCAACAATCCAAAACCAAAACCAAATCCGAAAAGAGTATCCGATTTATTAGTGGTTTTATCTTGAAAAAAACCATAGTCAATAATTGAATTAACATAAATATCAGGAGAAAGTAAGTAACGGTATTCCGATAGTAAGGAACTAAACAAATTGCCTTGCAAACTATTCTCATTAAAACCCCGTATTGAGTTAATTCCGCCAAATCGATACAATTCATTTATAATGTAAGTGTCACTTTGTAAATAAAAATTCTTACTTTTAATGTTAATTATGTTTTTATCATTCAAATAAAAATCGTGTTTTAAATTTAGACTACCAAAAAATTGCGAATTATTTTGAAATTTCGAACTTCTATTACCCGTTCCAAATTTAAAATTAATTGATGATTTTTCGGGAAACAAAAAACTATCGGTTTTAAAGTTCATAAATTCAAAATTCGCTGTAACAAATTCATTTGTAAAATCACTAATTAAACTTGTATTTAGTTTTTTTATATCGCTTGATTCACTTGATTGGTATCCTAAATAAAAACGTGTGTTGTAATTAAAATAATAACCCAAGTCAATATTTGTTTGCGTAGTTTGAAAAGTAGAATCTTGCTTTGTTAAATTTAATTTTGCTTTAATTCCAATAGGAGTTTTAAAAATATAGGGTATTTCAACTCCAATGTCAAAAACGCGTTGCTCTTTGCCATTACTTCGCCAAAGTAGCGATAAACGCTCTCCGCTGTTCAATATATTATTTAAAACCAAATCAATGTAGCCTGTAAAAATTAATTTTTTTTTATCGTCATTTGTAAAACCTATAAAACCATCGAACGTATTAATTTTTGCCTTTTCTAAATATATAAAAACTTTAGTTGAATCATTAGTAAACAATATTTCTGGATATTTAGTTTGCTTCACAAATCGAAACTGCTCCACATCTTTATATAAATTCTCTAAATTTTGTTGATTAAAAACTTTATTTCGATACAATCGTTTCAAATTCCGTTTATGACCCTCTGGAAACTTTTCGTAACCATTAATTACGATATCGTTTAATTGTCGTTTCTTGTCAAGTACAATATTCAAATCGGTGGTTATAAAATTTTTTTTCGTTTTGAAGTTTGTCAATTTTACTTTCGCCATCGAATACCCTTTTGCTTCTAACTTTTTCAAAGCTTCATTTAAAAAAAGTTCACTTTTATTAAATGGAATTAGCAAACTGTCTGTTTTTGAATCTACTAAATTTATATTTTTTTGTCCTATATATATATGTAAAAATTCTGTTCGTTTCCCTAATTTAAAATGAAACTCAAAAACACTGTCCGATACTCGTTCATTTTCTAAAATTTCCGACTCTAAAAAACCAATTTTCAATAGCTTATCCAAAACTAAATTCACTTCGGCAGTTACCGATTTCGCATTCAAATGTTTTTTTACATAAGTCAGCGAATCTATTTTTTTAGTTTCAAAATTATTGGCACCATTTATTTTTAAATATAAATTTTGCCCGAATAAATTCAAGTGAAATAAAATAAGTACATAAACTAGTTTTCTCATTTTTTGAAGCGAATGTTAGGGTCTTTATTTATTAGCTTTGATTCCCGCTTTCCTTTCAAAACTTTGCTAAAAAAGCGAAGGTTTTCCCCTCCAATAGGGCTATTAAAAAAAGTTTTTATCTGTTTATAAAGATTGTAAAAATAACGTAAAAAAAGATAAATTCGTACTTAAAATAGTAATACCATTTTTAAAGTACCATTTTATTTTTTCCTATTTCGACTCTTTCTTTTTTGGAATACTTAGGAAAATGGCTAAACCTAACTTAAAAAACATCAATCTTTTAATACTAACTCAAATAGCTTAACATCAAAAAAATAACAGTACTCATTTTTTTATTCAAAAAATAATTATTACATTTGCAACCCCGTAAAAAGCGGGAATTTAATAAATTAGAAAAATTAGTATTTAATTATGCCAACAATTCAACAATTAGTAAGAACAGGAAGAACTCAAATCACTAAGAAGAGTAAATCGGTTGCTTTAGATTCTTGTCCTCAAAGAAGAGGTGTTTGTACGCGTGTTTACACTACTA
>JBBRCJ010000044.1:0-20940 GCA_038204955.1 Flavobacteriales bacterium
GCAAACAACAATGGATCGTCATAATTTTCAAGTTGAAACGTTTTACTTGGTGCAATAATTTTAAAACCTTGCAAAGTGGTTTTATGGTTTTTTTCTAAAACTCTAATTTTAGAAATCGCTTCTTCTGGAATTTCGTTTTTAAACAAATGACTGTCCAAAAAACGCAAACGATAATTGATTGCAATTGTTTTTATTTGGTCAATATGAAAAATATTTTCAGTTTCAAGTAAATCAAACTCAAAATCATTAGCAATTGTTGAACTTTTTGACTTTAAGTGATTTTCAATCTGTTCACGTTCAATTTTATTTTCATTTAAAATTGATTGTACATCGTCTAAAATTGCTGTTTCTGATTTGAATTTACTTCTTTTTGAAATTAATTCATCTAACAAGGTTTTCTTAGTTAATAGCATCTTGAAGGAATTTTAATTAATAATTAGAATAAATTATTACAATTATAAATTTAAACTTTTATTTAATTGAAAGTTTCTTTTTTGCTAATTATTTTTTGTTCAACTAATGTAAAATAATTAAACAAATAAATATTTTTATAATACAGATTATTAAGATAAAATACTAGGAATCGGTTTAATGAAATATAGGTACCATTTTATCTCAGTTGAGCCCCAACATTCGTTTCAAATGAAGTTTTTAATTTCAACATTATTTTATCAATTTGAACATCGGTCAATGTTTTCGAATTGTCTAGAAGGATAAAACTTATTGCATACGATTTTTTTCCATCAGGTAAATTAGTCCCTTCATAAACATCAAAAAGATTCACTTTTTTTAAGAATGTTTTTTCTGATTGGTTGGCAATGTTATAAATTTCTTCAAAAGTTACCGATTTTTCTACAAGCAAAGCAAAATCACGACGAACTTCAGGATATTTTGGTATTGCTTCAAATTTAATTTTGTTTGAAAGCAATTTCAATATTAAATCCCAATTAAAATCGGCATAAAAAACATCTTGTTTAATATCGAAATCTTTTAAAATTGATTTTTTAATGGTTCCATATTCTACCAAGGTATCGTTCCCCGTTCCAAAACCTATTCCTTCGGCAAAAACATCATTAGTAATTGGTTTGTAATTCATTTTATTAAATCCTAACCGAACTAAAACACTTTCTACATAACCTTTAAACAAAAAGAAATTAGATGGTTTTTGCTCATTAGTCCAAGTTTCTGAATTTCTATTGCCAGTTAAAAGCAAGCTTAAATGCTTTTTTTCACTGTTGCCAGAAAGCAGTTTTTGATAGGTTTTTCCGAATTCGAAAAGTTTCAAATCAGAATTTTTTCTATTTATATTATATGAAATAGCTTCTAATCCAGAAAATAATAACGATTGTCTCATTGCAGATAAATCAATACTCAACGGATTTAAAATTTTTACATTATACTCTTCTTTTAATAATACAGAATGTTTTATATAATCGGGAGTTGTTAACGAATTCGCCATCATTTCATTAAAACCTAATGAATTTAATTGATTGGAAACTACGTTTTGTACTTTATAATCTTCCGTTCGCGATGATTTTGCAACGGTTGCGTTTAATTTTTTAGAAATAGCAATATTGTTGTAGCCATACACTCTTAAAATTTCTTCAATTACATCAACTTCTCTTTGAACATCTACTCTATAAGACGGAATTGTTAAACCCAAACCACCATCAGAGGAACTATTTACTTTAATGTCAAGTGATGCAATAATTTTTTTTATAGTCTCTTTTGGTAATTCTTCTCCAATTAATTTAAAGGCTTTTTCGTAATTTAAAAATACTGAAAAATCCTCTAATTTTTTAGGATATAAATCAATCAAATCTGAAGTTATTTCACCACCAGCTACTTCTTGAATTAAAAGTGCTGCTCGTTTTAAAGCATATTCGGTCATTGAAGCATCAATTCCTCGTTCAAATCTAAAAGATGCATCGGTGCTTAAAGAATGTCTTTTTGCCGTTTTACGAATTGAAACGGGATTAAAGTAGGCACTTTCAAGAAAAATAGTAGAAGTAGTTTCGGATACTCCCGAATTTTTTCCTCCAAAAACACCTGCAATACAAAGAGGTCCTTTTTCATCACAAATCATTAAATCTTCCTCGTGTAAAATACGTTCTACTTCATCAAGTGTGGTAAACTTAGTTCCTGAGGGTAAAGTTTTTACTATCACTTTTCCATTAATTTTTGCAGCGTCAAAAGCGTGAAGCGGCTGACCCAATTCGTGAAGGACATAATTGGTAACGTCAACAATATTGTTTTTCGGATTTAATCCAATTGATTTTAAACGATTTTGCAACCAAACTGGCGATTCTTTTACCGTAATGCCTGATATTGTTACGCCACAATATCGAGGTGCTAAATTCTCATCTTCAACCGATATATCAATTTTTAAAGTGCGTTTATCAACTTTAAATGTTGAAACCGAAGGCGAAATTAATTCTAATGGATTATTTTTTTGAATTAAACCTGCTCTTAAATCTCTTGCAACACCGTAATGTGACATGGCATCGGCACGGTTTGGAGTCAATCCAATTTCAAAAATTTCATCATTTTCAATATTAAAAACAGTTGAAACTAAAGTTCCAGGCTTTAATTCTGAATCCAAAATCATAATGCCTTCGTGGCTCGATCCTAAACCCAATTCGTCTTCGGCACAAATCATTCCGTGGCTTTCTTGCCCTCTGATTTTTCCTTTTTTTATTTCAAATTCAACACCTTCTTTATCAAATAATTTAGTGCCAATTGTGGCTACAGGAACTTTTAAACCAGCTTCAACATTAGATGCTCCACAAACTATTTGAACTATAGTTTCATCACCTAAATCAACAGTTGTAATTTTTAAACGGTCGGCATCGGGATGTTTTTCACAAGTTAAAACATGTCCAACAACAACTCCAACTAAGCCACCTTTTACGGATTCAAATTTTTCAACTACTTCAACTTCAAGTCCTAAATCGGTTAAGATTTCGGATATTTCTGATGACGGAGCGTCGATTTTTAAAAATTGTTTTAACCAGTTGTAAGAAATTCGCATTTTTAATATTTTTTTTAAGAGTACAAATATACCATTTATTGAAGAAATGTCAAAATGGAGTTTATTTATTTAAAAACTTTGCCAAAGTTTAAAAATTTGATAAAGATAAAAAACATTAGAGGTAAGGGAACAATTTTCATTATCTAACCCTGAGTGGAACGGCGGCTTTTGGCTTGTTTTTTCAAGCCAAAACCATAGTGGAAAGCAGGAATTTGGAAGATTGAAATGCCTTGACCACTGTTTCAAAAAATTAACTAATATAGTTCCAGATATTGGCCTTTGCGGTCATTTCAATATACACTTTTCGCATTTCAAGATGTTCTTGTTTTTGCATTGCTGGATCAGTTTTTAATAATTTAATAGCTTCATAACGAGCTAATTGCAAAATATCTTTGTCACGAACTAAATCGGCAATTTTTAAATTTAAAACGCCACTTTGTTGTTTACCCATTAAATCACCTGGACCACGCAGTTTTAAATCGACTTCGGCAATTTCAAATCCGTCATTAGTGCTGCACATAGTTTCTATTCGGGTTTTAGTATCCTTTGAAAGTTTGTGTGAAGTCATTAAAATACAGTAACTTTGATCAGCTCCACGACCTACACGACCACGAAGTTGATGCAGCTGTGAAAGCCCAAATCGTTCTGCACTTTCAACAATCATTACACTGGCGTTGGGTACGTTGACACCAACTTCAATTACTGTAGTTGCAACCATAATGTTGGTTTTTCCTTTTACAAATCGTTGCATTTCTGCTTCTTTTTCAGCGGGTTTCATTTTTCCGTGAAGCATTGATATACTGTAAGTTGGCAACGGAAATTCACGACAAATTCCTTCATAACCGTCCATTAAATCTTTGTAATCCATTTTTTCAGATTCTTGAATTAAAGGATAAACGATGTAAATTTGCCTTCCAATTGCTATTTCATCTTTAATGAATTTTAAAACCTTTAATCGGTTTGAATCAAAACGATGCACGGTTTGAATGGGTTTTCGCCCTGGAGGCAATTCATCAATTACTGAAATATCCAAATCGCCATACAAACTCATTGCCAATGTTCGAGGAATTGGCGTAGCGGTCATAACCAAAACGTGGGGCGGAATTTCATTTTTTTTCCATAATTTTGAGCGTTGTTCTACCCCAAATCGATGTTGTTCGTCGATTACGGCTAATCCTAAATTTTTAAATTTCACTTTGTCTTCAAGCAAAGCATGAGTTCCAATTAAAATATCTAAAGTTCCGTTTTCTAATGTTTCGTGAATTATTTTCCTTTCTGAGAGTTTAGTGGAACCAGTGAGTATTTTGATATTGATATTCAATGACATAGACAACTCTGATAAACCTATAAAATGTTGATTTGCTAAAATTTCGGTCGGAGCCATTAAGCAACTTTGAAAACCGTTGTCTTTGGCTAAAAGCATGCACATTAAAGCAACAATTGTTTTACCCGAGCCAACGTCGCCTTGTAAAAGTCGGTTCATTTGGGCATTGCTTCCTAAATCGTTTCTAATTTCTTTTAATACTCTTTTTTGTGCGTTGGTCAATTCAAATGGGAGATGATTCTTGTAAAAATCGGTAAAATTTTCGCCTACTTTTTCAAACGGATATCCTTTTATTTTATGTTTTCGGATTAAGTTTTTTGAAATTAATTGAAGTTGGATAAAAAACAGCTCTTCAAATTTTAATCGAAATTGTGCTTTGGCTAGTAGGTCTTGATTTTTAGGGAAATGAATATTAAAAATCGCCTCATTTTTTGAAATTAATTTCAACTGTTCCAGTAAATACAAGGGTAATGTTTCATTAAAGTTGGCTTTGATTTCTTGAAAAAGTTGTTGAATTGCCTTGTTTACTATTTTATTGGTAACGCCACGTTGACTAAGTTTTTCGGTACTAGGGTAAACGGGTTGCATGGCACTTCGCAAACTCAATTTATGTTCGTCAAGCAATTCCATTTCTGGATGTGCCATTGTGAATTTTGAGTTAAACTCGGTTAATCGACCAAAAATAACATATATTTCGTTAATTTTAAGGGTTTCACGAATCCATTTTACGCCTTGAAACCATAGTATTTCCATTTGCCCAGTATCATCAACGAAAGTAGCAACCAACCGTTTTTGATTTTTACCAAATTCAACTGTTTTTATGTTGATTATTTTTCCAACTATTTGAACTTCAGAATTTGAGGCTTGCAATTCATTAATTTTGTAATATCGAGTTCGATCAATGTATCGATTGGGAAAAAAGTTCATTAAGTCACCATATTTATGAATACCGAGCTCTTTTCGAAGTAATTCGCCTCGAGCAGGACCAACGCCTTTAAGGTATTCTATGGGAGTTTGAAGTGGATTCATTAAAAATTATAAATTATAGATTTTAGATTTCAGATTTTTGAAACCTAAGTGCAGTCAAATTTTGTAAAGCGAAGATATATTTTAATTAGGAAATTTGAAAATGTAATATTTAAAAACTCTGTGTATATTTGTTGAATACCATTTAAAAACTATGCGTTATTTACTTTTATTAATTACTGTTTTTTCATTTTCTCAACAAACTCAAAAAGTCGATTTTACAAATGCAGATGCGGATTTACGTTTAAATTCAACAACCAAATCAATATCTGGTCAAGTTGTTTATCAATTTAATATAGTGTCAACAATTGATTCTATAAGAATTGATGCTAGAAATATGGAAATTAATTCGGTTTCTATAAATCAAAAGGAAGTTAAATTTAAAAATTCAAAAAAAGAATTGATTCTATTTGAAGGTTTTAAATTGGGACAAAATTCTGTTAAATTTAATTATTCGGCAACACCAAAACAAACTTTATACTTTACAGGAAGCGAAGAAACCAATACCCTTCAAATTTGGACGCAAGGTCAAGGTAGATACACTTCTCATTGGTTTCCTAGTTTTGACGATGTAAATGAAAAAATGATCTTTAAAATGAAAATTACCTTTGAGGCCGATTATGAAGTAATTTCTAACGGGAAATTAATAATTGGCAAAAAGTGTAATAATTTAAAAACTTGGCAGTATGAAATGAAAAAACCTATGTCATCCTACTTATTAATGTTAGCAATTGGAAAATTTATACACAAGACTCAAAAAGCGAAATCGGGAATTTTATTGGAAAACTATTACAAGACCATCGATGAAAGTAAGTTTAATTATACTTTTAAAGATTCAAAAACTATTTTTGATTTTTTAGAAACCGAAATAGGAGTGAAGTATCCTTGGGAAATTTACCGACAGATTCCTGTAAATGATTTTTTATATGCTGGTATGGAAAACACGACATCAACACTTTTTGATCAAAGTTTTGTAGTTGATGAAAGTGCCTTTAATGATAGAAATTTTATTAATGTAAACGCTCACGAGTTGGCACATCAATGGTTTGGCGATTTAATAACTGCTAAATCAGGAAAGCAACATTGGTTGCAAGAAAGTTTTGCTACTTATTACGCACTTTTGGCAGAACGTAAAATTTATGGAGACGATTATTTTTATTATAAATTGTATAGTGATGCAATGCAAGTAAAACAAGCCGCTAAAACGGATACGATTCCAGTTTTGAATGAAAAAGCAAGTTCACTATCTTTTTACCAAAAGGGTAGTTTGGGTTTACATACAATTCGTGAAGCAATTGGATCCAAAAAATTTCAACAAGCCATTAAAAATTATTTAAGTAAATATCAATATAAAAATGTTGAAACAGCCGATTTTTTAAATGAAATAAAAAAAGTTTCTGACTTTGATATTGAGAAATTTCAGAAAAACTGGTTGGAGGATTATCACTATCAAACAGATGAAATGAATATTTTACTCAGTGAAAGTAATTTTATTCAAAAATTATTAGAAATCCAAAGCAAACGAAATTTATCATTTGCTGAAAAAGAACCGTATTTTACAGAAATTTTAAAATCAAAATGTTTATATCCATTGAAAACTGAAATTATATATCAAATTAAAAATGTTCCGTTTGAAATAAAAGAAAATTTAATTAAACTGGCAATGCAAACTAATGATATTGAGGTTCGGCAAGCTGTTGCTCAAACAATATCCAAAATTCCAACAGCCTTTAAATTAGATTACGAAAGTTTACTTAACGATAAATCGTACGATACCAAAGAAATAGCGTTTACTAATTTATTTACAAGTTTTTCAGAAGATCAATCACGGTATTTAGAAATTGCAAAAAATTGGGAGGGAAAAAATGATAAAGAATTACGAATTTTATTTTTAACCTATTCGCAAGTAAATAATGCTATTTCGGATGATTTAAAAGCGACTTATTTAAATGAATTGATAAATTACACTGGGTCACAATTTGATAGTTCTATTCGTCAAAATGCCTTTGAAAGTTTATTTCAACTGGAATCTAAAAATGAAACAACGCTTAAAAGTTTAATAAATGCAACTTTTCATCATAAATGGCAATTTGTAAAATTTGCTAAGGATAAAATTAGAATTTTGTATAAAAAAGAAGAGTATAAATTAATTTTTGAAAATATAAAGTCCCAACTCTCAGCTACTGAAAATGCACAATTAACACAATTAACAAAATAATAATGAGAGCATTAGTAATTTCCGGAGGAGGAAGTAAAGGAGCATTTGCTGGTGGTGTAGCACAATTTTTGTTGCAAGAAAAAAATCACAAATATGATATTTTAGTGGGTACATCAACTGGAAGTTTATTGATTCCTCATTTGGCATTGAGTAAAGTAAACAAGATTTTTGATATATATACTCAATTTGATATGCATAAAATTTTCGATATTAATCCATTTGTTGTTAAAAAAGCCATTGAAGGCGATATTGTATCTATTAATCATTTCAACGTTTTGTTGCAGTTTTTAAAAGGGAAACGAACTTTTGGAGAAAGTCATAAATTACGAAAATTTATTCGAGAAAATTTTACATTCGAGGAGTTTAATGAACTTAAAAATTCGCCAACCAATATAATAATTACCGTTACTAATTTATCAAGAAACAATGCTGAATTCAAATCAATTAAAGATTTTGATTATGAAAATTTTTGTGATTGGATTTGGATTTCTTGCAATTATATTCCGTTTATGAGTTTAGTAAAAAAAGATGATTGTGAATACGGAGACGGCGGATTTTCGAGCTTAGTACCAATTAGAGAAGCCATTGATAAAGGAGCAACAGAAGTTGATGTAATTATTTTAGAAACCGAATTACAACTTGAAAAGCGAAAAATTGGTAAAAACCCATTTTCTCTTTTAGTTGATATGTTTGAATTAATGTTGGGTCAAGTTGAAAAACACGACATAACGATTGGAAAATTGGCAGCTAAAAATAAAAATGTTAAATTAAATTTATACTACACTCCAACAAAATTAACTAATAATGCGTTAGTTTTTAACAAAGTAAAAATGGCTCAGTGGTGGAAAGAAGGCTTTGAGTTTGCTAAAAATAAAAATGAAAATTTTAGCCCTAACTTATAAAAAAAAACTACAGCTTTAAAACTGTAGTTTTTATATATTTTAATAGAAATAAAATTAATCAAATTTATATCTTATTCCTAAGCCTATATCAGAACCAACACCATTTCTATAAACACCGCTGTTTACGTATAGTTCTGGACGAAAATCAAGAGAAATTTGCAAAGGAATATCAAAATTATATTCAATTCCAATATCGCCAGCTACAAATAAGAATGTTCCGTTTTCTTTATTATACTTGTTGTCAAAACTCCAAGTACCAATTCCGCCTCCAACTCCTGCATACCAGTCAAAACCATTTTCTATTTGCCAAGTCCATTGGTACAAACCTGCAAGTTTAAAAGCTGCAAAATCATTACTGTTTCTCCATCCCAAATCTAATTCTAATCTGTTGTCTTTTGCCAACTTTCTTTGATAAGAAATCTCACCACCAAATCCGTCATTGGAACCTAAACGTAGTCCAAGAGCATTTCGAGAAATTTTTTGAGACGACATAGAAACTGAAATCCCTACTAATAATACTAAACTTAAAATAATTCTTTTCATTTTTAATTGATTTAATTTTTACAAATGTAGAACAATAAGTTTTACTAATTATTGTATAATTATTTGTTTTTTTTACATAATTATTAGTTTTAATTAATTTGAAAGTTTTATTTAAACTAACAATTATGAATAATTAAATATGATTTTATTTATACAAACTACTTTTTAATTCAAATTTTTAATTAAAAAATCATATTTTTGTTTAAAATCGAAAAAATGGCAGGCAATAGTTTTGGTACACTTTTTAAAGTTACAACTTTTGGAGAATCACACGGTGAGGCTTTGGGCGGAATAATAGATGGATGTCCGCCAAATATTGAAGTCGATTTTGAAGCCATTAATATAGAAATGCAGCGACGAAAACCAGGGCAATCAAATATTGTTACTCAAAGAAAAGAAGAAGATGAAGTGCAATTTTTATCCGGAATTTTTGAAGGAAAAACAACTGGAACTCCCATAGGGTTTATTATTCCAAATACGAATCAAAAATCGGATGATTATTCACATATTAAAGACAATTATCGACCAAGTCATGCTGATTACGTTTATGAAAAAAAATACGGTATTCGAGATTATCGTGGTGGTGGTCGAAGTTCGGCCAGAGAAACTTCAAGTAGAGTAGTGGCTGGAGCAATTGCAAAACAATTTCTTAAAAACATTAAAATAAATGCCTTTGTATCGGCAGTTGGAACAATTTGTTTGGATAAAAATTATTCTCATTTAGATTTTACATTAATTGAATCCAACCCAGTTCGATGCCCAGATATGTCAAAAGCATTGGAGATGGAAAACTATATCAAAAAAATTAAAAAACAAGGAGATACCGTTGGGGGTGTAATTAGTTGCGTTATTCAAAATGTACCAATAGGTTTAGGTGAACCAGTTTTTGATAAATTGCATGCCGAATTGGGTAAAGCAATGTTGTCAATTAATGCAGTTAAAGGCTTTGAATTTGGATCTGGTTTTGAAGGCGCTACAATGTTAGGAAGTCAACATAATGATCTTTATAATTCCGATGGAACCACTAAAACCAATCTTTCTGGAGGAATTCAAGGTGGAATTTCAAATGGAATGGATATTTATTTTAAAGTAGCTTTTAAACCGGTTGCTACTTTAATTCAAAAACAAGAATCTTTAAATAATAAAGGCGAAATTACCGAAATGCAAGGCAAAGGGCGTCACGATCCTTGTGTTGTGCCAAGAGCTGTACCTATCGTTGAAGCTATGGCAGCTTTGGTTTTAGCCGATTTTTATTTATTAAACAAAACTTACTTCAAATAGATGACTCCAAATAACAAAATAAAAAAATCAAATCTAACTAGAAATATATTTATTGCATTATTTATAGGTATTGCTTTTGGCTTCATAATTAATAAATATTATGTCAACTCTGAAAATGAAAAAATTGAATTTTATAGTAAAAATACCGATTCTAGTTCGGCATCATTAAAATCATATTTAGCCGATTCAACTACTATTCATTATAAATCAATTTCAAAAATTATAACTGGGTTTGAAAATCAAAAAAAAGAAATTGTATCAAATACTATAAAAAATCAGGGTTCTTTTACGCAACAATTAAAAAAAATTGAACAATTAGAAGATACGATAAAAAAATCAAAAGTACTCTTAAATAAACCAGCCAAAGACACTTTGAATAGTACTTATTCTGATTTAAAAAGTGTAAAAAATTTCTCGGAAACACAATTAAAAGAGATAACCTCTAATCGTGATAAAAAATTACAGTGGTTTTCAATTATTACAGATATTTTTCTTCGTTTAATCAAAATGATAGTAGCGCCATTAGTATTTACAACATTAGTGGTTGGAATTGCAAAACTTGGTGATATAAAAACAGTGGGTAGAATTGGTGGAAAAACTATGTTATGGTTTATTTCGGCATCCTTAGTAAGTCTATTTTTAGGAATGATTTTGGTAAATGTTTTTAAACCAGGCGAGTCAATGCATTTGGCACTTCCGCTAGATAATCAGGTAACTGGTATTGATAAAGCTGCATTGTCTGTAAAAGATTTTATTACACATGTTTTTCCAAAAAGTTTTATTGAGTCAATGGCTAACAATGAAATTTTACAAATTGTTATATTTTCAATATTTTTTGGAATTTCTGCTGCAGCATTAGGTAAAAAAAGTGATAAAATTGTAGCCGCCTTAGATGATATAGCTCATATAATATTAAAATTAACTGGTTTTATTATGAATTTTGCTCCAATTGCTGTTTTTGGTGCAATGGTAGTAGTTATTGCAAAACAAGGGGTTGGAATTTTAACAACTTATGCCATTTTTATTTCAGAGTTTTATTTTGGATTATTTTTACTTTGGTGTGTATTAATTTTAGCTGGTTCGGTTTTTTTAAAAACAAGAATTTTAGAATTGTTGAAACGGATAAAAGATCCTATTTTACTGGCATTTAGCACAAGTAGTTCTGAAGCTGCTTTTCCAAAAACTATGGTTGAATTGGAACGATTTGGTTGTAGTCCAAAAATAACAAGTTTTGTTTTACCACTAGGATATTCTTTTAATTTAGATGGTAGTATGATGTACATGACTTTTGCTTCTATTTTTATTGCTCAATCCTATGGGATTCATTTATCAGTGGAGACACAAATTTCTATGCTTTTAGTTTTAATGTTAACAAGTAAAGGAATTGCAGGTGTTCCTAGAGCCTCATTAGTAGTAATAGCTGGAACTTTGGCCAGCTTTAAAATTCCCGAAGTTGGAATTGCACTTTTACTTGGAATAGACCCCATTTTAGATATGGGACGAAGTGCCACAAATGTTGTTGGAAATAGTATAGCTACAGCAGTGGTTAGTAAACTAGAAGGGGAGTTAAAAGCTTAATAATTTTAAATTTAAAAAATCAGTACACTCTTTATAAAATTTATTAAATTAATCTAAAGTTAAGGCTCCTAAAACTTCATTGTACATAAATGGTCCGCCTGGATATTTCGCAGTGTAATCAAGATTCATCCAAATTTTGCCTCGTTCGTCTATGTGATAATTTATTGGTTGATTTTTACTTTCTAATTCAAAAAGCACGTTTTTTATTAAATAATTTGTGGTTTCTAAATCAGACTTGTTTCCAATTAAAATTTCTGGATACATATGCCCGCTAGTATGAATAATGCGTGGTGTTCCGCCAATTGATCGTACACAAGCAGCAATCAGTATTGAATAATCGTCACAATCTCCAGATAAAATTGTTATTGATTCGCTAGCACTTGCAAAATATTCTTGATTTTTTGGATCGTGTACATAATTCCAATTGGAGTTTATTTCTTTAAAAACCGCAAAACATTGAATTATAGTTTTATAGTCTTGATAACCTCGAACTTCTTTAAAATTTTTTAAAGTAGCATTAATTGCAAAATCTCGAACTTTTGGATTTTGAAAATCAATAGCATTTATAACTTCACTTTTATTTGGAAATGGTAGTAAATTATCAATAATTATATCTTGAGGAAACGGATTTTCATTCATTGAATACACCATTGATTGGTAATCTTCAATAACATTTTTAAAACCATATTTACCAAAAAGCGAACCATAAACTAGAGCTATTAAATACAAAAAAACACTAATAAAAGTAATTTTTCTCATTTTAAACAACACGAATTGAATTGCTATTATAATTAAAATTGCCAAAAAAATTCTATCTAAATGCCAAAATAAATTTAAATTAACTAAATTTTGATGTGCAATAATAAAAACCGGAATTGCTATTAATAGGTTTAAAACAAAAATAAGTAACAAATCGTACGGACTTTTAATCCGAAATTGAGCATTGTATTTATCGTAAAGAGATTTGCTAAATTGTATCATTAATTAAATGAAAAAAGTTATAGCACTTTAATCAGTTGGGCAAAAGTAACTTTTTTATCAATAATTTTAGCTGATAATAATTGATTTTGAATTTTGTTTAACATTTTAGTACTTAGATGACTCTGAGACCACTTGGTTAAAGCCAACCATTCTTGAACATCTTCAATTTTTAAATAATATTTATTTGATAATTGTTGGTCAATGTTTAAAATATTTTTAAAACTTTGAGTTTTTAAATTTATAATTTTCAAAATTTGTGATATTAATTGAGATTCATTTTCTAAAATTTCATTTCTCACCGCAATAACAAAACAAGGCCAAGGTGTAGGACATTCATAAATTTTCTTAAATATTCCTTTATCAACTAACGGTTTTGTCATAAAACGCTCCCACATAAAATAATCTGATTTCTGCGAAGTTAGACTTTCAACCGCAACATCAATGGTGTTTACAATTTCAAATTCTAATTTTTCGGTATTCCAACCTTGATTTTGAGCATTTACAACTGCCATTAAATGAGATCCTGAACCCAATCGAGAAATGGCCACTTTTTTGTTTTCTAAATCAGAGATTGTTTTAAATTTCGATTTTGCATCAACGTGAACTCCCCATATTAAAGGGCTTTCAACATAAATTTGTACAATTTTAGATTCGTTTCCTAAAACAATATCTTTTATAATTCCTTCGGTTAAAATTACGGCAATGTCAGTTGAACCTTCACGAAGCATTTGACACATTTTTCCTGTTCCTTCAGGTACATCTTTCCATTGCAAATCGATTCCAATTTCTTGAAATTCGTTGTTTTCAATGCTTAAATGCCAGGGCAAGTTGAAATGTTCAGGAACTCCTGCTATTTTTATTATTTTCATTTTTATTAAATTGATGAATTATAAAACGTTAGGGTTAAAAACTACTTTATTGTTTTGGATTTTTCATTTCATACCAATTCCAAGAAACACCATCTTCCAAATACTTTTCGGTTTCGGTCATTCCTATTTTTTGTAAAATTCTGTTTGATGCAATATTGGCGGTATGAGCTGCAGCGGTCATTGTTTCAATTTTCATCACTTTAAATCCATAATTCAACCAGGCAAAAGTGGCTTCTGAAGCATAACCTTTTCCCCAAAATTTTTCGTTTAATCGATATCCAATATCATAAAAATTGATTTTATTATTTACTTCCACTGTGTTGTATTTCAATCCTACCCAACCTATTAATTTATTAGTTTCTTTTAAAATCACTACGAATCGACCTATTTTATTTTCTTCATATTGTTTGCGAACATAAGTTATGTATTCGTGAATTTCATCAATTGAAGTGTTTGGTTTGTTCCATAAATACTTGTGAACATTGGGGTTTGAATCCATTTCGAAGAGTTCTGGAGCATCTTCGTGACGCATTTCTCTTAAAATTAATCGTTCTGTTTTTAAAATTAAATCCATTCGTTTTTATTTAATTCGTACCAATTATGAAGTGTTATTTTATGATAATAAGTATTCTTCATTGTAAATTTAAGTTTTTTCAAAAGTGTATTTGATGCTATAGTATCAACTTGTGCAGAAGCATAAATTTTTTTGATTTTCAATACTTCAAATCCATATTCAATCCATATTTTGGCAGATTCAAATCCATATCCATTATTCCAAAATTTTTCATTAAAACGAAAACCTAAATCATAAATATCACTATGATTATTTTCAATTTTATCAATAAATTTTAATCCAACTAAACCAATTAATTCATTTGTAGTTTTCAGGACTACCGCAAAACGACCAATATTATTTTTTTTATATTGATTTCTTATTTCTTTAATGTACTCTTCTGATTTTTCTATACTGTCAATCGGATTTCGCAAGTATTTATGAACGTTTGGGCTTTTATTGATAAAGAAAAATGCTTCTTTGTCAGAAAGTTTTATTTCTCTAAATATTAGCCTTTCTGTTTCTAAAACTAAGTCCATAATAAGTGCTTTTTTGCTGATTTGTTATTTTAAAAATTTCTATAATTTTTCAAATCTGTGTTCCAAAATAGTACTAAAAAGCACAAATTTTAGAAATCAGAGAAATCAGAGAAATTTAAAATTATTTAGCCAATTTATCCAAGGTATAAGCAATCAATTCATCAACTGCTTTGTAAGGATCAGAACTAAAAGTTCCAGTGGCTCGATTCGCAATTATAGCATTTAGCGACAATGTTTCATGTCCTAAAAGTTTTCCAAGTCCGTAAATTGCAGCGGTTTCCATTTCTAAATTAGTTATTCGATGTTCATCAAAAACAAAATTATCCATTTTGCCGTTCAGTTCTTCATCTTGAATATTCAATCGCAAGACACGACCTTGTGGGCCATAAAATCCGCCTGCAGTTGCCGTAATTCCTTTAAACATTTTATCACTTTCGATAATTTTTTCTAACTTTTCGCTACAAGCAATTGCATAAGGACGACCTTTATTAATATCCCAATTGGTATGTTTTATAAAAGCATCTTCCAATTCTTTATTAGTAACTTCGTCAATTAAATAGGAGCGGAGCATATTATCAACGCCCAACCCAAAAGTATTTAACACAAAACTATCCACAGGAATATCTGCTTGCAAGGAACCCGAAGTTCCAATTCTGATAATATTCAACGAAGTTAGGTTTTCTTTTGGCATTTTAGTTTCCAAATCAATGTTTACCAATGCATCCAACTCATTCATTACTATATCAATATTGTCTGGTCCAATTCCGGTTGACATCACCGTAATTCGTTTGCCTTTGAAAATTCCAATTTGGGTTTTAAATTCCCTTTTTTGAGTAGAAAATTCAATTTTTTCAAAACTTTTAGTGATTTTTTCTACTCTATTTTGGTCGCCCACAAAAATAATGTCGTGCGCAATGTGTTCTGGTTTCAAATTTAAGTGGTACACACTTCCATCTGGGTTTAATATTAATTCTGATGATTTTATCATTTTCTTTTTTTGTATATTGTAAAATGTATATTGTATAGTGTAAAGTCGTTAATACATTTTACAATATACAATCTACAAAAATTATCCTCCGACTCTTTTAGTTTTAAATCCTTTTTCTTGTAAAATTTTCATTATTTTATCACGATAATCACCTTGAATAATTATCGAATCGTCTTTAAAAGTACCGCCAACACTTAATTTAGTTTTTATTTCTTTGGCTAAAATTTTAAAATCCTCGTCAGAACCTTCGTAGCCTTCAATTATGGTTGTTGGCTTTCCTTTTCGCTTTTCAAATTTACAAATCATAGGCTCTTTTTGAACATATAATTCGTGTTCGGTCTCTTCAATCTCTTCCTCTCTTGACGGAATATGTTCTGGAAAAAGGTTTTTTAATTGGTCTTTTATATCCATTTTTTATTTAATTGTTTTTTTTGGCAACACAGATTTTAGAAATTGGAGAAATCATAAAAATTGATTTCAATTACACATATTGGAGAAATTAGAGAAATCTAAAATATTCAAATTCTATTTTTTTTGAATTCATTTGTAAAAATTTTTCTAATGAATTGAGGATCTTTCCCAAAAATTAAAAACTAAACCTACTTCGCAATCGGTTGCTTTTAAATAATTTAATAACTAATTTTCGTGAGCCTCAATCAAATATTCAACCGCTTTTAATTCAAGAATAACTAAACCGTTTACAATAAATATCAGGATAATAATCACCAACGATTTTTTTCTTAAAATAAACGTTTAACTTTTTTTGAACTTCGACTTCATAACTTCTACTTTTTAGTTCAATTACCATTGAATTTTGATACACTTTTTCAAGAAAACCACAACCAAGTTCATTGTAAACGTCATAGTAAATACCAATTATTTCTTTAGTCAATTGTTGATGTGGAAAATTTTTCATAATATTTATTTTAAACAACTTAAAATATAAAAAATCAATGATACGAATATATGTTCCTAAAAAAACAATTTCTTTAATTTTTTGAATTTGTTTGATTTCTCAAATCTAAGTTTATAAAAAACTAATTTCTTCAATTTTTTCGATTTCTCAAATTTGTGTTCCCAAAAAAAATAAAAAAGACATCAAGAAACACTCAATGCCTTTTTAATAATAATTTAAACAATTACTTCTTAATCAATCCCAAATCCACAAGTCGTTCATATAAAAACTCTCCAGCAGAAATATCTTCGTATTTTTTCGGGTTTTCTGCGTCAATACAATTTTCCAAAACATCCAAACGCATTTCGCTCACGGGGTGCATAAAAAACGGAATCGAATACCTTGAAGTTCCCCACAATTCTCTCGGCGGATTAACCACCTGATGAATTGTAGATTTTAATCTATTGTTAGTATGTCGGCTCAACATATCGCCCACATTAATTACCAATTCGTCAGGTTCAGCCATTGCATCAATCCATTCTCCATCGTGGTTTTGAACCTGCAAACCCTTACCTTGCGCACCCATCAAAAGCGTAATTAAATTAATATCGCCGTGAGCCGCTGCACGAATTGCATTTTCAGGTTCCGATGTAATTGGCGGATAATGTATAGGTCTCAAAATAGAGTTTCCTTCATAACCATATTGATCAAAATAAAACTCATCCAAGCCCAAATGCAATGCCAAAGCACGCAACACATAAATGCCCGTTTTTTCTAACATTTGATAGGCTTCTTTACCAACTTCATTAAATCTTGGTAACTCGGTAACTTCAACATTGTCAGGATATTCAGCTGCGTATTTTGAATCTTTACTTACGTATTGCCCAAAGTGCCAAAATTCTTTTAAATCGCCTTCTTTTTTACCTTTAGCGTGCTCTTTACCAAACGAAACATAACCACGTTGACCTCCAATTCCCGGAATCTCATAACCGTATTTAGTTTCCAAGGGCAATGCGAAAAAATTACGAATCTCACCATACAATTCACCTACCAAAGCATCATTTAAAAAATGACCTTTTAATGCCACAAAGCCAATATCTTCAAAGGCTTTTCCGATTTCATTTACAAATTTTTGTTTACGTGTCGGGTCATCCGACAGGAAATCACGCAAGTCAACACTAGGAATGTTTTGCATTTTATACATTTTTTGTTAATAACTCAACCCAAAAAAGTCAAGCATTACAAATATAGACACTTTTTTCAATCTTCAAAATCAAAGTTATTAACAATTTTTTTTATAATTTATTCTGAATTCACTTGTACTGAATTTATTTCAGTATTTTCAGAAGCCAATCCAACCATACATTTCAAGTCCTCACAAAAAAAGGTGTTTTTGTAAGCCAAAAAACGTGCTCCCGTTGGTCGCAGTTTTTAGCCAACAAAAACTACCTTTTTTTGCTCCGGGCTTTTCATTTCTGTCTGGGCTACACCAACACGAAACATTTCGCTTTTTAATTAAAATTTGTATTCAATTCCAATCAAAATTTTCTATTTTTGCAATGCTTAAAAAATACAACCAATGAACTTCGACAGACAAAACCTTTCCAATTTAAAACTTTTAGATTTATACAAACAACTTCTAAAACCCCGAATGATAGAAGAAAAAATGTTAATTCTTCTCCGTCAAGGCAAGGTTTCAAAATGGTTTTCGGGCATTGGTCAAGAAGCTATTTCGGTCGGCATAACTGCTGCGCTTGATAAAGAAGAATATATTTTACCAATGCATCGAAATTTAGGAGTTTTCACTTCGCGTAACATTCCTTTGCACCGTTTATTTTCGCAATGGCAAGGCAAAGCCACAGGTTTTACCAAAGGTCGTGACCGTAGCTTTCATTTTGGCACACAAGAGTTCAATATAATAGGTATGATTTCGCATCTTGGTCCACAATTAGGCGTAGCCGACGGAATCGCATTAGCCAATAAATTAAAACAAAACGGAAAAATTACCGCTGTTTTTACAGGCGAAGGTGCCACATCCGAAGGCGATTTTCACGAAGCCTTAAACATAGCTGCCGTTTGGGATTTACCCGTACTTTTTGTAATTGAAAACAACGGTTACGGATTATCAACTCCAACAAACGAGCAATATCGTTGCGAAAATCTTGCCGATAAAGGCATCGGTTACGGAATGGAAAGCCACATTATTGACGGAAATAATATTTTAGAAGTTTATAATAAAATTTCAGAATTAAAAACATCTCTTCAAGAAAATCCACGACCAGTTTTATTAGAATTTAAAACCTTCCGAATGCGAGGTCACGAAGAAGCAAGTGGCACAAAATACGTTCCGCAAGAGTTAATGGACGAATGGGCAATAAAAGACCCAATTTCAAATTTCAGAGACTATTTGCTGCGAGTAAGCGTTTTATCAGAAGAATTAGATGAAGAATTTAAAACCAAAATAAAAGCCGAAATCGACGAAAACTGGTCAATTACCCAAGCCGAACCCGACATTGTAGCGAATTTATTTGAAGAATTAAACGACGTTTACAAACCGTACGAATTTGAAGCCGTAAATCCATCGTCAGAAAATGAAAACATTAGAGTTGTTGATGCCATAACACAGTCATTGAGCCAATCAATGGAGCGACACTCAAACTTGGTAATTATGGGTCAAGACATTGCAGAATACGGCGGTGCATTTAAAATTACCGAAGGTTTTGTAGCAAAATTTGGTAAAGAAAGAGTTCGAAACACTCCAATTTGTGAAAGTGCCATTGTTTCCGCTGCAATGGGATTATCTATTAACGGTTATAAAGCAATCGTCGAAATGCAATTTGCCGATTTTGTTTCTACTGGATTCAATCCAGTAGTAAATTTATTGGCAAAATCACATTATCGTTGGCAAGAAAACGCAGATGTTGTAGTACGAATGCCTTGTGGTGGTGGCACTCAAGCTGGTCCATTTCATTCACAAACCAATGAGGCTTGGTTTACCAAAACTCCAGGTTTAAAGGTAGTTTATCCAGCATTTCCATACGATGTAAAAGGACTTTTAAATACGGCAATAAACGATCCAAATCCAGTAATGTTTTTTGAACATAAACAATTGTACCGTTCTGTTTATCAAGATGTTCCTAAAGACTATTATACAATTCCGTTCGGAAAAGCATCGATTCTTAAAGAAGGAAATGATGTAACCATAATTTCATTCGGAGCAGGAGTTCATTGGGCTTTAGATACTTTATCTAAAAATCAAGAAGTTTCAGCCGATTTGATAGATTTAAGGACTTTGCAACCTTTAGATATAGAAACAATATTTGTATCCGTAAAGAAAACCGGAAAATGT
Organism: Flavobacteriales bacterium; assembly: GCA_038204955.1. Lineage (GTDB taxonomy): Bacteria > Bacteroidota > Bacteroidia > Flavobacteriales > Flavobacteriaceae > Flavobacterium. The sequence goes on from JBBRCJ010000044.1 coordinate 20,078, forward strand.
ATAATTTTACAAGAAGACAGCTTGTTTGGCGGAATTTCAAGTGATATTTCGGCTTTAATAATGGAAAATTGCTTTGAATTTTTAGACGCTCCAGTAAAACGTGTTGGAAGTTTAGAAAGTGCCATTCCGTTCGTAAAAGCCTTGGAAGATCAATATTTACCAAAAGTTCGCTTTGAAACGGAATTAAAATCTTTATTGAATTATTAAAATGATTCGGTCAATAATGTTACAAATTTTCATAAATAGGATTTTTTCTAAAATCTAAAATTTAAAATCTAAAATTATTTTAAATACCTTTGTTAAAACGATTAAAATGAATGTAGTAACCAAATTTTCTGATTTAGATTTAACAAAGCAATACACTTATGCCGATTATTTGCTTTGGGAATTTAAAGAACGTGTGGAGTTAATCAAAGGATTTATTCACAAAATGAGTCCAGCGCCCAATCGGCGTCATCAAAAAGTTTCTCAAAATGTAAATGGAGATATTTTAAATTTTTTCAAAAAGCATCCTTGTGAAGTTTATGTTGCTCCATTCGATGTGCGTTTACCAATTAAAAAAGGTAAAAAAGACTACACAGTCGTTCAACCCGATTTATGTATAATTTGCGATTTAGAAAAATTAGACGATAAAGGTTGTAATGGTGCACCCGATTTAATTATTGAAATTCTTTCGCCAACCAACACCAAACACGACATTCACACGAAATTTAATTTATATGAAGAATGTGGCGTGAAAGAATATTGGATTATTCAACCAGAAAATAATATAGTGCTAGTTTATAGTTTGCAAAACGAAAAATACATTGGTTTAAAGCCATTTACCGAAGACGACACGATTGAAAGCATAGTTTTTCCGGATA
>JBBRCJ010000045.1:0-20814 GCA_038204955.1 Flavobacteriales bacterium
GAAACGGTATGGTGGTTTTAATTCCCTCAATAACAAACTCATCCAAGGCACGTTTCATTTTATTGATGGCTTCTTGTCTTGTTTGTGCCGTAGTAATCAATTTCGCAATCATCGAATCGTAATTCGGCGGAATCGTATAACCTGCATAAACGTGAGTATCCAATCGCACTCCGTGTCCGCCCGGAGCATGCAACGTAGTTATTTTTCCTGGCGATGGTCGGAAATCATTGTAAGGATCTTCGGCATTAATTCTACACTCAATAGCGTGCAAATTCGGAAAATAATTTTTACCCGAAATCGGAATTCCAGCCGCAACCATAATTTGCTCCCGAATTAAATCATAATCAATTACTTGCTCCGTTATTGGGTGCTCAACTTGAATTCGAGTATTCATTTCCATAAAATAGAAATTTCGGTGTTTATCTACCAAAAATTCTACCGTTCCTGCGCCTTCGTATTTAATGTATTCAGCTGCTTTTACTGCGGCTTCACCCATTTTATTTCGCAATTCATCAGTCATAAATGGAGATGGTGTTTCTTCCGTCAACTTTTGATGACGACGTTGCACCGAGCAATCTCTTTCCGATAAATGACAGGCTTTTCCGTAAGAATCGCCCACTACTTGAATTTCTATATGACGAGGTTCTTCAATTAATTTTTCCAAATACATTCCGTCGTTTCCAAAGGCTGCAGCCGATTCTTGACGCGCACTTTCCCACGCCTTCAATAAATCTTCTTTTTTCCAAACGGCACGCATTCCTTTTCCGCCGCCGCCAGCAGTTGCTTTCAACATTACAGGATAGCCAAAATCATCCGCCAATTGTTCGGCTTGTTCGTATGATTCTAAAATCCCAACAGAACCTGGCACACAAGGAACTCCTGCTTCAATCATTGTTGATTTTGCAGAGGCTTTGTCGCCCATCCTATCAATCATTTCTGGCGATGCACCAATAAATTTAATGTTGTGTTCTTGACAAATTTTAGAAAACTTGGCATTTTCAGATAAAAATCCATAACCTGGATGAATAGCATCCGCATTTGTAATTTCTGCGGCAGCAATAATGCTTGACATTTTTAAATACGATAAATTACTTGGCGGTGGACCAATACAAACGGCTTCGTCGGCAAATTTTACGTGTAAACTTTCTGCATCAGCAGTCGAATAAACCGCCACCGTTTTGATGCCCATTTCACGACAGGTTCTAATTATCCGTAAGGCGATTTCACCTCGGTTGGCAATTAATATTTTTTTAAACATCTTTTAAAAGTTAGAAGTTAGACGGTAAAGGTTAAAGATTAAAATGCTTTTAATTTGAATTCAATACTACTATTGCTTTTCAAATCCGCAATTTTAAGTAGATTATCTAAAATCTTAAATTTATGACGGATCAACTAAAAATAAAGGTTGGTCAAATTCAACTGGTGACATATCATCAACTAAAATTTTAACGATTTTACCTGAAATTTCAGCTTCAATTTCATTAAATAATTTCATAGCTTCAATTACACAAAGTACATCACCTTTACCAATTGATGTTCCTACTTCAACAAACATTGGCTTGTCTGGTGACGGTTTTCGATAAAAAGTTCCGATCATTGGTGATTTGATGGTAATGTATTTTGAATTATCATCACTTGAAACCGCAGCAGTTGGTTCAGTAGTAGCTGCAACCATAGGAACATTTGACTGAGGTAGCGCTTGTTGCATCTGAGCTTGTTGCACATAAGTAACTTCGGGAGCAGTATTTTCTAAAGTAGTACGAATGGTAATTTTTACATCGTCCATTTCTAATTTTACTTCGGCGACACCTGAATTTGCCACAAATTTAATTAGGTTTTGAATTTCTTTTAAATCCATATTGATTGTATTTTAGTTAATTTTTGTTTTTTGTTTTTAGTAAGCCCATTTTAAATAAATGGAACCCCAAGTAAATCCGCCACCAAAAGCAGCAAAAATCAAGGTATCCCCTTTTTTGAATTTCGATTCAAAATCGTATAATAATAGTGGAAGTGTTGCCGATGTAGTATTTCCGTATTTTTGAATGTTGACCAAAACTTTACTTTCGTCCAAATCCATTCTTGAAGCAGTTGCATCAATTATTCGTTTATTGGCTTGATGGGCAATCAACCAATCTACATCATTATTGGTTAAATTATTACGTTGCATAATTTTTTCAGATACGTCGGCCATTCCTGAAACAGCATATTTGTAAACAGTTTTACCATCTTGAAAAACAAAATGTTGACTATTTTCAACGGTTTCTTTTGATGATGGAAGTATAGATCCGCCAGCATCAATTTTTAAATATTCACGACCAATGCCGTCCGATTTTAATAACTCATCTTGAATTCCCAATCCTTCATAATTGGGTTCAAATAAAACGGCACCACCTCCATCGCCAAAAATAATGCAAGTAGCTCTATCGGTATAATCAATTATTGATGACATTTTATCGGCACCTATTAAAAGTACTTTTTTATATTTACCAGATTCAATATAAGCTGCTGCAGTTGACATTCCAAATAAAAAGCTAGAACAAGCGGCTTGTAAATCATAAGCAAAAGCATTAATGGCTCCAATTTGAGTGGCTACAAAAACTCCTGTAGCAGCAACGGGCATATCGGGTGTGGTAGTTGCCATGATTACTAAATCTATTTCGGCAGGATCAAGATTTGCTTTTTGTATTAAATTTTGAGCAGCTTTAATAGCTAAAAAAGAGGTTCCTTTGCCAGATTCTTTTAGCAAACGTCTTTCAGAAATTCCTGTTCGAGTAAGTATCCATTCATCGTTGGTGTCGACCATGGTTTCAAGCACTTTGTTTGACAACACATAATCGGGCACGTAGCCTCCAACGGCAGTAATTGCTGCGGTAATTTTATTCATAATACAAATTTAATATCTTTTAAGAAAAGTATTTAAAAGAGGTGGAAATTACAAAATTTTTATAAGTTATCTTATCAATACTATAAAAAATTATAAAAAAACTTGAATTTATATAAAGTTTAAAAACAAAAAACTCTCAACGAGTGAGAGTTTTTTGTTTTTATGAGTATATACTAAATTTCAACTACCGATTTATCGATAACAACTTGTCCTCTGTAATACATTTTGCCTTCGTGCCAGTAAGCTCTGTGGTATAAGTGTGCTTCTCCAGTAATTGGACAAGTAGCAATTGTTGCAACTGTTGCTTTGTAATGTGTTCTTCGTTTATCTCTTCTTGTTTTGGAGATTTTTCTCTTTGGATGCGCCATTTTACTATATTATTTATCCGTTAATAGTTGTTTTAATTTATCCCAACGTGGGTCGGTATTTGTTTGTTGTATACTTTCTTTTGATGGTTTTTTAACTTTTAATTTTTCGAGAGTTTGCTTTGTTTCTTCGTCTAATGTTCCTTCTTTTATGCCAGTATGCACTCGCTTAAAGGGAACAGATAAAACAATCATTTCATAAATATACTGTGAAACATCTATTTGAAATTCACCGTGTGGTAAAATTAAAAGTTCCTCATTATCATTATTAAACGTTTCTCCAAATTGAACTACTAATTTTAATTTTGCTTTAATTGGCAAATCAAATAGTTCATTTGTCAAATCACACGGAACGTTTACAGTCCCTTTTTGCTTAAAATTTAATTCCAGCATTGTGCTTTTTTTCTCTAAAACTACATTTACTTTAATATCACTACTTTCATATTCGTGGTAATCAAAGCGGTCAAAGAACGTGTTGTTAATTTGAAATTCAAATTGATGCTTACCTACTTTTAATCCTACAAAAGGAATTAAAAATTCATTTGCTAATTTCATCAGTTTTCATTTTATCCAAATCGAAAAATCGTGTTTGGGAGTGCAAAGATATAAAATTATTGTAAATTTAAAAGACTTTTATCCTTTTTTTGATTCAAATTGTAATTCTTTTATTTTTAAAGGATTATTTGTCAATTCTTTATATTCATTTCGAGCATGAAAAATATCGATTGCAACGTAAACAGCCTCTTTAAATGAGGTATGATCGGCAATTCCTTTCCCTGCAATATCATAAGCAGTACCGTGATCGGGTGAGGTTCTAATTTTATTTAACCCCGCAGTAAAGTTAACACCATTTCCGAAAGATAAGGTTTTAAATGGAATTAAACCTTGGTCGTGATAAGTTGCCAACACAGCATCAAATTTATCATATTGACCACTTCCAAAAAAACCATCGGCTGCATAAGGTCCAAAAATCAATAATCCTTTTTTATATAATTTTGCTATTGTTGGTTGTATAATTTCGTCATCTTCTTTACCTATAACACCTCCATCGCCACAATGCGGATTTAATCCTAAGACAGCAATTTTTGGTTTTGTAATACCAAAATCTTGTCGTAACGATTTATTTATAGTTTCAATTTTTTGAGTAATTAATTTTTCGGTCAAATGTTTTGCAACTTCATTTACGGGAACATGATCGGTCATTAATCCCACTCGTAAATTGCCTTGTACCATAAACATTAAAGCATCACCTTCTAATTCTTGGTTTAAATAATCGGTGTGACCAGGAAATTTAAAATCGTCCGATTGAATATTGTACTTATTAATTGGTGCTGTAACTAAAACATCAACTTCACCGTTTTTTAATGATTTTGTTGCCTCTATAAATGATTTAATAGCATATTTACCAACTGTTTCATCATTTTGACCAAAATTAATATCTACGTTTTCTCGCCAAACATTTAATACATTTATTTTTCCTAAAACTAGTTGCTCTATTTTATCAATTCCGTGCAATTGTGCTTCTAAGTTTAAATTTCGTTTAATAAACGACATTATTTTTACGTTTCCGAAAATCACAGGTGTACAAAGCTCTAACATCCGATTGTCTTCAAATGTTTTTAAAATCACTTCGGTTCCAATTCCGTTTAAATCACCAATAGAAATTCCTACAATTATATTTTCTGCTTTTTTCATTGGGTACTTTACTTATTTAATACTACTTTTGATTCGCAAATTTAGTGAAATAAAACGACAAATGTTTACAGGAATTATAGAAACCCTCGGAACCATAAAAGACCTCCGAAATGAGAACACCAACTTGCATATAACAGTAAGTTCAACTATTACAAATGAGTTAAAAATTGACCAAAGTGTTTCGCACAACGGCGTTTGCTTGACTGTTATTGGCATTGAAAACGATTGCTATACCGTTACTGCAATTAAAGAAACAATTGATAAAACCAATCTTGGTAATTGGGAAATTGGCGGCATAGTAAATCTAGAAAGAGCGATGAAATTGGGTGACCGCCTTGATGGGCATATTGTTCAAGGACACGTTGATCAAACAGGTATTTGCATCAATGTTGAGGAAGCAAACGGAAGCTGGTATTATACTTTTGAATACGATTCAACTTTACACAACATAACTATCGAAAAGGGTTCAATAACAGTAAATGGTGTCAGTTTGACCGTTGTTAACTCCAAAATAAATCAATTTTCAGTAGCGATAATTCCGTATACTTACGAGCATACTAATTTTAAAACTTTTAAAGTAGGAACAAAAATTAATTTGGAATTTGATGTAATAGGAAAATATATTACCAAATTGCAATTGATGCATAAGTGAAAATAAAAAAGGTACACCACTATTTAAAATAAAAAAAGACTCAAATTTGAGTCTTTTTTTGTGGTCCCACTTGGAATCGAACCAAGCACCTACTGATTATGAGTCAGTTGCTCTAACCGAATGAGCTATAGGACCTTTTGGGATTGCAAAAATACTATTAATTCTTAAAGTTACAAGTGTTTTACGAAAAATTAATTTGCAATTTCTTGACATAACTCAATTAAAACTCCATTTGTTGCTTTTGGATGTAAAAAAACCACCAATTTATTATCGGCTCCTTTTTTAGGAATTTCGTTAATTAAAATAAATCCTTCACCTTGTAATCGCTTCATTTCTTGATAAATATCCGTAACATCAAAAGCAATATGATGAATACCTTCGCCCTTTTTTTCTAAAAATTTTGCAATTGGGCTTTCCGGATTTGTAGCTTCTAAAAGTTCAATTTTGTTGGGGCCGTTTTTAAAAAAAGAAGTCTTTACGCCTTCACTCTCTACTTCTTCTTCCTTATAAGGTGGTGCTCCAAATAGTTTTTCAAACAATAAATTTGAGGTTTCTAAATTTTTTACTGCTATACCAATATGCTCTATTTTATTCATTTCTTGTATTAAAATTTTAAAAATTGATTAACAAATTTACTTTTTTTTTCATTATTTTACATAGTCTTCCAACCATTAGTTAAAAATAGTACTCTTAATAAGTATAAATCCTTTATTATGAAAAAAATATCTTTTTTAGTTTTGATTTTTGTTTCGGCAATAACATTTGCACAGAAACCAATTTTTACAACGGCTAAAGTAAAAGCAGCAACCGTTTACTTTAATGCTGCCGAACTTTTACAATCAACCAATTTAAATTTACCGATTGGCAACAGCGAAATTGTAATTAAAAACGTGGCAAACTCGCTTATTGAAAACACAATACAAATAGGAGCTCCAAGTTCGTTAACCGTTTTATCGGTTCAATTTACAGATAATTATATGTCAGAATTTGAAATTGACGAAAATTCACCAATCATTAAAAAAGTGCGTGACAGCATTGTTTTAGTTCAAAAAGATATTGCCAAACTTCAAACTAGTAAAGTTTCCCATTCAAAAACTATTGAATTGTTAGATAAAAATCAACAAGTATTTGGATTAAACACAGGTTTAAATGTTTTGGAATTAATGAAAATGGTAGATTATTACAATAGTAAACGAACAGAATTAAATAATGCGATAGCATTACTTCAAGAAAAAGAAGACAAGTTGAATGAAAAATTATTAAAATTAAATGAAAAATTGGCCTTTAGCGAAAAAAACGACGAAAAATCATCATCTGGAAAATTAATTCTTCAAGTTATGAATTCTGTTGCAGGAAATGTTTCTTTGGATATTTCGTATATTACAAATACAGCAACTTGGTCCCCATTTTACGATTTAAGAGTTGATAACATCACAGCTCCAATAATTATGATGTATAAAGCTCAAGTAATTCAAAGTTCGGGAATTGATTGGAAAAAAGTGAAATTAACCTTGTCAAGCGGAATGCCGAATGCGAACAATCAAGCGCCACTTTTACAATCTTGGTTTTTACGATATGGAAATCCGTTTTTAGCAGAAATGAATGTTTATAAAAAAGATATGCGACAAAACTCAATTCAATCTGTAAATAAAATGGCGGCACCAGTTATTAGTATGGAAGCAGACGCAAGTTCGATTTCAAATTACACTACAATTAACGAAAACCAGTTAAATGTTTCCTTTGATATTGATATTTCTTACGACATTTTATCGAACGGAAAAATACATTCGGTAGCATTAAAAGAAATTAAATTGCCAGCAACTTATAAATATTATGCGGTTCCTAGAGTTGATAAAGAAGCTTTTTTATTAGCAGAAATTAGTGATTATTCCAAGTTTAATTTGTTGCAAGGTGAAGCCAATATTATTTTTGAAGGAATGTATGTTGGTAAAACAAATATCAATCCGAATCAAACTTCGGACACTTTAAACTTGAGTATGGGTCGCGACAAGCGAATTTCAATAAAAAGAGAGAGAGTTGTTGAAAAATCAAGTACCAAATTTTTATCATCTTATAAAGAACAAACTTTTACATTTGACATTACGTTACGAAACAATAAAAAAGAAGCTGTCGATTTACTTTTAAAAGATCAATATCCGTTGATTTCTGATAAAGAAATTACTGTTGAGTTGTTACAAAGTGATTCTGCCAAAATTAATTTGGAAACTGGAATTTTAACTTGGCAATTAAAACTTTTACCAGCAGAAACCAAAAAAGTTAGAATAAGTTATAAAGTAAAATATCCAAAAGATAAAATTATAGATAATTTATAAAAAGGACATAACCCTTTAAATAAAATGGTTTGGTAAAAAATTACTAAACCATTTTTTTTATATATTTGAGTTTTACACTTTTTATTATGGATTCATTTTTACACAATTCAACTACTTTTTATCACAAAACTATTGACTTATTGGGAAATTACACTTATTTTAATGACCTTTATTTGTCAATTTTTAACTTTTCAGGTACGGTTAGTAAAGGAAAAAAATGTCTTAATCTGGTTTTTAATGATGATGTTGCACTAGTTGAAGATTGTATGCAGAAATTACTTTCTAGAGAATTTACAACTTGTAAAATAAAGGTTAGAAAAAAAATTTCTAAAACCAATTTTATTTGGACAGAATGGGAATACTCCACTATTTTGAACAATAAAAATGAAATTATTGGATTCAATTGTGTTGGATTCAAAAAAATAAGCAGTCATGAAGAAACTTTATTTATTCACGAACTCACCGATGGAATTAATGGCGTAATTACTGAACTTTTAATAGATGAAAACTTAAATATTACTTGGAAATTTTTAAGCGAAGGTGTTGAAAACTTATATGAAATAACTTTAAAACAAGCCCAAGAAAATCCTAATATTATTTACGATTTAATTAATAAAGAGGATTTTGAAAATTCAAAAACAGTTTTTATTAATGCAATTAAAAATACAACCCCTTATTTTATTCAACACAGAATAACTACTCCAAGTGGAAAAAGAAAATGGATTGAAATAAGTTCAATCCCAAAAAAACAAAAAAATAATTCTACCATTTGGCATGGTTTTCACCAAGATATTACTGATAAAAAAACATTGGAAATTGCCAATAAAAGCAATGAATTATTGTTAAAAAAATTATCTAAAGATATCAATGGAGGACTAGCTCAATTAAAAATGTACGAAAACAAAGAGTTTGAATGTACCTATATGAGTGAGGGAATGGAAAGATTTAGCGAATTTAGTTTTGAGGAAGTGCAAGATAACCCCAAAATAATATTTAACATTATTCACCCAGACGACCGTGTAAAAGTGATAAAAACAATTTTTAATGCTTTTAAAGCATTAACTCCCTATAGTAATCAATATCGAATTGTAACCAAAAGTGGAAATGTAAAATGGTTAAACGTAAATGCTTCTCCAAAACAGCAACTTGACGGAAGCGTAGTTTTTAACGCTTTCTATGAAGATATTACCGTTCAAAAACTTCAAGAGGTAGAAAACATCAAAAATCAAAATTTAATTTCGAATTTAACAAACAACTTAAAATGTGTAGTGTATCAATTTAAAATGACCTCTGAAAAAGAGTTTTTTTTTCAATTTATTGGAGAAAATTTAAATTCAATTTTTGAAGTAGATTTTGCTGATGTTGAAAAAGATCCTTTTTTATTACACAACATGATTTTAGAAGAAGACGTTCAAATGGTTTCTAATCGAAGTGATACTGCTTTTAAAAACTTAAACCAATTTTCAACTCAATATCGAATAAAAACTCCAAGTGGAAAAAGAAAATGGATAGAAGCATCTTCAAATCCGCAAAAACAAGACGACGGATCTGTAGTTTTCTATGGCTTTTTTAATGACATTACGGCAATTAAAACATTAGAATTTGAAAATTTAAAAGCACAACAACAACTTGAAAATCTTACTGACAACATCAAAGGAGTATTAACACAATTTAAAATTGATGAAAATTTAAATATATCATGGCAATATATGTCAAAAGGAGCAGAAGATATTTATGAAATGGGGTTTGATTATATTAAAAAAAATGAGCAAAAATTTGAAGCTTTAATTGAACCCTCAGACCTTAAAAAAACTAAATTAGATTTTAAAACAGCAATAAAAAACAGTGCATCTTTTACTTCACAATATCGAATTACTACTCCAAGCGGTATTTTAAAATGGGTCGAAATAAATTCGTATCCCAAAAAAACAAATAATAATACCCTAGTTTGGTATGGTTATCATTTGGATGTAACCGATAAAAAAAACTTAGAAATTACTCAAAAAAAATCGGAATTAAAAATTATTGAAAATGAACGCTTTTTAAAAAACATTACCAATAATTTACAAGGAATGTTGACTATGTCAAAAATTGACAGTTTTGAAGCCTATCATTTAGAATACGTTTCAAAAGGAATAGAAGCACTTTATGAAATAAGTTTTAAAGAGTTTAAAAAAGACAATAAAAAATTATTAAATCAAGTTGTTGCAAAAGACTTAATAAACACCAAAAAACAAATGGATTTTGCCATTAAAAACATAACTCCAATGTTTTTACAATATAGAATAGTTACTCCATCTGGAAAAACAAAATGGATTGAAGTTAGTTCATATCCTCAAAAACAAGTTGATGGTAATGTCATTTGGTATGGCTTTCACTCGGATATAACACAGACTAAAAAACTAGAAATTGAAAATTTAATTAATGAAGAAAAGTTAAAATTTATTGTTGATAATACCTCGTCGTCAATAATTATGTTCGAAAACAATAAAGTATCTTATATATCAAATAATTACCAGAAAATTTTTGGATTTGCAGTGGTCGAGGAAACCCAACGATTAAACACCTGCATTTGGGATATAATTGCTGATGAAGATGAAAATAAATTAAAGATAAAAAACCAATTAAAATTGGCAATTAAAAAACAACAAAAACAAAATACTATTCAGTACAAATACTTGCATAAAAATGGAAATTTAATTTGGCGTAAAGATGAGATAAACTTTTTTTATAACGAAAATGGACTTGTTTCAAAAGCGGTAGTATTAGTATCTGATATTACAGAAAAGAAAAAATTAGAAAACTTAGTTTTAAATCAAAACCTACAGTTGGCATTACAAATTGAAGAAAATGAAAAAATATCGGAAAACTTCCTAGCTTTTCAAAACGACAAATGGTTAGAAATATCACAAAATTTACACGACAATATTAGCCAACTTTTATTTGCTGCCAACTTACACTTAAATAATTTTAATTCAAAAGACGCATCTTTGATAAAAGCCAACGGTTTAATAAAAATGGCATTAGATGAAATAAAATTTGTAACTCAATCAACTAAAAATTTACTGATTCAAAATAAAGGCCTTGAAAATGCTTTGACTGAACTTGTCGAAAACAATAATTATTTAAAAAACATTTCAATTACCAAGAAAATCAACCCCGATTTTTGCAAACGATTTTCAAATAGTGAACAAATAATTTTATTCACTATAATTCAAGAGGCAATGCAAAATGCAATTAAACATTCTGAAGGCACCGCTATTAAAATTGTTTTAGACATTAAAAACGGTCATTATTTTGCATCAATTAAAGATAACGGAATAGGATTAAAACAAAATTTTATAAACGGAATGGGGGTTTATAATATCGAAAAAAATGTAAGCTTGTTAAATGGTACTTTAAAGTATTTAAATAAAAACGGATTGGAATTATCTATAGAATTTTTATAAAAAAGGGGAGTATAATTGTGCGTAAAGTATTTTTATTTATTTTTTATAAAAAAATTAAAGTAAATACCCTTGCTATTTTAATTTTTTTTACTACTTTTGAAATTATTATAATTAAATCTTATAAATTATTGTAAAAAAAACAATAGTTTCGCAAAAAACAAAATATAACCCGTTTTTATCTTAAACTACCAACACAAAATGGATAAAATAAAATTAATTTTAGTAGAAGACCACCAATTGGTTCGAGAAGCTTGGAGATCATCGTTAACAAATGAAAACAAGTATGTAATTGTTGCCGAAGCAGAAACCGTAGCCGAAGCAATACAAGTAATCAAAACCGTTAAACACGATGTTATTATTTTAGATATTAATTTAAAAAATGAAAGCGGAGTAGATATTATTACCGAAGTAAATAAGTTTTTAAACAAACCTAAAATAATAGTAGTTTCCATGATGTCCGAATATTCATTTATAAAAAACATGCTGAATATTGGAGTTAAAGGATATGTAACTAAGAACTCTTCAATTGATGAGCTTTTTAAAGCTATTGAACGCGTTTACGCAGGTAAACAATATTTAAGCAACGAAATCAATGAAATAATAATGAACAAATCATTAAAAACAGATGATGGTTTTGAATTATTAACCTCAAAAGAAATTATAGTTTTGAAAGAAATTTGTACTGGTATATCTACCAAAGATATGAGTCACAAGTTAAACGTAAGTATTAAAACAATCGAAGGACATAAAACTAAAATTTATAAAAAACTAGGAACCTCTAATTTAGTAAACTTACTAACTATTTGCAAACAGCGAGGAATAATTAACTAATAAATAAATTCCTTTACACAAGGCTTTCTTAATATTTTAAGGTGCGGGATTTGGATGTAATTCTTGAATAGAATCGATGTCAATCAACACTTGCTCAGTCAAGATTATGTTTTGAGTTTCAATATTTTCTTTTAACTGATTTATAGATGTTGCCCCTATTATTGTTGAGGTTACAAAACTTTGTTGTTGAACAAAGGCCAATGCCATTTGCGCCAATGTTAACCCATTACTTTGTGCTAAATCGTTGTAAAGCTGAGTAACTTTAGTGCAATTTTCAGAATTATAACGTACAAATTGTGGAAACAAACCAATTCTAGACTCTGCTACTTTACCTTTTAAATGTTTGCCAGACAAAACACCAAAACCCAAAGGTGAATAGCCTAGTAATCCTACATTTTCTCGCAAACAAACTTCTGATAAACCAACTTCAAATAATCTATTCAATAACGAATATGGATTTTGAATAGTTGAAATTCTCGGTAAATTATACTTTTCACTTTCTGATAAAAACTTCATAACCGCCCACGGAGCTTCATTACTAACTCCAATATGTTTAATTTTACCCTCTTTAATTAATGTATCATAAACTGACAATACTTCTTGAAAATTGTCTTTCCAATTTGAATCAATTTCTATCAATCCTCGTTGCCCAAACATATTCATTACGCGCTCTGGCCAATGCATTTGGTACAAATCGATAACATCTGTTTGCAAATTTTTTAGGCTATTTTCTACAGCTTCGGTAATACTTTTTTTAGAAAAATCAAGCGGTTTTCTAATATATTCCATTCCTCTATTTGGCCCAGCAATTTTTGTAGCAATAACAAGATTATTCCTTTTACCTGACTTTTTAAGCCAAGTTCCAATATACTTTTCTGTCAAGCCTAGGGTAGCCTGCCTTGCAGCAATTGGATACATCTCGGCTGTATCAATAAAGTTTATGCCATTTTCAATAGCAAAATCCAATTGTTCGTGGGCCTCCGACTCGGTGTTTTGCTCACCAAAAGTCATTGTGCCAAGACATATTTTACTAATTTTTATATCAGAATTCGGAAGTGTAGTATAATTCATTTAAAAAAACAAAAATTAAATCACAAATATACTCACGTTTTGTTTTAATTTAAAAACCTTAACATCAATTTTAGGTTTGATGTATTTATTTTTATTTCAAAATAGCCCTAATAATTTTAAGATGATGAAAAGTGTGTATTTCTAAAAATTTTTGAGTTTGTTTTAAGTTTAATTTTTTAAAATGCGGATGACTGAAAAAGTGATTCTTTGGTAAACTATGCAAATCTAAAATTTCTTGTTTTACCAATTCTAATTTTTCTTTTAATTCCATTACTGTAGCTACAGTATCGGGTGTAACTGTTTTTGGAGCTTTGACTTTTCCTCTTGGAATACGATTTGTTGTAAAAACTAAAATCCTATTAAAACTAAATTCCCATTTATAATCTTCAGGATCTGATTTTTTTAATTGAAGAATTATACCGTTTAATACTCTTAAAGAATGATCAATTTGCCAACCAACTGTCGCTGTTGAAATTAAAGGATTGGTCTTTTCAAAATTTGAAATAGCACCCTCAAGTTCATTTACAATCTCAATTAAATTTTTCATTTAGTTTAAATTTTATACAAGTTTAAACAAATCCTAAAAGAAAAACTATTTTTTTAAACAAAAAACCCGCTAATTGCTTAACGGGTTTTGTAAAATAGTTTAAAACTAAATTATGCTTCAAAAGGAATAATAGAAACATACGATTTATCATCGCGTTTTTTCTGAAATTTCACTACTCCATCTACACGTGCGTGTAAGGTATGATCTTTACTAATGTAAACATTTTCACCTGGGTTGTGTTTTGAACCTCTTTGTCTTACGATAATGTTTCCAGCAATTGCAGCTTGACCACCATAAATTTTAACGCCTAAACGTTTCGATTCTGATTCTCTACCATTCTTAGAACTACCGACACCTTTCTTGTGAGCCATGATGTTTTGGGTTTTATAGGTTTATAATTAAACGAATTAAACAGCTTTTCCGCCATTAAGTTCGTCTTGTAATTTTTTTAATTCATCCATTTTACCATCGGCAGCCAATTGTGATTGTTGCGCCCAAGTTGTTGGATCTAAATGTTGTACTTTTGAAGCCGATGCGTCTAAAATTGCTTTAACTTCTTCAGCAGAAGCCTTTGCTAATTTTACAAATGTATCAATTCCTGCAGCCACTAATGCTTCAGCAGCTTTTGGACCAATTCCTTCAATAATTTTCAAATCATCTGCACCTTTTGACGCTTTCGCTGCTTTAGGGGCTTTAACTTCTTCAACCGTTTCAACCAATTTTTCTGCTTTTGGAGCAGCTTCTTTTTTAGCAGGAGCAGCTTTTTTAGCACCAGTTGCAACAATTGACTCAATTACAATTTGAGTTAAATATTGACGGTGACCATTTCTTTTTTTGTATCCTTTTCTTCTTTTCTTTTTGAAAACGATAACTTTATCACCTTTTAAGTGTTGTAACACTTTAGCTTCTACAGAAGCACCTTCTACAGCCGGGGCGCCTAAAGTGATTGTGCCAGCGTCATCCAATAAAAGAACTTTGTCAAAACTTACTTTTGATCCTTCTTCATTAGATAAACGGTTAACATAAACCTTTAAGTCTTTGCTTACTTTAAATTGTTGCCCTGCTATCTCTACGATTGCGTACATAACAAATTGTTTATTAATTATTTTAGGGTGCAAAGATACATTAAAAAAGCACATCTGCAACACCTTGTTTAAAAAATATTTTAAGTTTTTGAATTCTTAACTTACTGATTAATTTGGTTTTAAAAAACCTTAAAAATCAAAATTGTTAATTGATTTACAAAATTAAAAGTTTTACCTATATTTGTGTAACAAAAAAATAAATTAGATTACTAATTAAAAATTACAACAATTATCTTAGTTTTTATGAAAAAATCATTAATCGCTTTAAGTTCGATGCTTATGCTCACAGCAAGTGTTTCTGCCCAAAAGGTAGCCTTTGACGAATACGATTTGCCCAACGGTTTACACGTTATTTTACACAACGATCCTTCGGCTCCCGTAGTTATCACATCAGTTATGTACCATGTAGGTGCCAAAGATGAACAGCCAGATAGAACTGGTTTTGCACACTTTTTTGAACATTTACTGTTTGAAGGAACCGCCAACATTAAACGCGGCGAGTGGTTTAAAATTGTTACAGCCAATGGCGGAACGAATAATGCTAATACTACCGAAGACAGAACCTATTATTATGAGGTTTTTCCTTCAAATAATTTAGAATTAGGTTTATGGATGGAATCCGAAAGAATGATGCACCCAATAATCAACAAAATTGGAGTGGATACGCAAAATGAAGTGGTTAAGGAAGAAAAGCGTTTACGATACGATAATTCGCCTTACGGTCAATTATTGCCCGAAGTTAAAAAGAATATGTTTTCAAACCATCCGTATCGTTGGACTACCATTGGTTCAATGGAACATTTAGATGCTGCAAAATTAGAAGAATTTCAAGCTTTTAATAAAAAGTTTTATATTCCAAACAATGCTGTTTTAATTGTAGCTGGAGACATAAGTAATAAAGAACAAACCAAAACTTGGATTGAAAAGTATTTTGGTAGTATTCCAAAAGGAGCACCAATTAACAGAACATCTTACATTGAAGAGCCAATTACAAAACCTCGAACTGCTAGATTTGAAGATAATAACATTCAAAAACCAATGATGGTTTTGGCTTACCGAACACCATCAATGAAAACTCGTGAAGCAAGAGTTTTAGATATGATATCAACTATTTTAAGTGATGGGAAAAGTTCTCGATTGTACAAAAAAATCGTTGATGATAAAAAAATGGCACTACAAATTGGAGCATTCAACAACAGCCAAGAAGATTATGGAACGTATATTTTATATGGTTTGCCACAAGGAACTTTTACCTTGCAAGATGTAACTAAAGAAGTAGATGTAGAAATTGTAAAGTTGCAAACCGAATTACTATCTGACAATGATTTGCAAAAATTAAAAAATATTTATGATAACAATTATGTAAACGATAATTTATCGGTGGAAGGAATTGCAAATAATTTAGCTTCATTTTATTTATTGTATGGTGATGTAAATTTAATAAACACCGAAATTGAAATGTACCGTTCCATTACAAAAGAAGAAATTCGTGATGTAGCCAAAAAATATCTAAATCCAAACCAACGATTGATTTTAGATTACGTTCCAGCCAAAGATAAAGCCGAAAATAAATAATAAATCGAACATGAAAAATATAGTATTTTTAATATCAACCTTGTTCTTAATATCAACTATGCAAGCACAAGACAGAAGCCAGCCAAAACCTGGCCCAGCACCCATTATTAACCTTAAAAAACCACAAACTTTTACATTAACCAATGGTTTAAAAGTTATGGTGGTAGAAAATCATAAATTGCCACGGATATCTTACAATTTAACGTTAGATAATGCACCATTTGCCGAAGGTGACAAAAAAGGAGTGGATCAACTTACTAGTAGTTTACTAGGAAACGGTTCAACAAAAACATCAAAAGATAAATTTAATGAAGAAGTTGATTTTTTAGGAGCCAATATAGGTTTTTCTATGCAAGGTGCATCTGCATCTGGATTGTCAAAATATTCAAAACGAATTTTAGAATTGTTTGCTGAAGGTTGTTTGAACCCAAATTTTACGCAAGCCGAATTAGACAAAGAAAAAGATAAATTAATTGAAGGTTTAAAAACCCAAGAGAAAAGCGTTACTAATGTTGCTCGAAGAGTGGAGAATGTTTTGGCTTATGGAAAAAACCATCCGTCGGGCGAATATTTGTCAGAAGCTACCATTAAAAATGTGAATTTAGCCGATGTAAACAACAATTACAGCAGTTATTTTGTTCCAGAAAATGCCTATTTAGTTATTGTTGGCGATGTAAATTTTGCCGAAACTCAAAAAATGGTTGAAACTCAATTTGGACCTTGGATAAAAGGGTCAGCGCCTAACTTGTCTTATACGAACCCAAAAAATGTACAATACACTCGTATTAATTTTGTGGATATGCCCAATGCAGTTCAATCGGAAATTTCGGTTTTGAATACTGTAAATTTAAAATTATCAGATCCTGATTTTTTTCCAGTAATTGTTACTAATCAAATTTTAGGAGGTGATTTCAACAGTTATTTGAACATGAATTTACGTGAAAAACATGGTTGGACTTACGGTGCACGCTCAAGTGTAGGTGCCGATAAATATGGAGCCAGTTTATTTAAAGCCAATTCACAAGTTCGAAATGCAGTTACTGATAGTGCTGTTGTACAATTTTTATACGAAATAAAACGTATTCGTACCGAAAAAGTATCGGATGAAATGTTGAGTAATGTAAAAGCAGGATATGTAGGTAGATTTGTAATGCAAGTTGAAAAACCAGCAACAATTGCGCGCTATGCTGTAAACATTATTAAAGAGGGATTACCTGCCGATTTTTACGAAAATTATATTAAAAACATCAATGCCGTAACTGCCGATGATGTGATGCGAATTGCAAACAAATATTTTTTAGCTGATAATTTCAGAATCGTAGTTGTGGGTAAAGGTAGTGAAGTGGCTGAGGGATTGGAAAAATTAAAAATTCCGATGGCTTATTTTGATAAATACGGAAATTCTGTTGAAGAGCCCGCCAAGAAAAAAGCACTTCCTGTTGGTATAACAGCCAAATCGGTAATCGAAAATTACATTAAAGTTATTGGTGGTGAAAAAGCTATTGCCGATGTAAAAACACTTTTTGTTAAAGGCGCAGCAACTATTGCACAAGCTCCAATGCCATTAGATTATACTTCTAAAAAAGACAATTTAGGAAAAGCTGTTGTTTCGGTAGAAATGGGCGGAATGAGTATGAGCAAACAAGTTATTAATGATAAAGTTGCCTACTCCATAAACCAAGGCGTTCGAAAAGATTTTACTGGTGATGAATTGGCAGATAAAAAAGCAACCACTTTTACATTTGAAGAATTAAAATTAGTTAAAAAAACAGATTTAGTTTTATCAGGTATTGAACCAGTTAACGGTCAAGATGCCTATGTTATAAAAGCAGGAAAATCAAGTTTGTTTTATGATGTAAAAACAGGTTTAAAAGTTGCCGAGACTAAAGCAGTAGAAGCGCAAGGAAAAACTATGAATGTAACAACAAACTATGGTGATTATAAAGAGGTAAAAGGAGTAAAAATTCCTTACGAAATGATAATCAACCAAGGAATAGAGTTAAAATTTAAAATGACCGAAGTTAAAATTAACGAAGGTGTTGTTGATGCTGATTTTGAATAAAAATTAATTATAAGTTTTAAAGAAACCGTCTTTCATTTTTGATTGACGGTTTTTTTAATTGATTTTACAAAAGATTTCCAGAAACAGTAAAGCATTACTATTCAAAATCGAATAAATCTTTAATGTCGATTTGAAGTGCGTTGGCAATTTTAAAAATGGTAACGAGCGAAGTATTTATTTCTGCACGCTCAATTCTTCCAATTTGGTTTATAGGAATATTTGCATCGTTAGCTAACATTTCTTGAGAAAGATTTTTCTCAATTCTAATAGTTCTAACTAGGTTACCAAAATTTACAATGAATTTTTTTTCATCATTTTCCATTGTGGAAAGATGCTGAAAAGTAAAAATAATAATAAACACATATTTAGGTTATGTTAAAAGTATTATTATATTTGTGCTATAAATTAAAATATTAAACTATTTTTGAACTGTAAAATTATCACTTAAAAATTTATGAAACAAAGTATTAAAAAATATTGTATTGCTTGAGTGCAATAGGTATTCTAGCTCTAGGTGGTTGCGCTAAAGAGGATTTTAGTAATCCACAAAATGCTAATGCAAAGTTGAACGGCATTAAAATTGAACAAAAAAGTTTTGAAGAATTATTAGGTAAATCAGACTTTAATAAATCATTTAGCAAAGTAGTAAAAAAATCAAGTGTTACTTTACAAACTGAAAAAACAGCACTAGAAGAACAAAATGGTTTTACTATAAATGAAGATGCACCAATAAAAATAATTACACAAGCTGACAGTACCGTAATTTATACAATGCTCATAGAGAGACTCGTTTAAGAAAATTTGAAATTTGAAAATTTAGTTATTACCTCTAAAAACAATGCAATAACTGCCAATGTTATTAAATACACCTTGGGGCAAAATCCAGTTAAAAGTGCTGCTGATGATTCGTATTCCATTAACGTTATTGATACCGATGTTACCAATATTCCTGTTGAGGGCAAATTTTCTTTAGTGCCACAATTCATTGATGTTTTGATGTGTAATTGGGTCGCTCCTGGTGAAGGTACTTATGGTGGTAACATAGGTATAGTACATGTTGCTGGTGAACATTGTACCAACCCTGCTCATTTATTTACAATTTCACTTCAAATTGGTGGCAACTCCAATAGCACTGGAAGTTCTGGAGGTTTCAACATACCCCAAGGCGGCAATGGTTATGGTAATCAAAACAATGGTGGCGGACAAAGTAATAATTGGGGCAACCTTAATGGGCAACCAACTGGGCCTGGCGGGGTAAGTGCTAATAATAATAGCAATAGTAACAACAATACTACAACTCCACAAGAGCCTTTTATTACAACTCCTGTTTTAGTAGAAAATGCTTTGATTGAAAAGCCTTGCGTACAATTACAAACATTAGGTGCAAAACCAATTGCAAATTCATCACCACCAAAAACCGTACTTACAAATTTGCAAGATTTAAAAACAAGTAATGCTAGTTCTACAAAAGAACAGATGTATGCAATGCAACCCACTACAGATGATGAAACAGAGTTTACAGAACACTATTATCCGGGTGCAGATAATGGCGATGAAGTTAACGCTAATTTTGGCAACCAAGTAATTAGTTTGGTAGTGCACACTCATTGGGATGCTAACAATCAATTATCAACTTTTTCAATTGGTGACATGTATCAAATTTATAAATCGATACTCGATGGCAACATTGCTTTTCCTAAAACCTTTACTGCAATGGTTATAACTGCACAAGGCACGCAGTATGCTTTAAAAATAACCAATAAAGATGCTTTTGTGGCGTGGGGCACAAATTATTTTAATCAATGGGATAATCCAAACCAATTTATTAGAAGTCAGTTTGTAGACCCGAAACAAGATTCATTTTATAATGATAATGAAATAAAACTTGGCAATACCCCTGCTATAATTGCAGCTAATGAAAAGGGGCTGGCAAGTTTTATAGGAAGTCAAAATTTAGGGTTGGATTTGTATCGAGGTGATGCAACATTTAGCAATTGGACAAAACTTTCCACCAATCTTTTTGGTACTTTTAAAGAAACACCTTGTAATTAATTAAAAAAAAAACAAATGAAAAATATATTTTACACTATTATTTTAGCAATAGTAACTATTTCGTGCCGTGCACAACAAACTATATCATTAACATCATATCAATCAAAACATTTAAGAAATAACAATTATATTAAAGACATTGATGGTAAACTTGATCCTTTTGTTGGAACTTGGGAATGGAATAATGGTAGCGGAACAATTTTTAGAATAAAA
>JBBRCJ010000046.1:0-20671 GCA_038204955.1 Flavobacteriales bacterium
CTATTGAAGCATAGTTGCAAGAATAATGCTTCTCTAATACTAATTTTACGCATTCAAGCTTAAATGCATAATCATACTTGACTTTTCTTTCCATAAAAATACCCCCAAATAGTGTCTAACTTTTTGGGGGCAGTCTACAAATTGATTTGGGATTTTTATTTTATTAAATATTTCAAATTTAACTTTACAAGCAAATTAACAGCAACTAATTAAAATTTAACTAATTTTGTATATGCTTTTTAAAAAACAAATTTGTTTCTTTTTAGTTTTTTTTCTCTTGCTTTCCCAGATGGGTTGGGCTTTTAATGTTCATTTTTGTGATGATAGCGTGGTTTCAATTTCAATAAATTCATCTTTGAATAATTATGAAACTGAAAAAAAATGTTGTGGTGAGGTAGAAAAAGATTCAAAATGTTGTCATAATAAAATTATAAAATCGGGTGAAAAACCTGAAACTATATTTTTAAAATCATTTCATTTTTTTGGTGAATATGTTATTTTTTATCTGGTTAGCAAACCAATTGAAACTGTTTCTAAAATTAATTTTGTTTCAAAAAAAATACATTCTTATTATTGTGATGCCAACGCACCGCCAATTTACAAACTAAATTGTCAACTCGTTTTTTACGCTTAAATTTTAATCTGACTTCATTTCAGTTTTTTATTTTATTTGAATGTATTGTCAAATAAAATGAAGTATCTAAATTAAGAAACGAATTGCAAATTAAAATTTTTGAAAAAATGAAAAATATAATGATATTCCTATCGTTAGTGTTTTCAATTTCAGCCTTTTCTCAAGAAAAATTGGAGGAAGTAAAAATTGAAAATCAAAAAAAAGGAATACAAAAATCAATAACAAGTATATCTTCAACTTCTATAGTTTCTAGTAAAGAACTTCTAAAAGCGGCTTGCTGTAATTTAGCAGAAAGTTTTGAGACTAATCCATCTATCGACGTTAATTTTGCCGATGCTTTAACAGGAACTAAACAGATAAAAATGTTAGGCTTAACAAGTCCGTATTTACTAATTTCTGAAGAAAATATTCCTTCTGTTCGTGGCGCATCTCAGGCTTACGGATTGTCATTTACACCTGGAACGTGGGTCGAAAGTATTCAAATAACCAAAGGTGCTGGAAGTGTTGTTAATGGTTTTGAAAGTATTTCGGGGCAAATAAATACAGAATTAATAAAACCTTTAAAAGACATACCATTTTTTTTGAATGCTTATGGCTCCACTGATTCTCGCTTTGAATTGAATACTCACTTTAATAAGCAACTTGCGGACCATTGGGCAACAAGTTTATTTATTCACGGAAACACAAGAATTGCTAAAAATGATATGAATAATGATGGTTTTTTAGACAATCCGTTGGCTAAACAAATTAACGTAATGAGCCGTTGGCAATATTCAAATCCTGAAACTGGTTGGATTTCGTTTTTAAATTTTAAATCTATGATAGATGAAAAGCAAACGGGGCAACTACATTTTAATCCAAAAACAGATAAATTAACTACTAATGCTTGGGGGTCAGAAATTAACACCAATCGATTTGAATTTTCTTCAAAAGTAGGTTATGTTTTTAAAGATATGCCGTTTCAAAGCATCGGATTTCAAAATGCCTTTACCAACCACAATCAAGTATCATATTTTGGATTAAATGAATATAACATTCAACAACAAAGTGTTTATTCCAACTTAATTTTCAATTCTATAATCAATAACACTAATCATAAATTTGCTACTGGATTGAATTTTACTTTTGATAAATATGCTGAATTTGTAAATAAAATTGACGTTTCAAGAACTGATAATTCAATGGGAGCATTTTTTGAGTACACTAACAATCAAAACGATACGTTTAGTTTTATTATAGGTGGACGTGTTGACTATCACAATCGAATGGGTGTTTTTTTTACTCCACGAATTCACGCAAAATTCCTGCCTTGGGAGAAAGGTATTTTTAGATTTTCAGTTGGCAGAGGAAAACGATTGGCTAATATTTATGCCGAAAACCAGCAACTTTTTGCAAGTTCAAGAGTTTTTTCAATTTTAAATTCCGACGGAAAAACGTATGGGCTTGATCCTGAAACTGCTTGGAATTATGGCATAAGTTTCAGTCAAAATTTCACTATTTTTGGTAAAAAAGCCGATGCTGGTTTTGATTTATTTAGAACTGATTTTCAAAATCAAGTTGTTGTTGATTTATTTAATTCACCGCAACAAGTACTTTTTTATAATTTAAAAGGTAAGTCATATGCCAATAGTGTACAAATCGATTTTAATTTAGAAATTATAAAACATTTGAATCTTCGAACTGCCTATAAATATTATGATATTGCTACCGATTATGTATCGGGAACTTTTCAAAGACCTTTACAAGCTCAGCACCGTTTTTTTGCAAATTTAGAATTTGAAACTATAAAAACTAACGATAAATTTTGGAAATTTGACACTACACTAAATTGGCTAGGAAAACAACAATTACCAAACACACAAAGTAATTCAATTGAAGATAGATTACCCGAGTTTTCAAAACCATTTTCAATAGTAAATGCACAAATAACCAGAACGTTTTCTAAAAATTTTGAAATTTATATAGGAGGTGAAAATATCACAAATTATACCCAACAAAAAGCAATTATAGGAAATCAAAACCCTTTTGGAACAAATTTTGATGCTTCAATAACCTATGCACCTGTTTTTGGTCAAATGTATTATGCTGGGTTAAGGTTTAAAATTAGATAAAAAAAGCCCCACCTAGCCTCCCCGAAGGGGAGGAACTCCAATTTTATAAATAAAATCGAATAAAATTAAAGAACAGAAAATCAAATTAACAATCTCAAAATCTTGTCTCTTTCTCCTTTTGAGAGTGCTGGTGCGAGGCTAAAACCAATAATTATGAAAAATACACTTTTAGGAATACTATTTTTAGTAACCATAACATCATTTTCGCAAGAAAAAAAGAATAAAAACGCCAAAGTAACTTTTGAAGTAAATGGAAATTGCGAACAATGTAAAAAACGTATTGAAAAAGCAGCCTATGCAGTTTCTGGAGTAAAAATGGCTATTTGGAGCGAACAAACACATCAATTAAATGTAATTTTAAATGAAGAAAAAACCAATGTTTCTGATTTAAAAAAAGCAATTGCTAAAGTAGGTCATGACACTCAAGAAGAAAAAACAACTGCCGAAGTTTATGAAAAATTACCAGGTTGTTGTCAATACGAACGTAAATAAAAACTAAAACTCCTTGCTAATTAAAAGTTAAGGAGTTTTTATTTAAAAAATCACAAATAGTTATCTATTCCCAAAAATATTAATTATTTTCACAATCTTAAAAACAAAACTTCATTATGAATCACTTTGACTGGAAACAACTTTTTAATCCTGAGTTTTATATTTTATTAAAATTTGGAGGAGTAAGCATAGGTTTATATGTAGTTTTAGCAATAATTTTTGCAGAAACCGGATTGCTTGCAGGTTTTTTTTTACCAGGCGATAGTTTACTTTTTTTATGCGGAATATATAGTGATTCGTTAATGCAACAATTCTCGTTTGGCAACGGATTTTTAAATTTATTTGTTTTAGCAACAATTATTTCCGCAATGGGAATTTTAGGCAATATGACTGGGTATTGGTTTGGTGCAAAAAGTGGTAATTATTTATATAAAAAAGAAGATAATTTTTTATTTAAAAAAAGATACTTAATTCAATCACACGATTTTTTCGAAAAATACGGAAGCAAAGCCATAGTTTTTGCTCGTTTTTTACCTATTGTTCGTACGTTTGCTCCAGTCATTGCAGGAATTGCACAAATGGACAAGAAAAAATTTATGTTTTTTACCGTTGTAGGTTCTTTTTTATGGGCTTTTGTACTCACTTTTTCGGGTCATTACTTGCACGAATTGTTTTTAAATAAGTTTCATATTGACTTAAAAAATTATATTGAATACATAGTAATAGCTATTATTGGAGTTTCAACTTTACCCGTTGTAATTAAGTTACTTACAGGAAAAAAATAGTATGCAATGGTTAAAAATCGAAAACAATTTGTAACCTATTTTGTAGCTTTAGTTTGGCTCATTAACGGCTTGTTTTGCAAAGTTTTAAACCTTGTTCCTCGTCATCAAGAAATTGTAGGGCGCATTTTAGGTGATGAAAATGCTTATATTTTTACAAAAACAATTGGTGTTTTCGAAATAATAATGGCATTATGGATCGTATCGAAATACCATTCAAGAATCAATGCAATTGCTCAAATTTGTATTATCGCAATTATGAATGTTTTAGAATTCATACTAGTGCCAGATCTTTTACTTTGGGGAAAAATGAATGCTTTTTTTGCGCTTTTATTCATTAGTATGATTTATTGTAACCAGTTTGTTTGGAAAAATCAGCACAATTAGTATGTTTTCATTTCTTAAAAACCATCCTTTTGCCGTAAAAGCTCACTTCGATTCTTCGACAGTTTTAACTTTTGCTGTGCCTAAAGAGCAATTGCAAAATTTTATTCCGGAATGTTTAGAGCTGGATGTTTTTAATGATAAATATGCATTTATAGCTGTTGCGATGGTTCAAACTAAAAATCTTCGCCCAAAAGGCTTTCCGAAGTTTATGGGCAATAATTTTTTCTTAATTGGTTATCGAATTTTTGTACGATATACTAATGTTGACAGTAAACAATTAAGAGGATTATATATTTTAAAATCAGAAACAGATAAAAAGAAAATGGAGTATTTAGGAAACATTTTCACCAATTATAAGTATTCTACAACCGATATTTCGCAAGAATTCAAAAACGGAATTCGAACCCTAAAATCACAAAAATCAAACTTCAATTTAAAAATAGATAGTATTGAAGAAAATGTTAAATTACCTATTAATTCACCATTTGCCAATTGGAAAGAAGCTAGAAAGTTTGCCGGACCATTACCTTTTACGTTTAACTACAACCAAACTAAAAAAGAAGTATTAGTAATTCAAGGCTTACGTGAAAATTGGATTCCGAAACAAGTAAAAGTTATTGATTGTCAATTTGATTTTTTAAAATCTTTAAATCTTGAAAACGTTACTTTAGCAAATGCGTTTGTAATAGAAAATATTCCATACGAATGGAAAAAAGGAAAAACAGAAGTATGGAAACCTTAAGAAAACCATGGCAGGGTGTTTTAAATATTATCCGTTTTAATTGGCATTTTTATGTTTTAGCCACAGTATTTATATGCGGATTACTACTTTTAAAACAATTTGTTTCTTTTGACTTTTTAATTGTCACTACAGTAGGTATAATTATATCAACCACCATTATTTCAATAGGAATTTCTTTTTACATCTACGATGCTTCGAATTTATATAATTTTAGCTGGATTTTAAAATCGGATGAAAATTTAAAAATAGTGAATATTAACGCAGGTTTTGATGAATCCAGTTTATTAATCCAATCTAGATTTAAAAATTCAAAAGTTACAATCTTAGATTTTTATAATGCCGAAAAGCATACCGAAATTTCAATTGAGCGCGCTCGAAAAGCCTATCCTTCACCATCAGGAACCATTCAAATTGCAACTTCAAATATAAAAATTGAAACTAATTCAATCGATAAAGTGTTTTTGATATTTGCGGCTCACGAAATTAGAAACAACCAAGAACGAATTATTTTTTTTAAAGAAATGTATAGAATTTTAAAACCCAACGGACAGCTTTTCGTTTTGGAGCATTTACGCGATTTTACAAATTTTTGTGGCTATTCTATTGGTGCTTTTCATTTTTTATCGAAACTAAATTGGAAAAACACCTTCGAAAAATCTAATTTTATAATCGATTCTGAACTAAAACAAACCCCTTTTATTTCACTTTTCATACTTTTAAAAAATGGAAATCCAGCTTAAAATTATTGGTTTTTTATTAATTGGTTTATCATTAGTACATATTGGTTTTCCAAGAAAGTTTCAATGGAAAAAAGAGTTTAAAAACATTAGTTTAATAAATACCCAAATGATGTATGTACACACTTTTTTTGTTGCATTGGTCGTTTTTCTTATTGGAGTTTTGTGCTTAACATCAGCTAATGAATTAATTGAAACGCAATTAGGACAAAAAATTTCTTTAGGTTTGGGTATTTTTTGGGGAGTTCGTTTACTATTTCAATTTTTTGTATATTCATCAAAGCTTTGGAAAGGCAAATTATTCGAAACTTTTATTCATGTTTTATTTTCGGTATTTTGGTTTTATTTAATGCTTATTTTTTTAAGAATTTATTTTTATTCTATTTTTTAATTTTGAATTTAAAAGCCCTAGCCCAAATGGAAACGGCATCCTTTACCTGCGGTGTTCGCAGGGAAAGATATAGTGTACAGTTGGAAATAGCTTCAAAAAAACACTAAAAAAAATTAAATTTCTCTCTTTATTACTAATTTAAAAACGATACATTGGTTATCAGTTTTTTTTAAGAATGTTTATAATTTTTGAACTAGAATGAAAAAAACTGCGTTACATTTTTTAAATTTACAAAATGTATGCTTTAGTCGATTGTAATAATTTTTATGCGTCATGTGAACGTGTTTTTCAACCTCAATATAGTGGTAAACCTGTTGTTGTGCTGTCGAATAATGATGGTTGCGTAATATCAAGAAGTGATGAGGCCAAGGCAATAGGCGTGGGTATGGGCGTGCCAGAGTTTGAAATAAAAGAGTTAATTAAGCAAAAAAACATCAAAGTTTTTTCGTCAAATTATCCGTTGTATGGTGATTTTAGCAATCGAGTAATGAAAATTTTAGAAACTTTTACTCCAAATTTAGAATGCTATAGTATTGACGAAAGTTTTTTAAATTTTGATGGAATGCAAATTGAAAACTATCATAGTTACGGATTAGAAATGAAGGTTAAAATTCAAAAATGGGTAGGAATACCAGTTTGTGTAGGTTTTGCTCCGACTAAAGCTTTATCAAAAATTGCCAACCGAATTGCTAAAAAATTCCAAGTTCGTACAGAAGGTGTTTATATAATTGACGACGACGAGAAGCGAATCAAGGCCTTAAAATGGACAAAAATTGAAGATGTTTGGGGCATTGGACGACGCTTAAGCAAAAAAGCTAAATTAAAAAATATTGCTACCGCATTTGATTTTATTCAGCCCCAAAATGCTTCTTGGATTAAAAAAGAAATGGGTGTTTTAGGACTTCGTTTGAAATATGAGTTAGAAGGAAAAACGGTTTTAGAACTTGAAGATATTCCAGATCAGAAAAAAAGTATCGCTACTACACGAAGTTTTCCTAAGCAAATTTGCGATTTTGATTCGCTTCGAGAGCGAGTTACCACCTTTGCATCGGTTTGTGCCGAAAAACTTAGAAAACAACAATCGTGTTGCAATACAATTGTGCTTTTTTTAGTTATCGACAAGCATAAATACGAAGCTCAAACGTATTATTTAAATAGTCTTTTTACGTTTCCATTTGCTACAAATTCTACTTTAGAACTCACGAATGTTGCCGTTAATATGTTAAAAAAAATATATAAAGAAAATGAGGGTATTTTTTTTAAAAAAGCAGGAATTATAGTTACAAATCTTATTGATGCAGACAAAAAGCAATTTAACCTTTTTGAGGAAGAGAACCCGAAACATCAAAAGTTAATGCAAACTATAGATCTTTTAAATAAAAATAATGGATTAAAAATTATTCGTTTAGCCACCCAAAATTGTAAAACTTGGAATATGAAACAAAACCATTTGTCGCCAAAATTCACTACTAATTTTAAAGAAATATTAGAAATAAAATGTTTATGAAAAAACAACAAAAGCTTACTTTTTTCAGACCTGATTTTAACAGCACTTATCAAATACAATTTGTTACAGAAGGAGTTTCAGCTGGTTTTCCGTCGCCAGCTGCTGATTTTATGGAAAACAATATTGATTTGAATAAAGAATTAAGCACGAATCAATTGGCTACATTTTACATTAAAGTAAAAGGAAATTCGATGGTTGATGCTGGTATAAACGATAAAGATGTTTTGGTTGTCGACAGAAGTTTAGAACCAAAAAATAATAAAATTGCAATATGTTTTATTGATGGTGAATTTACTGTAAAACGGTTACGAATAGAAAATAATGAATTACAACTAATGCCTGAAAATTCAAAATATCAACCAATTACAATTACTGAAGAAAATCAATTTATAATATGGGGAATTGTTACTTATGTAATAAAAAAAATTAATTGAGGTTATTTTTTAAAGATATCGGTAGAATTATAAACAACATAAAACGTTAAAAAACATAATTTTAACTTAAAAAAATACTTTTGCAAAATATGTGGCGTTATTAATTGATAGTAATCAAGTAAACTACAAATTATGGAAATGCAAAAGCAAAATCAGACTTTAAAAACCGCAGTAGTGGTATTGTCATTATTATTAGTAGGAAGTGTATTCTACATTTTTAAAAACTCAAGTGACACTCAAAGAATGGTAACACTTGTTCAAACAACAAAATCGGAAAAGGATAAATTACTCCAAGATTTTGAAGGTTTAAAAGCAACTTATGATGCAGCAATTGCTGAAAAAACATCAATGTCATCAGAGCTGGTAACTGAAAGAGATAAAGTTATAGGATTGATTGCCGACTTAAAAAAATCTAAAGGTGATGTCGCTTCGGTAGATCGTTATAAAAGTAGATTTTTTGCATTAGAAAGCAAAATGAAAGATTTGATTGCTGAAAACGATAATTTGAAAGCACAAAACGGCACTTTAGTTGCACAACGTGATAGTATTCAAACTGTTACCGTTGAAGCTAAAAAAACCAATGAAACTTTGCTGGCACAAAATGATGATTTGAGCAAAACCGTTGTAAAAGCACAAAAACTTACAGTTTCTAATTTAAAAACAATTGCAGTTAAACAAAGAAGCTCGGGCAAACAAATTGACACTGAAAAAGCATCAAAGGCTGATGTTTTAAAAGTAAGTTTCACTATTGCCGAAAATGCAGTTGCTACGCCAGGTGACAAAGTTTACAATGTTCAAGTTATTGATAGTAACAATAACGTTTTAGGTGAAAAAAAGATAGAGAATTATGGACAAAATATCTTAACGTATAGTTTTGCCAAAACAGTAAATTATGATAATAAAAATGTTGAAATTACGGAAGATTTACCCGTCAAAGATTTGGAAAAGGGTACTTATTTTGTGAATGTTTTTGATAAAGGCGAACTAGTTTCTAAAACAAGTTTCGCTTTAAGATAATGTCTTAATTGTTAATGATGAGCAGTTTTAGGAATTTAATCGTTCTTAAAACTGCTTTTTTTATTTTTTTCTTCTATCCATTTCGACATAAATTTAGTGCTACTATTTAAATGATGTAAAAGCATTGAACCTGTAAAATTTTTTAATCGCAATTGTTTAATTTTCATTTCAAGAGTTAAAATTTTTATTTCAAATTCATTCTCAAAATTTGATTTTAAAAAACATTTATCTAAAATTTTATATCCATTTTCTTGTGATTTCAACCAAATAGTTTTTTCAGAATACAAGTGTACTGCATTTTCAACAACAGTATCAATTTCATCAGAAACAAATCCGTTCCAAGGCAATTTTTTATGCATTCCTTCTGCACCAATTGTTGATGTAACGCTCGGAGTTCCTAATTGCATCGCCTCTAATAATTTACCTTTTATTCCAGCACCAAATCGAATTGGAGCCAAAAGCACTTTGGCATTTTTGATAACTTCCTCAGCACTATCGGCACGACCACAAATAAAAAAATTATTTTTTGCTTGGTTCAATTGAATTGCTTTTTGCATTGGGTAAGCACCGTAAACCATCATTTTTGCATTGGGTAATTGCTTGTGAATTTTATCCCAAATAGTTTCTGATAAATATTTTACGGCGTCAAAATTGGGCTCGTGTAAAAAATTTCCAATAAAAACAAAATCATTACGGTTTTCAAAACTAGGATTGTTAGTATTTATTTCATCAACAAAAATGGGTAAATAATAGAGTAAATAATCAGGAACTGAAAAATAATTTTTAAGCAAATCAATTTCATATTCAGAGACAAATAAACTCAAATCACATCGATAAATACTGGCAATTTCGCGTTTTGCAATTTCAGATTCTAACATTAAATCAACAGAAAAAACTTTATTTTCTTTGACCGCTTTTTGCCTAGTTAACCTTAAACTATGTAAATCAATTGTATCCAAAATTTTAATAGCATTTGGGCAATTTTCAGAAACCCGCCAACCAAATTGTTCTTCGGTTAAAAATCGATCAAACAAAACCATATCCGGATTCAGCTTTGCGCAAAATATATCAAAACTCGAATCATTTAAAAAAATTTGTTGTGTTTTAATATCCAAAGCATTCAAATTTTCTGAAAACTCTAAATTTAAAGCCGTACTTACAAAGGTAACTTCGAAGTCTAAATTTTGAAACAAACTAATTAATTGCATCATTCGGTTTCCTGCCGCCGACGATTTTGGCTCTGGCCAAACAAATCCTATTATTAAAAGTTTCTTCATTTTTTTATTTTTCTATTGCAAAGTAAAGATAGTTTTTTCAAAAATTTACATTTTTATTAACGTTTAATCTGTGAAAATCAATTCGTCACGGCAAATTAAAATTACAAAATAGTTTATCTTTGCAAAAAAATAATACTTAAATGGCACGGTTTCAAGAAAACGATTTACCCAAAGCAAAAATAAACGCCTCATCATTAAACAAAGCAATATTAATTTTTAAATATGCCAATAATCACAAATGGAAATTTTATTTAGGATTGCTTTTTTTATTACTTACAAGTGGCACTGCATTGGCTTTTCCTAAATTTATGGGAATGTTGGTCGACTGTGTTAAAAACAAAAATAGCGATCAAGCAAACAATATTGCGTTAGGTTTAGTAGCTATTTTATTTTTACAATCCTTTTTCTCCTTTTTCAGAATCTCACTTTTTGTAAATTATACCGAAAACACTTTGGCTAATTTACGGTTGGCATTGTATAGCAATTTAATTAAACTGCCAATGAATTTTTTTACTTCAAAAAGTGCAGGCGAATTAAATAGTAGAATTAGTACCGATATAAATCAAATTTCAGATACTTTATCGACGACAATTGCTGAATTTTTACGACAATTCATCCTTATTATAGGAAGCTTTATTTTATTGGCTAATATCAATTTTAAATTAACCTTAATGATGGTTTCGATTGTTCCGTTAGTGGCAATTGCAGCTGTTATTTTTGGTCGTTTCATCCGAAAATATGCTAAAAATTTACAAGACCAAGTTGCCGATAGTCAAGGAATTGTAGTCGAGTCATTACAAGCAATAAGCGTGGTTAAAGCATTTGCCAACGAATGGTACGAAATTATTCGCTATAAAAAGAAAATTGACAATGTAGTAAAAGTGGCCATAAAAGGCGGAAATTATCGCGGTTATTTTGCTTCATTTATCATTTTTTGCCTTTTTGGAACTATCGTTGCAGTTGTTTGGTACGGTGTAAAACTCAGTATTTCTGGCGAAATGAGCGTTGGAAATTTGATATCCTTTGTTTTATATTCTACTTATGTTGGCGCATCATCGGGCGGAATTGCCGAATTGTACACTCAAATTCAAAAATCAGTCGGAGCAACCGAGCGTGTTTTTGAACTTTTAGACGAAACTCCCGAAAAAATTTCAGGCATAAATTCTAAATCACTTCAAAAAATTCAAGGTAATGTTTCCTTTAAAAACGTTGCAATTAGTTACCCATCAAGACCAGAAATTCAGGTTTTAAAATCGGTAAGTTTTGATGCCAAGTTTGGACAAAAAATAGCAATTGTAGGTCCAAGTGGTGCAGGTAAATCAACTATTGCAGGGTTATTATTGCGTTTTTATGACATTGATAAAGGAGAAATAACTATCGACGATAAAAACATTTACGACTTCGATTTAGAGAACCTTCGGGGCAATATGAGCATCGTTCCGCAAGACGTAATTTTATTTGGCGGCACCATAAAAGAAAACATAGCTTACGGAAAACCAGAAGCTACCGAAGAAGAAATTATAATAGCTGCTAAACAAGCCAACGCTCTTGATTTCATAAACGGATTTCCCGAAAAAATGGAAACATTAGTTGGCGAACGAGGTATAAAATTATCGGGCGGACAACGTCAACGTATCGCAATTGCTCGTGCTTTACTTAAAAACCCAAGTATTTTAATTCTTGACGAAGCCACATCATCGCTCGATAGCGAATCCGAAAAATTAGTACAACAAGCCCTCGAAACCTTAATGGAAGGGCGAACAAGTATCATTATTGCCCATCGATTATCCACAATTCGAAATGCCGATAAAATTTTAGTACTCGACCAAGGCACAATTACCGAGCAAGGAACCCACAAAGAATTACTTGAAATTGAAAACGGAACCTATAAAAATTTAAGTAATTTACAGTTTTCAACCAATTAAATTAATTTGAGCGTGCCACCATTAAAAAATGCCAATTCATTTTTCTTGAATTGGCATTTTTTAATTGCGTCGGGCAATCCTTTACAACTCCTCGTTCCGCTTCCACTAGCGTTCCAGCGGCACTGTGGGGTTTTCACTGCTGTCCCTCACTCAACCAAACCGTTGACCAATATCACTCTAGTTTTTCGAATTAAATAAATTGAAGAAGAAGTATTAAGTAATCACCTTTGTCAAAGTTTAAAACTTTGACAAAGGTTTTAAAAACAAGATGTTTTGATTTTACAAATTATATAGTACATTGTTATAAAAAGAGAATTTTTTAATTTCTCGAATTTCTCAAATCTGTGTTCTAAAAAAAATATCTAACTCAATTTAGATTTCATTTTTTGAAAACGATACTTCCGAATAAATTTTGCCTGTTCCGAAGTAACCAAAAGTGGTTTTTTTACTTTTTTCGCCATCCAAAAACCTTTTAAATAATCCAAAAACAACAAAGGTTTACGTTTCATAAAAGCCAATTTTGCCGAAGCGATAGACGTAATTAAAAACCCGTAACCCAAAGTATAAAAGGCTTCACCTTGCTTGTAACGGGCCGTTTTGTTATAATTTGCTCCAGTAGGTTTTAAATGTTTTACCTTTAAAGAAGCATCGGTAATTACTTTCCAACCATAAAATTTACACAACAATTCATCCACGGTATCCCAACCCATGGCAGGTTTTAAGCCACCAATTTGATTAAAACATTCTTTTCTATACGCTTTAAAAGCACCTCGAATATGATCTTTATCGGTTAAATTTTCCAAAATCCAATCGTTATTTTTTTGAATGTAGGCAAATCCTCCAACCATTCCAATTTTCGAATCACTTTTAAAATGATTGATAATAGTTTCAAAATAATTAGTAGGTAAAATTAAATCACCATCCAATTTTACAATCAAGTCATAATTGTCATCCAAAGTTTCAAAACCAGTTGTAAATGCTTGAATTACCTTGCTTCCTGGTAAATGAAGTGCATCTGATTTTTTTTCTAAAACAGAAATAAACGAATTCTTTTTCGAAAATTCTTCAACAATTTCCGAAGTTTTATCAGTCGAATTATCATTAACAACCACAACTTTTGAGGGCAAAACTGTCTGATTTAGTAATGAATCTAAAGTCAATCCAATAAATTTTTCTTCGTTGTGTGCAGGAATTACAATGTAATATTTCATTTTAATGGTAAGTAAGTCACAAATATCATTATTTTTGTGCTGATAATGAAACTAATTTTCGATTGAAAACAAAAATCACGGTTGTAATTGTAACTTTTAACGGAAGTCGTTGGATAAAAAAGATGGTAGAAAGCGTCTTAAAATCATCAATTGCAGTTGAAATAATTGTAGTTGACAATGCTTCAACCGATAATTCAATTGAAATTACAGAATCTTTTTCACAAATTCAAATTATTAAAAGCGAACAAAATTTAGGATTTGGAAAAGCCAACAACATTGGAATAAAATTGGCATTACAACAAAATGCAGATTTTATTTTTTTATTAAATCAAGACACTTGGGTTTTTGAAAGTACAATTGAAAATTTAGTAAATGCAATAATTCAAAATGAAGATTTTGGGATTGTTAGCCCAATGCATTTCGCACCAAATGAAACTGATTTAGATGCTAATTTTGAAACTTATTTTAATCGAAAAATCAATAATTTAAATACTAATTTAGTTCAAGTTCCTTTCGTAAACGCTGCGGCTTGGTTAGTTAGTAAAAAATGTTTTGAAAAAGTTGGCTTGTTTGAACCTATTTTTAGTCATTATGGCGAAGATAGAAATTTTTGTAATCGAACGGATTTTCATAATTTTAAAATCGGGATTGCTCAAAACTCAAAAATGGTACACGATCGAGTAATTTCAAGAAGTTTTAAAAAAGACACGCTTCAATCGCAATTTACAATTTTAAATGAATTTATAAACATCAATAATTCATTGATAACAAGTATTTTAAACGGATTAAAAAACATCTTTGGGTTACCAAAATTCTTTTTTAAAAATTATGGTTTTGCTAAAACTTTGCAATTGTTTTTAAATTTAAGTTCTTATTTTTTTAGAACTATTTTTAAATGGAATTCAATAAATACAATTCGTACAACATCAAAACAAGGTAAAAACGGTTGGTAATGGAAAATAAAGCATCACAAAAACAAGCCTTTTTTTTTACCATAATTAATTATTTAGGCATCGCTATTGGAATTATTTCTACACTATTTATTTATCCAAAAAATAAAGAAATTTTAGGTGTTTTTAGATATGTTGAATCACTTTCGCAAATTATTTTCCCTGTTTTGTTAATTGGTGCTTCACAAGCGTTAGTGAATTTTTATCCAAAATTGAGTGTTAATTTACGGAAACAATTGTTCACTTATAGTTTGGTTTCAATAACAATTTTAGGTGGCTTTATTTTTTTGTTGATTATTTTACTTTCGTTTTTTCCTTTTTTAAAAGGAATGAAATATGTTTATTTTGCGTTTCCAATTGGTATTTTTTTAGCGTTTATTGAGTTGTTTAAAAAACAATCAACTATTATTCAAAAATTGGCCATTCCTACTTTTTTCGATAATATAATTCCTAAATTGGCTTTGCCTATTTTGTTTTTATTGTTGCTTCAAAATACAATTACTGTTTCGCAATCACTTCTGTTTTATGTTTTTTCGTATGGATTAATTTTTGTTTTGATTGCTATTTATTTATTCAAGCATTTTAAACCAACATTTAATTTTAAGTTTGTCGAATTATTTCAAAACATTAATAAAACCGATTATTACCGATTTAGTTTTTATGCTTTTGCAGGAAGTTTAGGTTCGGTTTTTGCTTTTAGAATTGATGCGATTATGATTCCAAAATTCATCTCAATGGAAGCCAACGGAACTTTTAGTATTGGTGTAACTTTGGCATCTGCACTTGCAATTCCCGCCACAGGAATTTTCACTTTGTACGCTCCAATTATTTCTAATTACTTAAAAAACAATAATTTATCGGAATTGAATATGAAATATAAAGAAATTTCAAGACTGTTATTTTTTATTGGTGCACTTTTATACAGTTGTATTTTTTTAGGTATCGAAAATTTATTTTTACTGTTACCAACGCATCAAAATTTAGTGGCAACAATTCCTGTAATTTTAATTTTAGGTTTCAATGTTTTAATCAATATGGGAACTGGTTTTAATGGCGAAATTATAACCTATTCAAAATATTACCGATTTAATTTAATTGCAATTGGTATTTTGATTGTTTTAAATGTATCGTTAAATTTAATTTTTTTACTCCATTTTCATTTCGGAATTGTTTCAGTTGCGATTGCCTCTTTAATTTCAATGGTAGTTTTTAATACAGCAAAACTGGTTTTTATTTATAAAAAATTCAAACTTTTTCCTTTTGATTTGAATTATTTAAAATTAGTTTTGATAACTATTTTTGTTGCTTTTTTAGTTTATTTTTTACCCAATTTTAGTTCTGTTTTTGTTAATTTAATTTATAAAACGGGTTTGTGTTTGGGCTTGAATTTAATTTTAATTTACAAGTTAAAATTGGTTTATCAGTATAATTTATCTTTAAATAAAATTCTTTTAAAATTTAAGTTATAATCCATTTTTATCGTTATTGGTGAATGTATTCACTAATATTATATATTATTTGGTGAATACATTCACCAATATTACATATTATTTGGTGAATAGAATATTTTTTACTAAATTTGTAAAAAAATAACAACAATGTTTTTTAGAGATTTATCTTCCAATTTAAAAAGAAACTTTAACAAAGGTAAAGTAATCGTACTTATTGGTCCGAGGCAAGTTGGGAAAACCACTTTAATCAATACGATATTAAAGGATATTCCGTATTTATTTCTTGATGGCGATGATAATTCTGTAATTGAATTGTTATCTAACGCCAATACTGAAAACTTAAAAAGCATTATTGGAAACTATAAATATATTTTTATTGATGAAGTGCAACGGATTCCAAATATTGGTTTGATACTCAAAATTATTGTTGATCAAATTAAAAAGGCACAAGTAATTGTTAGCGGTTCATCAGCATTTGATATTAATAATAGTACGCAAGAACCTTTAACTGGGCGTAAATTTGAATATCATTTGTACCCAATTTCTTGGAATGAATTTGAAAAAAATAGTGGATTTGTAAAAGCACAGCAACAATTAGAAATGCGTTTGCTTTACGGAATGTATCCTGACGTTATAAATAATTTGGGAAATGAATATGAGATTTTGAAAAATTTGGTTTCTAGTTATTTGTACAAAGACATTTTAATTTTAGCAGGAATTAGAAAATCGGACATTTTGCAAAAAATTCTACAAGCCTTGGCTTTACAATTAGGAAGCGAAGTCAGTTACAATGAAATTGCACAATTGGTTGGTGTCGATAAAAATACAGTTAATAATTACATTGATTTGCTAGAAAAAGCGTTTGTAATTTTTAGATTAAACAGTTACAGTAAAAATATTAGAAACGAAATTAAAGCCAATAAAAAAATTTATTTTTATGACAATGGCGTTCGTAATATGGTAATTGGAAATTTCAATCCGCTAGAATTTAGACAAGACAAAGGCGCATTGTGGGAAAATTTTTTGATTTCAGAAAGAGTAAAAGAACTTTCATATTCACAAAGCTTAGCCAAACCCTTTTTTTGGAGAACTACTTTACAACAAGAAGTTGACTATGTCGAAATCAATGCCGATGCTGTAAGCGCTTTCGAATTCAAATGGTCGACTACAAAAAAATCAAAATTGCC
Source organism: Flavobacteriales bacterium (assembly GCA_038204955.1). Classification (GTDB taxonomy): domain Bacteria; phylum Bacteroidota; class Bacteroidia; order Flavobacteriales; family Flavobacteriaceae; genus Flavobacterium. Next base: position 17,236 of record JBBRCJ010000046.1, read on the forward strand.
AAAGTCTTTTTTAGAGGCTTATAATCCTAGTTTTTTGGTGGTTAATAAAGATAATTTTCGAGATTTTTTGAAGGTTTAAGTAGTTAAAAAACCATTAAGTTCACATTGAACGGCAATTTTATAAATAACAGAATTTCATTGATAAGAAACATACTTTTTGTGTTCTCCCTTTGCGTTAGGGACTGGAACGGGGCTCTTTTTTTAGTTGTCGATTTTTTCTTCGACAACTAAAAAAAAGCGGGAGTGGAATGCCCGACCGGAGTTTTTACGGAGGGAACGCCCAAATTAAAATGGTATTTATTATCGGATTAAGCGAATTAAACCAATCCAGCCCGTTTCAAAAGCGCATCTGCATTAGGCTCTTGCCCTCGAAAACGTTTGTACAATTCCATTGGTAATTCGGTTCCGCCTTTAGAAAGTATAGTGTCTTTAAATTTTGTTGCTACTTCTTTATTAAAAATTCCTTGTTCTTGAAAATAAGCAAAAGCATCAGCATCAAGTACTTCTGCCCATTTATAACTGTAATAACCTGATGAATAGCCGCCTGCAAAAATATGCGAAAACGAAACGCTCATACAATTTTGGGCAACATCTGGATACAACGAAGTTTCATCAAATATTGTTTTTTCAAAGTCTTTTATATTTGTAATTTCGTTCGGATTGTTGCTGTGAAATGCCATATCCAATAAACCAAAACTCAATTGGCGTAACGTTGCCATTCCTTCTTGAAAACTGGCACTTTCTTTAATTTTATTGACATATTCTTGCGGAATAATTTCGCCAGTTTCGTAATGTTTAGTAAAAATAGCCAAGGCTTCAGGCTCATAACACCAGTTTTCCATAACTTGACTTGGTAATTCTACAAAATCCCAATAAACCGAAGTTCCTGATAAACTTGGATAAACTGTATTGGCAAGCATTCCGTGTAAACCGTGACCAAATTCGTGAAACAATGTGGTAACTTCATTAAAGGTTAGCAGGGAAGGTTTTGTTTCGGTTGGTTTTGTAAAATTACAAACGTTGGAAATATGTGGCCGTTCGTTTTTTCCGTCCTTTATATATTGGTTTTTATAAGATGTCATCCAAGCGCCATTTCGTTTGCCTTTTCTTGGAAAAAAATCGGCGTAAAAAACGGAAACTAATTCGCCAAATTCATCTTTTACTTCGTAAGTGGTAACTTCTTCGTGGTATGTATCAATATCAAAAACTTCTGTAAATGTTAACCCGAATAATTTATTGGCAATTGTAAAAGCCCCATTTAAAACATTTTCGAGTTGAAAATAAGGTTTCAGTTTTTCATCATCAAAATCGAATAGTTTTTGTTTCAATTTTTCTGAATAATAAGCACCGTCCCATTTTTCTAGTGTTTCAATTCCGTCCAATTCTTTTGCGAAAGCAGTTAATTCAGCAAATTCTCGCTCGGCTGCGGGTTTTGCTTTTACTAATAAATCATTTAAAAACAATTTTACTTTATCAGGATTTTGCGCCATTCGTTCTTCCAAAACAAAATCAGAATGGGTTTTGTAACCCAATAAATTGGCACGTTCAAATCGTAATTTTGCAATTTTTAAAGTAATTTCTTGATTGTCGAATTCGTTGTTTTGAAATGCTTTTTTTCCTGCGGCAATAGTAATTTCTTTACGCAATTCCCTATTTTCGGCATAGGTTACAAATGGCAAATAACTTGGATGATCTAATGTGAAAATCCAGCCTTCCTTATTTGTCATCCCAAGACTTTGGGATCTCAATGATTTGGCGGCTTCAATTGCACCTTCGGGCAAACCTTTTAAATCTTGTTCGTTTGTAATATGAAGTTGATAATTATTGGTTTCTGCTAATATATTTTCGCCATAAGTTAATTTTAACTTGGCAAGTTCGGTATCAATTTCACGAAGTTTAGATTTTTTATCTTCTGATAATAATGCTCCGTTTCTTGAGAAACTTTTAAATTTTTTATCTAATAAAGTGGCTTGTTCGGTTGTTAAGTTCAGGATCTCTTTTTGCTCGTAAACCGTTTTTATTTTTTTAAATAAGTCTTCATTTAATGTAATATCGTTGCTGAATTCAGTTAATAAAGGTGTAACTTCTTGAGCAATTTTTTGCATTTCTTCACTAGTTTCGGCAGAATTTAAGTTAAAGAATATTGACGATAATCTGTCCAAAGCATTTCCTGAAAACTCTAAATTCTCTATTGTGTTTTCAAATGTTGGAACATCTGGATTGTTAATGATTGTATCTATTTCGGCTTTCGCTGAAGCAATATTTTCTATAAAAGCAAGTTTGTAATCTTCAAGTTTTATTTCAGAAAATGGGGCTGTATTGTGTTTGGTGTTAAATTTTTGGGTAAGGATTTTCATTTATTATGAATTTATTTAAGTACTTCTCATTTTTTGAGAAATTTGAGAATAATTTATATTTTAAAATTTTGTAAATCTTGATAGTTATTCCAAAATCGAAGTAATTCAATTGAATTTGGATTTATTTTGTAATAAAGTGAAATGTGTTTTGTAATTACAACTTTATTAACGTTTCTGTAGTTTGTTTCAATGAATTGAATATTCTTTTTAAGAAGTAATTTTATAGTATCATCAACATTATCAATAAAATTCAATGTTACTTGAAAAGACTACTTGGCTTCTAAATAATCAATATTTTGCCAATAATCTCGTTTAGCCTGCGGTGACCAAATAATTTCCATTATTTAAAATACTTTGAATACCGATTTTTAGTTTCTTCCATTACTATATTGTGAGGAATTCCTTCATTTTTTTCCAATGAATGAATTGCATAGTCAATAGCATTTTTTTGATCCAAAGAAAGGAAGTCTTTAGATTCAATTAAATAGATGATTTCCTCAATCAAATCAGGATTCTCAATGTCTAAAACAATTTTAGCAAGTTCTATTTTAGAAGTTTGAAGATTCATACTCTTTTTAATCAAAGTTAATTATTTTTTAATTCAGACGCTGACTTATTTACAATTTCTTTCAAACTTTCTTTGTAAGCAATTATTTTCTCTAAAACTTTTTTATCAGAAGAACCAATAATTTGCGCTGCAAGAATTCCAGCATTTTTGGCTCCGTTTAATGCAACTGTTGCAACGGGAACTCCGCCTGGCATTTGCAAAATTGATAAAACAGAATCCCAACCATCAATAGAATTACTCGATTTTACGGGAACACCAATTACGGGCAAAGGCGACATTGAAGCGACCATTCCGGGTAAATGCGCTGCACCACCAGCACCAGCAATGATTACAGAGATTCCACGACTGTGAGCATTTTTTGAAAAATCGAATAGTTTTTCGGGCGTTCGATGTGCCGAAACAATATCAACTTCGGTTTCTATTTCAAACGATTTTAAAATGTCGATTGCTTCTTGCATTACGGGCATATCTGAGATGCTTCCCATTATTATGGATACTTTCATTGGTTTTA
>JBBRCJ010000047.1:0-19898 GCA_038204955.1 Flavobacteriales bacterium
CATAAATATCAAACTTTTTATCGGTAGGAATAATGGCTAAAGTGGGCGAAACAAAAAAGTTGTTTTGAACAAAATCGTGGTATGAATTCTGAATCAATCCGCCTTGCGCACCTGCAAAACCAATCATTAAATCGCCTACAAATTTGTACGATGCGGTTACATTTGGATAAATGAAAAATTTATTCTTTCCACCTTCATTAGCCGCGCTGTAAACCAAATTTACTCCTAAATTTACTGATAAATCATCTTTTGTAATGTTGAAACTTGGGGATACTCCCACATTTGTAAAACCATATTTTGTTGTAGTATTTCCTAAATAATCATTTTTAAAACTTCCATTGATGTAATCGAAACTAAAATCGGTTTTCACTTTTTGATCCAAAACATCAAACTCAAATTTCGGTTTTGTTACAAAACGGTTTTCACCCGATGAAAAAGCATCCCAAAAACGACTGAAAAAAATTGACGCACTTTTTAATGCACTTTCTCCCAATGATAAATCGCCTCCAATCAATAGTGAATTGTAGTTTTGCTTCGGATTTATTTTATCAAAAACAGTCGGAATTGTCAACGAATTATCCAAACCATACCAATTGTAAACCTGATTTTGATAGCCCAAATTTACATTCCACGAAAGTGGTTTTGTTTTGTAAACATAAGTTGCTTCAAGCGAAGTATCCGAAAATTTATTGCTTAAATCAACATTTTTCAATCCGCCTTGAGATGATAAATGTTTAAAAGTCGCACCAATATAATCATCGTTTTCTAACGATTGTGTTACAAATAATTCACCATTGATAATTCCGTAATTTCCTGCTCCAAAAGTAGCATAATTGGAAAATATTTTTTCTTGCGGAGTTTTCTCCACTTTGGCTGCAACACCTTTGTTTGGCGTAAAAGTTGAAGCCACCGGAAACGAAAAAATAGTGTATTTTATAATTTCTTTTTTGGTTGTTACTTCGTCCTCAGTTGGAGGTACTTCTTTAATTTTAAAAGCATCCGAAATAGTTGGCGTGTAAGGTTTTACAACATTAATAACCTCTGTTCCAATGTTTTCATCTTTTTTTTGTGAAAAAGAAAAATACGAAATTAAAAGAAAAATAGTGATATATTGAAATGAAATTTTCATAGTTTATTTTGTAATTGACGAATTTGTTTTGGCTTCTTCCGATTTAATTTTTTCTAATTCTGATTTGGCTTCGGCAACCACATCAGTAAAATTAGTGAAATTTGAAATCACACTTTCTAAAATTGATGTGGCTTGAAAACTATCTTTTAACTCGTAATAATTTTTCGCCATTACCACCAAACCTTTGGCACCAAAATATTTATAAGCCGAAAAATCTTTCGCTAATTTTTGAACTATTTTGTTTGATTCGGCAAATTTTGAATCTTTATTTTTAAAATAAGCATCGTAAAACAAGGCTTCCGCTTGCAATTCGCCTTTAGCAATTTTCATTAAATTGGCATAAGCAATTCGGGCTTTAGGTTCGTCATTTGCTTTAATTGCCGAACGTGCCACTATAATTTGAGCATCGCTTTTTACTTTTGCATCTGTTTTGGGATTGTTCAACACTTTATCGGCATAAACAACTGAATTCACATAATCCTTTTGGTCGTAAAGCGAACGCATTAAATTGGCTTGCGCAAAAGTTACATTTTGAGGAAAATCGGCTTCTGATTCCAATCGTTTTAAAACTGGAATTGCTTTTACAAAATCGTTTTTCTTTAAATAAATTTCTGCTACTCGAGCCAACGATTGCTCCGTAAATTCGTTTCGAGGTTTGGCAATTACATTTTCAAAATAAGGTGTTGCGCTTCCCTCCGACCCTTCATCAAAATACAATTGTGCCAAGTTAAAATTGGCTTTTAGTGAATGAATTCCGTTCGGGAATTTTGAAAGATAACCGTTTAACGAAGTTATGGCTTGCTTTTTATTGCCTTGCAAAAGTTGTTTTTCGGCTCCTTCAAAAGTATCGTTATCCAAATCAGCATCAGTAACTTCAACAAAATCTAAGGTTTTTACCCAAGTTGCGTATTCGTCTACCTTTCCGTTATCAACATAAATTAATCTTGCCGAAGCAACTGCTTCTAAAGCCTCGGGCGATTTCGGATAATCGGCAACTACTTTTTTAAATTTTGCGATGGCTTGTTCGTCTTTTTGAGCATTATTATAAATCAAACCTTGTTTTAAAATGGCTTTTGAAGTATAAGAACCATTTTTAAATTCCGAAATTAATTGATCGTAGGTTTTTAGAGCCAAATCGGTTTTGTTCACGGAAACGTAAGTATTTGCCAATTCAAACAAAACATCATCTCTATATTGCGATGTTTTAAACTTGTCCAAAAACGAATTAAAATCATCAATTTTTTTATCGTTTTTTCCTGAAAAACCATACGAAATTGCTTTTTGAAACGACGCATAATCCGTGTCAACTCCTTTCATTTCTATTGATTTATTGTAGGCTTCAACGGCTTCAGCATATTTTGTAGTTACAAATCGGCAATCGCCCAAACGCAAATACGAATCGTTTAAACGAATTTTATCTTCTTTATTAAAATCAATTTGCTTTTGAAAATAATTTGCAGCTTGCGAATATTCTTTTTGTTTAAAATAGCAATAGGCAATGTTGTAATTGATGGTTTTTGATTCATCAACTACTTTGTTTTCAGTGTTTTCAAATTGTTTAAACGTTAACAAAGCATTATCAAAATCATTTAATGTAAATTCGGTCTCAGCCTTCCAAAAAGTGGCTCTTGCCGAAAAATAGGCGTCTTTTTGTTCTCCAATTGATTTTACGAACATTTTTTTAGCTTCAAGATAATTTCCATCTGTAAACAATTCCAATCCGTAATAAAAAGTAACTTTTTGGTAGGTTAATTTATTTTCGAGAGTTTTATTTTTTTCTAACAAAACCAAGGCTTCTTTGTAGTTTTTAGAAGTTACGTACGAATTAATCAACAATGATTCCACTTCAATTTTACTTGGTGAATTAGGATATTTCATTAAAAAATCATTCAAAATAATAGAAACACTTTGGTACGAATTTCCAATTTCGTAACTCAATTTGGCATAATTTAAAGCGGCATCTTCTTGAATTTTTTTATCAAAAGTCATTTCCGAAGCGCTTTTAAAAGCGGTTAACGCTTCTTGTTTTTTATCTAATTTTAAATAACTTTCTCCTAAATGATAAAAGGCATTTTGAGCCACAAAATCATTACCATCAATAATTTTATTGAATTGCGAAATGGCATTTTGAAAATCGCCTTGCTTGTAATACGTGTAACCCAATTGATAAAAATCGGTATTGTTCCATTTTCCTTTTTTGCCTCTATATTCTTTTAAAAACGGAAGCGCTTTGTCGTATTGTTTCAAATTAAAATAACTTTCGCCAATAATTTTGTTCAATTCCGATTGCTCATTTTCATTAGATTTTAGCAAAGCAACTTGACCCAATTCAATTGCTTTTTTAAAATTTCCGAGTTTAAAATTCATATCGGCTTGAAAATACGATAACTTTTCTTTGTATTTTTCTTCGCCTAAAACTTGGTTGAATTGTTTATTGGCTTCTTTATAATCATCTTTTTCATAAGCCATAAATCCTAAATAATACTTGGCTTGTGAACCAAAAATGGGAGAGTTTATCACTTTATTAAAGTACGTAGTTGCTTCTTTTTTATTATTTACTACAAAAAAACAATAGCCTTTTTGAAAATTAAATTGCTCTATTTCTTCGGTTGATAAAGTCGATTCATCAACTTTATCAAAATATTCACTAGCTTTCTGATAATTTGAATTTTCAAAATAATAATTAGCAACTCCAATAAAAGCTTGATTTTGTTTGGTACTTGTTGGATATCTTGAAACAAAATCTTCCATTTGGGCATCGGCACCGCTTTGATTTAATTTTATGGCACAAAAAGCACTGTAATACGAACAATTTGATTGCAATTCTTCATCTGAACTTTGCAATTTTACTTTTTCAAAAATGATTTGCGATGCCAAATATTGAGAATCGTTATATAGCGATACAGCCTTTTCAAATTCAAAATTTTTATTGGTGTAAATTGCTGATTTTTGGGCAGAAAGGGTTGTTAATCCCATAAAAATATAGAAAAGAAAAAAGGAAATTATTTTTTGCATTAGTAGTGTTTTAATGGAATCAAATGTAAATTAATACTATCAATAACGTGAAAAGTGTTGATTTTATTATAAACATTTTTTTTAACAACTTTTTTAAGTCGCAGTTTTTAGATTATGGTTTTTAGAAAATATTGGTTTTTAAAATTAAAATTGTTATTTAGATGGTAGTTTGGAGTTTTTACAAAATTAATTTTGAAAACAACCGTTATCTTAGTACTTTTACAAATTAAACAAAACCCAAAATGTCAGAAACAGTTTTATCTTTAAAAAACGTAACTATTTATCAAGAAGATAAAGTAATTTTATCACAAGTAAATTTAGAAGTTAAACACGGAGAATTTATATACATAATAGGTAAAACGGGTTCAGGGAAAAGTAGTTTTATGAAAACTTTGTATGGCGATTTACCACTAACACAAGGTGAGGGATTTATTGTAGATTATGATTTACCATCTTTAAAAGAAAAAGATATCCCATTTTTAAGACGTAAAATAGGTATTGTTTTTCAAGATTTTAAGTTACTCTTTGATAGAAGTGTAGCTCAAAATATGCTTTTTGTTTTAAAGGCAACAGGCTGGACGGACAAAGACCTTATGGACAACAAAATAGACGAGGTTTTAAATAAAGTAGGAATGAAAGGTTTTTCAATGAAAATGCCACATCAACTATCGGGTGGCGAACAACAAAGAGTCGCCATAGCCCGAGCTTTATTAAACGATCCTGAATTAATTTTAGCCGATGAACCAACCGGAAACTTAGATCCACAAACTTCAGCTGAGGTTTTAGAAGTGCTAAAAAAAATAAATGAACAAGGAAAAACAATCATTATGGCTACTCACGATTATGCTTTGTTAATGAAATTTCCCTCAAAAACATTGAAATGTGAAGACAATACTATTTTTGAAGTAGTACAACGAACGGTATAAATGCTTTCAATTTTAATTCCAACTTATAATTATTCAATTTTTAATTTAGTTTCAATTTTAAATGAACAATGTTTAAAACTAAAAATTAAATTTGAGATTATAGTACTAGATGATGCTTCTGAGCTTTTTCATATTGAAAATAATGAGGTTAATAAACTTGAAAATTGTACTTATGCCATTTTAGAAAAAAATAGTGGTCGAAGTAGCATTAGAAATTTATTAGCACAAAAAGCCAGTTTTGAAAACCTTCTTTTTTTAGACGCAGATACGGTTCCAGCAAGTGAAAATTTTGTTTCAAACTATATTTCTTATATAAATTTAGAAGAAAAGATAGTTTACGGAGGTATTCAATATCAAAAAGATAAACCAGAAGAAAACAAAATTTTACGCTGGGTTTATGGTAATTCACGTGAAGCTTTATCAGTATATGAAAGAAATAAAAATCCGTATTTATCATTTTTAACCTTAAATTTTTTGATTAAAAAATCTGTTTTTGAAAAAGTGACGTTTAATGAAAATATTCCCAATTTACGTCATGAAGATACCTTGTTTTCTTTTGATTTAATGAAAAAAAATATTAAAATTGAACATATTGATAATCCAATAGTACATTTAGGAATAGAGTTTACAGCTACTTTTATAAAAAAATCAGAGGAAGCTACTGAGAATTTAAACTTTTTAATTAATAATAATCTTATAGATTACAAATACGTTAAATTGTCGAAATTATTTTATTGGTTGAAAAAATTCCGTCTTAAATTTATAATTTCATTTCTTTTTCAGAATTATAGAGAGAAACTATTAAAAAATAGTTACAGTGCCAAACCATCACTTTTTTTATTCGATTTATACCGTATTGGATATTTTTGTAATCTTAATTCAGAATAGGTTATGTCGTTGTATCTAAATGTAAAAAAAACAGTTTCTTTTGTTATACCTAAAAAATTTCTTTTCAAACACGAAGAAAAGTTTAGAAGTTTGCTGTATCCTTTTTACAAAGGAAGTAAGCATCAATGTTCGATTTGTGAAAAAAAATTAAACACATTCTCCAAAACTCCAACTAATGATTATTTATGCCCAAGTTGTGGTAGTTTGCAAAGAAACAGGCGTTTGTGGCTGCTATTAAAAAATGAATTTATAAAAAAAAATAGTACTATTTTAGATTTTTCTCCTTCAAGATGTTTGTATCGAAAAATGAAAAAAATTAGCACGGTAAATTACCAAAGCACCGATCTATCAGGAGATTTCATAGCTGAGAATAAATTTGACATAACAAAAATTACTACTGAAGATGACAGCTACGATTTAATAATTTGTTATCATATTTTAGAGCATATTGAACTTGATACTTTAGCGATGAGGGAAATGTATAGAGTTTTAAAATTGGGAGGGAAAATTTTGATTCAAACACCGTTTAAAGAAGGTGAAATTTATGAAAATTATAGAATAACTTCTCCAAAAGATCGTTTAAATCATTTTGGTCAAGAAGATCACGTAAGAATTTATTCAATTGGCGGTTTAAAAAAAAGACTTGAAAATACAGGTTTTTTTATTGAAATTAGAACCAACTTTGATGAAAACGACTATTTTGGATTAGATTCTAATGAAACTATTTTAATTGCTTCAAAAATTTAAAATATGCCTTTTTTTTCAGTAATTATTCCTGTTTATAACAAACAAAATTTTGTTTTTAAAACGATTCAAAGCGTTTTGAGCCAAACTTTTACTGACTTTGAAGTCATAATTATAAATGATGGTTCAACCGATGAAAGTGAACTTGAAATTTTAAAATGTGATGACCTAAGAGTCAAATATTTTAAACAGAAAAATAAAGGACTTTCGGCAACACGTAACTTTGGAATTAAAAATGCAAAATCTGATTATTTAGTTTTTTTAGATGCAGATGATACTTGGGAAACTGAATTTTTAAATAAAATACTATCTCTAGTGGTAAATTTTAAAGAAGCAAAAATTTATGGAACAAATTATTTTGAATTATATCCTAATGGGATAAAAATGAAGCCAAAAACGACATTAAGTTTATTTGAAAAAGATGATTTAATATTGAATTATTTTGAAGCAAGTTTAGGTCAGCCCATTTACTGTTTCTGCAGTGTTTGTTTTCATAAATTGGTCTTTAAAACTATTGGGCTTTTTGATGAAACGGTAACTTTTGGAGAAGATATCGATTTTAACATAAGAGCTAATTTAAAATTTAAAGTTGCTTATTCAAAATCTTTTTTTGCAAATTATGTAGTTTTTTCAGAAAATCAAATTACAAACTCTACATTTAAAAATAAAACAACAGTTGATTTTTTAAAATATGAAAGTCAAAATATTTCTAATCTAAGTTTAAAGAGATATTTAGACTTTAATAGATTTATAATTGCTAAAAAATATAAAATGATTAATGACAAACACAATTATAATAAAATGAAAAATGAAATCGACTTTAAAAACTTAAACTACAAACAATTATTTTTATTGTTTTGTCCACTCTGGATTGCAAAAATTTTATCAAGAACAAAATTAAGTCTACTTAAAAAAGGCTTCCGATTTTCAAGTTACAGTTAGGTACTCTATAAATTCATCATACTCTCGAATGTAATCGGCTTCATCAAAAACTGCCGATGCCAAAACCAAGCAAACGGCTCCTGATGAAAAATTTTCAAGTTCACGCCAAACATTTGTTTTTATGAGTAAGCCTTTATCGGGTTTATTTAATGTTATGGTTTGTGTCGTTGTTCCATCTTTTAAAACCACATCAAAACTCCCAGACAAAGCAATTATGATTTGATTCAAGTTCTTGTGTGCGTGACCACCACGATGAGCCGAACTTGGCACATCAAACAGATAATATACCCGTTTAATTTCAAACGGAATAGTGCTGTTTTCTATTACAGCAATATTTCCATTTGAATCTTCAATTTTAGGAATATCAATTAATTGTATTTTCATTTTATATTAAATTCATCATTTTTAACCATTCATGACCAATGTTTTCAATGTCAAATTGAGCAACGCTTTTTTTAGCATTTTGCTTGCAATAATTATATAATTTTTCATCAAAAAACAATTCATTTATGGCTTCTTTCAATTTTACTTCGTTTTGATTTTCGACTAACAATCCATTTATTCGATGTTGAACAATCTCTTTTGGACCCGATTCGCAATCAAATGAAATTACCGGAGTTTCACAAGCTAATGATTCTATCAAAACATTTGGAAACCCTTCATTTTTACTTGATAAAATGGTAAAAATAGCATTTTTATAAAACAAATTCACATCGGCAACTTGACCATAAAACAAAACTTTATCTTCCATGTTCAACTTTTTACATAGCTTTTGCAAATCTTTTTTTAATATTCCATCACCCAAAAGTACTAATTTTACATCATTATTTGGTAAATTTGATTTTGAATAACACAAAATTAATTTATCAAATTGTTTAATGGGTTCATTCATCCGTCCAACTCCTAAAACAAATTTAAAATCAAATTGTGTAAGATTAGTTTCATTAGTATTCCATTGAATTTCAACGGGATTGTTAATTTTTTGAACATTCGAATATCCAAATTCTATAATTATTTTTCTTGAAATAGACTCCGAAACTGAAATTATTTTATAGCAATGATTAAATATTCTTCGCCCCCAAAATTGATTTTTAGGAAAATACATTGCAGTCATAAAACTATGAACTATAACAATTAATGGTGCATTGAAAATGAATTTTGAAATTATATATTCTTGAACTGTATTGTTTCTTACTCGAGTGTCAATAATGAAATCAAATTTATTTTTTCTTAAAAATCGGTATAAAACCCTGAAACGTTTTAGTTTATTAAAAATACCATTATTTATGTTTTTTAGTTTTCCTAAATTTAAAAGTTGCCCCGAAAAGGAGTATTCCACATTATCAACAACAATAACATGATGTACTTTAATGTCTTTCTTCTGAAAATAAATTGAGAGTAATGCAGATACTTTTTCGGCTCCACCACCAGCAAGTTGGTCGGAAACTATACAAATTTGAGTTGCATTTTGAGGTTTTAAATTCAATTTAATTAACTATTTTAGCCACAAATATAACAAAATAGTGAGGATTTTATTAGTTGGTGAATTCAGTCGGTTGCACAATTCGTTAAAAGAAGGTTTGATAGCCTTAGGACACGAGGTTGTTTTGGTGGGCAATGGCGACAATTTTAAAAATTACCCTGTGGATTGGTCCACAAAACCTGTTTTTTTAGAAACTAAATTAGGTACTTTTTTAAAAAAAGCGTTTTTTAAAATTACTAGGTTTGACTTATCTCAATTGGAAATTGCATTGCGTTTTTATTTGCATTTAAATAAAATGAAAAATTTTGATGTAGTACAATTAATTAATGAAGCTGCCATTCAAACCACTCCTTTTTTGGAACGTTATTTTTTGAAAAAAATAATAAAAAACAACAAAAAACTATTTTTGTTATGCTGTGGAGTCGATTATAATGTTATGCAACACATGATTCAAAAAAAAGAACGTTATTCTATTTTAAATCAATATTTTGAAAATAAAAATACCGCCTCAGAATTCGGTTTTATGTTTGATTTCACATCGAAAGACCGTAAAAAAACTCACGACTTAATTTATCAAAATTGTATTGGTGTTATTGCCTCCGATTTGGATTATGTAAACCCAATTAAAAATAATGCTAACTTTTTAGGGATGATTCCTAACCCAGTAAACGTTGACAAAATAACTTACTTTGAAAATGTAATAGAGCATAGAATTGTTATTTTTTTAGGAATTAACCGAAATAACTATCACGCAAAAGGGATAGTCTTTTTTGAAAAGGCACTTGAAAATATAAAATCAAAATATGGGGTAAAAGTGGAAATTATTGTTATTGAAAATGTGCCATACAAAACCTATATCAATTTATACAATAAAGCCCATATAGTTTTAGATCAAGTTTTTTCTTTTGATCAAGGATATAATGCGTTAGAAGCAATGGCAAAGGGTAAGGTTGTATTTACTGGTGCAGAAATTGAATTTGAAAGCTATTACAATTTAAATAAAACTGTAGCCGTAAATGCTTTGCCTGATGTTGATTATTTAGTAAAAAAATTATCGTTATTAATTGAAAATCCTGATGAAATTGGTACTATTGGTAAATGGGCAAGAGTTTTTATTGAGAAAGAACATAGTTATTTAAAAATTGGTGCAAAATACTTGGAAACTTGGAATAAATAAAGAAAATGCAAAATAGATTAATGCAATTGGATTTTTTAAGGGGAGTTGCCATACTTTTAGTACTATGTAGACACCAAAATTTATTCGTTTTCACATCAACTATGGGATGGATAGGAGTCGATTTGTTTTTTGTTTTAAGTGGTTTCTTAGTCTCAGGTATATTATTTAAAGAATTTTTAAAATTCGGAGTCATAAATCCAAAATTATTTTTAATCAGACGAGGATTTAAGATTTATCCAATATATTATATTTTTTATTTTTTTTATTTTTACAGAACTATTTCTACTTTCGGATTAAGTTTTAAAGGATTATTGTCTGAACTTTTTTTTATACAAAATTATACTTTAAATTGGGGTTATGCATTTGGTCCAGGATGGACTTTAGCTTTAGAAGAGCAATTTTATTTTGGTTTTGCTTTTTTTTTAAATTTTGCCATAAATAAAAAATTAATTACACTACAACAGCATAAAAATTCGAAATTAAGCGTATTTGAAAAATTACTTTTTTTTATTCTTTTATTATGTTTGCTTTTTAGATATGCTGCAAATTATTACTATCCACTTTCATTGATTAAAAATACCACAATGACACATTTAAGAATTGATTCGTTGTTAGCTGGTGTTTTAGTAGGATATTGGTATTATTTTAAGAAAAAAAAATTACTTATTTTCTTCAATAAATATAAAAAAAGCTTTCCGATAATGATAATTTTATTGCTTTCATTTACACCTTTTATAGATTTTTTAAATTCATTTTTTGTGAGAACAATCGGATTTACAATGGTCTATTTAGCTTTTATTTTGTTGCTAATTTATTTTTTATGTGTTTCTAATATCAATATAATTTTAAATAAAATATTTTCCAAAAACATTGTTACTTTCGTTAGCAAAATTGGAATTGCTTCCTATTCAATTTATATTATTCACATGTTAGTAAATTACCATTTTTTAAAATTAGAGTCAATATTTTTATCAAAAAATCTATCAACACCTTTTCCCTTTTTTATCACTTCATTTTTCAGCATTACAATAGGAATTTTTATTACAAAATATATTGAAAAATACTTTTTAGATTTAAGAGAAAAACATTATCCTTCAAAATAAATATAGTACAAAAAAATAAAAGAAATTTAAACTTTAAGATAACTTTAAAATATATTCTTTTACACTTATAATCGAAATTTTAAATCTTCAAAAAAATGTTAATAAACTCAAAAATTGAATACGAAAAATTATTATTCTTTTTAATATTAACCATTTATTGTTTGTTTATAGCGCCTTATGGTTTTGAGCTTTGGGACACGGGGTATATTCCTAGTTTTTCTTGGAAAATAGTTCAAGGAGAAACAGTTTACAAAGATTTTTTTTATAAAGGACCACCTGTTTCACTTTATTTTCATGCATTGTTTATAAAAATTTTACCTGTAAATGGGCAATTTTACTTTATACGAATTTTAAATTATTGTCTTTTTGCAAGTCAAGTATTTTTTATTGTATCGGGTTTTAATAAAATTTATTCGTTTCAACAAAATGGTTTTTACAAGTGGAATATAATTTCTATTTCATTTATCATTTCATTACTAAATTTTTCTCCTTACCCTTGGCCAACTAACGATGGTTTGTTTTTTATATCGGTTGCTTTTTATTTAATGAGTAGTAAAAACAATTTTAACTATAGTTTGTTTTTCAGTGCCTTTTTTTTAATTGTAGGAGCGCTTTGCAAACAATCTTTTTACTTGGTACCCTTATTATTTTTAATTTGGGTTTTTGTTGAATATGGATTTAAAAAGGCATTTTTATTTTTATTATTTTTAATTTCATTTCTATCTATTTTTATTATAATTTTAGTTTACAATGGTTTGCTTTATAGTTTTATGAAACAAACAACAGGTGAAACCACTTTGTATCAATTGTTTTATAGCGGTTTGCATAACTATATTTTTATTTCGTTAAAGTATTTTTTAATGCTACTTTTATTAATCACTTTTTCATTTTTTAGTTATTTAATATTCACAAAACAGAAACTAGAAACCTTATATATTCCTATAAAGTATTCCAGTTTAACATTGTTGATAATAGGGTTTGGCTTAGTTTTTTGTAAAGAAATTTTAATTGCTTCCCGTTTTTTCTTTAACGGATTATTGCTTTTTACTTTAAGTTTACTTGTTTTTAAAAAGGAAACATTAAAATCGATTTTTCCTATTTTTGTTTTATTAGGGATTGCTTGGTCTTCATCAATCAGTTTAGGATATCCTTATCCTGTTTTGTTTTCTTCGGGTTTAATAGTAGTATTGGTTTATGTTTTTAATTTTGAAATAAAAAAAATAAAACAATATAAATTATTTACTCCAACTATTATTTTAGTTTGTTTAATTGCTGTTTCATACAATTATGAGCCTTATAGAGAAGAAAACAGAACCCAAATAAACGTATCATTAGCAAGTATTTCTCCAAAATTAAAGTATCTAAAAACTAACAAATCAAATTTTGAAAAATTAGATGACTGTAAAAAATTAATTTTAAAATATGGTAAAAATTATATTGTTGCACCCAATTTACCAATGGTGCATTACATTTTTAATGATAAAAGTTTAATGCCCGCCGATTGGATTATTAATACAGAAGTGAATAAAAATCCAAAAATATTTATTGATATTGCATCTAAAAAACAGAACTTTGTTTTTTTAGAAAAAACATTTTTAACTGGCGAAAAATTGATGGGAGTTAAAGGAGAAGATTTTAGTAAAATTGCGAACTATATTTACCGCAATTTTAATAAAATTGATGAAACAGATTATTTTTTAATTTATAACGGAATTAAAACAAATGAAAAAATACCTACAATTAATTAGATTTGAGCAATATGTAAAAAACATATTTGTTTTTGCACCCTTGTTTTTTGGTGGGGTATTTTTAAATTTCGATTTGTTTTTTAAAACAACGTTAGCATTTTTATGTTTTTGTGCTATTTCAAGTTGTGTATACATTATTAATGATTATTTTGACATTGAAGAAGACAAATTACATCCCACTAAATCAAAAAGACCACTTGCAGAAGGAACAGTAAAAAAACAAACTGCTTTAATTTTAGCATTAGCATTATTTTTAGTTTCAATCCTTTTAACAATTTATATGAATATTAATGTTACTATTTGTATTTTAGTTTATTTTATTTTAAATTTTTTTTACACAATTAAATTAAAAAAAATAGCAATTTTAGATTTAAACATCATTGCAACTGGCTTTGTATTACGAATCATAGTCGGTGGATTTGCTGCGAAAATTGAACCATCAATGTGGATTTTAATTGAAACATTTGTTTTAGCTTTATTTCTTGCACTAGCTAAAAGAAGAACAGATTTTGTTCTTTTTACAAATGGCATCCTAGTTCGTGAAAGTATAAAAGGTTATAATTTAATTTTTATTGATATTGTTTTGGGGTTTTTATCGGCTATTTTAATAGTTTGTTATTTATTTTATTGCATTTCTCCCGAAATAGAGTCTCACTATAATTCAAATTTAGTTTATGTGTCAACAATTTTTGTATTTAATGGATTGTTGCGTTATTTAAAATTAGCATTAGTAGACCAAACAACTTATTCTCCAACATTAATTGTTTTAAAAGATCGATTTATTCAAGTTTGTATTTTCGGTTGGATACTTTTTTTAGGTTTTTTACTTTATTTTAATTGAATTAACAAAAATGAAAACTTTAATTCTTGTTGATTTTGACAAAACACTTTATAAAAAAGATAGCCTGATTGAATTTACAAAATTTTATAAAGGAAATTTTAAATTCTACATTGGTATTTTCTTTTTATCTCCTTTTTTTATTTTAATGAAATTAGGAATTATTAGTAATCAAAAAACAAAAGAAAGTTTTTTAATCTATTTTTTTAAAAATGAAAATTATGATGATTTCAAGCAAAAAGGAGATTTATTTGCAAAGACTAAAATTCAAAAAAATATTAATTTAAGTTTATTAAATAAACTAAAACTTTTAAATTCTAAAGAAAATATTATTTACTTGGTTACAGCTTCCTGTAGCGAATGGATTTCAAAATGGAGTACACAATACCAAATCAAAATTATATCAACAAACTTAGAAGTAATTAATAATAAAATTACTGGAAAAATAGTTAATAAAAACTGTAATGGAGTTGAAAAAGTAAAACGGATTAAAAAAGAAATTAATTTAAACCACTTTGACAAAATAGTTGTTTTTGGAAATGGAAAAGGTGATTATGAAATGCAACAACTAGAAAAATAAATAGTAAAACAACTTTCAAAACAAAATAAAAACTAAAAGATAAAAAATGTAAACCTTTTTTATCAAAAAAAATCAATTTTTTAATAATTCTAATTTCTTTAGAATATTCTTCCTACTTTTTTAAATCCTTACTTTTAATTGATTTCCTTATTTGTTTAATTTTTTAAATAAATTGGTTAAACAACAATTTTTAGTAATCCCTTTAAAGATGCGAAATGTGTAAAAAAAATGAAAAAAAATTGAAAACATTATTAATTATTCAATAAAAATTTGTAGAATTGTATAATTATTAACCAAACCAAAAAATATGTTTACAAAAAAAAATCGAAACATTTTCCTTTCAGGAGTGTTCACATTGGCAACTTTAGCTTCATGTTCAACTAAAGATGAGACTACAACAACAACGACTGCAAAAGAGGAAACTCAAGCAGTTTCAGGAGTAATTGAACAACCAAATCCATTTCAAAATCAATGTTCTTATGTTGATAATAATTGGTCAAGTTCTGCAGTTTTAAGTACCTCTTTCGGTTCTACAACTGACACTAATTTCATGAATGGTCAAAATTCTAAGATCGCTACAGTATGGAGTCGTCCGGTTCCTAGTTTACGCTTTGTAGTTGACGCTAGCAACCCAGGTTCAACTTACAACGCTATTTCTTACAGCACAGGGAAAATTTATTTTGGACAAGCAATTTACAAAGATGCGAAATCAAAAAATTCAAACAACATTGTTAATGCAATGATTTTAGCACACGAATTTGGACATCAATTGCAATATGCTTTCAACTTGCCTTCTACTAAAGAATCTACTCAAAGACCTAATGAACTAGAAGCAGACGGATTTGCAGGATACTATTTAAGAAAACCAGCTGGATTTAATGCCGCAGATTTTACTGCAATTGCAACTGCATCTGATTTTGCTTTCGCGATTGGAGATTATCAAACTACTAGTCAAGGACACCACGGTACTCCACCACAACGACGTTCAGCAGTTCGTTTAGGGTTTTTATTAGCAAACCCAGCTAATGGAAATCTAACTGCGTCAAATTTTGATTACAACTTCTTTTACTACTATAACGGCGTTCTTAACGGAACATATAGAATGAATCAATCTAAACCAGAATCAATGACTCAAAAAGGTCACGATTTGATTATGGTGCACTTAGATGAGTTAAGAAGCATTGCAAACGGAACAATGAGTGATGATCAGTACCATAACTTAAAATAAGTAAGTAATTAAATAGTAAATCCGTCTTGAAGTAATATTCAAGACGGATTTTTTTATGTTTTACTTTTAATTAATATTGAAATCACAATTAACCAATTAATTACAATTTATGCATATTTTCAGCCAATGATTCTAAGAATTTGGTAATCGGTCCTTTAATCATCATTCCAATCATTGGGTTAAATTCGCCAACAAAATCCATTTTAATTGAAGTAGAATCATCAGTAATGGATTCAATATGCGATGTTAATGTAAAAGGTAATTTATCACTAGCTGCACCTAAAACAACCTTTGAATTGGGTACTTTTTCATTCATTTTTAATTTAATTTCTGGCATTCCTTTTAGACCAAAAATGAACGCATTTGCATCCAAAACTTCAAATTTTGCAATTGTATCAGGCATTAATTTTTCAAAATTTTCAACTTTTGACAACGCATTAAAAATATATTCTGCCGATTTTTCTACAGTAACTTTTGGTGATTCTAAATTCATATTTATTAATTTTATTATTTTATTTATTTTTATTATGTTAGTTTGCCTTTTTATACTTTAATCTGCTTTCCAAATAGAAGGATTTTTACTCCATTTTTGCAAAGTAATTTGTTCCTCTTCAGTTATATAATTTTTTGACACTGCCAAATGCAATAAATGTTCATAATTGCTTAATGTTGTTAATTCAACGTTGGCATTTTCAAAATTTTCTTTTGATAAATCAAATCCATAACTAAAAACCGCAACCATACCTTTGACATTAGCTTCTGCATTCCGAAGTGCTTCAACTGCCAACAAACTGCTCGTGCCTGTACTAATCAAATCTTCAACCACCACAACGGTTTGCCCTTTTTGCAAAAATCCTTCTACCTGATTTTGTCGACCGTGCTTTTTAGCTTCTGGTCTTACATATACAAATGGTAAATTCATACTCTCAGCAACAAGTATTCCAATGCCAATTGCTCCTGTAGCAACTCCTGCAATAACATCAGGTTTCCCGTATTTTTCTTCAATTTGCTTAGAAAATTCATCACGAATAAAATTCCGTATTGCTGGAAATGAAAGTGTTAAGCGGTTATCACAATAAATTGGCGACTGCCAACCCGATGCCCACGTAAAAGGATTTTTCGGATTCAATTTAATTGCGTTTATTTGTAAAAGCAATTCGGCTGTCTTTTCGGCTGTTTCTTTATTAAAAATCATAACGCAAATGTATAAAGTTTTTGTTAACGACAAGCCACTTTTTTTAACTAATGAAATTCATAAAGAAACTGATTTTCAGATGTTTTTACTAGAAAGTGTTGATATTGAGCAACTTATTGTTAAAATGTTTAATAATAAAATTCAAAAAGCTTACTTATATTATCCTAACGAGAAAGAAATTTTACAAAAAGTAAAGGAAAAAATAGCCGTTAAAAAAGCTGGTGGTGGGTTGGTTTACAATAAAAAAGGCGAAGTTTTGTTTATTTTTAGAAATGGAAAATGGGATTTACCAAAAGGCGGTACAGAGAAATTTGAAGAAATGGAACAAACTGCAATGCGCGAAGTAGAAGAAGAAACGGGTATAGGAAAGCTAAAAATCATTAAAAAACTCCAAAGAACTTACCATATTTTTAAACGAAACGGAACGTACCGATTAAAAATAACCAATTGGTATGAAATGTTTTCTGATGATGAACAAATTCCGATACCACAAGAAAATGAAGGCATTGAAAAAGTAGTTTGGCTCAATCAAGAGCAAATTAAAGAAGCTTTAAAAAATTCGTTCGAGAATATAAAACTTTTATTTGAAAATTAAATGAATTATAAACTTTAGACATTAAAATTAAAAAATGTAACATTCTAAATTTTAACGCCTTTATAAGTTTAATACTCACGAAATAGACAAGACACTAATACCTAATGGAGCAAGAACCATTTCGGCAGAAAACTCACGACCGTTCCAAGATTGATTGTCTATTTTTATAGGTTTAGAATTACTTACTCCACTACCCGAATATTCTGTTTTATCCGAATTAAAAATTTCGGTTAATTTTCCTTTTGATGGCAAGCCAATTCTGTAATTTTCATGAACAACAGGAGTCATATTACAAACCACAATTAAATTATCTTTTTCTATTTTTCCTTTACGAATGTATGCCAAAACCGAATTTTGATTGTCCGAATAATTGATCCATTCAAATCCATCAGCAGAAAATTGTTTTTCGTGCAAAGCAGGATGATTTTTATACAACGAATTCAAATCGGTAATACATTTTTTTATACCCGAATGATAGCCAAATTGCAACAAATGCCAGTCCAAACTTTGTTCAAAATTCCATTCCGATGATTGCCCAAATTCCGAACCCATAAACAACAACTTTGTTCCCGGATGCGTAAACATATAGCCGTATAGCAAACGTAAATTAGCAAAACGTTGCCATTCGTCTCCAGACATTTTTCCTAAAATCGATTGTTTACCATAAACCACCTCATCGTGCGAAAGAGGCATCATAAAATTTTCGGTAAACGCATACGTCATTGAAAAAGTCAAATCATTTTGATGAAATTTTCTATAAATAGCATCTTTTTGAAAATACTGCAGCGTATCGTGCATCCAACCCATCATCCATTTCATTCCAAAACCTAGTCCACCTATTGAAGTTGGTCGAGAAACCATCGGAAAACTGGTACTTTCTTCAGCAATAGTTTGCACATCTGGAAAATGAGAATATACGGCTTCATTGAAATCTTTTAAAAACGAAATCGTATCTAAATTCTCTCTTCCACCAAAAATATTAGGCTCCCACTCACCGTCTTTTCTTGAATAATCCAAATACAACATACTTGCCACAGCATCAACCCGAAGTCCGTCAGCGTGGTAATTTTGCAGCCAAAAAATAGCATTACTTATTAAAAACGAGCGTACTTCGTTTCGTCCATAATTAAAAACCAAACTTTTCCAATCGGGGTGATAGCCTTTTCTGCGGTCAGGATGTTCAAACAAATTTGAGCCATCAAAAAAGCCCAAACCGTGCGCATCGTCCGGAAAATGTGAGGGAACCCAATCCAAAATAACTCCAATTCCTGCTTGATGAAATTTATCTACCAAAACCATAAAATCTTGCGGTTTTCCGAAACGAGACGTTGGTGCAAAATAACCCACCAATTGGTAACCCCACGATGGATCGTAAGGATATTCCATAATCGGCATAAACTCAACGTGCGTAAAACCAGTTTCTTTAACGTAGTTTACCAAATCTTCCGCCAGTTCTAAATAGGTTAAAAATTTGCCTTCGCTGTTGCGTTTCCACGATCCCAAATGCACTTCGTAAACCGAAAACGGCTTGTCCAATCCATTTTTATCCTTGCGAGAATTCATCCATTTGGTGTCTTTCCATTTATAGTCCAAATCCCAAACAATGGAGGCGGTATGCGGCGGATGCTCACAAAACAAAGCAAACGGATCGGCTTTTTCGGTAATAATGTCGCCGTTGTTCGATTGAATTTTGTATTTATACGAAGTCCCTTTATCCACATTCGGAATAAATCCTTCCCAAATACCTGAACCATCCCAGCGCACATTGAGTTGATGGTTGCCTTGAACCCAATAATTGAAATCGCCCACAACAGCAACCGAGCGTGCCGACGGTGCCCAAACGGCAAAATAAACGCCTTTTACGCCATCAACATCGGTTAAATGTGCACCTAGTTTTTCGTATAATTTAAAATGTTTTCCTGCTTTAAATAAATCTATGTCAAAGTCTGTGAATAAGGAATGTGGTTGTACTTGGTTCATTGGTTAATTTATTTTTGTGTGTTTTTTATCATCATAGCCCCTCGACTGCGCTCGGGGTTACAAAACCTGTTAATATCATATTCTGCAATTAATTTTAAATTTATCTTTTTAATACTATTTTATTGTTTAAAAAAGGTTCAAAATTTCAACTTTTGTCACCCTGAGCACAGTCGAAGGGCTTTATCAAACTTCACCTACTACTGTCACCCTGAGCACAGTCGAAGGGCAATAAATAACTTCATATCAACTACACTCACCCTGTGCGCAGTGGAAGAGCTTTTTAAAACAAAACTTACTACTGTCAGACTGAGAGCACTGTAAGCGCTA
>JBBRCJ010000048.1:0-19405 GCA_038204955.1 Flavobacteriales bacterium
GATAGAGCATTTTTGGGTGTAATTCTTTTCTTCCTTGCATAGTCTAAAAATACAAAAATGCTAGCTTTTAAGCAAATTTTTTATCTTATATTTGTGTTGTGCAACAAGCACAGCGGTTTCAAGAAATGGCGAGAAATGTGCTAAATTGATGTATTTCTTTCGCAAGAAATTTTATCTTAGCAGAAAGAAAACGTTCACGAAGTTCGCCACATCTGCAAGCCTCGAAACGATGGAAAGAATCGCCCTTCGGGACAATTTTTTCCATTGGGCTCCCCCTACGCGGGTGATGGAAAACCATCGTTGCTTCCGCACGACGTTCTTCCATCACCCGCTTTGAGAGATTTCTTTTCAAAAGCTTCGCTTTCTCAAGAAACCTCGCAAAGCGGGAGCCCATTAGCCGTCAGTTTAGAGCGCCCGAAAACGAAAGGACAATATGGATTATAATTGGGAAAATATAAATTGGATTTTTAAACTTGATGGTTCCTTAAGAGATATTTATATCCAAAACACATCAATTGAAGATTGGGGAAAATTAATTGATTTGCTAAATTCTGAATATAACTTAAAATATTTTTCAGAAAACAAAATTAAAAAAGATGAAGTTTTCAAATATTTACAAGATGAAACTGGAGAAGTAGAATGTTCAAATGTTTCAATCGAAATTGAAAATATAAAAATAAATTGTTACTTTTTTTTTATTGAGCAAATTGAATTTGATATTGACCCAAGTGAGATTAAAACTAAATCAGACTTTGAAAAAATTTTATTGTTTATGACTAAAATAAGTTCCACACTGAAAAAACAAATTACTTTAACAGGAGAAAATGAAGCAAACTTTCCACTTATAAAAATTAATGTTGAAGAAAATATTTTTAAAATAATAACTCAAAGAGAAATAAGAGAATATTACAAACAAAATCATTCAAAAATTAGAAGTTCAATCAGTTCTTTAAAATTTAAGTTTCTAATGTTCTTCTTTCCAAAATTTATAGAAAACAAATTGATAAAAAGTGCTAATGAAATAGCAAAAGCAACAAAATTGGAAGAGAATTTATGGTAAACAAAAAAACTACTGCCAACAGCAAGGGTTTCGTTGCGGCTGCAAGCCGAACAATGAAACCCGTGTTGAACCTTTCGTCTTCGCTCTGGGCAGGCTCACCGATTACAAATCCGTCCCTATGGGTTTTTCGTAAAATTAGTTAAGGAATATTCAGAGGATTTAGTATCCTCTTTTTTTTTGAAGTGGTTTTGCGTGGGTTTTTCTAGTGTTTTCCTTCACTTTTAAGCATAAATACCAGCTATTAAAAGTCTTCTTGAATACTACTGTGCTCTGCGATAGTCTCCCGACCTCGCAGCATAATATTAAAATATACTGTACAAAGTTACAAAACGCTGGGATTTGTAATCAAATAGTGTCATCGGCTAGATAGCTCCGAGCGGTCACACAAGACTAGATATATGTAACTGATTACGGGAAATTCCTTGAATGTGTTGCATCATTAAAAATACAGCTAGTAGATGTTTCTTACAAGTTAATTGGTATATTTGTTTGATCGATTGTGCAAGTTTTTTCACAGTCTGACGATAGCAGTAAGTGTGAAAAAATTTCGCATAAATATGAAAATCAGAATTTTAAAGTGAAAAATGTTTATATTTTTAGCGGATTAGGTGCTGACCAAAGAGTTTTTCAGGAAATGGATTTTTCAGAATGTAACGCAAACTTTGTGGAATGGATTATGCCAAACGAAAATGAGGAAATAGAAAGTTATGCACAAAGATTAACTGAACAAATTTATCACGAAAAGCCAATTTTGGTAGGACTTTCTTTTGGTGGAATAATTGCAACAGAAATTGCGAAAATAATTGAAACTGAAAAAGTCATACTAATTGCATCGGCGAAAAATAAAACCGAAATTCCAAACTATTACAGAATTGCTGGAAAATTGAAACTTCATAAACTTTTGCCAGCGAAACTTATGAAAATGCCGAATTTAATTAGTTTTTGGTTTTTTGGCGCAGAAAATGAAACTGACAAGAAAATATTAAGCGAAATTCTGAAAGATACTAACGAAAATTTTTTGAAATGGGCAATTGACAAAATTGTAACTTGGAAAAATAAAACTGAAAGTGGAAACTCAATTCATATTCACGGAACTGCTGACAGAATTTTGCCAATAAAATTTGTAAATTGGAACATAAAAGTTGAAAATGGAGGACATTTTATGACGCTAAATAAAGCGGAAGAATTAACGAAAATCGTTAGAAATGAAATTTTACTTTGAAAAGAACATCTACTGCTAACGGTTAGGCAAGCTGTTCGATGTATTACTAAATACTACTTAAGCTCAGCGATGGTCTTACGCTCTGGTAGCATAATATTTAAAATTAGTGTAAAGATTCTTTCCTTTGAAGAGCGTCAGGTCGGGATTAAAATATTTAATAACATGAATTAATGATGAAATTGTAACAAAAAATCAAAAAATAATACTAATTTTAAAAACAAATAAAACAAATAATAATGAAAAATTTATCGATAAAAAACGCAGTCATTTTGAGAACAGTTGGAATTTTAATAATTACAGGTTCGCAAATTATTTCTCATTTCGTTCAATTATCTGATTTAACAAAAGGTTTATTTATGGGTGTTGGAATTGGAATGTTATTAATATCGTTAAATATTAGAAAACTTAAAAAAGTCTAATAATTTTAACCAATCTATATGTAATTACAAAGCCAAACCAATCAATAAGTCTTCAAAATATACAGTTGCTCTGCTGTAGTCTTTAGCCAAGTCACACCAAAACACAAAACGACAATTTGCAAAAATTGTCGTTTTGTATTAAATTTGAATCTTTATAGCCTACAATTAATTAGTTTTGAAGCAGCAAAATTTTCAAAAAACAAACAATACAATTAAAATGACCCATCTAACCAAAATTTTAAACCAAATTCAAAACGTAAAAGTAATCGATTCAACAATTGATGTGAGCGATTATATTCCTTTAGATTTATCTAAAAATAACCAAAATTTACTAGATTTTGATTGTGATAATGCCGAAGTTTTTGAAGAATATATTGAACACTATTTACTAAAGAACAATGCAAAAGTAGCATTTGGTGGATACAATGAAGTACGAAGTTTGTATAAAAGAAGTTCCATTTTTAAATCGGAAAACCAGCAAGAACGAAACATTCACATAGGTCTTGATTTATGGATAAAAGCTGATACAAAAGTTTTAGCAGCACTTGATGGAAAAGTACATAGTTTTAAAAATAATTTAGGCTTAGGAAATTATGGCCCAACGATTATTTTGGAACACGAAATTGAAAATATTGTTTTTTATACTCTTTATGGTCATTTATCTGAAAAAAGTATAGTAAATTTGAAAATTGGAGACCAGTTCAAAAAAGGAATGCAAATGGCAACATTAGGAGACAATTCAATAAACGGAAATTATGCACCACATTTGCATTTTCAAATAATTACACATCTACAAGATAATTTTGGAGATTATCCTGGAGTTTGCAGTATTCAAGATTTGGATTTTTATTTAAAAAACTGTCCAAACCCTAATTTATTATTAAAAATCGAATGAAAAAAATACTTTTTTTATTATTGTTAGTCTTTTTTTTGGGATGCAAATCTAAAAAAATAAATTTACCTAAAGAAAAAGACGAAAATTGCAATGAAGAAAAAATAGTTGTAGTTGAAGAAAAAAAACCTGATGTTGTAAAAGTTAATGTTTTTAATGTAGATAAAGCTCAAAAAGAACGGGCGTATTTACTTGGGAAAAGAGTTTTAAACACTTGCAACTCGTCAAAATTTATTCCCTTTACAAAAAAAGAAGCTACTGCAAAAGTGATTTCAAATACAACTAAAGAAAAACTAACTAAAACTTGTCAAGTTTTTCGATGGAAATACGGTGAATTTAAAGATATAAAATTAGTCGAAGCCATAAGGAATCAAAGTGATTCGTCGATAGTTTATAGATTTAAAGCTGAATATCAACGAAAATTTGTGATTAAAGAATTAAGAGTAATAATGAATAAACAAAATCAAATTACAGCAATCAAATCATTAGACTGGAAAAATAATTTTTAATACAACATCGAAATTTCTTTAATTTCAAATTGTTGAACAGTATCATCTTCTAGTTGAATTTCAAGTAACCCGCCAAAAGTAACACTTTTAATAATTCCCATAAACTTTAAATTATTAATAGTTTCAAAAGCCATAGGAACATTTATTTTAAAAAGCGATTGATGATAATAGTTTCTTAATTTTTTAAAATCACCTTTTACAATCAACTCACAATTGGTTTTAATTTGAGTTAAAATATGATTTAAAATAAACTCTATATCAAATTTTTTATTCATAATATAACCAATAGAACTCGCTTTGGGTAAGTCCGAAAAATCAATCTGATTCACGTTCAATCCTATTCCGGCAATTGATTCTATAGTTTTGTCAGTTTTAAAAGTGTTTTCAATTAAAATTCCACCTATTTTTTTAGTATCTGACATTATGTCGTTAGGCCATTTAATGGTCAAATTAGGAATATTTAATGTTTTTAAAACAGTAATTACTGCCAAAGAAACAGCAATATTTAATTCGAAAATTTTATTCTTTTCAACCAAACAATCTTTTATAAAAACACTCATAATAAGGTTTTTACCCGTCTCGGATTTCCAAACACTACCCATTTGTCCTTTCCCTTTTGTTTGATTATTAGCAATTGCTGTTGTAAAATTTTCAAGGTTTTGAAAACGTGATAACTCTTTTAAAAAGTCATTAGTTGACGGAATGGCATCGAGTTTGATTAACTTCATGGAAATTAATTTAAAAACAAAATTTAATGTTGTGTTAAGGTTCAAAAATAAGCACAAAATTTGGTACATTTGTAAATTATATAAAAATAGATGATAAAGAAATTAGAGAATACCGATGTATTGTTAACGAACATCATTAAAGGAATAGAAGAAGTTAAAGGAAACGATATTGAAATTTTAGATTTAAGGTCAATAGAAACTGCAGTCTGCGATTATTTTGTAATATGTAATGGAACTTCAAATACGCAAGTAAATGCTATTGTAAATTCTATTCAAAAAATGGTTTCAAAAGAATTAAAAGACAAACCTTGGCATGTTGAGGGCACTGATAATGCCGAATGGGTTTTAATGGATTATGTGAGCATAGTGGTTCATGTTTTTCAAAAAGAAATTCGAGAATACTACAACATTGAAGGGCTTTGGGGCGATGCTAAAATCACTAAAATCGCTAATCTTTAAAAAAATAAAAAAATAATGGCAAACGATAAAAAACCAATTAACACTAAATTTTCCCCTTGGATTATTTACGGAATTATATTCTCAATTTTTATAGGATTAACGTACTTTAAAGGATCAAACTATAGTGATCCAACTAAAATATCAGCTTCAAAATTTGATGAACTGCTTAATGGCGGTAAAATTGACAAAGTAAATGTTTTTGATAAAACGGAAGGCGAAGCTTACTTGACTCAAAGTGCATTAAAAGAAAAACAGTTTGAAAAAAATTCAAAAGATATTTCTGGAAAATTAAATAAAGGTCCTCATTTCACTTTTGATATTGGTAATGATGAGATTTTTCAAAACAAATTAGCCAAAGCAAGTGCCGATGGCAAATTAAAGGAATATAATTTTGATAAAAAAATTGATTGGGTTGAACAACTTATCGGTTTTTTACCAATTATTTTAATTTTAGTAATTTGGTTATTTATTATGAAACGAATGTCGGGCGGAGGTGCTGGTGGAGCGGGTCAACTTTTTAATATAGGACTTTCAAAAGCCAAATTATTTGACGAAAAAGACGATGCTAAAAAAACATTCAAAGACGTTGCAGGATTAGAGGGTGCAAAAGAAGAGGTTCAAGAAATTGTTGAATTTTTAAAAAACCCAGAGAAATATACCAACTTAGGAGCAAAAATTCCTAAAGGGGCTTTACTTGTGGGGCCTCCAGGAACGGGTAAAACACTATTAGCCAAAGCTGTTGCAGGAGAAGCAAATGTTCCATTTTTCTCACTTTCAGGGTCAGATTTTGTTGAGATGTTTGTAGGTGTAGGTGCTTCACGAGTTCGTGATTTATTTCGTCAAGCTAAAGATAAATCGCCAGCAATTATATTTATAGATGAAATTGATGCCGTCGGAAGAGCTAGAAGTAAAAACAGTATGTCGGGAGGAAATGACGAACGCGAAAGTACTTTAAATCAATTACTTACAGAGATGGATGGTTTCGGAACTAATACTCACGTAATTGTAATTGCTGCCACCAATCGTGCCGATGTTTTAGATAAAGCATTACTCCGAGCTGGTCGATTTGATCGTCAAATTTATGTTGATTTACCCGATATTAAAGAACGTAAAGAGATTTTTGAAGTACATTTAGCGCCACTTGTAAAAGTTGAAGGATTAGACACTGATTTCCTTGCAAAACAAACTCCAGGATTTTCAGGTGCCGATATTGCAAATGTGTGTAATGAAGCTGCATTAATTGCCGCAAGAAATAATAAAACTGCTGTTGACAAACAAGATTTTTTAGATGCCGTAGACCGAATTGTAGGTGGTTTAGAAAAGAAAAATAAAATTGTAACTCCTTCGGAAAAAAGAGCTATTGCAATTCATGAAGCAGGTCATGCAACCGTAAGCTGGATGCTTGAACATGCAGCACCATTAATAAAAGTAACAATAGTACCTAGAGGTCAAAGTTTAGGAGCTGCTTGGTATTTACCGGAAGAAAGATTAATTGTTCGACCAGATCAAATGCTAGACGAAATGTGCGCTACAATGGGTGGTCGTGCAGCGGAAAAAGTAATATTTAACGAAATTTCAACTGGTGCATTATCTGATTTAGAAAAAGTTACCAAACAAGCACGAGCAATGGTAACGGTTTATGGACTGAATGAAAAATTAGGAAATATAACTTACTATGATTCCTCAGGACAAAGCGAATACAATTTTAGCAAACCCTACTCGGAAGATACTGCAATGACAATAGATAAAGAAATTTCAATTTTAATTGAGGGTCAATATCAAAGAGCGATTAATTTATTGACAGAAAATAAAGATAAATTAATTCAATTGGCCGATATATTAATTGAAAAAGAGGTTATTTTTAAAGATGATTTAGAGTTGATTTTTGGAAGAAGACCTTTTGATAAAGCAGTTACAGTTCCTGAAGAAGCATAAAACCTTAAAAAAAATAAAATAATTAAAATCTTAATTCAAAAAATCACTTTTGAGTTAAGATTTTTTTATCTTTGAAAGTTTTCTAAATGTAATTACAAAAATTGTAATAAAAATGAGTTTTTTTAAAAAGATATTTGGTGCAACATCAGAAGCAGAAGCAGAGGAAAAAAAAGCAGAAATTGAAGATTCAGTATTGAGTTTGTTACCTGCCGATGAATTGTTTACACATCATTTTAAAAAAAATGGTGGTAAGTTTCTTTACTGTGACGACCTATCGGATGTAAGAGAACAATTTGAAAATGTTTTGGAAGAAAATGATTGGTTTGAATGTGAATCGTTATGTTTTGAACCTAAGTTGTTTAATTTATTAGACGAAAACAAACTTACCTATATAAATGTAAAAAATCCAAAATTTTTATTCGCATCTTGTGAAAGTATGATTGCTAATGAAGGAGCAATTTTATTTTCATCCAACCAAATTAAACATTTCAAACCTAACGAATTGCCTGATAATATTGTAATTTTAGCAACTACAAGTCAAATTTCAATGTCAAAAGGGGATAGTTTACAAGTAATTCGTAAAAAATACACTACCAATTATCCAAGTAATATTACAGCCATAAAATATTTTGATAAAGTTCAAGAAGAGGATTTTTTAACTTACGGAAGCAGTCCAAAAAACCTTTATCTGTTACTTTTAGAAGATTTGTAATATGAATGAAACTTTAAAAAGAGGCATTTCGGGTACAGTATATATTGTTTTATTATTAACTTGTATTCATTATTCAAGTTTAAGTTATTTCATTTTGTTTGGCTTTTTTATGGTTATTGCAGTATACGAATTTTGTAATTTATCAAAAATAACCAAAGCCATTCCGATATTGATTTCTTTAGTTTTATATGTTAGTTATACCTTAATATTATATACAAAAGTACCCGTTCAAATTATTTATGAAACCTTATTATTATTGGTAACTTTATCTGTTTCTTACAAGTCAATTTTGTTTTTATTTAATGATGCAAAAACAGAATTATCTATATTCAATAAGTCAGATTTTTTATTGGGTTATATTATTTTACCATTCTTAATTTTAGCAAAAATACCGTTTGGCGAAAATAATAATTACAATCCAAAAATTATTACTGGAATTTTTATAATCATTTGGACCAATGATACTTTTGCTTATATTGTAGGAAAATCAATAGGTAAACATAAATTATTAGAAAAAATATCTCCTAAAAAAACTATTGAAGGCTTTGTTGGAGGAGTGCTTTTTGCAGTAATTGCAGGATTACTAATATCAAAATATTACATTCAACCCGTTGAGAGTTTTAAATTAAAATCGGCCTTAATTTGGATGATATCTGCACTTTTAATAGGTATATTTGGTACAATGGGAGACTTAGTTGAATCGAAATTCAAACGAATTGCTGGTATAAAAGATAGTGGAAAAATAATGCCAGGCCATGGAGGCATTTTAGATCGTTTAGATAGTGTTATATTTGTTGCACCAATTATTTATTTATTTTATCAAATTTTATATTATGTTTCATAAAGAAGGTTACCAATCTATTTTTATTGCCATTCTAGTTTCTATAGGAATTATTTTATTGGCAGATGCTTTTATACCCATATTTTGGCTGCAAAAAACTATTCAAATAATTGCATTATTGCTTCTTATAATTGTATTGCAATTTTTTAGAAATCCTTTAAGAACAGTTATTTTAAACGATAATCAAGTACTAGCACCTGTTGATGGAAAAGTAGTCGTGATTGAAGAAGTATTTGAACCTGAATACTTTAAAGATAAAAGACTTCAAGTTTCTATTTTCATGTCGCCAATAAATGTTCACGTGACTCGCTACGCAATGAGTGGTAAAATTAATTTTAGTAAATACCACCCAGGGAAATTTTTAGTTGCTTGGCATCCAAAAGCAAGTACTGATAATGAACGTACTACTATTGTCATTGAAAATTCTACTTTTGGAGAAATATTGTACCGACAAATTGCTGGTGCATTAGCAAAAAGAATTGTAAATTATGCGGTTGAAGGAACGCAAGTAATTCAGGGAGATGATGCTGGTTTTATAAAATTTGGTTCACGTGTTGACTTATATTTTCCAATTGGAACAAAAATAAACGTGAAATTAAACGAAGTTGCCGTTGGTGGTAAAACTATTGTAGCCATAAAATAAATGAACGAAGAGTTAGAAATTCGATTTGAAGAAGCAGTAAAAATTGCAAATACTATGACGCAAGATTCTTTGCCTCAAGATGTGCAATTGCGCTTATATGCCTTATACAAGCAGGCTACTTTTGGTTCTTCTGTAATTAGAATTTCACCCGATTACGATTTACGTAATGCTTTTAAAACCAATGCATGGATGCAAATAAGTCATCTTTCAATTGACGAAGCAAAAGAATTTTATATAGAAGCTATATTAGAAATTCACAATAAGAATAAAAAATAACTAATGAAGAAAATTGTATTACTTTTAATTTGTTTTCAGCTGCTTTCTTGTCATAAAAAAAAACTTACTGAAGTGGTTGAAGTCCCTTTGCCCAGTAAAGCAGAAAAAATTGAAATTGGAGATCCGGAGGATGTTAAAGCTACCGAAGGCGCCTTTGAAATACAAAAATTACCATTTAAATATAGTGCATTTGAACCAACAATTGATGCTTTGACTTTAGAAAATCAATATTCAAAAATTTACTTGAATTATACCAATAATCTTAATACAATACTAAAAGATTCACTAAATAAAAATAGTGGATTAGAAAATTTAGCAATCGAAGAAATTTTAAAAAAATTAGATATAAATAAAACTGATTTACGAAATAATGCTGGCGGTTATTACAATCAAAGTCTTTACTTTAGCAATTTATCATTAAAATCAAGCATTCCAAAAGATACATTAGCAGGAGCATTAAATAAATATTTTACCTCATTTGAAAACTTTAAAAAGCAATTTATTACTGCTTCAAATAAGCAATTTGGATCTGGTTGGGCTTGGCTAATTGTTGATAAAACTGGAAAATTGGTCATTACAACGACTCCAAATAACGACAACCCACTAATGCCTAAGCAAATTATTCAAGGTACACCTATTTTAGCACTTGATTTATGGGAACACGCTTATTACTTAAAATACTTAAACCAACGCAAAAGGTATATTGAAGCCTACTTCAATATAATTGATTGGGGAAAAGTTGGAGAAAAGTATGAAGAAACATTGAAATAAATAGTAAGTTTTAAATATCATTACTTTAACTATTTTTTTAAAATGACTAAAACACTATTATTTTTTATTTTACTATCTTCATTTAAAAGTTTTTCTCAGCAAAGAACCGTGTATAAATATTGGTTTAACAGTGAAGAAATTGAATACTCTAAAATTGATTATTCTCAATTTGGAATCATGCATTTTTATGTAACTGCTTTTGAATCGAATGAAAGTAATAAATGTATTGAAATTAATGCCACAAATTTTTTAAAAAAATTTGATAACCTTTACCACACCTTCTATTTTTTTATAGCGATTCCTGCAAAATTTAATTTTGAACAAAAAGAAGCTGTTTTTAATCAAATAATGAAAGAAATTGAAAACAGAGAAAAAGAAAAAGTTTTTAACTTAAATTTAAATTTTGATATAGATTATTCTAACAAATATCAAAGCGAAAAAATAGAGAATAATTTAATAAACCAAGTAAATAGAATTTTTACTGGTATTACACCAAAAAATATAAAAAATGGGTTATTTTAAAACACAAATCTAAAATAGAACAAAAACTAAACTTATGTCAAACAATTATTTAGGATACCACTTTACCATTGAACCAAAAGAACCTGGCTCGGAAATTTTAATTGCGGAACTTGGGGAAAAACCTTTCGAAAGTTTTATTGAAACCGAAACAGGAATCGTGGCTTACATTCAAAAAGACCTTTGTTATGATACTATTTTAGAAGACATTTACATTTTAAGTTCGCCTGAATTTACCATATCTTATAAAATTGAAGAAATTGACCAAGTGAATTGGAATGAAGAATGGGAAAAAAACTTTGAGGCCATTGATGTTGACGGAAAATGCCACGTTCGCGCTCCGTTTCACAAAAAAACTAATGCTGAATTCGACATTATTATTGAGCCCAAAATGAGTTTTGGTACTGGTCATCACGAAACTACACACATGATGATTCAGCATTTACTTGAAACCGATGTTGAAGGCAAAAAAACACTGGATATGGGTTGCGGCACTGCCATTTTAGCCATTCTAGCCGAAATGAAAGGCGCAAAACCTATTGATGCTATAGATATTGACAATTGGTGTTATTTGAATTCTATTGAAAATGCCGAACGTAATAATTGTAGCCATATTTCCGTTTTTGAAGGCGATGCTTCCCTCCTAGTCAACAAAAAATACGATATCATTATTGCCAACATCAACCGAAATATTTTGTTAAACGACATGCAAACCTATGTAAATTGTCTAGATAAAAATGGCATTTTACTATTAAGCGGTTTTTATAATGAAGATATCCCAGTTATTGAAGAATGTTGTGTAGAAAAAGGCATGGTTTTTGTAAAAAAATTCGAACGTAACAACTGGGCTTCGTTGAAATATGTTAAAAAATAATAATTTATTTTACTATTTTTGAACCATGGAAACGCCCAAATTAATTTTTACCGTACTTTTTTCTTGTGGCGTTCTTTTTGGGATAAGTTTTATTTGGTACACTCGTTTTTACAAAAATCGAAAGGATAAAACAACCAATTATCTAACTTGGTTTTTAGTATCTTTTACCCTAAATAACATACAAATATTGTGTGTAGATAATTTTGTAAATCCTGAAAATTGTTATTTAAAAAACTTACATCCATTTTTATTTTTTGTATTCGTAGTGCCTTACTTTCACTCGTTTATTGCTCATTATTTAAAAATTGAAAACAAAGTAACTCGTTATGTAGGTACTGCAAAAGTGCTATTTGCAATCGGAATGGTGGCTAGAATTGCACTATCACCGCTTTTTAAAATTGGCAATTGTACTTTAATTGGTCAATATGTACAATCGGAAGAAATTGTTATTGCCTTTTTATCATTATTGGTTTTTGTTCAAGTAATTCGGATTATTTTTTTCAAAAAAGACCTTTTTAAAGACCTGTTAACCTACGATAAATTAAAATGGATCAACCAATTTTTATTTTTAGGTGGCATTGTTTTAGCCTTTTGGATTTTTGCCATAGTTTTTAATTTTAAAAATTATGTAAACGCTCAGTTTTATATCTATTATCCTTTACGAATGAGTAGTTCGGTGCTTTTATACTGGGTTGCCTATACTGGTAGTTTTAAAAAAGTACTTACTACCGAGCGAAAAATATTGCGAATAGACATTAAAAATTTACCCAAAACACCTCCAATTGAAACTGAAATACAAAACGAAATTTCTGAAAAATTTAAAGCAATCTGCATCTATTTTGAAGAGACCAATTGCTATTTAAACCCCGACTATACCTTAGAACAACTTGCCACAGCACTTGAAATAAATAAAAATACGATTTCAGCAGAAATAAGTAAAAATAAAGTTGGTAATTTTAATGACTTAATAAACTCCTATCGCATTACAAAAGCAAAATTACTTTTAAAAAATACCGATTATAACGAATATACTATTGATGCGATTGGGTTTGAATGTGGTTTCAACTCCAAATCGACTTTTTATGGTGCTTTTAAAAAAGTAACCAATACAACGCCGGCAGCATTCAAAAAAAATTAATTTTTTTATCAGGGCATTCGCTTTTAACTTTTTTACTTTCCCACAAAGTGGAATAAATTATTTTTTACCACGAATTTTACGAATTTTCACAAATTTCATTAGTGATTTATAAAAATTCGTGGAAATTTATATTTTGGAAATTTAATAATTAGTGAAAATTCGTGAAATTCGTGGCAAAAAAATAACATCAAACAAAATTTTTTTAAAAGCGAATGCCTTGTTTTTTTATTCCTAAAACTGTTAATCTCATTACAATTTAGTAAATTTTAGGGGTTATACTTCTCCGCCACGGCGGATTATATTTGTTCGGAATTGTACGGATATCCGTAATTTCAACTTCATTTTTCAAAACTCTTGCATTTTTTTATATTTTTCAGTTTTAAACAAATAACTGTAAATCAACAATTTAAAAATTTGTAAATTAAAACTTTGTTCGGAATTATACGAATGAGTATAATTCCGAACAAACGAGTTGTTTTTTATGTTGAGATTTGTGAAATAATTTAAAAACCAATTATAATGAAAACAAAAATCTTAAAAGTATTATTAATTTTACCATTTTTAACTAACGCTCAGTTTTTAAATTATGGATTGAAAGCAGGATTGAATTTAACTGATGCAGACACTGGTTTTATTTACACAAGCCCAAACAATGCAACTTTTATTTCTAATTCACAATCAATTAAATTTGGTGTTGACACCTCTTTAATGGCTAGTTTTTATATTGGTGCTTTTACTGAATTTTCATTTAAGAAAAAATCTAGGTTTACTTTACAATTAGAGTTAATATATAATCAAAATGGAACTACAATAAAACAAAAAGATGGCAATACCAATGATAATTTGTCATATTCAACAAGTGGTGCAAAAATAAAAGTAAGTCAACTTAATATACCACTACTTTTAAAGTTTTATCCAAAAAATAATTTTTCAATCGATGGAGGTATTTACACGGGATATGTTTTGGGAATAAAATCAATAAGCCCAGACGGAGTAACCTTTAACGTAGATGATAATTTTATAAATAAAATAGATTTTGGATTAATTGTAGGAGCTACTTACAATTTAAAAAATAATATGTTTATTGAGTTACGTTATAATCATGGATTAATAGATATAGATAATTTACACGACGAATCTTATGGTGAAAGTGTTGAAGTATATTACA
Source organism: Flavobacteriales bacterium (assembly GCA_038204955.1). Lineage (GTDB taxonomy): Bacteria > Bacteroidota > Bacteroidia > Flavobacteriales > Flavobacteriaceae > Flavobacterium. Next base: position 14,167 of record JBBRCJ010000048.1, read on the forward strand.
AAAACAGAACTATTCATTTCGGAGTTGGTTATAAATTTTAATAAAACTTTAAAAGAACTTTTTATTATGAAAACAAAAACAATATTACTCGCAATTTTTGGAATGATTATTATGAATAGTTGTTCACAGCCAGAAACACAAAAAGATGCAATTGTTGGAAAATGGTATTTGAAGCAATTTTATAGAAATGATTCTTTGAAAATTTTAGACGAATGTGGATTAATGCGTTCTATTGAATTTAAAGAAGACTACTATTACACTGAAAGTTATTTTAAAAAAGACTCGTTGAATATTTGCAGAGCAAATGGAACATCAGGTTATAAATGGTCTACATATAATGGAAATTATACCATTGACAACGGTAGCGTATTTAAACAGGATCACAAAATTTGGATAAATAATAACAACCTTTACTACACATTTGAAGGTTGGCATTTTGTTGGTTCATCAATTCAAACATCAAACATAAAATTAATTTTCACTAAATAATTAAATCATTAACAATTAAGCACTTAATGGTAACTAATTATAGCCATGTTACTTTATGAAAAAACAATACCTTTATCAATTCATCAACCTTTAAAAACTTTATACTATGAAAACACAATTTTTAATTTTCTTAACCATTTTATCATTGATTGGTTGCAGTAAAAGCGATAATGCCAAAGTAGACCCCGTTTTTCAATTACCTCCCGAAACCCAAACAGGTGCCAACACCTTTGGCGTAACTATTAAAGGTAAAGTGTATATACCTCGTGACCCTACAGGTTACACCTACGGTGGTAATTCTCCGAAGGGGCTTCACTGGACAGGTCTTCAATCTGGAGGATTTAACTATAAAGAATTAATAGCTAAAGATGGTGCAAGTTTAGTTGGCTTTAAAATGACGATTCATATTGAGAACTTAAATGCAATAGGTACATATATTTTAAAACAAAGTAATTTTCAAGACAATGTTGATAGTGCCCCTTTTAACCATATTTATTTTAAAATATTCGATTATAATATTAGCAATTATGCCTATTACGGATCTATTGAAGATTTAGGTATAATAAATATTACTAAACTTGATTTAGTAAATGATATTACATCGGGAAATTTTTCAGGAAAATTTGTACGTTATGACAATCCTAATGAATTTATTCAAATTACAGATGGGCGTTTTGATACTGGTCCTGGATTATTAACAAAAGTATTTCCCTAAAAAAGGAGCGATTGCAGTCGCTCCTTAACAATTAAACAAATAAAATTTTCACAATGGTTTTGATAGTACACCCTTTTCTCACATCTATTTCAATATTTGGGATCCTGCAATAAGTAATTATGCCTATTATGGTTCTATAGAAAATATGGGAGAAATAAATATAACCAAACTTTCTGGAGGTATTGTTTCAGGTAATTTCAGCGGGAAATTTGTGCGTTATGATAATCCTAACGATTTTATTACAATTACAGATGGGCGTTTTGATATAAATGGCTTTACACTACCAAACCATATATTTTCTTGATAAAAATTACCCAATTATAAAAATAATACATTTATCAACTTTTAAAAACATTAAACTATGAAAACACAATTTTTAATTTTTTTAACCATTTTATCATTGATTGGTTGCAGTAAAAGTGATAATGCCAAGATAGACCCTATTTTTCAATTACCACCCGAAACCCAAACGGGTGCAAATACTTTCGGGGTAACAATACGAGGAAAAGTTTACATACCAAGAGACCCAACTGGATTTAATGTTGGGGTGTCAGGGCACGGTGCTTATTATAAGATTAGCACAACTTCGCCTTGGAGTGAAATTGTTGTTGTTGATGGTGCAAGCGCAGTTGGTTTTAAAATGGTTATTCATTTTAAAGATATATTGCTAAATTATTTGGGTTTATATCCTTTAATGACAAGCAATTTTCAAGAAGGCATTGATAGCAGTTTAATTGATCATATCTATTTCAAAATTTGGGATCAAAATATTAGTAATTACGCCTATTACGGTTCAATTGAAAATCAAGGTAATATAAATATCACTAAATTTTTTGGTAGCCCAACAGTACAATACATTCTATCGGGCACTTTCTGTGGAAAGTTTGTTCGTTATGATAATCCAAACGATATTATTGAAATCACAGATGGGCGCTTTGATTTTAATTTAAATACATTGCCTAATGCTGTATTTCCATAAAATTAAAAAAAGAAAATTATGAAACAAAAAATAATCCTATTCTTAGTATTCCCAATTGTATTACAAAGCTGTTTTAGTTATAGAACAATTGATGCGAACAAGGATAAATTTAAAGAAGGGAAATCATACCAGATAATTTTAAGCAATAAATCAGAAAAAGGAACATTATTAGCACAAAATGACAGCGTATTAAATTTTAAAATAAAAAATAATGAGAAACAAGTTAATAAAAACCAAATAACAGAAATTAAAGTTAAAAAATTTTCTGTTTTAAAAACAATTGGTCTTTTTACAGGAATCATTGTAGTCGGAACTACTATTGGAGTTGTAATCAGTTTTAATAATTTTAACCCAAAACCTCTAAATAGTTTCCCTCAATAAGAAAAGGAGCGATTGCTGTCGCTCCCTAAAAACTAAACAATAAATAGTATCACCCATTTAATCCATTTAATTTATTCAAAAGTATGAAAAAAATCGTCACACTCGTTTGCACTATTGCAACCGCTTTTGTGTTTGGCCAAAACACAAGTACAATTTCTACAACCCAAGAGGCGCCCAATTGGCCAATTTTATTATCTAATTTAAACACTACTCAAATTTCGTCGGGCGTATTGCTTGACAAGGTTACTGATTTTGCCAACATTACCAATTTTAATACTACCGATAAAAACATCTCATCTCGCGAGCATTTTACACAAACAATGAGCGAATTGTTTACTGCAAGTGACCAATCTCGATTTATTAGCGTTACTGCTTTAAAAGATAAAATGGCTTACAATACCGAAGATAATAGTGTTGATGTAGGTATAATTAACACCTCATTTGAACGACTTAATTTAAACGAAGACTCGCCAACACTGAGTGGGTTAACTTTGTTAAACAACCAATACTCGGCAGTTGCAGGCAAACCATCGTTTGTGTCTAAAAAAGTGTTAATTGCAGCACCCTTAAAAGATGGGGTTAGGGGCGCAAGCATTAATTTTAATTTTAATGATGAATTTGTATTTACTAATGCAACAACAGCAATTAAAAACATTACTGTTCGGTTTGAAGAAAACCCAACCAATGCCCCTGTTACTATACTAAATAATGGTGCTTTTGTACTATCGACCAAGAATATTGTTTACAGCACATCGGGTACTAAAGTATTAGAATTTGTAATTACTTTTTCCGACAATACTGTTATTACAACTTTTGCCCGAATTGATGTGATTGTTGATAATGGCGGCACACTTCGTGGTGTAAACCCATCTTTATGCAACGAAAATTTAAGAGACCGAGGTGTTTTTACTTCAACATTGCCGTTTAAAGGATATGGAACAAACGAATTATCGTTTAATGGCAGAATAGAATATACCGTTTTTTACAGCGACACCAATACAGCTAAAAAAATGCTAAAACCTATTATTTTAGTAGATGGTTTTGACCCTGGTGATACCCGAAAAGTAAAAGATTGCGATTGCGAGCAAGATGATACCTGTCGTAATTTAGACAAATACAACGATGAAACTTTTAGTTGGGTCAGTTTTCCACACATTGTTAAAACATTTAATCCTGTTAAACACGTTTCAATTTATGACTCAACAGAATATATAGGATTATCAACAACTACAGGAGCGGAAGGTAGAGTTATCTTTATAGATGAATTACGCACCTTAGGCTACGATGTCATTATAATTAACAATCCTAGTTATTCATTTGTAGATCCCAACCAGCCTACTGTTCAGGTTTGGGTGCCTACACGCTACTTTCCATTTGTGCCAGGTCATTATGAAACTCGTACCAACACTATTCAAGTTGATGGTGGAGCCGATTATATTGAGCGGAATGCTTTAACTTTGGTTTCGTTTATTCAAAATTATGTAAAACCTTTGCAAAACTCTGCTGGTAGTACCGATAAATTGGTTTTGATTGGTCCAAGTATGGGTGGTCAAATTACCCGTTATGCCTTGGCGTATATGGAAAAAAAGTTTGCAGAAACAAATTTACCAGTTTGGAAACACAATGCCCGATTATGGGTTTCTGTTGACAGTCCTCATTTAGGCGCTAATATACCTGTGGGTGCACAAGCCAATATTTACTTTTTGGCAAGTATTTTAGGGAAAGAACCAGCTCAAAAAAGTTATAACGATTTGAATTCAGCAGCTGGTCAACAACAAAGTATTTTAAATTTTGACAATTCACTTAACTCCCCATCACACAGCTTAACCAATTCTGGTGGATTTTTGAAATATTACAATGATTTAGCAACGAATGGAGTTGCAGGTTCTAATGGTTTTCCTGTTTCAATACCTGGAACATTCAGAAAAATTGCTTTAACAAATGGTTCATTAACTGGCGCTAAGCAAGGAACTGAAAGCCAAATTTCATTAAATACAAAAGTTTTTATAAGAGGTATTTGGCCTTTTCAAAGTTCAACAATAACATTGGCTCGTTTCCAAGATCGTTTTTTACCAGGTTATGGTGTAACAGATTTTGTTTTTTTTGGAAATAGGTTATCAAATAGATATTCCGCTTCTGTTGCTAATTTAAGTATTCGTGGAAGTCTTGACATAGTTCCTGGAGGATATTTTAAGGTAGCCAAACTATTAAAAGATGCTATTGAAGAGGGAGCCAGTAAAGATGGCTACAGAAGTGAAACAGCTGAATATGTTGAAAATAATTCCTTTATTTCAACGTTTTCAGCCTTAGCTCATTTGCAACCCAATCAGAATTGGTCAAATCCATTAAACAGAAATTTAACTTGTCCAAGCAACCGAGAAACTCCTTTTGATAGCTATTTTGGTAAAAGCACAAATACTGAACATACTTCATTTTCGAAAGAAAGTGCCGACTGGTTAAAAAAAGAACTTGCTGGACAACCCCAAGCCCCATACTTTCCACTAGAAGCCAACCTATTAACTGGCGACAACGTAATTTGCGAAAATCAAATAAAAACGTACCAGTTTAATGATATTTGCAAAATACCAGGTAAGGCAACATTTACTGTTGTAGGTAATTTAACCATTATTTCTAGTACTGATTATTCGGTTACTATTAAAGGTGGTCTTGACGGT
>JBBRCJ010000049.1:0-19395 GCA_038204955.1 Flavobacteriales bacterium
CTCTATAGACCAATTAAAAATAGAAATCAAAGAATATATAAACTATTACAATAACGACAGAAGCAAGTCTAATTTAAACAAAATGAGCCCGATAAAATATCGAGCTCATTATTATCAAAATTAATTATAAATTTGTCCAAAATTTTGGGTTCAGTCTAATTTGATTGAGGATTTAGAAAAAACTAAAACTTTTAAGTTTATTGTATGACTATTTTGTGAGAATAATTATAAGAATCACTTCTAATATTTAAAATATACATACCACTTTGTAATTTACTTAAATCTAATTTTTGGTTGTTTAAATTTTCAGATCTGGTTTGATATACAATTCGACCATTCAAATCAGCAACTATTATGTTTGCATTGCTAATTGCATTTTCAAATTGAATAGTAAAAATACCTGTTGATGGGTTTGGGTAAACTATAAAAGACTTTTTACTGAATATTTGATTACCCAGTAGTGTTTGTGTAAATACTTGAGAACATATTGTTAAGGTTGCGGAATTTAAAACACCAACAGTACCAGCAATTCGATCTCTAATTCGAAGTTGCCAATCTCCAAAAGAACTTGCGCCATCTAAAGCTGTAAGTGGTTGAAGTGGAATAATTAATCCCGAAATTGGAGAAGAACATACTATTGCACTTCCTTCGTCGTCAAAAGTGCCATTAAAATTAGCAGTGAACCCGCACGAATCTGACATAACAAAAGTATTGAAATTACTTGTTGGGCTATTTAATGCTATACTCAAGTGAGAAATTCGAGGATGTGTAATATTTAGTGAAAGATTGACATCTGTAATAAAATCGTCTGTTGGAACATTGATTTGAATTATTGAAGAGGTTAAAGCATTGTCTGGAATTGCTAAGTTTGGATTCACAACATAATTGTTGCAAACCGTAGCTACAGTATATCCTATGGCAATTGATTTATTGTTTACATTAAAATAAACATTGTTAGAGGGTTTTACCATTATTTTACATTTTTGAGCTAAAACATTAGGTACAATTATAGTTTCTGAACCATCGTTTGGGGTATTTGCTATTAGTACCGTTGGAAATGTTAATCCGCCATCGGTAGAAAATAGAATATCTACAGTTGTTGAACCTGCAAGCGTTGTTGTGTTGTTTACTGTCCAAGTAATAGTTTCATTTGCACCGGCAATCCAAGTTTGATTTTCAGTATTTTGAGAAGTAATAAAAAATGGTCCAACATCACCTTTAAAAGTAACAGTCATAGCATCGCTATTAGTTTGGGCCTGTCCTAAGGCATTGTCGCGACCAGTGAGTTTAAAGTTTATTGTTTTGTCGAATGTCAACGCTGGAGGAACTTCCCATTTTAAGCCTGGAGTGGTTAATGATATATTGCTTAATGATGGAAAATACCTCACCGGAGTTGCAACCGCTGGTAGTGAACGAAAATTAGCACCATTACTTTTTATTAGAGTTGGAACAGAAGCTGTGCTTGTTGATAATGTTACGGCATCGTTTTGTTCCCAGCAATAGCTAATGACATCGCCATTAGCATCGTTTCCTGAACCAGTTAAGAAAAAAGGTGTTCCTTTAGGTAAAATTAAATCTAAACCAGCACTAATTGTAGGCGGATTGTTTGTTAATGTTGTGTTTTGTGCACAACTTTTTGTAGCAAGATTAGTTTGAATTTGTTCTAAACTCTTAAATGAGTAATAAAAATCTGTGATTGTAACAACATTTAAATCTGATGCAAGAAACCCTCCATAACTCATAATTGTAGAACCAGAGCCTGGTTCTACATTAGCTCCTGTACCTTCGTTAATATGCCCAAAAGTGTGATTAGCGCCCAATTGATGCCCTACTTCATGAGGTAATAAATAATTTTCAAAATAATAAATATTTGTTACATCAATAGCTAACGGTGTAAAACCAGAACCTTTCCCTTTTTGAAAAATTGGTGTTGAGTTTGATGGTGCTAAAGCATCACATACACACCCAATACAGCCAGCATTTCCGCTTATTCCACCAGTTGAAAATAAATGACCAATGTCGTAATTGCTTTCGCCAACAACAGTTGTTAAAGTGTTTTGAAGTTCATTCCCCCAAGTAGTAGGGCAATTGCCAGTGGCACTAGAGCAACCAGCTATTACAGTTAACGCATTTGCAGGAAGTGAATAAGGATCGGTATTTGCATCTGTATAGAGCAAAGTAGTATTATTAATCATTGCAAGATGAACGGAAAGTTCTTTTTCTAAAATACCATTAAGAACGGTTAACGAATTATTTATGGAAGCCAAAACCAATGGAATCGTTCCACCTTTTATGGTTGTAAATTCTGCCGTACAAGACAAAGCCAATCTAAAAGTTTTTAAAACCTGTGCGTTAGACCGTAACGGTTTATTGTCATTTTGAGATTTATTTTCTATTTTAAAAGTATCTACAGTGGAACAGCCAAAAGCTTGTTCCTCATTATTTTCTGGCGGATTAGTAACCGCATAAATTTTATTATCATTAGAAGTTGATATAATCAATTCGTTTTTTTTACCTACTCTAAAAATTTGTGCTTGAATTTTATCTGGACTTATGCTTATTCTAATTTGTGCCAATTTATCATTAACGCCAACACCTACATAAGATCTAATTTCTGGAAAGCGAGCTTGCAATTCGGAATCAAAATTTGAGGCTTCCAGCATTTTAAATCCCTCTAATTCTCCCATAATATTTGGGAATAAAATGACAGTGTTCGATGTAAAAGTAGTTTCTCTTTTTGGTGCTTCTTTTAGCATTTGATTTAATAATGCCAAATCAAGTTCAAAGAGTTTGTGGTTTGCAGAAAGTGTTTTTGGATCAAAGTTTTCTGATTTTTGAATATTATTATCTTGTGTAATTTTCCAAATAGTTTTTGTTTGGCTATATCCCGACTGAATTATACAAAATAAAAATAGGCATAATGTGATTTTTGTTTTCATAATTATTATTTTTTTTAAATAAATATTCTTAAAGTTTTTACTGTTTGATTAATTTTTGGGAATACTTACTACTTCCATCTGATATATTCAAAATATAAACTCCATTTTGCAAATGGTTTAAATCTAAAACCTTGTAGTTTATATTCTTGATTTTGGTTTCATACACAATTCTACCATTTAAATCTGCCACAGAAATTGTTGCGTTTTCGATAGCATTTTCGATTTTAATATTGAAAATTCCGTTTGAAGGGTTAGGGAAAATGGTACTATTAATTTTTGAAATTGTATTTTTAATTATACTTAATAACGGAACGCTTCCTAAATATAAATCATCATAAACGCCATCGTTATCACTTCCGTTTACCCTTATGCTCTTTAATTTAATTTTTATTTTTCGAGCATTTATAGGTGCCAAAAGAGATGAGTTTATTGTATTCCAAGTTGTGGTAGTGTTAAATGGTCCAAAAGCAGATGAAGATATTAACGAATTGTTTACATCTAAAAATTGGATAAAAATATTCGATTGATCGGTTGGAAACTGCGTAAAAGACCGTGTGTATCCACTAAAAAAGTAATTCTTGTTGCCCGTGTCAATTGCAGTCGCATCGCTAGCAATGTCAATGGTTTGTTCTAATTCGCTTGTATCAAATCCATTAGTTGAAACAATATTTGACCCTGCAAAAAATACAAATTCTCCACTGTTTGGTGTTGGAGCACCACCAAAGGTAATGTTAGGAGAACTTTGCCACGAATTGCCTATTGTCTCTGTCCAGTTTGGAATTTCTCCGTTAACCAAAGGTAATTCTGCACTTGGGTTTAGAATTAAATTTTGGGATTGAAAATTATAAAAATACATAACAGCAATAAATAAAATAATTTTTTTCATAATCTTTGTTTTTAAATTTATTGTTTGATTAATTTTTGAGAATAATTATAATCTCCATTTGAGATTTTTAATATATAAACTCCATTTTGCAAAATACTTAAATCTAATGCATGGTTTTCGAAAACATCTATTTTAGATTGATGCACTATTCGTCCGTTTAAATCGCTTACTACAAGCGTTGCTTTTTCAATTGGCGTATTGGTTTTGATATTGAATATTCCGCTGGAAGGATTGGGGAAAACAGCTAGAGAATTCAAATTGAATGTATCAATTCCTAATGAAGCCAAGTTAAACACGACAGCATTAGAAACACAAGCGGTATAGTCAAGTAATGTATACGAAACTGTGTAATTACCAGTTTGAGTTGCAGTAAAACTTTGAGAATTTGCTCCAGAAATTGCCGTTCCATTTAAAAACCACTGAATAGTTCCTGCAAATGCTGGAGTTGCAGTAAGTGTATCTCCAAATGCAGAAATTGATGGAGTTGCAGCTCTGTCTGGTTGTTCGGTGAATTTAGCTAAAAACAAACCTGTATTTCCTTGACGAGATAAGCAACTAAAAACAGGAATTGTGCTATTATTTAATCTTCCACCTACGTAAAAAGTACCCAAATTATTTGTTGCTAAACTTCTAACGTAAGAACCAATTGGTCCACTGGCAAAAGAAAACGAATTTTGAAACGTTCCATTATAATCTATTTTAGAAATAAAAGCATTTCCGTTTGCCGGATTAACACTTGTTGCACCTAATGTAACAGGTTGAAATCCGAAAATTTGACCGCCACAAAAAACACCGCTTCCATCAGGATTATTTAAAATAGTATACGTTTGTACATTATTAGTTGTCGTTTTTAACCAAATTTTATTGCCATTATCATCTAATTTTAATAGTGCTCCTGTTGAATTTGCTCCTGGATCAAAATTTGTAATTGTTGTAGATCCTACAGTTAATGTTCCAGAAATTTGAAGTCCTAAATATATGCCGTTGTCGTTTCCTATTGCCATCGGCATAACTCCTAAATCAGGATTTCTTAAACCGTTGGTGTATGTACCCCAAACAAAACTTAAGTTTTCTGTAGTTCTAATTGTTAATAACGAAGAATGAAGAATTGCATCGCCAGTTTGAGCTAAAACCGTAGTTCCATAAGTTATCGTTCCTCTAGACATTGCGGAGAATACTAAATCTCCATTTGATAAAACTCCACCAGCTCTAAAAAATACGGCATTAGTTGCTGTAGTTGCAGTAAAGGAATCTGCCGTTAATGTAGCAACATATTGTCCGTCGGTATTTAATTTAGAAATAGATAAATTGTTAGTTTGAAAATAAATATGATTATTAACAAATAATAACAGTGAGCATTCTGTAAAATTTCCAAAACTTACATTGTTTTTTGCACGCCAAATTAAATCGCCTGCTGGATTAAACTTAAAAATATAATTCCGATTTTCCGTATCAGTAATGGTTTGACCGTTAAGTTGAATTTCATTAGTCCCCATAAGTGAGCCTAAAACATAAACATTGTCATTTTCGCCAACGATTACGTTCAAAGCTCTGAAATTAGTTCCAATTGGTTTGATGTATATAATGTTTCCAGTCGAATTGAATTTGTATAAAAATAAACTAGTTCCGTTAAGCGGATTAGCTGTAACTCCTTGACAAGTTTGAGCGCTATTGCCAGCGTCTAAAGTATATAAATTTCCTTGAGAATCTCTAGCGATTGCAATTGCTCCTGTTGCACTATTAGCGGTAGAAACCCAATCAAATCGTTGGGCATTGATGCTCAAACTGCAAAATAAAACTGTAAATAAAATAATTTTTTTCATGATTCGTTTTTTTTAGTTATTGTTTTTAATGATTATTAGTTATTCAATTCTAGTGTAAACTCTATTTAATTTTCCTTTGAGTATCATTCGGTTCTGTTGAGTAAATAGGGAACCCTCATTTTATTGTTATTGTTTGGGTTCACAAAAACAACATTTTTAACATCGAGTTGAATTAGGTTTTTATTGATTGTAAATTCATTATTGTTGCCATAAACAGTATCATCCCTTCCATCTTAATTAAAAGCTGCATTACCTGTTCCTGCAAGTTGTGCGTTTGCATTAAATGCTAAGGAATACGGTAATAAATAAGCAATACGTTTTCATTTTTACTGGTTTTGTAAATTATTCTATTTTCTGAAATACTCTTGTGCTATTACCATTAAACAGGAGTGTGTTACCATTTGCAGACATTGAAAATGTCACACTTTCTTCTACTTTGGTTTGCAGATCGAAAAGGACCAGAGTGTTGCCCTTTGTAAACCACCCTCCAGTTGTCAGGTTATTCACAGGATTACTTGATGTGCCAAACCAATTATCAGCCTCGCCGTTGGTTTTAAATTTGAAAAAATAATCTGTAACCACCGTAAAGCCACCGCTACTCAACACTTCGGTAAAGCGCCATGTTCCTATAAATTTTGGATTAAGTTCTTTTGTACTTACCGCACTTGTACTTACCTCATTGCCTTCATCGTCTTTACTGCACGAAACACAGAGAACCACAAAGAATAATGTTGCTAAAATTGTTTTTAATGTTTTCATAATTTTTTTAGATTTTTAGTTACTATTTTTTTTAATTTATTCTCGTATAAACTCTATTTAATTTTCCTTTGAGTATCATTCGGTTCTGTTCTGCATAATAGGGAACACTCATTTTATTGTTATTGTTTGGGTTCACAAAAACAACATTTTTACCTTCCGTATGCCATTGCGCACTTTCTACATTGGTACCATCATTACTGTCAAAGCTAACGTTACCCGAACCGCCAGCACTTTTTCCTGTCCAAGTTATACAAGAACCGTTGGCATTAAACTGCACAAAATAATCGGTCGAAAAAGAAGAATAAAATTGCCCACTACCACTGCTTATTACTTCTGTAAAACGCCATTTGCCAACTAATGCTCGGTCTCTGTTTACTGATTTTGATGACGAACCAGAATTTGTGCCTGATGAAATTACTGTACTACTATTCGAATTTATTGATGTTTGGTTTCCATTGCCGTTTAATATTAATGTGCTACGATCTAGTATCAATGCTAAAACTTGGTTGTTGTATTCAGGAAAAGTAATATTAAAATGAAGTTGATTGTTTACAATTTCGGCGGTAATGTTGTAGGCTTTTTGAGTATCATCTTCAACTATTTTTCCTGTACAATAATTATTGTTGCTTGTGGCTGTTATTTTTGCTTCTTGACCATTCATAGTTAAAGTACCAGTTAGTTTGTTGGTTCTTGGCACGGAATTGAGTGACACAAAAATTTCTTTTTCGTTGTTCGTACCTGCAAAGTTTCCATCAAAAATATTGGTTGCTTTTTTTGTTGTTTGTTGTTTTGTACCTATTTTGGTTTTTGTGTTTTGCGCATTGCACGAAAGCAACGAGAAACAGAGAATTATTGCTGGAAGTATCATAGTTGTGGTTTTGTTGAATTATTAATCGAAAGTTATTTTACGGATTCTGTGGTTTCCAGTATCAGCTACATAAAGATTGCCTTTATTGTCGATGGTTATTCCTCCTGGAGCATAAAATTGAGAAGTTATTTCATTTCCATCATTAGAACCCTCCGTAACTCCTGCAACAGTGGTTACTAATCCTGAAGCTGAAATTTTACGTATTTTGCTGTTATTACCATCTGTGACATAAAGGTTTCCTGAGCGGTCAATAGCAATTCCTCCTATAGAATTAAATTGCGCTATTACACCTTGACCATCAAGGTAACCTGGAACACTTCCTGCAAAAGTGCTGACAAAACCCGATGGAGAAATTTTGCGTATTCTGTTTTGATCTGAAATAAATATATTTCCCGCAGAATCCGCAGCAGCACCATATGTAACTTTAAATTCCGCAGCTGTATCTTGACCATCAGCAAAACCAAAAGTGCCACCAGCCAAAGTTGTAACCAAACCTGTTGGAGAAATTTTACGTATCCTGAAATTGTTAGCATCTGCAATAAGCAAGTTCCCATCGGCCATTATTCCAATTCCTATTGGGTCATTGAATTGAGCGTTTATGCCCTGTCCGTCTGCAAAACCTTGAGTACTACCTGCAAAAGTACTTACTAAACCTGTTGGTGTTATTTTACGTATCTTGTTATTTTGAACGTCGGTAACAAACAAGTTTCCAACTCCGTCAACCACTAAAAAACTTGGAACACTAAATTGCGCCAAAGTTCCTTGACCATCTGCAAAACCGATAGTACTACCCGCAACAGTTGTCACCAAACCTGTAGAAGATATTTTGCGTATTTTATGATTTAGTTTATCTACTACAAATAAATTTTCTAAAGCGTCGATAGCTATTCCAAAAGGCTGTTTAAACTGCGCAATATTGCCCTGACCATCTGCAAAACCTATTGTACTTCCTGCAATTGTTGTTACTGTTGTAGTTACTTTAAAGTCAAAATTGCTACTTTCTGCATTGCTTCCTGCCACAGTTACTTTTATTTTACCTGAACCTGCACTTGGGGGTATGGTTACTGTAAGCTGTGTTGCGGTACTGTTTACAATTGGGCAAACTTTACCGTTTATAGTTACTACATTTTCGGAATTTGTGGTACTAAAACCAGTTCCTGTAATGGTAACAATAGTGTTTTTTGGACCGGTGGATGGACTTATGCTACTTATAGCTAATTGTGGTGCAATAGGTTCACTTGGTGTATCGCTATCTTTAGAGCAAGATGCTATCAGTACAAGAATAAAAAGGGTAAAGATGTTTTTAAGATTTTTCATATTATTGTATTTTTTATAAGTTGTTTATTTTTGATTTAAAAATTATTAATCGAAAGTGATTTTGCGGATTCTGTTGCCATTTCGTTCGGTTATAAAAAGAGTACCTAACTTATTAATGGCTATGCCTTGTGGATCATTAAATTGCGCAATAGCAACGTCGCCATCTAGCGCACCTTCAGAAGTTCCTGCAATTGTTGTAACAAGACCACTTGGCGAAATTTTTCTTATTTTTTTGTTTCCTCTGTCTGTCACATAAAGATTTCCATCAAAATCGACTGCTATACCTGAAGGGAAAAAAAACTTAGCAGCACTACCCAACCCATCAGCAAAACCTCTGCTACTGCCAGCAATCGTGGTCACTAAGCCTGCAGGCGTTATTTTCCTAATTTTATTGTTTCCTGAATCGGCAACAAAAACATTACCAAACCTATCAACCGCTAGAGCGCCAGCATTAGCAAACTGGGCTTGTGCACCTTGACCGTCTTCAAAACCTAAAGTACTTCCTGCTAGTGTAGATACCGCACCTGATGTAGATATTTTACGTATTTTATGATTACCCAAATCAAAAACATATAGGTTGCCAATAGGGTCAATAGCAATAGAATTTGGTGTTTCAAATCTAGCATTTGTGCCTTGACCGTCGGCAAAATCGGCAAAATTTCCAGCAATAGTTGTAACCAAGCCAGTCGGAGATATTTTACGTATTTTATGATTTTCGCCATCTGCAACAAAAACAAAGCCATCTGCATTAAGTGCAACACCATAAGGGTTATTGAAAGAGGCATTTTCGCCTTGACCATCGGCGAATCCACCAAAACCATTTATATTGCTTCCTGCTATAGTACTTACTAAGCCACTTGCCGTCACTTTACGTATTTTATGATTTCCAAAATCGGCTACAAAAAGATTTCCTGATTTATCAACAGCAATACCATTTGGTGCGTTAAATTGGGCATTTATGCCTTGACCGTTCGAGGACCCGACAGAACTTCCTGCAATAGTGCTCACAGTAGCGCTCACAATAAAGTCAAAATTAGAACTTTCAGCAACTGCTGTTCCAACAGTTACTTTAATCTTTCCTGAACCAGAACTTGGTAATATTTTTACGGTAAGTTGTGTCGGTGTGCTGTTTATAATTTGACAACCCGTACTATTTAGAGTTACCATATTATCAATTGCTGTGGCACTAAAACCAGTTCCTGAAATGGTCACAATAGTGTTTTTTGAACCAGTAGTTGGAGTTATGTTTGTTATTGATATATCTGCTGCAGTAAGCGTTGGAGCATCACTATCTTTAGAGCAAGATGTTATTAAAACTAATATCAAAATGGCACATAAATTTTTAAGATTTTTCATAATTTGTGGTTTTATTTATTTTCTAGTTTTTCGATTTTTGCTTTTAATAATTCGATTTGAGCTTGTTGCTCTTGTATGGCTTTTACCATTGGAGCAATTAAATCGTTGTAACGAACACCATACATACCAGCATCGTCTTTACTTATAATTCCATTATTGGAAGCATCAAATTTGTTTAAAGTAGTTTCTAGTTCTTGAGCAATAAAACCATATTCTGTAGTTGGATTAGAAGTTGTTTCCAAAATCGTAGTTTTTCCATCATTAATAGTCACATCTTTTCGAGTGTAAAAAACAGGGTTCAATTGCTTAATAAATTCCAATCCAAGATTTGATTTTTGAATATTCGATTTCCACCGTTGGTCTGATGTTGTTGTAAATGCAACTTGTGCACTAACCGATGTTACCGCAGTATTTCCTATTCTAACTTGATTACTTCCCGTTGCAGAAGCTACTTGAGCAATAAACCCTAAACCAGTATTATTGCTTCCTGTGGTAACATTAGAAAGTGCACCACGACCAAATGCTGTATTGTTTCCACCGATTGTATTTGATGAAAGTGCGAAAAAACCAGTGGCAGTATTACCAAAACCAGTGGTATTTTGATTAAGAGAGAATATTCCGTTTGCTATATTAAAATTTCCTTCTGTGTTTGCAGACATTGCTGAACTTCCAATAGCAATATTACCAAGGTTATCTATTCTTCCAACTTGTACACCGTTTCTTTTAAAAACTAAATCGGTATTATTTGTAGTTCCAATAAAATCGTTTGCTGTTGCAGCATTTCCATTTGTTCCCCAACTATTGTCACTACCACCACTTTTGGCTGCAAATTGAGCATAAGGAACACTTAGCATTTGACTTGTTCCTGAAATAGAATAGCTAGTTCCACCAGTTGGATCAGTTTCGATTTTAATAAAAAAAGGTCCGTTTGCCCAGTTAATGGTTGTAAAATTTCCTGCTACAAGCGTACCACTACCAATTTCTATTGTGGCAAGTCCATTTGCGTTTGTTGGTGTGGTGTGTCTTTCTCTGTAAACTGCTGGGCCTGTAGTTGTGGTTTGCAAAATGCTTATCTGTATGCCAACATTACTATTTGCAACTAAAGCACCAGCTGTATTTCTAACAACTGCTTGATAACTGAATTTGTTTGGCGCTTGGGCTTGTGTATTTAGAAAATAGAAGAAGGAGAAAAGAAAAAGGATTTTAGTTATAGTTTTCATAATTAGTTATTTTTAATAATTTTAAAAGTTTTTAATGGTTTGTTGTTGTCTGAAACGGTTAATAAGTAAATGGCAGAGGGCAAGTTTTCTAACGAAATTTGCGATTCTTGTTGTAATATTCTATCCGATTTTAAGATTTTTCCTTGCAAATCAAATAATTGGTAACCAATATTTTCTGAAGAATAATTTGGAATGGATAAATTCAAAAAAGCAGTTGTAGGATTTGGATAAACACTCATAGACAATACAATTTCAGGAAAATCGTTTGTGCCTAAAGTAAAAATTTCAAAAGGTTGTTGCGCACCTTGATTAACAGAGCCATTAGAACCAATAGCATTTGTGTATGCTATTTGCCCAACAGTATAACTTGATGATCCACCAGAACCGGAGGCATTTCCTCCAGAAGCTACAGTTGCATTTTGTGCCATAAGTTTTGGTAGGCAAAAAAGAATAATTAAAAGGGTGATTTTTTTCATAATTTTGATTTTATAAGATTATTAATGATTTGAATAAGAAATTATTAATTTTAAGTAAAACTATTGATAATGTGTATTTTATACCATTCAAAATGTATAGATGGTATAGTAAATTGTATAAATAGTACAAATTTTTGTATAGATGGTAAATTCCATTTTTTTGATTAGAAATATCAGTTAAAATCCATTTGTACAGTATATCGTTCCGTCTATACAGTTAACACAACTACTGATACAATATATAATTACTACTAAAACATTTTTAATTATATTTACACTAAATACACATTGTTATGGTGAATATTATTGTAATAGACGATGAACCTAGTGCCATAAAAAGCATGGTATGGGAAATTGAGCATTTTTGTAAAGAAGTAAATATTATTGGAACTTTTACTAATGCTTTGTTAGCTGTGGATTTTTTAAGAACACACCAAGTAGATTGTGTGTTTTTAGATATAGAAATGCCTAATGTAGATGGTTTCCAGTTTTTAGAAATGTTCCCAAATCGGAATTTTGCAGTGGTAGTTACTACAGCATATGATCAATATGCTATAAAAGCAATTAAAGAAAACGCATTAGATTATATGCTAAAACCTATTGATTCTGACGATATGATAGAATGTATAGAGAAATTAAATAAGTATAAATATGAATTATCTAGCAGTGATAAATTAGAAAAAACACTAGAAAACTTTATAAACTCTACTAAAATATCACATAAAAAAATTAGTATTAATTGCGATGGCAAATTACTTTTTATTAATCCAGAAGACATTGTATATTGTGAAAGCGATGGCAATTATGCTACTATTTACTTAGAAAATAAAGAAAAAATATTTATAACTCAAAAACTTAAAGTACTAGAAGACAAATTAATTGACTCGTGTTTTTTTAGAATTCATAATTCGTATTTGATAAACCTTAATAAAGTAAAAGAATTTCATAAAACCGATGAATATGTGGTACTAACTAACAATATTAAAATTCCAGTTTCGAGAAATAAAAAAGCAGAATTTTTAGACCGATTATGATTATTTCAGATGAAAAATTAATGTATTTACTCTGGGGATTTGTAACCTCTGGACTAATAATTTATTTTCTAATTTCTATACTTACCTTCATTCAAACTAAACAAAAAACTTTTTTATACTACGGTTTGTATAATTTTTTAATGTTTATTTATTTATTAAAATTACCAGTAGTTTTTGACGATGCAACTATTAATGAATTTCTTGAAAGTAGGTTTGGAGCAATAAGATGGTTCATTCAAATACTATACAATTCACTATTATTCTTATTTTATAGAGAGTTTTTAGAATTAAAAATATATTTTCCCAAACAAATTAAATATTTAAATCGATTATTATTTGGTTTTGCGGCGGTTTCATCTATTTTGTTTGCAATTTCTGTTGCTATTAACAAGCAACAATTTTATTATCTTTTTTTCAATTATACTTTTATTCCATTCATTACTATTTTTGTAGGCTATGCCATTTATCTATCTTTTAAAATACCCAACAAACTGAAATATTTTATGATATTTGGCGCGCTATTCTATCAAGCTTTTGCCTACATATCATTATATTATTCAAACAATCCTGAAAATGGCATATTTTTTAAAGAAACTCCAGTAACTTATTTTTATATCGGTATTATCTTAGAATCTATTATCTTTATAATAGGAATAGGTTACAAAGTGCAGCAAGTATATTATGAAAAAATTAATGCTCAAAAACTAATAATCGAAGAGCAAAAAGAACTACAGTTATTAAAAGAAAACTACCAAAAACAACTTGAAGTTGAATTATCTAACAAGGCCAATGAACTTAAAATTGCCATTCAAAAAACCGAAGATCAAAAAGTAAAAACTCTTACAATAGGTTTTGAAAACGAATTGTCTAATTTAAAATTGGACTCGTTAAGAAGCCAAATGAATCCGCACTTTATTTTTAACGCTTTAAATTCCATAAAAGCCTACTTAATAGATAATAACACTGAAAAAGCAGTTTATTATTTGAACAAATTCTCAAAACTAATTCGGAAAATTCTTGAAAGTTCTAGGGCAGAAAGTATATCGTTACAAGAAGAATTAGAAATAATAGAACTCTATATGAGTGTTGAAAATATTAGATTTGATCAAAAAATTAATTTTAAAATTGAAGTCGACGATACTATTAATCTTTTACAAATAAGAATTCCAGGATTAGTATTACAGCCTTTTATAGAAAATTCACTATGGCACGGACTTATGTTAAAAGAAGGAGAAAGAAACATCGCCATAAAAATTTATTTTGAAAATGAAATTATAAAATTATCTGTCACAGATAATGGAATAGGAAGAGATAGCGCCAAAATTATCAAATCAAAAAAATCTTTTAAAAAAGATTCATTAGGACTGCAGTTTGCGAAAGAAAGAATAGATTATTTTAACCGTCGGGAAAATACAAATTATATTTTTAAAATAATAGATTTGTACGATGATCAAAAAAACGCAATTGGCACAAAAGTAGAGTTTGATTTCAAATATTAATTAGTATTAAAATCAAAAAAAACACCTTTTTAATACGGTTTATCCATTTCTATTTTGTTAATTGCCAATTATAATTTAACCAATATAAATGAAACTTTACCCAATAGAATCTGGCAATTTTAAACTTGATGGTGGCGCAATGTTTGGCGTAGTACCCAAAACCATTTGGAATAAAACCAATCCAGCAGACGAAAATAATTTAATCGACATTGCTGCCCGATGTTTATTAATTGAAGATGGAAATCGATTGATTTTAATTGATACTGGAATGGGAAACAAACAATCTGAAAAGTTTTTTGGCTATTATTCGCTTTGGGGAAGTCATTCACTAGATAAATCGTTAACAAAACTCGGTTTTCATAGAGACGATATTACGGATATTTTTATGACTCATTTACACTTTGACCATTGTGGCGGATGCGTAAATTGGAATAAAAATAAAACAGGTTACGAAATTGCCTTTAAAAACGCAAAATTTTGGACTAACGAAAACCATTGGAATTGGGCTACAAAACCTAATGCACGAGAAAAAGCGTCTTTCTTAACTGAAAACATTTTGCCAATGCAAGAAAGCGGACAGTTGAATTTTATTACCAATCCAAACTCGTTTTTTGCAAATTCAAATCAAATGGATTTTGGGATTTTTTATGTTGATGGTCATACTGAAAAAATGATGCTGCCAAAAATTCAACATAAAGATAAAACTATCATTTTTTGTGCCGATTTGATTCCGACTGCTGGACATTTACCTTTGCCCTACGTAATGGGTTATGATACACGTCCGCTTTTAACCATGCCTGAAAAAACGTTGTTTTTAAACGAAGCTGCGGAAAATAATTACTATTTATTTTTGGAACACGATGCTCATAATGAAATCATTACCGTTGAAAAAACAGAAAAAGGAATTCGATTGAAAGATGTTTTTAAATGTGAGGAAATTTTGTAAAACAAAAATCAACTGTCTTTCAATTGATTTTTAGGATACTGTCTGGTGTCAAAAATTCGCAGAATCATATTTGTTTTTTCATCAATACTATAAATCAATTGTAATGCCCAACAACAATTCTTCTTAATTCAGGTTCAATTTCATCTTGTTGATATTGTTCAGCAAAAACTAAATCTTTCCCTGATTGTAAAATAGATTTTTTGATTTTTTTAGCAACATCAATTGAAATGAGCTTGTAATAATCAAAAATAACTTTAAGTTGTTGTTTTCATTTTATTGACCAAATTACTTTTAATTTATTCATTACCAGTTTTCAGATTCTGTTTCTAAATCCTCTTGGGTAATAAATTTACCCAATTTATTTCGGAAACTGCATCGTTCAATTCTTTTTTTTAATCTAATCTTGTTAATGGTTTTCCTTCAACCGAATAAGCAACAATTTCCTCGTCCCAATAGCTTTCCATAACCGCTTTAACTACTTTTAAAGTCGTTTATCAGCTTGATTTGTGAAGTGTAATAAATTATCTCTCAGTTCTAAAGCACCCATTTTTTTGTTTTGTTTTACAAATGTAAACATTCTTTTTTGTTACATAAGGTGGAACTTTTTAAAATTTTACCTTACCTTTTTTACTGAGAAAATCTTAACATAATGTTAATCCTTTCTAAATTCGAATCAAAATTTAACTACTTTTAAACCCATAAAAATTATTTCAAAATCTAAATTATATGAGAATCCTTAAACCTATTTACATTTCGGCACTTTTACTTGTAGTTTTATCAAGTTGTAATTCAACAAAAATTCCTGTTTTAGTAGCCACCAATGCTGCTAATATAGATAAAACACTATTAAAAACAACGCCGCTTAAAGAAGCCGATTTACAACGTTGGAGTAATTTAGATTTGATTAAAGATACTGTTCCAGGAATGAGTGTTGACAAGGCATATACTCAATTATTAAAAGGTAAAAAGGGAGTTCAAGTAATAGTAGGTGTTGTAGATTCAGGTTTGGATGTAGATCACGTGGATTTAAAAGGACACATTTGGGTAAACAAAAAAGAAATTCCGAACAATAAAATTGACGATGATAAAAATGGTTATGTTGACGATATAAATGGATGGAACTTTTTAGGAGAAGCAACAGCTGAAAATTTAGAAGTGACTCGAATTGTAAAAAAAGGAGATGATGGTTCAGAGGCTTATAAAACCGCAAAGACGGCCTTGGATGCAAAATTAGCCGAAATTACACCTCAAAAACAGCAAGTAGATTTTATTGTAAATGCCGATAAAATTATCAGAACGCATCTTAAAAAAGAAAAATATACTGTTGATGATTTGAAAAAAATAAGCACAAACGTTCCTGAAATTCTTCAAAGTAAACAAGTAATGGAAAGCATAGCCAGTCAAGCTGGAGCCAATTTTCAAGATGACATAAACGATTTTAAAAATCAAGTTTATGACATGATTAATTACAATTTAAATATAGCATTTACAGGAAGAAAAACGGGCGACAATCCAGATACAATGGATATGAAATTTTACGGAAACGGAAATGTAAAAGGACCAAATGTGGAAGATGCCTTGCACGGAACTCACGTTGCAGGAATTATTGCTCAAATTAGAGGCAATAAATTAGGTAGCGATGGCGTATGTAATAATGCAATAATAATGTCGGTTCGTTGTGTGCCAAATGGAGATGAAGCCGATAAAGATATTGCATTAGGTATTCGTTACGCGGTTGATAATGGTGCAAAAGTAATTAATGGAAGTTTTGGAAAAGATTTTTCGCCTCATAAAGAATGGGTTTGGGATGCTATTAAATATGCTGAAAGTAAAGATGTATTAATTGTAACAGCCGCTGGTAACGATGGCAAAAATGTTGATGTAGAACCTAGTTACCCAACAGATTCGCCAGATAAAAACACAGAAATTGTGGATAACTATATGTGTATAGGTGCTTTAAACTACGAATGTGGTTCAAAATTAGTAGCAAATTTTTCTAATTTTGGTTCAAAAAATGTAGATATTTATGCACCTGGAATGAAAATTTATGCCACAGTGCCAAACAATAAATACAAAATGGAACAAGGCACTTCAATGGCATCACCTAATGTTGCTGGAGTTGCAGCATTAATTCGTTCATATTATCCCAATTTAACGGCATCACAAGTAAAACATATTATTATGGATTCAGGAACTGCATTGACAAACGAAGTGATTTTAGGTGAAGCCAAAGAAAATCGTTCCTTTACAACTGCATCAAAATCGGGTAAAATTGTAAATGCTTACAATGCTTTGTTAATGGCAGAACAAATAAGTAAAAAATAAAATTTAAATACATCGATAAAAGTAAGGTTCATTGAGCAAAAAAATCTTAATGAACCTTACTCTTTAAAAACAAATACTTATGAAAAAATTCCTTTTATTATTGATTTTCACAACATCAATTGCACAAAAGTCTGATTATTGGCAGCAAAAAGTAGATTATAAAATGAACGTTTCAATGGATGTTTCCAACTACAATTATAAAGGAAAACAAAGTTTAATTTATACCAATAATTCACAAGACACTTTAAAACGGGTTTTTTATCATTTATACAACAATGCTTTTCAACCAGGAAGTGAAATGGATATGCGATTACAAACCATAAAAGATCCTGATGGACGTATGGTTACTAAAACTAAAAATGGAGATAAAACGATTAACGAAAGCAGAATCAGTAAGTTGCAACCAAACGAAATGGGGTTTTTACACGTTTCAAATTTTAAACAAGATGGCGTTACGGCATCAGCAAAAGAAGTAGAAACCATATTGGAAGTAACACTGGCAAAACCGCTTTTACCGAATAAATCAACCACTTTTACTTTAGATTTCGATGGGCAAGTACCAATTCAAATTCGTCGTTCTGGAAGAAACAATCGTGAAGGTATCGAACTTTCAATGAGTCAATGGTATCCAAAAATAGCTGAATTTGATTTTGAAGGCTGGCATGCCGATCCTTATATTGCAAGAGAATTTCATGGCGTTTGGGGAAATTTTGATGTAAGCATTACTATTGATAAAAATTATGTTTTAGGCGGAAGTGGCTATTTACAAAATCCAAACAAAATAGGTTTTGGGTATCAAGATAAAGGAGTAAAAGTGGTCATACCATCTGAAACAAAAACGTTAACTTGGAATTTTAAAGCACCTAACGTTCACGATTTTACTTGGGCTGCCGATAAAAATTATTTGCACGATGTAGTTCAAGTTCCCAACGGAGCAACTTTACATTTTTTATATAAAAACAATCCTAAAATTATTGACAATTGGAAAAAAGTAGAGCCCTTAACGGTTCAATTAATGCAGTATTACAATAAAATTGTAGGTAAATATCCGTACAATCAATACTCTATAATTCAAGGCGGCGATGGTGGAATGGAATATGCCATGTGTACCTTGATTTTAGGCGAAGGTACAATGGAAGGTTTAACTGGTGTAATTGCTCACGAAATGGGACATTCTTGGTTTCAACACATTTTAGCCTCTAATGAAAGTAAAAATTATTGGATGGACGAAGGCTTTACCTCGTTTATTGAAGATTTAGGGATGAATGAAATTGCAGATAAAAAAATTGAAAACCCTTTTTCTGGTGCAACTAAAAGTTATGTTATGCTTGCTAATTCGGGTAAGGAATTACCTCAAACTACTCACGCTGATCGTCACGATGAAAATAGAAGCTATAGTATTTCGGCTTATAGTAAAGGCGAAGTTTTTCTTTCACAACTCCAATACGTTATTGGTAAAGATAATTTGATGCAAACCTTAAAGCGTTACTTTAACGATTTTAAATTTAAGCACCCAACACCTAACGATATTAAACGTACTGCCGAACGGGTTTCGGGAGCCAATTTAGATTGGTATTTAACCGATTGGACAAAAACAACAAATACTATAGATTATTCTATTAAAACGGTAGTCAAAGAAAACAATTCTACATCAATATTATTAGAACGAGTTGGAAGAATGCCAATGCCAATTGATGTTTCGGTTGAATACGAAGATGGAACTAAAGAGAGTTTTTATATTCCACTACGAATGATGAGTTTTGAAAAACCAAATCAAACGCCCGAAATTAAACGAACTGTTTTAAACGATTGGGCTTGGGGAAATCCAAATTATAAATTTTTTATAGAAAAAACAAATATTAAAAAAATAGTAATTGGATCTGATTTAATGGCAGATGTAAAGCCCGAAAACAATGTTTATGAAATAAAAGAATAGTTAATAACGTT
>JBBRCJ010000050.1:0-18803 GCA_038204955.1 Flavobacteriales bacterium
TAATTCTTGTAATACTTTCATTTTTTCTAATGCTTTTCCGCTTTCTAAACTGTATTTTGCTTTTTCAAATGCTTCTAAAATGCTACAATTTTCTACCGTTGAAATTGCCATTGCTGCGTTGGCACTAACTACATTATTTTGTGACTTTGTACCATTTCCAGAAATAACATTGTAAAATAATTTGGCTGATTTTTCTATTGTTTCTCCACCTTTAATTTCTTCTAAATTAATTTTATTAAGATTAAAATTTTCTGGTTTAATAATTGATTCTGAACTTTTTGAAATAATTTTAGTTTCATCGGTTAATGATATTTCGTCAAACCCATCTAAACCGTGTAAAATACAAAAATTAGTTTCGGTATTTTGATACACATAACTGTACATTCTTGCTAATTCTAAACTAAAAACGCCAACCAATTGATTTTTTGGAAATGATGGATTTACCATGGGTCCTAAAATATTAAAAAATGTTTTGACGCCCAACTCTTTTCTAATTGAACCAACATTTTTCATTGCTGGATGAAAAAGAGGCGCATGCAAAATAGTAATGTTTGCCTTTTCTATACTTTTTTGTAGAAAATTAGTATCATTACTCAATTTAATACCAAGACTTTCAATTACGTTTGATGATCCAGAAATGGATGAAACTCCATAATTTCCGTGCTTGGCAACTTTTATTCCAGCTCCTGCTACAACAAATGAAGCTAAAGTTGAAATATTGAATGTGTCTTTTCCATCACCACCAGTGCCACATAAATCAATAGTGTTATAATCTGAAAAATCAACTGGAATACAAAGTTCTAGCAAGGCTTCTCTAAAGCCTGAAAGTTCTTCAATAGTTATGTTTCGCATCATAAAAACAGTCATAAAACTGGCAACTTGACTTGCGTTATATTGATTTGACGATATATTTACCAATATTGTTTTAGCTTCCGATTTTGAAAGTGTTTCGTGGTTGATGAGTCGGTTTAATATGTTTTTCATAGTCTCTCCCTAAACCCTCCGAAGGAGGGGAGTACCTATTGGGAAAATAGGTTTTTTAGTTAAATATTATTAGCATTTTCAGAACCCCTCCGAAGGAGGGGTTGGGGAGGCTATCCAGTTTTCTAAAATCTTTTTCCCGTTAGGCGTTAAAACACTTTCAGGGTGAAATTGTACTCCTTTTACATCAAATTTTTTGTGCCGAATCGACATTATTTGTCCGTTTTCGTCGGTAGATGTTATTTCTAATTCGTCAGGAAAACCTTCGCTTGCTATTACCCAAGAATGATAACGACCTACCTTCAATTCGTTTGCTAAACCTTCAAAAAGCAATTCATTAGTCACCGAAAGTTTTATATTTGTTGCAACACCATGATATACTTTCTCTAAATTTATTAAACTTCCGCCAAAAACCTCACCAATTGCTTGTTGTCCTAAACAAACTCCTAAAATAGATTTTGTAGCGGCATATTTTCGAATAACGTCTTTTAATAATCCTGCTTCCTCTGGAACTCCAGGTCCTGGAGATAGTAAAATTTTATCAAATTTTTCAACTTCTTGTAATTCAAATTCGTCGTTTCGTAAAACGGTTACTTTACAATTTAAATCTTCTAAATAATGTACTAAATTGTAAGTAAAACTATCGTAATTGTCAATGACCAGTATGTTTTTCATAATTATTTTGTGTGTTAACTGTTAGAAGTTAAGCATTAAATATATAAGTAATTAATTTAAATATTCTCTGCTATTTCTAGTGCTTTATCGAGTGCTCCAAGTTTATGAAAAACTTCATTTACTTCACTTTCTTCTACTGAACTTTCAACTATTCCAGCGCCAGCTTGGTAATGTAAAGTATGATTTTTACTTAAAAAAGTACGAATCATTATTGCATGATTGAAGTTTCCGTCGAAATCCATAAAACCAATAGCTCCACCATAAAAACCTCTATTGGTGGTTTCAACTTCGTTTATTATTTCTAATGCCTTATGTTTTGGTGCTCCAGTAAGTGTTCCTGCGGGAAATGTATCGGCAACGACTTGCATTGTTTTTGCTTTTGGATGCATTAATCCAGTTACTTTTGAAACTAAATGAATTACGTGCGAAAAAAACTGAACTTCACGGTATTTTTCAACGGTTACCTTACTTCCGTTTCTACTTAAATCATTACGAGCCAAGTCAACTAGCATCACATGTTCAGAATTTTCTTTGCTGTCTTCAGACAATTTTTTTGCTAAAATTGCATCTTCTTCATCGTTTCCTGTTCTGCGAAATGTTCCTGCTATGGGATGAATTTCGGACTTACGATTTTTAATAACCAATTGTGCTTCGGGTGATGATCCAAATAATTTAAAGTTTCCATAATCAAAATAAAACAAATAGGGTGAGGGATTAATGCTCCGCAAAGCACGATAAACATTGAATTCATCACCTTTAAATTTTTGTGAAAAACGACGAGAAAACACTATTTGAAATACATTACCACGTTTACAATGGTTTTTACCTAAAGTAACATTTTTAGAAAATTCCTCATCGGTACAATTTGATTTTTTTGATCCTTCTTTTTTAAAGGAATAGGATGCAAAGTTTTTGGATTGTAAAAGTTGTACTATTTCATCAATATTGTTAGAATTATCTATTGAATGACAAAAAATGTGAGCTTCGTTTTTAAAATGATTTATGGCAATAATGTTTTGAAAAACAGAATAGTGAATATCGGGCAATCCATAAGAATCTTCTTTTTTTGTGATTTCGGTTTTTTCAAAATAGCGCACCGCATCGTAATTGATATAACCAAAAAGTCCGTTGGAAATGAATTTTAAATTTTGATTGTCAGATTTGAATTGTGAACCAAAGTTTTCTATTTCTAATGCAACGTTTGTTTCTTTTGAAATTGAAATGGTTTCTATTGAATTGTCGGGAAATGTTTTGTAAATGGTTTCGTTTTCTACTTTAATTGTAGCAATTGGATTACAACATATATATGAAAAACTATTATCGTTGGCGTGATAATCGGAACTTTCAAGCAAAAGACTGTTTGGGAATTTGTCACGTAATTTTAAATAAATACTAACTGGCGTTATGGTGTCTGATAGTATTTGTTTGTGGAACGTATTTAGTTTGTATTGTTTCAAAACTTATATTGTTTACTATGGTTTAAAATTGTTTCGATTTTTTTTTATTTTCATTAAAGATTCTGAAACGAGTTCAGAATAAAAAAAAGGCTTGTCGTGAATGACAAGCCTTTATATATTTAGTTTTAAATTAAACTAACGGAGACTATTTCACGACGTTTGACGTAAATTGTTCCACCACCAGTTATTGTTTAAAAATGTTTTCATCCTTTAATTTTGAATTACAAATTTAGAAAATAAATTTGAAGTTTTTAAATACAATTGCTAAATTTTTCTTAATTTTTTATTTTTATTGGTTTTGCAAGAGGGATAGTAGTGGTATCCTTTTATTTTTTTTCTTTTAAAAAAATAAAAGATATAACGAATAGCCCGACCTCGTTTTTTGGAACGAGGACTTGCCCAAATTATATCAAAAATGGCAAAAAAAAATCTCAAAATTCAAATTAAATTGATTTTGAGATTTTTAATTCAGGTTAAAAATATTAAAAAACTAAAGTTACGTCTAGTTCAATGTTGTCGTAAATTGCCTTATCTCCTAATTTATCTGAAAAAGTTGCCGATCCATAACTTACATCAAATTTGGTACGATCAAAAATAAGTTTAGTTTTTGCTGTTTTTGCTCCAACTGTTAAATCAAAAGTTACAGGATTTGTTGCAGCTTTAATTGTTAAATCGGCAGTTATAGTGTAAATACCGTTTCCTTTATCGGCAATTGTTTTAAAAACTAAAGTTGCTGTTGGGTATTTTTCTGTTCCAAAAAATTCATCCTTTTTTAAGTGACCTTCTAGATATGCTTTTTTGTCAGGTGCAGTACTTAATGCATTTATAGTGGTCATGTCTATAGTTACATTTCCTCCTTTTAATTTTTTTGCTTTAAAAATTAAATTTCCATCTTTTATTGCAATTGTACCATTTTGATTGTGGGTAATTCCTTTACCCAACCAAGCAACAACACTTTTTGCTGCATCAATTTTTTTTGTTTGGGCGCTTGCAATTGTTGAAATTGCTACGAGCACTGCTACTGTAAATGTTTTTAAATTTTTCATTGTTAGTGGTTTTAATTTTTTGTTAAATTGTTATAAATAATTCTGCGTCAGATTTTCTAACTTTTTTGTAATGTTGAGTTTCGTCTTCATCGTGTCTGTAGCCAATAGGAGCTGCTAAAACTGCGTGTAAACCTAATTTAGTTAACCCTAAAATTTCATCGTATTGGTTAGCATCTATTCCTTCCATTGGGGTTACATCTATTTTTAAATCGGCGGCACTATTTAGTAGATTTCCCAATGCTAAATAAGCTTGTTTGGCTGTCCAAGTATTTCTATCTTCTAAAGAACGTGAATTTATGTTAGATTTCATAAAATCAGAATATCCTTGAACTGCCTCTATTGGAATTTGACGCGTTTGGGTTAAGTTTTTGAAATAGGCATCCATTTGTTCATTTCCAAAATCAATTACACTTGCAAAAACCATTAAATGTGAAGCGTCTGCCACTTGTGCTTGTCCCCAAGAGGCTGAAACTAATTGTTGTCGTGTTTCAGGATTTTCAACTATTAAAACTTTGTAAGGCTCTAACCCATAAGAAGTAGCGGTTAAGCTAATAGCTTTTTTTAGTGTTTCTAAATCTTCTACTGATACTTTTTTAGTGGTATCAAATTTTTTTGTTGCATAACGCCAGTTTGCGTTTTCGATAAAATTGCTCATAGTTATTTAATTAATTGTTCTGTATTTTTCTAATAAATGGTTTAATTGATTTAATTCGGATTCGTTTAAATTGTTGGCAAACTTTAATTCATGTTCTATTACTTTTGGATCCAGTTCGGTTAATACCTCAAGCCCTTTTTCTGTTATTAAAACTTCAATTTTTCTTCGATTTTCAAGACACTCTTTTCGGGTTACTAGATTTTTTATCAATAGCTTGTCAATTAATCTAGTTGTATTGCTGTTTCTTGAAATCATTCTTTCTTGAATGATGCACATATTTGCTGTTTTTCCGTTTTGACCTCTTAAAATTCGTAATACATTGTATTGTTCGCCAGATAATTCATAAGGTTTAAGAATTTCCAAAAACTTATCAGCAACGACATTTCTGGTAAAAGTTATATTTAGAATAACTTTTTTCGCAATTGAAAGAGGTTTCGTGCTTTTAATTTCATTTTCAATATCCATTATCTCCTATACTTTATTTGTATATACAAATTTATTAATTAATTTTAGTTGTATATACAAATGAATGTTATTTTTTTGTTAATTTTAGGTTTTGAAAATATTAACACTTATTTAGGATAAAAAAAACTAAATTCGCTTTTTAATTACTAAATAAATTCAAAATGAAACCAATTTTACTATCAATTATTGCGTTATTCTCAATAAAGGTTGCTTTTTCACAAAACAGAGTTATTAAAGAGGGTGTTGCTTATCAAACAACAGTAACTTTTGATGAACCTCAAAATAGAAATCAAGCTATTGATAATTTTACAAGAAAAATGAAGTTGGGCAAAGGGTATACTTTTGTTTCAAAGCCAGAATCAGTTGATTTAAATGGTAATTCTCATCAACGAAATCAAGAATTTTATAAAGGAGTTCCAGTTGAATTTGGAACTTTAATAACACATTCTAAAAATGAAAAAGTTTATTTAATTAATGCAGAAGTTTACAATGCAGATAATTTAAGTTTGAATCCTACACTATCAAAAGATGACGCTTTAAATATAATTTTAGAACTTAAAAAAGGAGCTTCGTTTTTATGGAATGACGAGGAACAAGCTAGCTTAATGAACTATAAAAAGCCAGTTGGTGAGTTAGTTGTTTTTCCAAATGTAAAAACAGGGGTAGTAAATTTAGCCTATAAGTTTGATATTTACACAACAGAGCCAATAGCTAGAGAAGAAATTTACGTTGATGCAAATTTAGGTACCATCTTATTTTCAAATGCTATTATTAAACATGCTGATAGATTAGTTTCATCTAAAGAAAGTAAAGAAGTAGTTACTAAAATTGCTTCATTGGTTTCAGGCAATGCTGACACTCGCTATAGTGGAAACCGAGTTTTAGAAACAACTTTAAACACTTCTATTAGTAAATATGTTTTACAAGATTTTACAAGAGGTGGCGGAATATTTACTTATAATAATGAACGTAAAATTACGTATCAAAATGTTGATTTTAAAGATGATGATAATAACTGGACTTCGGCAGAATTTAATAATACTAATAAAGATAACGCGGGTTTAGATGCACATTGGGGAGCTGAAAAAACCTATGATTTTTGGATGAATACTTTTGGTAGAAGCAGCTATGATGGTTTAGGAACTCCAATTAAAAGTTATGTACATTATAGAAAAACTGCTACAACAAGTTTAGTAAATGCATTTTGGAATGGTACCGCAATGTCTTATGGTGACGGTAGTACATCGGTAGGACCACTAACCTGTGTTGATGTGTGTGGTCACGAAATTGGTCACGCTGTTTGTCAAGCCACAGCCAATTTAGTATATGCTAATCAATCTGGCGGAATCAATGAGGGCTTTTCTGATATTTGGGGAGCATGTATTGAGCAGTATGCAAAAACTGGAGCAATTACAGGAACTATAGCTCCATCAGTTTGGCTTTTGGCAGAAGAATTGGGTTCAAGTCCTTTTCGTTCCATGAGTAATCCTTTGTCAAGAGGAAATCCGGATACGTATTTAGGGACAAACTGGACACCAACTGGTGATGAAGGAACTTGTACACCTGGGAGTACAAATGATCAATGTGGCGTTCACAATAATAGCGGTGTTTTAAATCATTGGTTTTACATTTTAACAGCAGGTAAGTCAGGAACAAATAATGCTTCAATACCAGATACTTATAGCGTTGCTGGGATTGGTATGACAAAATCGGCGCAGATTGCTTTTTTTACTGAACGAGATTTCTTAACTCCAAACGCTACATATGCAGATGTTCGTAATGGATCATTACAAGTTGCTATGTCGTTATATTGTGGAAGTAGTGCAGAGGTTCAAGCAGTTACTAATGCTTGGTATGCTGTAAATGTTGGTGAAGCATATGTAGGTTATACGAACGACATTTCATTAAAAAGTGTAACAAAAAATTTAAGTGTTGCTTGTGGAACTAATTATAATGGAATATTGAAAATTGAAAATTCGGGAACTTCAACAGTAACTTCAGTAACAGTAAGTTATTCCATTGATGGAGGTGCAAATGTAACCTCAGTTTGGAATGGAAATTTAGCACAATGTCAATCTTTTGATTATAATTTAAGTTTACCTACGCTAAGCAGAGGAACACATTTTGTTACCATTACAACAACTAATGCTGTTGATGGCAACAATGCTAATAACTCGAAATCAATTATAGTTTTGTCAAACGATGCTGGTACAGAAAATGCAATAAATACTTTTGAAAATACAACAGATACTTTAATTTCATATGATGAAGGAGGTACAAATAATTTATGGCAACGCGGGTTGGCTTCTGGTGCTATTTTGAGTAATGCAGTAACTTCAGGTTCAAAAGTTTATGGTACAAATTTAGCTGGAAATTATACTGATGCTACTAAATCGTATTTAGTGTCACAATGTTATGATGTTGCAAGTTTATTGAATCCTCAAATTAAATTTGATATGGCTTTTGATTTAGAAACGGATTATGATTTAATGTATGTTGAATATTCCACAAATGCTGGTACCAACTGGTCAATTTTAGGAACTGCATCTGATCCAAATTGGTATACTAATTCTAATTTGCCTAATGGTACCAATTGTCAAAATTGTGTAGGCGCACAATGGTCAAATTTAGGTAATGCAAATCATCCAAACGGAGGTTTAAATAGTACAAAAAGACAATATAGTTATAATTTGTCTGCTTTTGGAAACGGAGGAGCAACTCCACAAACCAATATGATTTTTCGTTTTGTTTTTCAATCGGATGCGGGTGAGGTTCACGAAGGTGTGGTAGTAGATAATTTTGTTATTACTGGTACAAAAGTTTTGTTAGCGAATCAACAAAATATTTTTGAAACTTTTTCCGTCGTTCCAAACCCTTCAAATGGTTTAGTTACAGTTGAATTAAATACTTCTGATAAGGTTAATTTAACTTTGTTTGATGTAAGAGGGCGTAAAGTATTTGAGAATAATTATACAACCAATGGAACAATTTTTAATCAAGAAATTAATTTTGGAAGCTTAGAAAAAGGAATTTATTTATTAAATGTTTTATCCGATGGGAAACAAGCAACCAAAAAAATAATTATTAATTAAAACAAAATTTTTAGTTAAAAAAGCGAATTGAAAATTAATTTTTGATTCGCTTTTTTTATATTTGAAAAATAAATATAAATTATGAATTTATCGCAAAACGATTGGATTGAAAAATTGAATAAAGACTCCAATTCCGCAATATTGGATGTTAGAACAGAAGAGGAATGTAGCGATGGAATAATACCAAATGCTTTAATGATTGATATTTTTAAAGGACAAGGTTTTATTTACAGATTAGAAGAATTGGATAAAACTAAAAATTATTATGTGTATTGTAAATCAGGTGGACGGAGTGGACAGGCTTGTGCTATTATGAATCAAATGGGATTTACAACAACCTATAATTTAGAAGGTGGTTTTATGAATTGGGAAGGTGAAGTTACTGTGCCAGAGTTATAGATTTAAAGAATACTAAAAATACCCTCTCAAAATTTAATTCAAAAGGGTATTTTAAATTTTATAAAATTATTTTTACAAATTATTGGAACCACTCCATCCATTAAAACTAACAAATAAATTGTACCAATTGTTTGGTATGTAAGCTAATGAAGTAGCTATAGTAGGATTTGGAAGTATTAATCCTCCGCCTTGATTTAAAACATCATAGGATGCATTCATGCAATTATTCCCCAAAAGTAAGTAACCTCTGTTCGGAAAATATTTAATTTCGTTTATAGAATTTGTAACTCTTGTGCTTGAAATGGTCATAAATGCTTTTTCAAATTTATATCTACTATATCCATAGGTATTTTTCATTACACTAAACATAATAGATCCGCTAGCGGTAGTGCCCCACCAGCCACCATTTGCCCCACCAAGGCTCACAGCTGGTGAACCTTTTGAATTTTCTACACCACCATAATAATAAATTACCGAAGTTGGATTTGTTGTTCTTACTTCAAAACCAACCCCAACGTGTCCTAAACCACCAACTGCGGTTTCTCTATTAAACACATAGCGCTTAATTGTGTAAGTTGTTGCAAGTTTTCCAGTTGGAACATCAATGGTAGCATTTTTTTCTGATGGAGTCAAGATTTCATCAGTACTTGTTGAACAATTTGTTAAAAACAAACTAGTACCCAACAATAAAAAAACATTCAATTTTGTAAATAAATTTTTCATATAAAATTAGATTAGATTAATATGATGCAAATTTCAGCTATTAAAAACCAAAGTTATTATTGATTAAAATCTTCATCTATTGAAAATTGCTATTATTTTATATTTTTTTGTGCCATGGTTTTTTTCCTGAAGCTTTCGGGGTTTTCATCTCCATTTAGTTTTTTAAAAGCAATGCAAAAATTGCTATAACTTTGAAATCCTAAATCTTGTGAAATTTCAGTTAAAGGTTGATTAGTTTCTGAAATAATTAATTTAGCCTTCTCTATTTTAACTTTTAAAATATATTGGTATGGAGTTATTTTTAAATAATTTGTAAACATTCTAATAAAATGATGTTTTTTCCATTCAGTCAAAGCAACTAAATCATCAATTTCTATTTTTTCAAAAATATTTTTATTGATATAATTTATAATTTCTCTTATTCTAAAGGGTATATCATTTTTTAAAGGTTCGGTTAATCGCATCGGATCAACATTTTTATGTTGATAGTTATTTAAAATTATTGAAACTGTAGTTTTAACATCAATTGGTTTAAATGGTTTTACAATAAATCCGTATGGCCGAGTTTCTTTAACTCTATCTAATGTTACTTTATCTGAATGTGAAGTAATGTATAAATAAGGAATAGTATCTTTTTTTAATAAATAATGTCCAAGTGAAACTCCGTCATCATTATTTTTTAGATTAATATCAATTAAAACTAAAACTGGTTTTTCACTTTCAATTAAGTCAATAGCTTGAGCCACTGTTACAATATTTATGATAGCATTAAATCCCTCTTCTTCTAAAATTTCTTTTAAATCGAAAGCAATCAAAAGTTCATCTTCAACAACAAGTATAATTTGTTTCATTTAAAATTTAGTAGTTAGAGTTGTTTTATATTTGAAAACTGAATTATAAATTCGGTTTCTTTAGTTTTTGATTTTTCAAAAGTACCGTTTATTTGGCTCGATAATAGTTTTACTAATTTTACCCCCATACTTTTACCAAAATTTGAATTTTCATCAAATCCAACTCCGTTATCTTTTATTATTAATACATAATTATCCTCACTTTTTTCAATCTTAATTTCAATCAAACCGTCTACCTTTTTTGGAAAAGCGTGTTTATAGGCATTATACATTAATTCATTTATAATTAACCCCAACGGAATTGCTGTTTCTATTTCAAAAAAAATGGCTTCACATTTAATGTCTACTTTAATCCGACCATCTGTTTGATTAAACATTTTTGAAATCGATTGGGTTAAGTTAGTTAAGTATTCTTTAAAATCAACTTTATCATTATTCTCTACCTGATCCAAATTTTGATGTACCATTGACATTGAGGTAATCGTTGCAAGTGATTTTTCAACGAATTCTTCAATAGACAAATTAATACTACCGCGCGATTGGATGTTTATTAAACTAATTATTAATTGTAAATTATTTTTTACTCTATGATTAATTTCTTTGAGCAAGACATCTTTTTCGGTTAATAACTTTTCAAGTTGTACCTTAGATTGATTTAGTTTGGCATTTGTTTTTTCAATAATTAAATTTTTAGATGAAAGTTGACTATTTTTTTCTTTATTAATAAAATAAATTCGGATTAAAAAAAATGTCAATAATATTGTAGAGAGTAAAACAGATGATATTATTGTGATGTAAGAATTTTGTTTTTGAATTTCAATATCTTTTTTCTGTTTTTCTGTTATGCTTTTTTTTAATGAATTTTCTTTTTCTGAAACCTCAAATTTAGTTTGTAATTCATTAATTCGATTAGTCTTTTCTTCAGTCAATATTTTGTCATCAACTTTTTTATTTAAAACACTAAACTGATAAGCATTTTTAAAGTTTCCTAATGCATTTTCCGTTTTTGCAATTTCTTCATATATCGTATGAAATTCTTGTTGGTCTGCATTTTTATCGTCTGATTTTTCAATGTAATTTAATACAAATTGTTGACTTTTTAAAGCTTGTTTGTATTCTTTTTGTGCAAAATAGCAATTCCCTAGAGTTTGATTTGCTACAGCTTTGTGATCTTCATAATCAGTAAATAGCATTGCTTTTTTGGCATTTTCAATTCCTAAATCATATTTTTTTAGTTTATAATTGATTATTGCTAATGAGTTTGTATTAAAAGCCATTAAATCTTTATTGAATGGATGCTTACTTTTAATAATAGCTAATTTTACATATTTTAGCGCATTATTATAATCTTTCATTTCTATATAAATCAAGGCTAAATTTGAATACAGTCCTTTTATGGCATTGTTATTCAAATCATTTTTATCAATTAGTCCAATAGCAGTTTTCATATATTTTAATGCTTTATCTAATTGATTGGTACTTTGATACATATTTGCAATTTGATTATAACATGTTAAAATATCTAAATTATCACTTAATTTTAGTTGCCTAAAGTTTGAAACAGCTATGTCCAAATAAAAAAATGATTGTTTTAAGTCATTTTTCAAATAGTAGGCTAAACCTAAAGAATAGTTTAATCTAGCAATTTGATATTTGTAAATTGAGAATTTTGAGTAAAAAATTCCTGCGGTTGCAATTTTTATTGATTCGTCATTTTTACCCATTTTAATGCAAGAGTATGCTTGATTAAAAACGGCATTTAAGTATCCTGCTTTATCATTAATTTTCAAATATAAAGCAGCTGACTTTTCAGCATTAATTTTTGACAAATCATATTTTTCTAAATTGCTTAAATTTTTAGACTGAATTAAAAAAAAATGTGCAAACCCTTTTATAAAACTATTTTTTTTTGAAAGTTGCCAAATTTTCGTACTAATTTCTATACTTTTTTTAGTATTAAATTTTTGATATTCTTTTGCTATCAAATAGTAATTATTAATTAAAACAGTATCATTTTGTGACCCAGCAATTCTTGTTTGCAAACTATCAATTAATTTATTATTTTGTGAATAAAGTACAGTGCAAAAAAAGTATATTGAAATGAAGAGTAAGAAATTTGATTTTTTATTTGTCATGGAATAATTAATAGTTTAACAAATATATCATTTAATTGGTTTTAAAGTCACAATTTATGGTTTGGAATAAAATTAAAGAAAAAAACCCTGTAAATCAATATTTACAGGGTTTTTTGTGGAATCGCCGGGAATCGAACCCGGGTCCAAACAAGCAATCAAAGAGCTTTCTACACGCTTATTTTCTGATTTAATTTTCGTTGATTTGCTAGGCCAAAAACAGCCACAAAACACTTATCTTTTTAAGTTTTCGTATAAATCTCAAAGCTAAATTTATCTTAGGTTTATGTTTACGATTCATCTTAACCGACCGCTATAAACCAAAGCTTTCGAGATGAATCCTGCTTTCCTACCTTGTAGGAGCGTGGCTAATCTTACTATAATTCAGATTATGCAGCAAGAGCGTAGTTTCCTTCGCCGTTTGTGTGTTTTGAAAATTGATATTTACGAGCCAAAATTCAATGCTCGACGTGCTTACTGTTTAATTCCACTCGCTGTCAAAACCAGTCGACCCCAATTTATTTTAGAATTAAGATTTTTGATTCAAGATTTCAGAAATTACTTCTAATTGCAAATGTACTTAATTGAATCTAAAATAGTATCGATTTTTAATCTAAAATCTTAATTCTAAAATTATATTTTAACCGTCCAGCCAAATGTATCTTCTGCTAATTTATATTGAATGTTCGTTAAATCATCTTTTAATTGTAAAGCAAATGATTTTTCAACTTTTGGTAATTCATAATAAACATCTTGATATGAAAATCCAATTATTGGATTAACAACTGCTGCTGTACCCGCACCAAAAATTTCTTTTAATGAGCCATCTTTTGCTGCATTTACCAACTCTTCTACCAAAACAGATCGAACTTCAACATCTAAACCATCTCTTTTGGCTAATTCAATCAAACTTTTTCTAGTGACTCCATCTAAAATTCGTTCGCTTGTAGGTGCTGTTAATAAAGTATCATTTATTCTAAAAAACACATTCATGGTTCCAGCTTCTTCTAATTTTGAATGCGTAGCATCATCCGTCCAAATAATTTGTTGAAAACCTCGGTCGTTTGCTAACTTTGTTGGATAAAATTGTGCTGAATAGTTTCCTGCGGCTTTTGCTGCTCCAATTCCTCCGTTAGCAGCACGACTGTAATGCTCGGCAATAATAACTTTTACTTCTCCTGAATAGTAGGATTTTGCTGGTGATAAAATAATCATAAATCGATATTGACTTGAAGGTTGTGCAATTACACCCGAACCAATCGCTATCATAAAAGGGCGTATGTATAATGTATTACCCAGTCCTTTTTTTACCCAATTTTTTTCTATTTCCAATATAGTTTTTAAACCCTCTATAAACACTGACTCTGGCACTTCGGGCATCGCCATTCTTTTAGCCGATTTATTAAAACGCTTAAAATTTTCGTCTGGACGAAATAACCAAACTGAATCTGATTCATCTTTATAAGCTTTCATACCTTCAAAAATAGCTTGTCCATAATGAAAAACTTTAGCCGATGGGTCAATCATAAAAGGTTCGTAAGGTTTTATAAGTGGGCGTTCCCAAGCACCTTCTTTAAAATCGCAAACCAACATATGATCGGTAAAAGTATTACCGAAGGCAAGGTTTTCAAAATCAACCGATTCAATTTTTGATGTTAAAGCGTGAACTACATCGATTTCGAGCGTGTTAGTTGTACTCATTTAGGATATATATTATTTTCTTTTTAAGTTAAACGTATGATAATCAATATTTTGAATATTTAAACTCTAACAAATATAGCTTAATCATAATTTATGCTAAATTAATAAAAAATTAATTAAATTATACTTTATGAAAAATAAAATAGTATTTTTTAAGAATTCTTCAAACATTACTAAAATTCATAACGAATTCTTAAAAAATGAATACTATTTTTGCTTTTTGAGTAGAAGTTTTAAAAATCTACGTAATTTTGTTTAAAGAGAATTTAAAATTTATTTAAAAATGAAAAAAATAGCTTATTTATTAATTACCGTATCCTTATTTACAAGTTGTAAAAATACAGCTCAAGAAACAAAAAAATCAATAGCATATGCATCATTTGGAAAATCAATTACTAACGAGAGCGCATTAGATAAAAAACAGATTTTAGAAAAATATAAATCATTAAAACCTGGCGATACTGTTGTAGTGAAATTCAAATCGAATATTCAGGATGTTTGTCAAAGTAAAGGTTGCTGGATGAAATTAGACATTGCTGAAAACCAAGAATCATTTGTAAAGTTTAAAGATTATGCTTTTTTTATGCCAAAAGATTCCAAAGGAAAAGAAGTTATTGTTAACGGGAAAGCTTTTGTAAGTGTAGTTCCTGTTGATGAATTAAAACATTATGCGGCAGATAAAGGAGAAAGCAAAGAAAAAATAGCCGCAATTACCGAGCCTAAAACTACTTTTTCTTTTTTGGCAGATGGAGTTTTAATCAAAAATGAAAGTAAATAATTAATTTTACAAACTTTATAGAGTTAAAATTAATAGTTTAGTTTTCTAAAACATTACACTGAATTAGTTGTTAACCGACTGCTTCTTTATATACTTTTAAACACCGTTCACGAGCCATTTTGTGTTCAACAATTGGGTCAGGGTAAAATTTTGTATCCAATTCAGGTATCCATTTTTTGATATATTTCAAATCTTTGTCAAATTTTTTAATTTGTTCCGTTGGATTAAAAATTCTAAAGTAAGGAGCAGCATCTACTCCACTACCTGCAGCCCATTGCCAATTGCCAACATTACTTGCTTGTTCATAATCAAATAATTTTTGAGCAAAATAGGTCTCGCCCCAACGCCAATCAATTAATAAATGTTTGCAAAGAAAACTGGCTACAATCATTCGTACTCGGTTATGCATGTGCCCAGTTGCGTTTAATTCTCTCATTCCTGCATCAACAAATGGATATCCTGTTTTTCCGTCACACCATTTTTTAAATAATTCTTCGTTGTTCTCCCAAATTATAGCATCGTATTTTGGTCGAAAACTACTGTTTTTGGTATGTGGAAAATGCCACAAAATTTGCATAAAAAACTCTCTCCAAATTAGCTCTTTAAAAAACGTTTCGTTTTTTGATGAAACCGCTTTCGCTATCATTTTACGAATGGAGACCGAACCGAATCTTAAATAAACCCCTAAATAAGAAGTTTTATTTACGGATGGAAAATTTCTTGTTGCTTCATAATTATCAATTAAATCATTTGAAACGTTGTAGTTTGGGGGAACAATTTTTGATAGTTCAAAACCAATAGTTTCTAAACTTAAAAAAGGGTAGGAGTGAAGTGTAATTTTATCTAAAAAATCTTCAGAATTGTAATTTATTAATGAAATTGTTTTGAATAGTGTTTTCCATTTATTTGAATACGGAGTATAAACTACATAAGGGTTTCCATCATCTTTAACAACTTCGCTCTTTTCAAAAATTACTTGGTCTTTGCTAGTTTTAAATGCTATACCATTTTCAGAAAAAATTTTATTCAAATCCAAATCACGTTTACGGGCATATGGCTCATAATCATGGTTAGTATACACTGATTTTATTTCATTTTCAGAAATTATTTTTTTGAAAATGTCTGATGGTTTTCCGTGAAAAATGGCTAATGATTTTCCAGTTTTCTGTAATTGAGACTGCATTTGTTGTAATTGTTGATGAATAAATGTTACTCGTCCATCATTCTTAGGTAATTGAGAGAGTATTGAATCATCAAAAATAAAAATAGGTAAAACGGCTTCACCACTTTGCAAAGCGTGAAATAAACCCGTATTATCATCTAAACGTAAATCACGACGGAACCAGAAAATATTCATTATTTATTTTGAGTTAAGAGTTGATTGTTATTAGTTAAAAATGCTTAACTTTTAACTAATAATGTGCTAGGCATTAACTAAAAGTGATGACATTCCACCATCAACGTGTAAAATTTGTCCAGACATCCAAGACGATTCTTCACTTAGAAGGAATTTTGCCATATTTGCTAAATCTTCTGGTTTTCCGAATCTTTTTAAAGGATGACGAAGTGATGATTTTTCTTTTTTATCGTCGTTATTTAAAAATTTGTCTGCCAATGGTGTATCCGTTAATGATGGAGCAATTACGTTTACACGAATTTTTGGAGCATATTCTGCAGCTAATGCTTTTGCAAAACCTTCAATAGCTCCTTTTGAAGCCGAAACGCTGGTATGAAACGGCATACCCATTTTTACAGCTACGGTGCTAAAAAGTACAACACTTGATTGAGCAGAAGCCGAAAGTTGAGGTAAAACAGTTTGCAATACTTTAATCATAGAAAAAAAATTAATTTGCATATCACTTTCAAAAGTTTCCAATTTTAAGCCACGAAATGGTCGTAAATTAATGCTTCCTGGGCAATAAACTAAACCATCAATAACTGCAGGTAATTTAGTTGTATCCAAAACATCAATCGCTGCATCAAAAGCAATGTGTGACACATTTAAGCCTTGTAACCCTTCATTAGTTCTTGAAGCTACGTAAACGTTATTGTCGTTTTGTAATGCCGTGGCGATTGCATTTCCAATTCCATATGAGCCACCTATTAGTAAGATATTTTTCATTTGTTTTTTAATTTTTATTTCAGTTTTTATTTTTTTAATTCTCCAAACATTTCAATTAGTTTTTTACTTCTATATTCAAATATTTCATTCAATTTTGGTTTTACCAAAAAAGGATGTACTAATTGTCCCAAAATCCCAAAGGGAACTTTATAATCAACAATGTCCTCCATCTCAATTCCACCTGGAATTTCTTTTATAAAATGTTTATGATGCCAAAGTGAGTATGGACCATAAAGTTGTATGTCAACGAAATATTTTTTATATTCAACATTAGTAATCTCGGTAACCCATTTAAGAGGAATTCCTAAAACTGGAGTAACATTATATTGAATTATTTGTCCTGCAAACATTGGTCTGTCTGCACCTGAAATAATTTTAAATCCTAAATAATTAGGCATTATTTTTTGCAAATTTTTTGGGTCAGAGAGTAAATCCCAAGCAATATCTAAGGTTATTGGTAAGTTTTGTTTGGAATGGAATTGATAGATTTTCATCAAATTTTTTTTTGTAAAGATATATATTGTTTATTAATTTTCAATATATCTTAAACAAAAAATATTTCATTTAAGGATATATTAACATTCTCTTTGAAAACTATTTGTAAATTTGTAAAAACTTAAATTAATCAAATAAAATGAGAAAAATTATTGTAATTGTAGCTATGTTTATTGCGAATTTTGTAATCGAAGCTCAAGTAAGAACACCACAGGCAAGCCCAGGTTCAACTGTTAATCAAGTGGTTGGTTTAACTAATGTAAGCGTTGATTATCACCGTCCAAGTATTAAAGGTAGAGTTGTTTTTGGTGAATTAGTTCCTTTTGGAAAAGTTTGGAGAACAGGTGCAAATGAAAACACGACAATTTCTTTTAGTGAAGATGTTTTAATTGATGGAAAAACATTACCTAAAGGAAAATATGCTTTATATACTTTACCAAAGGCCGATAATTGGGAAATTATTTTTTATAAAACCACTGATAATTGGGGAAATCCAGAAACTTGGGATGATGCTAATGTTGTTTTAAAAGCAAATGCAAAACCAATGACGACGGATAGACGTTTAGAAACGTTCACAATTTCTTTTGGAAATGTTGAATTAGATTCCGCTACATTAGAAATAGCTTGGGAAAAAACATATGTGAATTTAAAATTTGAAGTTCCAACTAAAAAAGCGGTACTTGCTAGTATCGACAAGACATTAGCTGGACCAACAGCGGGAGATTTTTTTAGTGCAGGACAATATTATTTTAATTCAAATGCTGATTTAACTAAATCACTAGAAATGGTTAACAAAGCACTCTCATTATCTAAAACTGGTGATGATGCTCCATTTTGGTACTTGCGTCAAAAGTCATTGATTCAGGCAAAATTGGGTGATAAAGTTGGAGCTATTGCAACTGCACGTTTATCTTTAGC
The DNA here is from genome assembly GCA_038204955.1 of Flavobacteriales bacterium. Classification (GTDB taxonomy): domain Bacteria; phylum Bacteroidota; class Bacteroidia; order Flavobacteriales; family Flavobacteriaceae; genus Flavobacterium. The sequence goes on from JBBRCJ010000050.1 coordinate 18,491, forward strand.
ATCTGCAACAAAAGCTAGAAATGATGATTACGTAAAGATGAATACAGATAGTATTGCAGAGTGGAGTAAAAAATAAAATCAAGTCAGACATAAGAAAAACCTTTTCGTACTACGAAAAGGTTTTTTTTATGTCTTAAAATAATTCATTTGTTAATATCTTATTAATTATAGCAACAAATTGTTAATTTTTTTGAGTATGTTTGATGTACTAAATTAATTAATCAATTTTATGAAAAAAATTTACCAAACTTTTCTGCATCGAACAAGTTATACTAAAAACTTAAGTAGAAATTCCAAAAGTTCGAATGAACTA
>JBBRCJ010000051.1:0-18467 GCA_038204955.1 Flavobacteriales bacterium
AACTGGTTTGCATTTTCACGATATTAAAAAATTATTAAAATCGTTTGATGCTTTGCTTGATAAAGGCCATTCGATTATTGTTGTTGAACACAATTTAGATTTGATAAAATGTGCCGACTGGATTATTGATTTAGGTCCAGAAGGTGGAGAAAATGGAGGTTTATTGCTTGCCGAAGGAACCCCTGAAGAAGTGGCTATGAATAAAAAATCGGTTACTGGGAAATATTTGAAAGGGAAATTATAAAAACATTTAAAAGAATCATTCTTTTATTGAGTTCAAATAGTAATTTTTATTCAATAATGGGATTCGTGTTATATTACAATTTACTCAATTACAATTTTCTTAGTAATTCGTTTGTCTCCAATTTCCAAAATACCCAAATAAACCCCTTTAGATAATTCAGAAATACTGAGCTGCTCTATTAATTTGGCATTTTCTATCTGTTTTTTCAGAACTATTTTTCCTTGAATATCAATTAATGAAAACGTATACTTTGTTTCCGTTAATGTTCCTAAATTTATATTCATAGTGTCTTTTGTTGGATTTGGAAAAAAAGAAATATAAAAATCATTTTCAAAATTTTCATTTTTTAAAGTGGTTGTTGCTGCTTTAGCAAAATGAAGTGTTGCTCCAATTGTTGCTTTGGCGACTTTAAAATTATAAACAGGATCCATATTTACTAAAAAATCATTCGCAGTGTGTTTTACGGTAGTTTCATTTGTTTCAAATAAACCTGTAATTACATCATTATTGCTTTGAAAAGACATGTAATCTGAGGCGTAACAATACGACAAAAAAGTATTTAAAGGAGAATATAAGCCAACACAAGTAATTAATTCATTGGTAAATGTATTTGAAGCAGCATTATTGGTTGTTGGAGTACTTGTATCACGTTCGCAAGTAATTGTATCATTTGTCATGCCAGCAACTCCTCCAACTTCGTCTAAATTTAAAACCAATCTTATATTCATTTTAGGTGTTGTTGCATTCACTACTGATGATACAAAGTTTTGACTCCCTTTTAAACCATCTTCTTCACCACTAAAATTGATAAACTTAATAGAATATTCTGTCGGAATGTTTACCAATAAGCGAGCGGTTTCTAAAATACTAGCTACACCACTTCCATTATCATTAGTTCCAGTTCCAACAATTGAATCATAATGACCGCAAATTATCAAAAAGGTGTCTGGGTACAAAGTTCCAATTTTAGTTATCACTAGATTTTTACATACAGCGGTTGAACCTGAATAGGTGTATGAATATTCTTGTAATTGATTTGCCGCATAACCAAAGCTTGTATATTTATTTTTTAACCAATCTAAAGTGTTTTGTAACGGAGCGGTTCCTCTTCGCTTAACTCCTAAAGCTTCAAATTCAGTTAAATTTGCTGTAATATTGATTTGTGAACATTGGTCTGCAACTGTTTTGTAATACGGAATTAGTGTTTGAGAATTTGCCAATCCAAAACTAAAAAGTAATGTTATAGCAATTTTTTGTATTGAGAAATTCATAGTAAAAGTTAAAAATTATTGCAACAAATATAAGAAAACTTCATAATAAATTTCATGTTTAGATAAAATTAATAGTTTGTTTTAAACTTTGGCACACAAATTGGAATACTCTTAATATCAAACAAGAGTTTGATCGAAAAAGCCGAAAATCGGAAGAGTAAGCAAAAACAGATAATAACATTGATTATGAGAAACAGTACATTTTTAATTGCTACAATTTTACTAGTAGTAAATGTAGCTAAAGCATCAGGAGTAATCAAAGCCTCTTATGTAACGTTCAAAAATTCATATAGTTTTAATGAGCCCATTGAATTTTCAGAAAGAGGAATATCATTTTTTGTTTTTCCAAATGGCGAATTCGATTTTAATACCCGTCCAGATGATAGCCACGGCAATTATTATTTTAAAGCTGCAGGACGAAGAATTGAAATAAATGAGAGAAGAAACCCATCAAACTATGGTGTTTTGATTGAAAACGATAGTTTTGGACGGATTAGACGAATTGGAAATACATTTATCAACTATGATTTTAATGATCGAGTAAGTCGAATAGGTTCTGTTTTTATGAGATACAATCGTTTTGCTTTGGCTCAAATTGGAGGTTTACAAATTGTTTATAATCGTTTCGGTGAAATAATAGATATGTACGGAAGCGTTCAAGGAAATAGAAATCGTGGTTTTTCATTGAATTATTATGGTCCGAAAAGCGGAAATTATTCTACTGGATATTCAAATAATAATTATGAAAATGAATATGCAACCAATCAAAATTATAATAATAACGATTACTATTATTACAAAGCTGACGGAACTAAAGAAAAAGTTGACGATGATGATAAAAATGAAAGAGAAAAAGAAAGAACTTCTAATAATAAAGGAAGAAGATAATAAAAAGAGTTGGTTTGGTTAATTTTGTTTGAAAATCTCGTTAGCAGCAATGCAAAACGAGATTTTTTATTATATATATTTAAACAAAACGCGTACTAAATCACCAGTTAAATTTTTACGATAATATTTTTGTAATCCAATTGCAGTAACACTTATTTCACCTTTTTGAAATGAGTTATACAATTCTAGAATTTTTAATTTCAATTGTTTTTTTTCACTATACTCAAAAAAACTTCCTGTATTGGTTTCTTTAATAATTTCAGCAAAATCAGAATCTTTGGGACCAATTGCAATTATTGGACGCTCGGAAACCATATATTCAAATAATTTTCCAGGAATAATACTTTTAGTTGCTTCCGAATCAATTTCGATTAATAATAAAACCCTCGATTTACGTTGGTGTTCAATTGCTTCTTGATGCGAAACATAACCTAAATTATTTAAAAACTGATCTAATTTAAATTCAGAAATTGAGTTTAAAACGGCTTCACTAACAGCTCCAATCAACTTAATTTCCAAATCGGCTTTAAATTCTTTATTTTCAATAGATAATTCAGATAAAACTTGCCATAAAATTTTCGGATTTCGATCTGATAAAAACGAACCAATATGCGCCAAACTAAATTTAAAATCTAAGGTTTGTTTGTCCACTTTTTCCACGTCAAATCCATTAGTAATTACTTCAATGGGTTGATTCGTTAATTTTTGAAACTCTGTTTTCGTGGTTTTACTAGTTACAATAATTGTATCTGCAGAGTTTAAAACCAATTGTTCCAGTTTTTTATGTTTTTTTTCAGCATACGATGATAATTTTAATTGTTTATGATACCCAATTGTTGTCCAAGGATCACGAAAATCGGCAAACCATTTTAAGTTTAAATTTTGTTTTAATTTCAACCCAATTAAATGCAAACTGTGCGGTGGCCCCGAAGTTACAATGGTATCAATTTGATTTTCTCGTATGTACTTTTTAAGATACTTTACAGATGGATTTACCCATAAAAATCGAGCATCAGGAATAAAAATATTACCACGAATCCAAAGTAAAAATTTTTCTAACGCAGATTGTTTTTTTTGATTTGGAATAATTCCCGAACTAATTTTTTTAGTTTTATTTTTTGAAAAAAAGGCCGCCAATTGATAGGGTTCAAAAATCGGTCTTTTTAAAATTATCGCTTTATCCGAAACTTCATTAATCAAACCATCATCAATTATTGGATAAGTAGGGTTTTCAGGAATGTAAACAATTGGTTGCACATCAAAATCGGGTAAATATTTTACAAATTTTAACCAACGTTGCACACCTGGCCCGCCCGCTGGTGGCCAATAGTAGGTTATTATTAAAAGTTTGTTTGAATTAGGTTTCAAATTTAAGAGTTAGATTTTTTATTAATTTTTTCTAATTCTTCAATATCTAAAATATCTTTTGGACGATTTGAGGCTTTTTTTGCAATAATTAAACTTTCGTAGTCTAAAAAATAAACAGGAATATCACTAATTTCTGCAATGTAAGCCTTTTTTAAAAGTTGCTCAAAGGAATTATTTTCTAAACCTTTTACAGAAGTCATAATATCCAATCGTAAATTAAAATTTAGTGTAATATCCATCCAATCAGGTATAAATTGCATTGTATTTATGTTTTCAAAATCCCCAATTCCAGATTGTTTCAAAGCAACCCTTAAATTTTCTCGATTCTCAATCGAATCTTCTATAAAAATGTCAATGTCACCTGTACTTCTACCATAACCATATATACTTACAGCAAAACCACCAATAGTTAAATATTTGACATTATTTAGAGAAAAGTATTTCCAAATTTCAATTACTTGACTATTCATAAATTACTTTGATATTTTTTTTGAAGTTTTTAAAAGATACGATAGTTCAATAATAGCCATCAATTTTTCAAAACGTTGTTGTGGCGACATTTTTTTTGTCTCTGCAATATAACGGGATTCCATTACAGAGGGATGATTATGATGTAATTTTACATTTTCCATACAAATAAATTTCTGGTTTTTAAAATCGTTTTTTATATTCAAAATAAACACCTAAAAGTACTAAAAAAATAATCAAGATAAAACTAATCAACGAAATCATACTTCCAGTTTTAACAACTTGTGGTTCAAATTTGAATTCAATTTTATGATTTCCTGATGGTATTTGTAAAGCTCTCAATGTATAATTTACTTTAAAATGTGGATTCAATTTTCCATCTATATAAGCGTTCCATCCATTTTTATAATACATTTCAGAAAAAACAGCCAAGCCATCATTTTTATTTTTTGATTCATAAACCAAATCATTCGACTTTGAACTTTTTAATTGAATTGATGCCAAAGTATCTTTTTCAAATTTTTGAATTGCTGATATTTTAGTTTCACCTTCTAAACATTGAACTGCAACATTTTTTGTGTCCAATTTTGTCAAGGCTTTCATTTCATCATCGGGTGTTTTTACAGTTCGTAATTCTTTAACAAACCAAGCATTTCCGTTGATTCCAGAGTTTAGCATTATCGAATCTTGTCCTTTTTCAGATGGTGTGATAATGTATTTTACGTTCAACATATCCAGAACTTGAATGTTGTTTTTTGCAATTTGATAATCAAATAATTCTTGCATTTTTCGTGGTTTCACAGCACTATAACCTCCAATTGATTTATGAAAATACGATGGTCGAGCGTTTGCCATATCACCAGCAACTTCAAACACTCGGTAATTGGATTTATCTTTTAAAATGGCTTGGTCAACAGGTGTTTCTTCGTAAGGCGAATCTACTTCAGATGCTGCAACGAAATCTTTATTTTTTACATAATCTCTGTCCACAAAATACAAATCGAAAATCATAAAAAATCCGATAATTAAAACTGCAATTGTATTTGACACTTTATTTTTTGTAAAAAACCATAAAGTTGTAGTAACAACTAAAACAAAGAAAGAAGAACGCAATAAATCGGCAGAATATAAACTTTTTCTATCGGTTTTTATAGCATCCAAAAATTGTTGCCCGTAGTTTTGAATAATTCCAGCATCGCCCAAGCCAGAAAAACTAAACATTGATTTTCCAAAAAACAAAACAACTAGCAATACTAAAACTGTTATAGTTGCTTTTTTCAAACTGTCTATTTTTTTTGAATTTTCATCAGATGTCATAAACGATTGTAATCCCATTATTGCCAATGCAGGAACGCACAGTTCGAGCACTACTTGAATAGATGAAACGGCACGAAACTTATCGTACAAAGGCATATAATCAATAAATAAATCTGTTATTAAGGAGAAATTTTTTCCCCAAGAAAGTACTAATGAAAAAATGGCTCCAGTTAAAAAAACATATTTTAACTTTCGATTGTCGTGATATAATCCTAATATAAACAAGAAAAAAACAATTGCTCCTATATATGCTGGACCCGAAACACCTGGCTGATCTCCCCAATACATTGGCATTCCTTCGGCAGCGTATTGTTGCGCTTTTTCTACTGATATTGTTTCTGTTTCGGAGGCTGGTTGTGTTTGTAAATAGGCTACCATTTCAGAATCTTTTGAAAGGGGTTGCGCATTGGAACCACCAAATAGGCGAGGAGCAATTAGGTTTAAACTCTCAGCAATTCCGTAACTGTATTGTGTTATGTATTCTTTATCTAAAGTTGAAGTACCTTCTTTTTTAGTTCCATCAGGGTTGAATGTTAAGTTTCCGCTGCCTCGGGTGCTAAAATTAGTGTATTCTTTGGTGGCTAAAATTCCCGTTGCGTTGGCTCCAATGGCTAAAATTAAGGCTACTGCAAATGTTCCAATAATCTTATATAAGGACGAAAAATCTTTTTCTTTAATTAATTTATAACCGTAATAAATGGAAATAAATAATAACAAAAACATAAAATAATACGTCATCTGAAAGTGATTTGCATTCAATTCTAATGCAAAAGCAAATAATGTGAGCAATCCTCCAAATACATAACGTTTTCTAAAAACCAATAAAAATCCTGCAATTACTAATGGCATATAACCCAAAGCGTGTGCTTTTGCATTGTGTCCAGCACCCAAAATTACAATTAAATAAGTAGAAAACCCAAAGGCTAATGCTCCAAAAAATGCTTTTAATGGATCTACTTTTAAAACCAAAAGTAAAATGTAAAAACATGCAAAATACAAAAATAAATAATCGGCTGGTCGAGGTAGAAACCGCAACGTTTCATCAATGATTTTAATGTAATTGTGCGGGTATTTTGCTCCTAATTGATACGTTGGCATACCTCCAAATGCTGAATTTGTCCAGTAAGGTTCTGCATTTTCGGTGGCTCGAAAGTCATTTTGCTCTTTCGCCATTGCGGTATATTGAATAATATCGCTTTGATATAATTTTTTGCCCTCTAAAACTGGACTAAAATAAGCCAAGGCTAAAAAAATAAAGCCTAAAAAGGCCAATGCGTGCGGATAAAATTTTTGAAAAAACTTCATTATATTTATTAAGTGTTATGAATCTAAAATCAGAAATCTAAAATTAACCTAGTCAATTTCTTCAAAATCAACATATTCGCCTACTTTTTTAGTTTCTTTGGGTTTGTCCGATTTTAAATTATCGGTATTATTACTTGAATTGTATTGATTTTGTTGCTGTTTTTGAAATTGCTCTGCAGCTTTTTCCATTGCTTTTTTTGCTAAAGTAGGCAAAAACATACGTGCTAAAAACTTAATCACATAGTAAATTGCAAATAAAATAAGCACTGATTCTAATAAATTACTAAGACCTGCCGTTTGCATAGTATATTTTTTTTCAAAATTACTAAATTTTGATAACCTAAAAACATACAAATATCTTAAATAATTAATAAAATAACTACATTTGTTTTTTGTTATTTTACAACTAAACTTTAAAAATGAAAATAAAATTTTCAATTGTTTTATTATTAATGTTGAGTTTTCAATTCAACTTTGCTCAATATACTGATGTAATCAACTCGAATCGACCAGGTGAATCAATGTCGGCATATGCTGTTGGTAAAAAAGTTCTACAATTGGAATCGGGGGTGAATATTATTAAAGAAAAAAGCCAATCACTTGATTATGATGCTACTGGTTACTATGTTGATTTAACTTGCCGTTACGGAATGATTGCAGAACAATTAGAATTTATATCAAGTATAAGCTATCAAAATGATACTTTTATTAGCAATATTTCTCAAGGATATAACAATTCAATTGAGCGAAATGGCATCAAAAGCTTCACTGTTGGAGGAAAATATTTATTGTTTGACCCATTTAAAAATTACACTGAGAAACCTAATTTATATAGCTATCACGCTAATTTTAAATTTAACAAGCACGATTTAATTCCTGCGGTGGGTTTATATATTGGGGCAGGATTTAATTTAAATTCAAATAAATTTATTGCTGTTAATGAAAAATTGAATTTTTTAAACCCTAAAATAATGTTGGTTACTCAAAATATTTTTAGACAGGGATATATATTTGTTACTAATATTTTTTATGATAAGATTACTAGTGAATATAAAAATTTTGGCTATGTTGCTACATTCACTAAAACAATAAACAAGCATTGGTCTGGGTTTTTAGAACATAAATTAGCTATTGGCAGCCTTAATTCCGATTCAATTTTGACTGGGGGAAGTGCATTTTTGATATCCGAAGATGTTCAATTAGATCTTTCAATAAGTAAAAATTTTAAAAATTCTCCAAGTTTATTGTATGCTGGAATTGGTATTACGTGGCGCAATGATTTAAATTATAAACAAGTTAAATATGTTAAAGAAAAACCTTTAACAAAAGACGAGAAAGCTGCAAAAAAATTAAAGGAGGAAAAAGAAAAAGCTGAAAAAGCGGACGCAAAAGCTAAAGAAAAAGCTAAAAAGTTAGAAGAAAAAAATCAAAAAGATTTAGATAAAACCAATCCTACTAAGAATGTCGAAAAGACTAATAAGCGAATTGATAGCGTTGATTTAAATACTCCTATTGAGAATGCTCCAATAGAAAAAGCTACTCCGACAGAAAAAACTGAATCTCAAACGGTTGGAATTGCTACAGACAAATCGGAACCTGCTGCGGAAAAAACTGCTGCCAAAAAAGTGAAATCTAAAAAAGTGAAGACCAAAAAATCAACTTCAAACCTATGATTTCTATTATCGAAGCTACTTCAAAAAAGCAACTGTTAGCGTTTGTTAAATTTCCGATGGTATTGTATAAAAACCATCCTTTTTGGGTACCGCCATTAATTAATGATGAATTGGAAACTTTTAATAAAACTAAAAACCCTATTTTTCAAAACGCTGATGCCCACTTTTATTTAGCCTATAAAAATAATAAAATTGTGGGTAGAATTTGTGCTATAATTAATTGGGATGAAGTTAATAAACAGCAAAAACCAAAAGTACGTTTTGGCTGGTGGGATGTTATTGATGATTTTGAAGTAACTCAATTATTACTTGAAAAAGTTATTGCATTTGGAAAAAAGAATAATTTATCCAATATAGAAGGTCCAATGGGATTTTCCAATTTAGATAAAGTTGGAGTTATTACCGAAGGATTTGATGAAATTGGCTCGATGATAACTTGGTACAATTATCCCTATTATGCAAATCATTTGCGCCAACTTGGTTATAAAGTTGAAAAAGAATACGTTGAAAATAAATTCCCATTTGAAAACGTTAAATTGGAGTTTTTTGATAAGGCACAAGAAATTATCAAAAAACGGTATCAAGTAAGCGAACTAAATTTTACTAAAACAAAACATATTTTACCTTATGTTGATAAAATGTTTGATTTATTTAACGCTTCATACGCAAATTTAGCATCATTTGTAGCCATAACCGATTCGCAAAAAGAATTTTTCAAAAAAAAATACATCAGTTTTATAAATCCAGAATTTATTAAGTTTGTTTTAGATAAAGATAAAAATTTAGTGGCGTTCAGTATTGTAATGCCTTCATTTTCTGAAGCATTGCAAAAAGCAAAAGGGAAGTTGTTTCCATTTGGATTGTTTCATTTATTACAAGCTCGAAAACATTCAAAAACCGTATTGTTTTATTTAATTGGTGTACATCCTGAATATCAAAATAAAGGAGTTCACGCCATTTTGTTTAAAGAAAACCATACTACATTTACCCAAAAAGGTATTTTAAATTGCATTCGAACACCAGAATTGGCAGATAATTTAGCAATTCAATTACTTTGGAAAAATTTTAAACCAGAAGTTTTTAGAAAACGGTGTACTTTTATTAATTATTTTTGATATTTAAAAATTTAAAATCATGACAACACTAAAAAAAGGTGATATAGCACCAAATTTTTCAGCACTTGACCAAGATGGGAAAGCACACACGTTGGCCGATTACAATGGTAAAAAATTGGTAGTTTTCTTTTATCCAAAAGCCAATACGCCAGGTTGCACAGCCGAGGCATGTGATTTACGTGATAATTTTGCTCGTTTTCAAGCCAATAATTATGAACTTTTAGGAGTTAGCGCCGACAATGCCAAAGCACAAGGTAATTTTAAAAATAAGTTTGATTTCCCTTTTCCGTTATTAGCGGATGAAGATAAAAGTGTCATTCAAGCCTTCGGTGTTTGGGGGCCAAAAAAATTTATGGGAAAAGAATACGATGGAATTCACAGAACAACATTTGTAATTGACGAAAATGGTATTATTGCAGATGTTATTTCTGATGTTAAAACCAAAGTTCATGCTTCGCAGATTTTAGGGTGATTTTTATTTATTTGCCATTTTTATAAAAAATAAATTTTATATCAGAGGTAATATACTAAAATAGTAAAACCTTGGATGTATATTATTTAAATACACTTGTTCAATTAAAAGGAATTTTACTTTTTCAATTATAAATGTAAAATTCAATAAATTATTAATTAACTATTACATTATGAAAAAAATATTATTGATTTTAACATTATTACACTTTACGACTTCCAAAAGCCAAGTTGCAGTAGATATGCTTCATGATGGGTATTCAAGAAAAACTTCAACAGATAATATTGGAAGATTTAAAAAAAGTGAAACTATTTTCCTTTTTTCAGATACGTTTGAAAAAGAGGTTTATGAAGACATTTTGAAAAAATCGTGGAAGGTTACACCTTATAAAATTTTATCACTTAAAAATTTTGATATTAATAATTATTTGACGGATAATTATTCTTTTGCTACAATTGTTGGTTTTTATGGAGGATCAAGTTTAGGCCCTATGTCAAACCATACCGACTATTTAAACGTTTATTTTTCATTTTTTATGTACAATATTGAAGATAAAAAAAAGGAATTACTAAAATTATCAAAGAAATCAGAAAAATTTCAGGCGGATTATAATACAATTGTTGAAAATAGAGTTAGCATTGCTAGATTCTCAATGTTCCCTAAATCTGAATTTATAATTGATCTTGAAAATGAAAGTTCAAATAAATCAATCGAAACGATATATAATAAAGATCCATTTTATAATTATAAGCCAGGATATTTACTAAATTATTTGCAAAAAATAAACCAACTTTTAACTGATGAAACTACATTTTCATTATACAAGGGATTTTCAAAACCTGAATTGGCGGAACTTAAAAATAAAACATTATTTATTCCTGAATATGTTAAAATAAAATATAATGGTTGGACTGTTACTGAAAAAGAAATTATAGTTGATCTTTTTGAAGATTATGAATTTAAATATCAATATGAAAGTGATTCAGAAATTAGTAAAAAAATTATGAACCAAGAAAATTTTTACTACTTAAGATTTGTAAGAACAAATTCAGAAAGATTTTTACAGATTATAAATTCATTTACAGGTGAAATCATATATAGCGATTATATACCTGGACTTTCCTATAATTTAAAACCAAGCCATTTTAAAACAATGAGTAAAAAAATTGCGAAATCAAAAAATTAAATTTTTTATTAGTTTGAATAGAATTGCTTTAAATTATTTTTTATCATTGTTATTTGGTATAAATTAGTAGTATTTGTTAATGCTAGAACAATGTTGCAATATTTTCAGATTGGAGATGATATTTATAAGGTAATCTAAAATTTTTTTAGTATTACTTAAACAGAGGCGAAATAAAAAATCACATTGAAATAGCAATAAATACTTGATTTAAAAGCTAGAAAATATTTTTAGTCAAACAATAATTAATTTTTGAATTACTAACCAAAGTAGTAATTTGAAAAAAATATTTTAAATTCACAGAACAACATTTGTAATTGACGAAAATGGTATTATTGCAGATGTTATTTCTGATGTTAAAACCAAAGTTCATGCTTCGCAGATTTTAGGGTGATTTTTTGATTAAAACAAGTTGTTCTAATGAAATATTTGCTGTTTATTTCAATTACCTTAAAAAGTGTAACTTTTTCATTTTATAATGTAACTCCATAGCCTTACAGTAGCGCTAACTTTGTTGTATAACAATTTAAAAAAAATATACAATGAAAACATCGGTAATCTTATTAGCTATTTTATTTTTTTCTATAAACAGTCAATCGCAAAATAAAAATGTGTTGAACACTACCAAAACAACCGTTACTACGGTTAAGGATGGTATGGGTAAAAATAAAAAGTATGTTAAAAAAGTAAATGTTGTAGAAACTCAAAATATTGAATTAAAAGAAGCAAAATCGAATACTAAAAATATCGAGATGAAAGACTCTCCAGTTTTAGTAACTACAACTACTAAAATTACAAATCCCGATGGTTCTACTAGAACTACATCTGTTGACAGAACTGGATATTACACTTTTGATAATAAAAAATACAAAGTCGATTTAGACGCGCAAGGATATAAATTTATTGTAGAAGGCGTTTCAAAACCTTTATTGTTGCGAAAAACTTCAACTAACAGCTACATTTATGTGAACGAAGGTAAAGTATCAGTAAGCTATTTTGATACTTATGGTAATTTAATTGTTGAAACTTACAATGATAAAACTGATGCTGTTGAATATAAAAAATATGAATTAGTAAAAAAATAAAAAGTTATGGAAACTACTCACGAACAACTTACTTTTAAATCGGATGCAATTAAAAAGGTATTAATAGCCTTAGACTACGATTCTAATTCGAATCAAATTGCCAAAATTGGGCATGAATTGGCTAAAGGAATTGGAGCAGAAACAGTTTTGTTGCATATTGTTGCCGACGAATCTAATTACACAGCAATGCAATACAACCCAATTATGGGAATGGGAGGTTTTGATTATAATGTTTTTACCGATGTTGTTGATACAAAAGGCTTTTTAGAGGCTGGAGATTATTATTTGGAGCACATAAAAGATCATCTTAATGATGATACTATTCAAGTTTTAGTGAAAATAGGCAATGCTTCTGATGAGATTTTGGTCAATGCTGAAGCTATCAATGCTGATATGATAGTTATAGGAACGCACAGTAAACGTTGGCTTGAGAAAATTTTAATAGGAAGTGTTTCTGAAAGTGTACTGAAAGATTCAAAAATACCTGTTTTAATAATTCCTACCAAACAACAAAATTAATTTAATACTATTAATAATACACTTTGATAATGGAAACTGAAATAGATTTGAATACTAAAATCATCGCAATTACAATGCGGATTCAAAAAGAGTTTCCAGAATTGTCAAACTATTTGAACGAAATGCCTATTACAATTCCAGTAGATAAAAATCCGGAAGTTAATGCAGAAATCTTGAACAATTATTATGAATCATTATTCAAATTTTTAGCTTCTTATAAATTAGAAATGGCTGAAAAAGAAGCTTTAAAAAAACCAAAAATATGACTCGATTTCAAACATTAACTCTTTATGCTTTTGTTATAATTAGTATTGGAATTTTAGTTGTTTCATTATCTTTTCGTCCCTCACAAGTTATTCAATATTTAGTAGGTTTTGGTATGATTTTTAGTGCCTTATTCTCAGGATTAACAGCCTATAAATGTAAATATCTTAATGTTCCTTATACGTATCATTTATTGCATTCAATGGGATTTGCAATTTATGGAATAGTAATTATATTTTTCGCTATTTCAAGTGAAAAATTCCTTCATTACACTTCATTTTTTCTTCTTTATTATGGCATTACCGAAATTATTTTTTGCTTTCAAATAACAATGTTAAAAAGAGACAATATTAATTTTAAAATGATGATTTATCGCCTTTTAATAGGATTTTTAATAGGTGTTGGGTCATTTGTTATAATAATTATAGCTACTAAAAACCAAAGAGACGGTCTTTTAACATCGGGAATTGTAATGGTTTTTTGTGGTATTAATTTATTACTTTTTAGAACAGTGCTTAAAAATTTTAAACAACCTATTTAAGGATTGGGTTAATAATTCAAATTAATTCCAAAACCAAATCCCATATCGCTGTCGTAATGTGTTGTTATTCCAAAGTTTCTTTTAATGATATAACGCAACCCTGCCATATATTCTTTGTCAGTGTTCCACATTAAATTCATTCGTAGTCTTTTAGATACCGGAATATCGTTTCGCATTAATTGAAAGCGGACATTTCCGTTTGTGTACACTTCGGCTTGTGCTTTTACAAGCATTGGCAAAGTATATTCTAACCCTGCGCTAAAGGCGGAACGAACATTTTTAGTATTAGTTTGATTAAAAAGATTTTTTTCTATTTCGCCATCTTCCATTTTTCGGTACCGCCAATCAAAACCTATAAACGGCATGAACCATTGCATTTTGCCAATATAGCGCCCAATGTGGGTTTCGGTTTCATAGCCGTGATGGTCGTTATAACCCAATCGCCATTCGGTGCCAATGCTCCAACGGGTACTTTGATACATTACTTCGCCATCGTTTCCGTTGGTAGCAAAATCGTTATCTGTCATTAAATGAAATTTTCTGTCGTCGGCAAATAGTTTGCGTTGTGCGAGTTTTGGATTTGGAATTTCAGGATTTGGTGCTTGGTTTTCGTAACTAAAAATGCGCCCCATTCCGCTCATCATATGATACAAAATATGGCAATGAAAAAACCAATCGCCTTCTACATTGGCATTAAATTCTAAAACATCGGTTTCCATTGGCATAATATCGACAATGTTTTTTAGAGGCGAAAAGTCGTCTTGTCCGTTTAATAATCTAAAATCGTGCCCGTGAAGGTGCATTGGGTGGCGCATCATAGAGCCGTTGTGGATTATGATGCGTACATTTTCGCCTTTTTTTATTAAAATTTTATCGGTTTCGGAAACTACTTTGTTGTCAATACTCCAAACGTAGCGGTTCATATTTCCTGTTAACTCAAATTTTAATTCCTTTATTGGTGCGCCTTTTGGAAGTGTGGTTTTAGTTAGTGATTTTAACATTGCGTAGTTTAGTGTTACAATGTCAGATAGTTTGTTGCTATTATATTCGTCTTCATTCATTTTCATATTACCCATGTTGGATGTTTCTTTTTTGGCAATTCCTGTAATTTCGGGATACATTACTACGTTCATATCCATTTGATTGTAGGACATATTCATTCCCATATCGTCAAGGTCGCCGTTCATTTTCATCATACCGTTCATCATTTTCATACCGTCAAAATATTTGAGTTTTGGCAGGGTAGAAGTGAGTTGTTTGATGCCATCGCCTATATATAATGATGTTGATTTGGTGCGGTCTTCGGAAGTTGCTAAAAATTCGTAAGCGGTTTTGTCGGCAGGAATGGTTACTATTACATCGTAAGTTTCAGAAACTGCAATGATTAATCTATCGACTTCGACAGGTTCGACATCATTACCATCGTTGGCAACAACGGTTATTTTTCCGCCTGCATAAGTAAGCCAAAAGTAGGTTGATGCACCAGCGTTTGAAATTCGTAATCGAACTTTGTCGCCAGCTTTAAACTGTGAAAGTTGACTTTCATTTTTACCGTTAATTAAAAATTTGTTATAATAAACATCGCTCACGTCCATTGCGTTCATTCGTTTCCATTCGTTGGCGACTTTGGTTTTAAAATAACCTTGTTTTATGGCTTCGCTGTAACTTTGGGTTGTGCCTTTTTGAATGGCAAACCAGTCAGAAGCGTTGTGCAACAAACGATGTACGTTTTCGGGTTTCATATCAGTCCATTCGCTCAATATTGTTGGAACGGTTGGTAAATCGTCGATTCCTTTTCTAATTGTTGGGTCGTCTGCTTTTTTATTCATTATAAATGAGCCGTACATTCCGATTTGTTCCTGTAATTCGGTGTGGCTGTGGTACCAATGTGTGCCGTGTTGAATGATTGGGAATTTGTATAAATGTGTTGTGTGTGGTTTTATTGGCATTTGAGTTAAATTAGGAACTCCATCATATTTATTAGGTAACATTAATCCGTGCCAGTGCATCGAAGTGTCTTCGTTGAGATCGTTGTGTACATAAATTTCTGCAATGTCGCCTTCGGTAAAAGTTAACGTTGGCATCGGAATTTGTCCGTTTACGGCAATGGCTCGTGTAGGTTTTTCGCCAAAAGTTACAATTGTATCACGAACATACAAATCGTAACGGACTACTTTTTGGGAGAAAATTGTATTTGAACTAAAAATTATAATAATTAAAATAACTAACTTTTTCATTCTTAAAGTTTTTATAGAATTTATAAAATTGCTATGAAATAGTAATTCCATAGCAATTTTGTTATCAATAATTTAATTTGGATATAAAAACTAACTAGTTTTTTTTACTAAATCCATTCCGCATTTTGGACATTTTCCACCTTTAACTCCAACTACCTCTTTATGCATTGGACACGTGTAAACATCGGCAACCATTTTTGTTGTTTTCTTTTTTTCCATCATTTTCATTTTATCGTTACACATTTTTCCGCTCATTTCCATACAATCTCCATTTTTCATCATCATTTTTGAACCGTTTTTCATGGTACATTCGCCGTTTGTCATACAAGTAGTGCCGTTTTTCATGGTCATCATTTTGTCCATTGGCATTGTTTTGCCATCTTTCATTACCATCATTTTGTCGTCTTTCATCATACAACAATCTTTCATTGTGTGATTCTTTTTCTTGGTTTGAGCATTAGAATTGCTAAAAGTTACCAAAAGCATCATAGTGAATAAAGATGCAACCACTGTTTTAAAAACATTTTTTGTTTTCATAATAAAAAATTTTTAGGTTTCGTCAGTTCCGCTGTTGCTCGGTCGTCAGTATTGCTGTTGCCCAAAATATTATAATTTTAAATTTCGTAATCGCAAAGCATTTACAATTACAGATACAGAACTAAAACTCATTGCTAAAGCCGCTATCATTGGTGAAAGTAATAATCCAAATGCAGGATATAAAACGCCTGCGGCTATTGGAATTCCTGCTGCGTTGTAAAAAAATGCAAAAAACAAATTTTGCTTGATGTTTCGCATAACGGAATGACTTAAGGTTTTAGCTTTAACTATGCCTTGTAAATCTCCTTTTACTAAAGTGATTTTGGCACTTTCTATTGCTACATCAGTTCCTGTTCCCATTGCTATTCCAATATTTGCTTGCGCTAATGCTGGAGCATCATTAATACCATCGCCTGCCATTGCAACAATTTTTCCTTTGGTTTGTAAATTTTTAATGTATTCTAATTTATCTTGTGGCAAGCAACCTGCTTTGTAGGAACTTAAATGTAGTTCCTCTGCCACTGCTTTTGCCGTATTTTCATTATCGCCAGTGAGCATAATTACTTCAATTCCTTGATCAATTAATTCTTTTATAGCAGAAATACTGGTTGCTTTTATAGCATCTGAAATAGAAACATATCCAGTGGCAACTCCATCAATAGCAATGTAAGAAACTGTTTTTCCTAATTTTTGTTCCGTACTAATTTTGTTTTCTAAATCGTCTGAAACAGTAGCGTTTACTTGCTCCATTAATTTTTTATTGCCAAATGCCACTTTTTTATTGCTAACTGTTCCTATAACACCTTTGCCAGTTATTGCTTCAAAATCTTTAACCTCAATTAATTTAATCTCTTTGGTTTTAGCGTAATTAACAACCGCTTGTGCCAATGGATGTTCACTATATTGATTCAAAGATGCTATATTTTGCAATAAATTATTTTCCTCATTTTGTATTGAAAACACTTTCTCAACCGATGGTTTTCCTTCGGTAATTGTGCCTGTTTTATCGGTTATTAAAACATTTACTTTGTTCATATTTTCTAACGCTTCGGCATTTTTTATTAATATGCCAGATTGCGCTCCTTTTCCAACACCAACCATTACCGACATTGGCGTAGCTAAACCTAAGGCACACGGACAAGCAATAATTAATACTGCAATTGCATTTATAAATCCGTAAACCAAACGTGGTTCGGGTCCAAATTTAGCCCAAACAAAAAAGGTAATTATTGAAATAACAACCACAATAGGTACAAAATATTTAGCAATGTTATCTGCAAATTTTTGAATAGGTGCTTTTGATCGACTGGCATCATTGACCATTTGAACAATTTGAGACAGCAAAGTTTCTGAACCCACTTTTTCGGCAATCATTACAAATGATTTATTTCCGTTTATAGTTCCTGCAATCACGGCATCATCCACTTTTTTGTCAACTGGAATTGGCTCTCCAGTAATCATAGCTTCATCAATACTACTTTCTCCGTCAGTAATTTTTCCATCAACTGGAATTTTGTCTCCGGGTTTTACGCGTAACAAATCTCCTTTTTTGATATCTTGTATTGAAATTACTTTGTCTTTACCATCAATCACTAAAATTGCTTCAGTAGGCGCTAATTTTAATAATTCTTTTATCGCGCTGCTAGTTTGACTATGTGCTTTGGCTTCCATTAATTGCCCTAATAAAACTAATGTGAGAATTACGGTTGTAGCTTCAAAATAAAGAAAAACTGTACCCTGTTCTGTTTTAAATTCGTTTGGAAAAATGTTTGGGAAAAACATCCCAATTAAACTGAATAAAAAAGCTACTCCTGTACCAATACCTATTAGAGTAAACATATTGAGGTTCCAAGTAATTATTGATTTATATGCTCTAACAAAAAACATCGAACAAGCGTAAAAAACTACTGGAAGTGATAAAAGTAATTGAGCCCAGTTCCAAAACACTATTGGCATGAGTTTCACTAACGGATTGTTTGG